>CANOSM010000052.1 GCA_947569365.1 uncultured Clostridium sp. | reverse complement strand
TCCCTTACATTTGGAGTTTACTTTTTCTTTTGGAAGTTACTTTTACAACTCACCCAAATTATTTTGTTTAATGTTACTCTATCTCATGTATTATTTTAATCTTACTACTTTGATAAGATAAAGATAAAACAGATATTTGATTTTATATTTATATATAATGTTATAATTATATTAGATATTTTTATAAATTTATAATTGTTATTATTACAATATTAGAAAGGGTCTTATATATGACAAAAATTGCTTGCGGTATAGATTGCGGAGGAACCAATTTAAAAATGTTTTGTAAGAATATTTTATTATTCATTCTAATATAATAATATAATAACTTTAAAGAAAGGTGGTATATAATTTTATGGAAAATAATTTTTTCGTAAGGCAACTGTTAATAGGAATCTCACTCATATGTTCAACACAAATGATGTTTTACAGTAAAAGTAAAATAATTCGGTTCATTGGGCTTTTACTATACTTAATTATTTTTATTATTATACTTTTCTTTTGATATTATTGTATATATATATATATATAATATAAAAGTTAAAAAAATTTTCTACGGTTCTTATTTCTCTAAAGGGATGGTTGTTCTAGGACAATCCCTTTTCTTTTACTTAAATTATTATATTTATTATATTTTTTTATTTATTTTACACAAAACTATTAAATTAAATAAATATCATCTCAATGGCAACTTACTAATTTTCGCTATCATTATAACATTATTCTAAAAAAAAAATGTATATGAAAATAGTCAAAAAATAAGCCAGAAAAGTATTTTGTAAACTTCTTTTTTAACTTATTTTTCTATTTTTATGTTTTCAAAGATAAACCTTTGTTTTTGTGTTTTTTCCTCAAAAAGCTCTATAAGATTGTATAAAACTCTATGAGGTTAGTTAGTATCTTATTAGTATCATTTTTTTATTTTTTACAACTTTTTTATTCTTTAAAAGTATTGATTTAAAAGCATTTAAGCGTATTCTTATATATTTTTATTATAAACTATTTTAGTATTACACCATATATATGGCTATTAGGCAACATTCCTAAAAATACACTATTTCTTTTTAGTCCTACTGTTTTTATTGTCATTTTCGTTGTATTTATTAATGAATCACTATTGTGCATAATACCAGATGCTGTTTTTGTTGTTCCAGAAGAATATATAATAGTAGAAATATTAGTTTTTTCCTCTATTTTAGTTTTTCTACATTTATTTACTTTTGAATCTGCAAATAATCTTCCAAAATTTTCTAATTTTATATTTGGCATATTTCCCATTATGCCTATCTTATTACGAATATCATTATTAAAAATAATTGCTCTTAAATCTGATTTTTCAATTAATTTCAATATTTCTTCTTTTTCCAAAGAAGCATCTATTAAGACTGCTGTTGCTTTTATTTTTTGTATTGCTAAATAATTTATAACCCATTCTGGAGAACTTGGAGCAACTATTCCTATTCTAAAACCTTGCTTTATTCCTAATTTAATAAAATTGTTTGAACATATTTCAATTTTTTCAAACATCTCTTTATATGTGTATTTTAAAAGTGTTCCATCTGTTCTTACTAAACCTAATGCTATTTTGTTTTGATTATTTTTATTTACTTCTTTTATTTCTTCATAAATATTCATATTTTCCTCCTAAATTACATATTTTAAGATACATATAATATGCAATATACTTCCTATAATACATAATATGTGAAATATAGAGTGCATCCATTTTTTCTTTTTTCCAATAGCATAAAATATAAAACCTATTGTATAAGCTAAACCTCCTGATAATAATAAATAAAAACCTGTTGTTCCTAATGTTTTCATTATTACATCAATTCTTGTAATTATGCTCCACCCCATTACTAAATAGCAAACCATTGAAAAGATTTTAAACTTTTTCATATCTATTGCATTTAATATAATACCTACTAATGCTATAAACCATATTACAGCATAAAAAGTCCAACCTAATTTAAAATTATATTCTCTTAATATACATAGTATAAATGGTGTGTAAGAACCTGCTATTAAAATAAAAATTGAGCAATGGTCAAATATTCTAAACAAACTCTTTAATTTTATATCTTTAGGATTTAATCCATGATATGTGCTTGACATTGCGTATAAAATAAATAGTGATATTCCAAAAATAATACCAGATAATAAACCATAACCACTATTTTGTAAAACAATACACAATATTATCTCAACAATTCCCATAATGTCACCAATAATATGAGAACTCATATTAAAAATTTCTTCACTTCTTGAATATGCAGGCAATTCTTCTTTTTTACTATTCATGTATTTACCTCTTAATTATTGATAATTTTTAGTAATTCATTAAGTTCTTTGAGTTTAGTTTCACCTAATTTCTCAACAAATACTTTCATCTCTTTTTCAACTTCATTACCTTTTTCAGTAATATAGTCTTGACCTTCTTTTGAAATAGTTATTATTATTCTTCTTCTATCTTCTTTTCCCATTTCCATATTTATTAAATTCTTGCTTTTTAATGAATTTAATGTTGCAGTTACTCTTTGTCTACTTATTTCTAATTCATTACTCAAATCACTTGGAGTTAATGTCCTATTCTTTTCCATACTTAATTTTAATAAAATTCTGTTTTCTCCTTGACAGAATTCCATGCAACTTTTTGATACTTTCATATTGTATATTTGGTACATATTGTCTATAAATTCTTTAAATAATTCTTTATTCATTTTTCCCTCCAAATTTTAATACTATTATTTTATTCAATACTATTGTCATATATTATACCACTTTATTTTTTTTATCAATATTTTCTTTTAAATTCACAAACTTTTCACAAAAAGAAATAGCAGATTAAATCAAAATTTGCTTTAATCTACTATTTCATATTTTAGCTTATAAAATATAAAGCTACTCTACTTATTGTAATTTATCTAATTAATCTTTTTATATATTCATCTGTATTTTCTCTAAAATAACCACAATGACCTAATGAATCAATCTTGATAAATTCGCTATTTTTATATTTTTTAATTCTAGGTAAGCAAAGTCTTGCTATATCTTTTGTGCCATAAACAAAAGTTATTTTTCTCTGTGAATCATTTTCTAATTTAGGTGCTTCAATATTATAACAACTTTCTAATAAGTTTTTTAGACTTTCTATTGTTACTATTGGTGCAACATATTGTTGTACTTCCCCCATCCCATTAAAGCACTTATTCAATTCTTTAACTGTGTTTTCTGGATATTCTTTTATATTAAGCAAACATTTTTTGTATCTATTATAAAAATATTTTTTTATAATATTAGGAAATTTAAAGATAGGAGCACTATCTACAATTACTTGATCGACTTTATCTTGATTATTGCAAAAATAATGAAATGCAATATTACCACCCAAAGAAAATCCTATAATTGCTTTTAATTTATCAATGTTATTTTCTTTTAGAAATTTATCAATAGTATTTTCTTCATCTTTCATTGAAATATAGTCTGAATTTTCATAATGTCCACTATATGTTGGAATAATCAAATAATATTTATTACTTAATCTATCTATTACAAAATCAAAAAATTTAGCACTTGTAAACATAGGGTGTAATAATAATATTTT
>CANOSM010000051.1 GCA_947569365.1 uncultured Clostridium sp. | reverse complement strand
CAAATGCTCTACATTTCCTCCAGACTCGCACTTTCCTGTATATGTGACTTGCGGATCTAATTCTTTTTTTACTATTGTTTCTACTTCATTAGTTTCAGTTATTGTATCTCCAGCTCCTCCTGTATCTAAATATGTTTTTGATCTTATTTCACCTTTATTTATAATAGGACCATATTGTTCTTCTCCATCTTGTATTGTTCCTTCCTTTACTTTTACTGGTATTATTAATTTATATTGATGTTGATAAAAATTTCTATTTTCTAAAACACTAGCAGCTCCTTCACCATTAGTAGCATCAGTACCATCATTAGCTCTTGCTATAACTTGATACACTTTTTTATTGGAATCATTAGGATCAGTGATTTTATCACACGTTATTGTAAACTTACCACTTACATCTTTATTATTTTCATCTCTTACTCTAATACTATCACCATTATTTGTTGGATATAGTTCTTCTGGAAGTGTATCACGTATTGCAATTTTCCTATATGGTGACTGTATTACTTCAGAATAATTACTTTTTAAAACTTCTCCATTTTCTTTTTTACTTTCTAAATGTCTAGTATCAAAACTATTTGGAACATATTGTTTTATTACATATCTATATGTTTCTTCTTCTTTCACATTGTTATGGTCAGATTCTTTTATTCCAGCATCTTCTCCAGGACGTCCATCTCCTTTATTCCAAATTTTCTTTATAGGATCTGGTAATCGATACATATATGGGGATTCAAATATTAATTTAATACCACATCTTGTACCCGAATAATCTATTTTAAATGTTGCCACATCATCACCCATTAGTCCTTCAAGCATTATACCAGCAGTAGCATACCAGTTATCTATATCATTTTTGTCATCAGTTTCACCATCATCACAATTAAAACCTTTTTCTATAGCTTCAGGGTTTATAGATACACCATTTAATTTATTATTGTTCTTATCTGTTGCTCTTTTTAATATATGATCAATTGTAGTGTTCCTGTTTTCACCTGTTCTAAATTTATATTTGTCTTTTTCATATAATATTGTTGATCTACTTCCTTGATCTGGTACTATAACAGTTTCATTTCCTCCAGAAGGTAAATCTTCATATCCTCCTTTTTTTGCTGCTTGTACATCAATATCTTGAATTGTACAAAATATATTATTAATTTTTGCATCTCTAGATGTTCCACTTTTTACATATCTGATTTTAAATCTTGCTTTTGACCAACGTGTAGAAAAATATATTCTATATAATCCTTTTGCATTAATGTCAACTTTAACTATATTTCTATAATATTTATTCTTATTATCATGGTTTGTGTCATTACAACTTCCTTCATGATCTTTACCAAATCCCTCTACCGCAGCCTTAAAATCATCATATTTTGCATCACTAGGAATATCTACACAAGTAGGTTCTGATAAAGATACTATAACATCACATATATCTCCATCCGCATCTATAGCACAGTCATTTATTCTAAACTTAATTCTACCATCTTTTGTTTGGGCAAAATAATGTGCATCATTACTCCTTTCATATATATAGTCTGTACTACCTTCTGTATTAAACGTATCGTCTCTGAATTCATCATCATAACCACTAATTTTAGTATTTTGTTTTCTCTCTTTATCATAATCTATACAATAAATAGTTCCATAAGAGAAATAATTAGGTAAATCTATTATTTCTTCCCAATCTTTTGTACCAAAATTATATTGCTGAGGTTCTTCATTATTTAATTTATTATTAATGAAATTCTTTATATCTCCAAAGTTTTTTATTCCATTACTTCTTGCAAACATTAATATACTAATTAGTAATAATATTAGTATAATCATTATTGCAATATAAATTTTCTTATTCAGAAAACGTTTCTTTACTTTTACCTCATTTTCTGCTTTTTCTTTTTTACTAAAAATTCTTTTCATGAAACTTCCTCCAACTTTGTGTTTTTTCGTTTTTCTTTTTTAACACTTTATAGTCTTATCTTAAAACTTTGTCTATATATTAAAAATACCTATTTTTGATTTTGTCTCATGAAAATAGCTTGGATATTGTATCTTACGAATTTTTACTTTCCCTTTTCTTTTTTATTGATTTTTTTTACAAAATTCTTATTTTATTAACATTTTCTTAGGGAATTGTCAGTTATTTTTGTTTTTTCTTTATTTTCATCTTATAAATATATGTATTAATTTTATATTATACTATAATTTCAACTAATTATAATCTGTAATATTTAACATTTTTATTATATTAATATGTAGTATATCAAGTTAGTATATTCTTTTATAAAATACTATAGTTATTAATATATATTCACAATATTCTATTATTAAAATTATACTTTCTTTATATTTTTTATTTTTATATTTTCGTTAATTATTCTTTCAAATATATACTTATGTTAATAATTACATATTTTTTATATTGAAAACTTATTCTTAGGGAATTTCTATTTTCCTCTTTTTAGATTACTTTTATTTTACAATTTATATTCTATTTTATATATTTTACTACGGATAATGTATTTTCATGTTCATAATTATTGAAATTTGATTCCCTTTGATTAAAAAAATAAAAATTCCCTAAGAAAATGTTAATAAAATAAGAATTTTGTAAAAAAAAATCAATAAAAAAGAAAAGGGAAAGTAAAAATTCGTAAGATACAATATCCAAGCTATTTTCATGAGACAAAATCAAAAATAGGTATTTTTAATATATAGACAAAGTTTTAAGATAAGACTATAAAGTGTTAAAAAAGAAAAACGAAAAAACACAAAGTTGGAGGAAGTTTCATGAAAAGAATTTTTAGTAAAAAAGAAAAAGCAGAAAATGAGGTAAAAGTAAAGAAACGTTTTCTGAATAAGAAAATTTATATTGCAATAATGATTATACTAATATTATTACTAATTAGTATATTAATGTTTGCAAGAAGTAATGGAATAAAAAACTTTGGAGATATAAAAAATTTCATTAATAATAAATTAAATAGTGAAGAACCTCAGAAGGCAGCGACTTTTCAATTTAAGGATTGGTCAAATATTGACTATCTACCATCTGACTATGCATATGGAACTATTTATGCGATGGAAGGTTCTAAAGTAATAGGATATAAAAGTCCAGATGAATATGATGATCATAGTTCACTAGCTTATAAGGATGCTGTAAAGTTTAGAGAACAACGGATATAATAAAGATAATAATACTAAGCGTGTAAAAAGTGGAGGTAAGTATTTTTTTGCACAAAAAGAGGGTGGTAAAGTCAAGTTTAGAATAACTAAATGTGCTGTAGATAAGGATGGAGATATATGTGATGTTATAGTATCAACATCTGAAGCTGATTGTGTAAATATTCCTAATGCTTTGGAACATCAAGAAACACTATTTGGCCAGAGTGGTATTGGTACTGATTGTATTGGTTCTCATGATGACGATAATCTTGTTAGAAATATGGTTAGAGTTCAAGTTCTTGATAGTGGATTGTATAAGCTTGGTTTTAATACATTATGGGCAAAAGCAAGATTTAATGTAAAATATGTTAAAACTGGCACATATGATAAAGCAAATATACCAAATGTATTTTGTGCAATTGATGATATTGATGTAATTGGAGAAGCACCAGATGCAGCAGGAAGCCAAACACGAAAATTATGGGCTGAAGGAAATGAAACTGTAGTAATACCAAGTCAGGGAACAAACAATACATTAGTTTATGAAAAGGATAAATATCATCAAAGAAGTGGTCCATATAGAGGTGAAGAATATCATGTATTACAACCAGCGAAGGATAAAAATGGTAATGAATTAAATGGTGTATCTATAAATAGTAATGCTATAAAATTCGATGATGATGGTAATCCTATAAAGTTTAATTGTGATGATGGTGGAGACGGCGGAGATGAAAAGAATTACATCGATAACTGGTATGCTACTGCTGGAATTAAGATTGACGGATTAGAAAATGATGATGAAACAAAATTTATGGTAGATTATTCAGGTACAAGATGTGGAATTGGTTTTGTATTTAATTCACCATATGTATATGACTTACCGACTCCTCCTCAAAAGAGAATTTGGCCAGGAAGTAGTCAACGCCCACCTGATATCAAAGAATATTATGGAGATAAAAAATTCCATACAAAAGTAGGAGAAGAATATAGATATGCAATAAAACAATATGTTCCAAATAGTTTACAAATTACAGATTTATCAGATCCAACTAATAATAAATATGGTAAAAGAATACAATCAAGTGGTAGTGATAAAAATCCATATGATAAAATAGTTCTAGTTGATAAAGTACCACATTATGTAAAAGTAAAAGAACCTGATATAAAAATAAGAAATGAAGATGATGCTCTAGTAACTGATAATTTTAACATAGATATTATAAATTGTGAAGATGGAACTGGCACTATAGTTAGAGCAAGAGCTAAAGATAATAAATTGGGAAAGAAAGACTTTTATAATCATCAATATACATTAATAATACCAGTAGAAGTATTACCACTTCCAGAAGGAGAAAGTACAAAAGAATTTATAAATGGTGGTTCAGCAAGAAATACAGTTGATGGTACAAGTAATGGTGCAGATAAAGGCTTTGATCCTATTGACGGAATAGAAGAGGGAACTACAGCTACAAGATATAAATTATGGAATGCAGATGATGAAAAGATAGTTAAATCCAATCGAGCAATAACAGTAATATCAAATAGTCCGCAAGTCACATATACAGGAAAGTGCGAGTCTGGAGGAAATGTAGAGCATTTG
>CANOSM010000050.1 GCA_947569365.1 uncultured Clostridium sp. | reverse complement strand
ATTTATAGCAAGGACTATAAGAAATGAAAAATAAATTTCATTTCTTAATCCTGGTGAAAATTGTTATTTTTTTTCATAATTATACTTTAACTATTTAATATTTCTTTTAAATTTTTATTAAGAATATTTTTTTATTTAAAGCAATACTCATCCCTAATTCAACATGAGTACCTCTTCCCGCTGGTAATAATATAATAACAATATCAGAATCAATAATACCTTCTAATTCTAATTTAGAACTTTGTTTTAAATCATTAACAGTTTCATTTTCACTAAGATTCTTTGTCCAATTATATGTATGTTCCCATCCCTTTTCTTCTAACATTCTTGAATAATAATTAACTATGTCTACATTTTTAAGTGAAGATCCTATATAAAATTTCATTACAACTTATCCCTTCTACAAATCTTTATCACATATTGCTATATCATTTTAATTGCTTTTATTTACATTTTTATGCCTTTTATGTTTCTTTAATAATGGAATAAAATTATGCAGAAATGTTCCCTCATCTCTTCTTAGAATATAAAGATATCCAATGCAAGAAAATATTATTGCACCAATACAATTCACCATTAAATCCTTCATAGTATCATTAATTCCTATATCAAGATATCCATTTTCAATAACTATTTCTTTTTCTTTTCCATCAATTTTTCCATTTATCTTAGTAGATGTAATATCAGATACTAAGATTGCATCATCTTTCTTCTCTGAAAGATTTACACTAGATATAGATTTTACTATTCTATCTTTCTGCATATCTGTTTTTATTGTAATATCCATTCCATATTCAAAAAATTCCCATAACACCCCTATTGTCATTGAAAAACAAAATGCAACTAGTGCCACAAATATTGGTGTTAATGTTATGTGAAATCTTTCACTATTATTTAATATATCAATAAGTGAAAATCCTATTCCTGCCATTATAAATCCATTTAATGTATGCAAAATAGTATCCCAATTTTTAAATATACCATAGAAATTTTGAATTTCTCCAAGGATCTCAGCTGAGTATATAAAAAGTAGAATAATTATTTCGAGAACTCCTGGAAGTTCTATATTAAAATTTTTATCTAGTATAACTGGTATTAGAAAAAGAATAAGTGTAAGTATACATATAAATACATTATTCCAATTATTTCTTATGATTTCTAATATAAGTAAAAGTATTACAGAAACACGAAGAAAAAAATATATCCCTACTATTCCTTTTTCTTTGAAATGTTCCATTTTCCAATTCTTTCCCATATTAATTACCTCTATATAATAAGAGGGCTACTTTATTACTACACAAAGTAACCCTGACTATTTATTATTTTATTTGTTTCATAACTTCTTCAGCAAAGTTTTCTTCTTTCTTTTCTAATCCTTCACCTTTTTCCATTCTTGTAAAAGATACTATTTCAGAATTATTTTTAGATAATACCTGATTAACTTTCATAGAAGAGTCTTTTACAAACTCTTGATCTAATAAACATATTTCTCCATAGAATTTTCCTATTCTACCTTGAACCATTTTCTCAGCTATTTCTGCTGGCTTTCCTTCATTCATAGCTTGAGCTTTTAAGATTTCCATTTCTTTTTCTACTCTTTCAGCTGGAACTTCTTCTTTCTTTAAATATTCTGGTCTTGCTGCAGCTATTTGCATACAAATATCTTTAGCAACTTCTTCAGTTCCTTTCTTAAAGTTTACAAGTACTCCTATCTTTCCATCTCCATGAATATAACTTTCAACTAATCCTTCTGATTCATATCTTACAAATCTTCTAATTGTCATATTCTCTCCAATTGTTGCTATTTTATCTGTTAGAACTTCTGAAACAGTTTTATCTGTATCTAAATATTTTTGCTCTAATAAACTATTAACATCAACTGGATTCTTTTTAGCAACTTGTTCTGCAAGTTCTTTAACAAATGTTCTGAATTCTTCATTTTTAGCAACAAAGTCTGTTTCTGCATTTACTTCTATAACAGCTCCGATTTTTTTATCATCTGTTACATATGCACAAACTAGTCCTTCTGCAGCTATTCTTGAGGATTTTTTAGCTGCTTTAGCAATTCCTCTTTCTCTTAATAATTCAGCTGCTTTTTCCATATCTCCATTAGTTTCTGTTAGAACTTTTTTGCAGTCCATCATTCCAGCACCTGTTTTTTCTCTTAATTGTTTTACTAAGTCTGCAGTAATCATTAATAATTCCTCCTATATATTCAATTTTAATTATTCTTCAGTAGCTTGTTCTACTACTTCCTCCATATCTGGAGATTCATTTTCTTCATCAGATATCATTTCTTCTTCATCTGATTCTGAAATATCAGCAGCTTCTCCTTGTCTTCCTTCTATAACAGCATTAGCCATAACATCAGCAATTAATTTAACTGCTCTTATTGCATCATCATTTCCTGGTATTGGATAGTCTACATCTTCTGGGCTACAGTTTGTATCTACTAATCCTACTACAGGTATATTTAATTTCTTAGCTTCTAATATAGCTATTCTTTCTTTTTTAGGATCTACAACAAATATTACTCCTGGTAGTTCTTTCATATCTTTTATACCACCAAGATTTTTTTCTAATTTTTCCATTTCACCTTTTAATTGAATTACTTCTTTTTTAGGTAAAACATCAAAAGTACCATCTTCTGACATAGTTTCTAATTCTTTTAATCTTTCAATTCTTTTTTGAATAGTTTGGAAGTTTGTAAGCATTCCTCCTAACCATCTTTGATCAATATAATACATATTACATTTTATTGCAGCTTCTTTTATACATTCTTGAGCTTGTTTTTTTGTTCCTACAAATAAAATATCTTTTCCTTCTTCTGATTGATCTTTAATAAATTTGTATGCCTCGTCTAATTTTTTTGATGTTTTTTGTAAATCGATTATATGGATACCATTTCTAGCTTGAAATATATATTCAGCCATTTTAGGATCCCATCTTCTTGTTTGATGTCCAAAATGAACACCTGCTTCTAGTAATTGTTTCATTGCAACTACTGCCATTTTTATTCCTCCTTGTTTTTACTTCCATAGGCTTTGAATTTTAGCATTTAGGGTCACTTACATATTTTTTATAAGCACAAACCTAAACTAAACCTATGTGCATATTTTTTAACTCATTCATTATATCAACTTTTTTTTTCTTTTGCAATAGTTTGGCAAAATTTATCTAAAAACCTTACTTATATATAATATATATCATAAATATATAGCTTGAATTTTATGTCCTAATGTATCTGAAAGATTAGAAAATATAGATCATGTAAGTATATCCTTTAAGAAAATTTCTTGGTAGAAATTAAAATTACCACTATATTTGTTAATATTATAGTGGTAATTTTTTTAATATACTTTATATAGATTAAAATCTAAATAGTCAGAGCTTATAAGTTTATATTCTACCCCATTTATTATTCCTTGTAGTGCATCATTACATGAACTACTATGAAGATGACCATAATAACATTTTTTAATATTATACTGATTAAATAATGTCTTTAAGTCATTTTCTTCTGGTATATCTTCTTTTCCAAAAGGAGGATAATGTATAAAAACAATTATTTCTCTTTCAGCTCCATAATTATCTACTGCATTTTCTAATGCAAGTTTTAATCTTAGTTTTTCTCTCTTTAAAATTCTACTATTTTCTGGTTTGTTATCATAAATCCATCCTCTAGTACCAGTAATTATTTTATCATTAAATAAATAACTATTATTTTGTATAAAATCTATATCTCTAAAATTATTTTCTAAAATAAATTTTCTTAGCTTATTTAAAGTAGTCCACCAATAATCATGATTTCCTTTGAGGAATAACTTTTTTCCTGGTAAATTTTCTAAGAAATTAAAATCTTCTATAGTATCTGATAAGTTCATAGCCCAAGAAAAATCTCCAGCAAGAATAACTAAATCTTCATTCTTTACTTGTTCTTTCCAACTATTTTCTATTTTCTTATAATGATTTTCCCAATTTACGCCAAATATATCCATCGGTTTATTCATACCAAAAGACAAATGTAAATCTCCTATTGCATAAATTGACATTTTATTCTCCTTTTATAATTTCAAATTTGGTACTGCATTTAATGTTAAATCAGATCTTTTTCCATCTATGTAATCATAATATCCAGCAGAAGCTATCATTGCAGCATTATCTGTACATAATATAAGTTCTGGATAAAAGATTTCTATTCCATCTTCTTTTGAAAAGTTATCAAATTCTTTTCTTATATAAGAATTTGCAGATACTCCTCCTGCTAAAACAACTTTTTTAAGATTTTTTTCTTTTACAGCCTTTTTTACATTATTTAAAAGCATTGTTGTGGCAGAATATTCAAAGCTTGCACATAAATCCGCTTTATTTATATCTTTTTCTTTATGATTTAAATTTATTACAGCTGTTTTTATACCACTAAATGAAAAGTCCATATTTTCAAAATGGGTTATTGGAAGTTTTATATTGGGACTACCTTCTTTTGCAAGCTTATCTACTTTTGGACCTCCTGGATATCCAAGTCCTATTACTCTTGCTACTTTGTCAAAAGCTTCTCCTATTGCATCATCTCTTGTTTTTCCTAGTATCTCCATAGTGTTATAATCTTTTACATAAGCAAGATGAGTATGTCCACCTGATATTATTAAACTTATAAATGGTGGCTTAAGTTCTTTTGATGTTATATAGTTTGCTGAAATATGACCTTTAATATGATTTACTCCAATAAGTGGTTTTCCTGTAGCATAGCTTAATCCCTTTGCATAAGATACTCCAACAAGTAAAGCTCCAACAAGACCTGGTCCATATGTAGTTGCTATAACATCTATATTTTCGAGTTTTACATTAGCTCTTTCTAGAGCTTCTTTCATAACCATATTTATTACTTCAACATGACTTCTTGATGCAATTTCTGGCACTACTCCACCATATTTTTCATGTATATTTATTTGTGAATTTATTACATTCGAAAGAACTTCTCTCCCATTTTTTACAACAGCAACAGAAGTCTCATCACAACTTGATTCAATTCCTAGTACTAATATATCTTTCATTTTTTTCTCCTAATTTCTATAAAAATAGTGAAAATACTGCACCTACTCCATTAAATATTAAGTCTTGTATCCAAGATATTGGATAGCTTACAATTCTACTTAAAAGTCCTGTAACCCATAATACAATAAATATTACATATATTATTTCTTGTTTTTCATCAATCCATCTTTGAGAATTATATGGTAAAAATTCTAAAAAGATTTTTGAACCATCTAATGGTGGGATTGGTATTAAGTTAAATACTCCAAGTCCTACATTAACAGTTATAGTGCAATAAATAGTAAGAGCAATAAGTCCCATAAAAGACATTCCTGCAATCTCTTTTGAAAGTATCATATCAATTATTGCTTCTGGTGAAAAAACATATATTAAGTAAAATATAATTGTAAATATTAAAGCTAATATGAAATTCATAAGAGGTCCTGCAAGTGAAACTAATATCTCTCCCTTTTTTCTTGATACTGTTGTAAAATTATTTGGATTTACGGGAACAGGTTCTCCCCAACCAATATGTGCAAATATAAGAAGTACTAGTCCTATTGGATTTAAGTGAGCCCTAGGATCTAATGTCATCCTTCCCATATTTCTAGCAGTTTGATCTCCTAATCTATTTGCCATCCATGCATGTGCAAATTCATGAAATGAAATAGCAATTATTACACCTGGAAGTGTTAATATAGTAGTTAATATACTAAAACTACTTAGATTTAATAACAATATTACAGCAAATATTGCTACTATTATATAAAGTGTTTTTTTATCAAAATTATATCCAAATAACATATAATATCCTTTCTAAAACAATTTATCTTTTGATTTCTGAACATATACTGTAACATACGCTGTTACATGTTTGCGATTATATCATACAAAATATAAAAAGTCCACTAAATGGATAAAGAAAGAAAAAAGTATTAATTTTAAAAGTAAATTCCATTTTAGAATAAATAGTGGAATTTACTTTTAA
>CANOSM010000049.1 GCA_947569365.1 uncultured Clostridium sp. | reverse complement strand
GGGTATGTGATGCAAAAGTAATAGTACATCATTATATAGAGAGGGAGGCACCAGAAGGATCAGGAACGTATGTACCTACAGATACAAAGATAGCAGAAGATCAGCTAATAGAAGGAACGCAAGGAGAGGCATTTACAACGAGTATAGTAGATTTAGATGATATAGACTATGTGTATGGAGGAAATCATACAATAAGTCCAGAAGGATTAACAGGAATAACAGATGGAGGAGACACAGTAGGTGGAATAAAGAAAGAATTCTTGATAGAGATAACGTACTATTATAGATTGAGAAAAGTGCAGTAGCCCACAAATAATGGACACAAAAATACTATTTAAATCCCAATTGAATTCTATATTCAATTGGGGTTTTATAGTTTAATGCATATGATGGTCTATATTCATTATTATCTTTTATCACATCTTCTATAAACTCTTCTACAGTATTATAACTATTTATATCAAAATCTATCATTTCTTTTTTTAGCCATCCATTTTTGGATTCTATAATTGGATTATCAGTTGGCATACCTTCTTTAGACATTGATCTTGTTATCAATAATTCTTTAAATATACTATTAAATTCTACTGAAGAATATATTGAACCTTGATCTGTATGTAGTATTGTTTCTAAATTCTTATATCCTCTTTTTATTTTGTTTTTTATCATTCTTTTTAATGCCATTTTATGATTTAATATATTGCATCCCTGCTTAGATTGTCTAATATCAGATCCTATTATTTCACCATTAAATACATCTAAATAAAAAGTCCAATCATATGCTCTTCTCTTAAAATAAAAAGTAGTTGTGTCAGATACCACCTTTTCAAATGGTCTTGATACAGTCCAATTTCCATTTATTATATTAGGATATTTAATTACTTTTCCATCTATTTTCTTATATTTATAATGTTTAGCACATGATTTAATATCTAAACTTTTACATATTTTATGTACTAAATTATTTGATACTTCAAGTCCAGTTTCTCTTAATATAATTCTATTTATTCTTCTATATCCATAACTTGGTTTTCTTTTATGTATAGATTCTATAATTTTTTTTTAGTTTTAACCTATTAATTTCATATCTATTTAGTTTTCCTTTATTTCTAAGCCATTTATAATATCCACTTCTAGAGATATTCATATATTCACATAGAGATTTAATATTATATTGTTTGCTTAATTTTAACACTATTTCAAATTTATCCTGCTTTATTTTTTGAATATTACAATTATACCATTTTGTTTCACAATTTATTTTTCTCTCTAAAATTTCATTCTCAATCTTTAACTTCATATTTTCATATTCTAGTTTCTCTATATCTGACATATCTCTCATATAATCATATTTTACTAGAGGATTAGTAGGCTTTCTGTAATTTTCTAAACTTGATTCTCCTTGCTCTTCATATTTCTTTATCCATTTTCTAATCATTCCACTATCTATTCCTTTTTCTTCTGCTACTTGTCTAATAGAATATCTTTGTTTCACTACTTTCTCTACAATATTTAACTTTTCTTCTTTACTCCAATATCTATTTCTTCCACCTTTTGTTCTTGACATAAAATATACACCTCCCATGTATATTTTACAACACGATTAATGAATATGACAAACTTTTATGTATACTTTTATCTTATCAACTTATACCTAGGTAGTCATATAATATTATTTTAATACTCTTTAGAATTTACTTTTCAAAATATTCAGAATTTTTTCGTACATATAGTTTATTAATAAAAGTATATTAGTTCAGTTACAAAAATGTCTTAGAACGGATTCTAATGATAAAGATTTTTTTAATTGTAATTAGAAAATTAAATATAAAATGAGTAATATGCACCTTTTATGCTTTATAGATAAAATACATAGGAAATACAGTAAAAACTTATAGAAAGAAAAAGGTTATGTATTAGTATTAAAAAGAAGTTAATGAAATTTTTTATCAAGATGTAATAGATTATATATTTTTTTTGATGAATACAGAATATTATTATTAATATAAAGTTATAAAAGTAAATACGATGAGATAATATATATAGTCTAAAATTATTGGAACTAATCAATTGATCTATTTAATACCAATTAATTAATCAATTAATTTTTAAAAATTATAGCTTATTCTGTATGATATAAATATTCAAAAATAGTATAATTTTGTAATATTCCTACACTATGTGAACAGTTGAACATACTTGATTTAACTGTTCACTTTTACTTTCCACCATTATCTGTCCTAGTGAAACACCTTCATCTGCTGACAATGCTATTATTATGTGTATTGGTCTGCCATGTTCTTTCATTGTTGCTGTACTGCTTATTGTCTTTCCATCTATACATATTTGTTTTCGTCTATTTTCATTTTTAATTTAATACGTTACTGAATATTCTATATAAACATAATTCTAAATGGTCTGGATTTATTACTTTTAATATATTTGATATTGTACTTAAATATAGAACATTTTCTATTTTAGTATATTCTTTCAAAAAATCTAATTTTTCTTCTGTAAATTCTATTATTATTTATAAGTCAATACAACTATATAACATACCTGTTATTAATATAAATAATATATGGTCAATTAAAAAAGTAAATGCAATTGTAAATAGTATTAGTTGAATTAAGTCTTTCACTTATAGCTTAATTACAGATTAAATGCAATTTCATGTTATAATTTATTTGTAAGTGTTTTCTCTAGAAAGTGAGAAATTTATGAAAAAATTAATAAAACATCTTACATATGATGAACGTTGCAAAATTGAAGAATGTATTAATAAAGGATTAAGAAAATTTGAAATTGCAAACGAAATAGACAAAAGTACTTCTACAATTCTTAGAGAGATAAGAAAAAATAGAATTTTGAAACCACGTAAGATTTTTAATGAGAATCCCTTTAATTGCATTTATTTAAAAGACTGTCGTGTTTGTACAGGAAAATGTAAATATTATAAAACAGAATCATGTTCTAGACGAGATAAATATATAGGAGCATGTAATAATTGCCCAGATATAAAGAAATGTAAATTAGACCAATATTTTTATAAAGCAAAAATAGCCCATCAGCAATATCGTGAGACTCTTGTAGATGCACGAGAAGGAGTAAATTTAACAACAAGTGAGTTATTTTCAATAGCTCATATTATTTGTCCGCTAATAAACCAAGGACAATCAATATATACAATATTAGAAAACCATCCAGAAATCGGTTTATGTGCAAAAACACTATATAATTATATAGAAATGGGATTATTTAGAGATTGGGGAATTAGCAATCTTTCTTTAAAACGTAAGGTAAAAAGAAAGATCAGAAGTAAAAACACACTAAAGAAACGAGCAGATTCAATAGATTATACAGGACGAAGATATGAAGATTATTTAAAGTTTAAGTTGAATAATCCAGATATAGCAACAACGGAGATGGACACAGTCTATAATAACCCAGAAGGACCATACATACAAACATTTATATTTGAAAATACAGGATTAATGATAGGAATATTACATAGTGAGAAGACAGCAGATTCCATGTCAAAAGCGATAGATGAGATTCAAGAAAAATTAAATGCAGAAGAATTTGAAAAAGTATTTAGACTATTGTTAACAGACAGAGGAAGTGAATTTGCAAAGCCAATACAATTTGAAGTAAATATAGAAACAGGAGAAATAAGAAGTAATATATTTTATTGTGATGCACAAACACCAAGTCAAAAACCACATGTAGAAAACAATCACAATCAAGTAAGAGAAATATTACCAAATGGTCAAAGTTGGAATAAATTAACCCAAGAAAAAGTAAATATAATGTTTTCACATATAAATTCAGTACCAAGGAAGTCATTAGGAGGAAAGACACCATATGAAGTATTTTCATTTATATATGGAGAATCAATACTAAAGAAATTAGATATACAAAAGATAGAAAAAGACGAGGTAAACACCACTCCCCGTCTACTAAAATAAATATAAATTTATAAAAAAAGAAAACACTTACATAAGTAAATAAACAAAATTAAGTCAAGTTGAATTTAGTCTTCCACAAAAAAATTCAAATTTAATTTGGCTTGTTTGCTATGCAATTTTTCTCTTTAATTTAAATAAATTTTACACTAAAAACAGTAAAAAAGCAATATTTCGAATCAAAATATTGCTTAAAAATATGCATTTTCTCTTACATTGCATTTAGTTCTTCAAAATTGCATTTACTTTTTTAATTGACCTATTTTTTCTATTAATTACATTTTATTACATTTTTTATAATATTAATAAAATTATATATTTATAATATATTATGTAACAAGATTAGTATAATATGCATTATATAATTTTGCATAATATCCATCTTCATTTTTCAATAATTGATTATGATTTCCTTGCTCAATGATTTGTCCATTATCAAGTACAATTATTTTATCAACATTTATAATTGTTGACAGGCGATGTGCTATAAAAATTGAAGTTTTATCTTCTGAAATTTTATCTATTGAATTTTGTATTAGTTTCTCTGTATATGTGTCTATATTTGCAGTTGCTTCATCTAATATAAATATTTTAGGCTTGTGAGCAAATATTCTTGCAAATGCAAGTAATTGTTTTTGTCCTGCTGAATATGAACTTCCTCTCTCTTTTGATATTTCTTCTATTCCATTTGAAAGTGAATTTACAAATTCATTTGCTGATGAAAGAGATATTGCTTCTTCTACTTCTTCATTTGAAAGTTTTTCATCTAATTCTATATTTTCTTTTATACTTTTTGCAAATATAAATGGGTCTTGTAGAATGATTCCTATATTTTTTCTTAAAGATCTTAAATTAATGTTTTTGATATTTACCCCATCTAAAAGTATCTCACCTTTTTGTATATCATAAAATCTATTAATTAAATTAGTTATTGTAGTTTTACCAGAACCCGTCTTTCCAACTAAAGCTATGCTTTCTCCTGGATTAATTTCAAAACTTACATCTTTTAAAATCCAATCTTCATTCTTATATGCAAACCATACATTTTTAAATTCTATTTTTCCTTTTACTTCATCTAGAATCTTTCCTTCTTCAAAGTTTTCTAAACATTCTTTATTTTCTAAAATATCATAAATCTTGTTGATAGAAACTATTGATTCTTGTACTGTTTCATAGTTCTCTACAATTCTATTTATTGGATCAAAAATATCTTTTATATATGTTGTAAATAGATATACAACTCCTACATCAGCAGAAATTCCAAACCATCTATTTGCTATACAACATACAATTAATGCTACTCCCAAATTTTGCAAGATTAACATTATTCCTGGTAATAATCCTTCAATTTTGGCTATTGGTAATCTTGATTTATAAACTTTTTTAGTATATTTTTGACACTCTTTTTGTTTTTCGTATTGTCTGTTAAATATTTTTATAAGTTTAATTCCATAAATTGATTCAGCTAAAAATGTATTTAATTCTGTTCTGGCTTTTTTTGAATATTCTCTTAAACTTTTACTTGCCTTTGTAAGCAAGTATGATGTAAGAATTATAAATGGAACAATACTAAGTACAAATAATGCTAGTTGCAATTTTATTGTTATCATGATTGTAATTAAAACTACTATCATAATTATATCTTTTACTAAATTTGTAACTACATCTTTAAATAATGATGTTATATCCTCTACATCATTTGTTATTCTTACAAATAGTTTTCCAGCAGGTGTTTTATCATGAAATGTAATATTTGCATATTGAATATGCTTGAATAATTTATTCCTTAAAGTATATACTACATTTTGACCTAAAATACTTGTTGCTGTGGTTACTATATAATTTAGTATATTATTTACAAAAGTAATTACTATATATAGAATACCTATTTTTCCTATTGTTATAGATGCCTTTTCATATATTCCATATTTTAAATAATCATCTATTACTATTTTCATAAGATATGGATTTATAACTTCTCCTATACTTATTATTATTGCTAAAATTGATATTATGATTATTGCTTTTTTATGTGGACTTAACATTTTGACAATTCTTCTTATAGTTTGATTCTTCATTTGTTTTTCCTTCCTATTCATTTAAACCAAGTGTATCTTTGCTTGATTGTTGTTTGTAAAATTCATAGTATTTTCCTTCTTTATTTATTAATTCATCATGCGTACCTTCTTCAATAATTTTACTTGATTCTAGTACAATAATCTTATCACTGTTTTTAACATCTGAAATCTTATTAGATATAATTATACAAGTTTTATCTTGAGTTAAATCTTTTATATTATCTAATAGTTCTTTTGATGTTCTATTATCTAGTGCTGAAAATGTATCATCAAATATTACTACACTACTGTTTTTTAAAAATGCTCTGGAAATAACAACTCTTTGCTTTTGTCCTCCTGATAAATCAATTCCTCTTTCTCCAATTATTGTATTTATTCCATTTTCCATATTATTTATTTCATCATAAATTACTGATTTTTTAGTACTATCTAATATTTTTTGATCTTCATATTCATCTCTAAATAGATTAATATTTTCTTTTAAAGATGCTGAAAATAAAAAGTTATCTTGTGTTATATAACATATATTATCTCTTACTACATCAGTTGGAATAGTATTTATATCTCTCCCATCTATATATATCTTTCCGTTTGGTATATCATATAGTTTTGTAATAAGATTCATAAGTGTTGTTTTACCACTTCCTATGGTTCCTATAATTCCTAAAGTTTTACCTTTTTCTATATTAATATTTATATTTTCAAGTGTGTTGATAATACAATCTGGATAGTTAAAACTTAAATTTTTTATTTCTATTTTTCCTTCTAGTCTTTCTTGTAATTCTGTATTTTTTTCAAATGTTATTTGTTCCTTATCTAGCTCAAATACTTTTTCTATTCTTTTATATGATATTTGTGCTCTTTTAAATGCTGTTACTAGTCCAGGTAACCAGTCTACAGGTCCAACAAATAAAGCAATATAACCATTAAATTCGACTAGAGCTCCTAATGTCATTGTACCATCTAGTACTAATTTTGAACCATATATTAAGCTAATTGCATAACAAAGTCCAAAACTAATTTTAATACTTATTTTTATTAAATTTGAAAAAATATCAACTATATTATCACTTTCTTTTACTTTTTTATTTTTTTTAATAAATTCTTTTAGTTGATTTTCTTCACATGAATATGCTTTTGTTGTCCTTACACTATCTGTACTTTCTTGAATATATTCTGATAATTTAGTAAATCTTTCTTGTGATCTTTTAAAATTAATTTCCAAATATTTTTTTAGTTTTATAACTATAAAGCTTCCTACAAAAATTGGTAACATTGTTAAAATTGTTAGTTTTAAGTTAGAACATTTTGACATTTGTAGCATTACTATAATCAATGTAAATATTGTTCTTACTCCATATGAAGATCCCTTCCATACAATTCTTCGTAATTCATTAATATCTTTAACAAAATATGACATTATTTGTCCATTTTTTATATTTTCTATATCTTTTATTTTTAATTTCAAGAATCTATCAAATAATCTATCTTTTATTCCTTTTTCGAATTCTCTATTATTTTTTGTTTCATAATACTTCCAAATCATTCGAACCATGAGAATAATAATACATATTATTATTAAACATATTGCATTATCTATGATCTTTTGCTTGTTTGTATCTATATCATTTAATAAATTTATTATTTTTCCTATAATTTGTGGTGGTATTGTTAGCAAATATATATTTATTCCAATAAATATTGTTTGTATACATAATCCTAATTTATTTTTATTTAAAATATCTAGTACTATTTTCTTCATTTGTTATACCTTCTTTATATCTTTTACATCAATTAATTTAGTTCTTTACTTTTTACCAATTTATTTTAACATAACCATATATAAATATCTATAATATTTTATTTATTATTTTCAAATTATTTTGTAGTAAATTAACAAAGTAAATTCCAAATAGTATATATAGATATTGAAATAAACTT
>CANOSM010000048.1 GCA_947569365.1 uncultured Clostridium sp. | reverse complement strand
AAAAAGTGTATAATAAAGAAAGTTATACGCTAAGTGAACGAAGTTCACTTTGTTCATAGAAGTGCCAAAGTTCATTCAAAAGAACACATAGGTATTGAAGATAGTAATATGTCAACTTAAAAAAAAAATAAAAGTAATAAAAAGTTTTTCTCGTGTTTACTATCTTGACGTATAAGTAAATTCATACTATCTATAAAAAACACGGGATAAACATATAAAATATCACGGATTGATATTGACTAAAACCACGGGATTATATAAAAAATATATATAAATATAGATACAAGAAGATTAAAGATGGAAATAAAAAATTATAAAAACAGAATTGCAGATAGTAAAATAGAACATTATTTGAAGCTATTTGGTGCAATTAGTATTAAAGGACCAAAATATTGTGGTAAAACATGGGCAGGTCGTTATCATTCTAATAGTGAAGTTCTTTTGCATAAAACAACAGGTGAAGCATCTAACAATGTTGAACTTGCCAAGATATCTCCTGTTCTTATTTTAGAAGGAGCAAAACCAAGACTAATTGATGAATGGCAAGAAACTACAAATTTATGGGATGAAATTCGAGTTGACGTTGACAAAACTGGATTAAAAGGACAATATATTTTAACTGGTTCCTCTACTCCTAATAGAAAAAGAATTGCATATAGTAGAGCAGGAAGATATGGAAAAATACATTTTTTAAAGATATTTTTTTTCGTAAGTAAAAAAATTCAAACTATTTATTAAAAACACGGGATAAATATATAAAATATCACGGGTTAATATTGAATAAAATCACTGGATTATATAAAATATATATATAAGGAGGTTAAACATGGAAATAAAAAATTATAAAAACAGAATTGCAGATAGTAAAATAGAACATTATTTGAAGCTATTTGGTGCAATTAGTATTAAAGGACCAAAATATTGTGGTAAAACATGGGCAGGTCGTTATCATTCTAATAGTGAAGTTCTTTTGCATAAAACAACAGGTGAAGCATCTAACAATGTTGAACTTGCCAAGATATCTCCTGTTCTTATTTTAGAAGGAGCAAAACCAAGACTAATTGATGAATGGCAAGAAACTACAAATTTATGGGATGAAATTCGAGTTGACGTTGACAAAACTGGATTAAAAGGACAATATATTTTAACTGGTTCCTCTACTCCTAATAGAAAAGGGATTGCACATAGTGGAGCAGGAAGATATGGAAAAATCCATTTAAGAACTATGAGTTTATTTGAATCTGGAGATTCTTCAGGAGATATATCATTAGAAGAATTATGTAATAATAAATTTAAAGAAAAACTAACGGGAGAAGTTGATTTAAAACATTTAGCCAGTTTAATAATAAGAGGTGGATGGCCTGGAAATTTAAACTATTCTCCTAAAGATGCTAGTGAAGTAATAGAAGAATATATAAATTTAATTATAGATGATGATTTGAATAGATTAGATGGAATAAATAGGGATAAACATAAAGTAAAACTGTTATTGAGATCATTAGCAAGAAATGAAAGCACAACCGTATCTAACATGACTCTAAAAAAAGATATAAATGAAATTGATAATGAAGATATAGATATAGATACATTAGCATCATATCTAGATGCACTTGATAGATTATTTTTATTAGATAATGATGAACCTTTTTCAACTAATATTCGTTCATCAATAAGAGTAAAACAATCAGAAAAAAGGCATTTTGCAGATCCATCAATAACATGTTCATTATTAAATATTAAAGAAGAAAGTAAACTTATAAATGATTTAGAAACATTTGGTTTCTTATTTGAAGCTATGGTAGAAAGAGATTTAAAAATATACGCAGATAGTTTTAATGCAAAATGTTATCATTATCAAGATTATCAAAATAGAGAAGTAGACAGTATCATAGAATTAGATAATGGTGAATGGTGTGCATTTGAAATAAAGATTGGTGCAAATAAGATCGAAGAAGCTGCTAAAAGCTTAATAAAATTAAAGACTCAAATAGAAAATGAAAATGGAAAAGCGCCATCAGTACTTTGTGTAATATGTGGACTTACAAGTGCAGCTTATAGAAGACCAGATGGAGTATATGTAGTACCAATTACAGCATTGAAACCATAATAATGTAAACATAGATGTATTTCAAAAAGTATGAAATAGGAACATGAAAGCAAAAATCGCTAAGATTATTGCTTTCATGTTCCTATTTTTAGACGAAATCTTTGTTCTACTATAAAGTATTTATTATTTATAACTCATATTCTTTTATTTCACAATTTTTTTGCCCACTAACTTTTAAAAGCATTCCATCTTCGGGCATCTTTTCGAAATAAAATTGTATAGCTCGCACAACAGATCCATGTGTAACTAAGAGTATATTATTATCTTTGTATTTTGTTTTAATTTCATTTAAAAATAGATGAACTCTATTAAATAATTCTGGTAAGGTTTCAAGACCATCAACAATATTAGATGAGTAATAATTATAATATTCTTTAAAATAATAATCATCTATAGGTGTTTTAGTTAGTATACCGCCATCTCTTTCAATTAATCTATCGTCATATATTACTTTTATATTGTTTACATTTATTAAATCTACTGTATGTCTTGTTCTTTTCATAGGAGAACATATTATAAGATCAATATTTAATTTCCTAACATCATTACTAGCTTTAGTTGCCTGTCTTATTCCAGTTTCATTTATATCAGTATCATATCTACAAGTATATTTATCTTCTTTATTGCAATCTGTTTGACCATGTCTAATAACATATAATTTCATAGTTCTAATCTCTTTTCATTAATTCTTTTAATTTATCTGGAAAATTTACTGTCATACCATCAGTTGGTAGCATATAAGCTTTATTCATTATATTTTCATTATATATTCCCCATAATCTTATACTAAGTGCATTATTTCTTGCTAGTGTAATTCCAGTAGTAGATACCATACTTGCAGGGGGACATATCTGATTTCCGTAGATTTCTAAGAGTTTATTTATATTATTCTTATTGATATCTTCCTCTATAAGCCATGATATTTTTATATCCTTATCAAGTTTTCTAATATTTGATAAGTAGTTATATGTAAACGAAGTAATAAATATGTTATCTTTATTATAATAATATTTATTTATAATTTGTAATGTTTGTCTTTCTATATCTTCTGCTTTTAGTTCTATTGCTAAAGTTAATTCTTTATTTGACACTTCTTTCAGGAAATCCTCAAATAAAACTATTTTTTCATTTTCAAATGCTTTACTAAACCAACTTCCAAAGTCAAATTCAAGTAGTTCTTTATATGTGTGATCTGATATTTTTCCAGTGCCATTAGACTTTTCATCTATTTTTTTATCATGAAATATAACTATCTTGCCATCTTTTGTTTTCTGCAGATCTAGTTCTATTCCATTTGATCCTATCTCAAAAGCCTTTTTAAATGCTGCCATTGTATTTTCTGGTGCATATGCTGATGCTCCTCTATGTGCATAATTAATAAAAGTACTCATTTATTATTCTCCTAATTTCTTAAATAAATCATTAAATATTTTATTAACATTTAAATAATTAACGATTGTTATTTTATGTTTATTATTGGTTAATTCATAAGAAGTATCATCTTTAATATTTGGACAACTAATTTCTTCAGTTTCAAACCAATCTTTATTTATCATGTAAGCTATTACACTGATATCCCAGATAATTCTTCTTTCTTTAATTCCATGTATACCATCGTTGTAAAATCTCTGACATAAATAATTACATAGTTCATTTTTATCCTTTAAATAGTGTTCTAATTCATAAATAGATGTCCTTAAATTAGATGCTACGTTCTTGCAAGGCATAATAGTCAATTTGACCTTTGATTCAAAGACTTCTCGTACAGCTTGTACATCTTGCTCAAAGTTAAATTCTCTATTATGTTTGCTTAAAAGACTATTCCCACCAAGCCAAATAATTTCAATTCTATTTATTATTTTGGGATCTTTTTTTATTGCTAATGCAACATTTGTTATAGCTCCTATTGCTAAAATATATGTTTTTTCATTTTTATTTGCAATTCTAATGATATTATTCACTGCATCATTTTCTTCATTATAATCATTTACTACATATCCAGTTGATCCTTTAAATACCTTGTTAGTAGTATCAAAATTCAACCAATTGCATATTTTAAGTATTTCATTATAGCTTTTATCTGTGCCTTCTTTAATTGATATGCTATTATCATGATGATATGGAGCTACTGTAATTGCTTCAATATTAAATCTATCAGGTGATTTTAATAAATATGATAAAGCAAACTGATCATCACATTCGTTATATATATCTGTATCTAAAATAACATTAAATTTAGTGTTATCAGTTTTTATAAAAAGGTTATGTATTTTTATATATAATTCCTCCCAAGTCGAAACTCTATCTAATGGAAGTTCCTTTTCATCATATCTTGTATTCATTTTATATACTTTAATACCATTTTTTAAAAGATCTAAGCAAATACTTGTATTATCGTCAATCATTAGATCAATTTTATTTTCTAAGCATACTTTTGTTTTTTCATGTTTATTTGTTAATATTAGCTTATCATAAGTAATATTATATTTTTGTAACCATTCTGTAGTCAATGAATATGGATCTTTATATTCACCATTATTTCTTCCAGATATAATATATATTTTATGACCTTCTTCTTTTAATTTTTGTATATATAAAGGCGCATCTTGCAGCGGTCTTAGTTTTTTTGCGAAACTTTCAATATTTGCATAATAAAAATCTTTTTCTTCCTCATCTGTCCAATCAAACATACCCTTTGAAAAGTGCTTTGCTTTATCATTTATAATACCAGTATTTCTTAGTGTTTTATCATGTTTTAAATATTCTTCTAATAATGTGTCATCAAAATTTGATATACAATTATCTATATCTATTCCAATTTTCATCTATTTATACTCCTATAATTCTATAACCATAATTTATTACAATAATATATTTATATAAATTAAATGTCAATAATTAAAAAATATGAATAGAAATCTTTTTCTTACGAAATCAAAGTTTTAAATATACATATTCTAATTCTATTCCATTTATTACTTTTAATTTTCGAATATTTGAGATTTCTTATCTTTTGAACAATATGCTATTTTATCTACATTCCTGATTGTTATCTTCATATTTGTCATATCATATTTTTACTTATTATCTCTTATTACATTTACTTCTTTACATTTGTAATAGTTTATTTTCTAGAATTACATAAACTTATTTATAAAAGTTAATCTTACAATTTATATAAATTAACTTCCACTCAAACTATTACAAATGTAAATTTAAATAAATTATGAAATTTTATAAGAAAAAATATCGCAAAACTAAAATCCCTGAAATACAATTAATTGTGTAGTATAATAAGATGGGTTTATTTGAAGTAAAATAAACTATTTATAATAGCAAGATCAACCAAACGAAATAAATCATTGATACTTGTGTTTCCTCAATTATTATGATTCTTTGAATTCATAATACTACTTATGTAACTATTTTAGCTGAGGTTGTAAAGAAAGCCAGATTTAAATATTTGATAAACTTTTTGTATAGAAGTATCTAGTTATAAATCTGCAAAGTATAAATTTAAGTATCTTGTAATCAAAGAGATATGTGTGTTGGAACTTTTGCAAGCTTTACATACTAAGCATATTAAAAAAATACAAGGCAAAGAGTATGCTAAAGGTATAATAATATTTAGTTGTAATTTATATTTATATGTATAATTGCTATAAATATATACAAATTAATAAGTATTAAAGAGCTACTTGTATTAATCATGCATTTTTAAAGTTCTAAAAATTATTATAAATAATTTTAATAAATATATTTAATTTATATAGTTAGTATATGTATGTATATATATAATAAAAAATAGTGAAAAAGAAAAAATATTTTCTTCATCACTATTTATAATTTTTAGAAACTTGAAACATTTATTATAAATTGTAAAATAAAAGTTATTTATTTTCTAGCTACATTTTTTTTGCCATGTTTAGTTATCATATTGATAACTAAACCATTCTTTTTTTCTCTTCCTATAGCTCCTTTTCCTAACTTCTTAACTTTGATAATACCATCATAACTCACTGAATAGTATATACTATTCTTCTGAGTTACGATTATATTTCCCTTCTGATTATAATCGGCCCATCTAATAGGTTTAAAAGATATCTTTTGACCTTTATAGGTTAGACTTCTACTTTTTAACATAAACATATCTACTTTATCATTGTTTGAATCGTATAGATACGTATATGGTTTTTTTACTTTTTGCTCTTTAGCATACTTGTAAACTGGAGTAGATGTAGATTTTGGAATTGGAGTAGTTGTAAGCACTGGAGCTGGAGTAGCTGCTGGAATTATTGTGGTTGATGGCATTTGTGTGGCTACTGTAGATGATGTATCAACAAAATCATCTGGATAACGGGTTTCTAAATAATCTATTTTACTCATTATATTATCCCGACTATATCTACTATTCCAACGTACCTTTCCTTTTACATTACCTTCTGCTACTATTATGTAGTCCTGGTATACCTGAACTACAATTACACAATGTTGGTAGCTATTGATTGTAAGCACATCTCCGGGCCGTATTTGGTCAAAAGTAACTTCAGTATTTAAAGTTACAGGTATCTTATTACCAAACACAGCATTGTTTATTAAGTATGCGAATGCTGAACAGGATGTAGTTTTAGCACGAGCTCCATCCCACAAAATCCATTCATAGTATTCTCCAAGGTACCCTTCATCACCATAAGGAGTATGTTCATTCCAGATAGTTCCATCTGGAATAATCTCCTGCCAAGCTAAAATCCTACTTGTAACTTCTGCATAAGAGCTAGGCGGCTCTATATTTTGCGGTATTACAAAATCAAGCCTAACCTGTTCAGCTAATCCTTCCATGCTGAAAAAGTTAGAAAGCACTATAACTATTATCATTAGAAAACAAAATTTATATTTTCTCTTCATATGAATCCTCCTTTTAAATGTTTCAAGTTTCTCTAATGAGTGGTTAAAGAACAACCACTAAACAATAGTTACAATAATTATACTATACCTTATTTTAACAAAATAGTCAATATAAATTCAATTTATTTAAGTTTCGGTTTTTTGCAAAAATAATATTTTTACAGCAGAGAGAGTTGACCATCATATTGCTTAACTTTTCTAATATTTTGCCATTCTCTTATTCCGCATTTTACTTTTGATAATATATTATATATTCCTCTTGCTAATTGGTAAAACCATAAATATACTTTATCTTTTAGTGATTTTGACTCTTTTATTATTTTATTTACAAATTCTCTTTTTCCGATTTTTTCACTTAACAATGCAATTAAGCCAATTGCATATGTAAGCATTTTATTTAAATTATTAATTGAATTTAGTGTTCTTACTCTAAAGTTTTCAAAGTTGTATTCTTGCTTTTTAAATTTGAAATATTTCTCTATTCTCCATCTAGCTAAATAACATCTTGCTATCTTTATTACATCATCTTTACTTTTTATTGGAATATTACTTGCAAGTATCATTGGTGTTTCTCCTAGCCCATATACTAACACTAAATTTATCCATTTCTTTTGGGCTGTTATTTGAACCTTTATTACACTTACAAAACATTCCTTTTCTTCACCTTGGAATAATAAATTCATTTTTATTTTTCCTTTATGTGAATCCCTTATTGTTGTTATTTTATGCCATTTGTGATTACAATACACTTTTCGATTTTCTTTTAATCGTATTACAAAATATTGCTTCTTCTCTAAATAATGATTAAAAATTGCATTATTATCATAACCCCTATCATTTACAAAAATACCCTTCTGGTTTCTTGCATTTAATAAATCTACTACTTTATCTATTCCTTCAAATGTTATCGTATTTGCTGATACATAATCCTTTTGTGTTGATGAATGTATTTTTGAAAATACACTTATTGGTTGTCTCATATTTTGTGTTAAACCTACTATTTCTGTATGATGATATCCTTTTTCATAAGATTTGTTCCTACTTGAACCATCTCTTACAATTCCTAAATCTTCAAATTTTTCTCCTAATGGTTTTATAATATCACTATCATCTATTAGGAATACAGGATTTTCACCTAAAGCATTCATTGCCAAATCACAATAATTTTCATCTATCGAAGAAGATAAATCATTTGCTAAATTATCGCTTAATCTATCTATTATATAAGCCTTTTTTGTATTTTCATCTAATGCTTCTGCAATACTTGATAAAAGTATATCTTTTGATTTTGAAATTCCATAAATCATATCCATTATAAATTTACTTTCTGGTTTATTACATCTGTCTGAAATTTTTCTACAAAAATTTATAATCTCTCTTTTCATTTCATAATTATTTGTGGTAAAATTATTCATAGAAAAAACCTCCAATTTTTGTTTAGTATATATTTTTTTGTTCAACTAAATTATACCAAAACATTGGTGGTTTTTCTTTACTTTTATATAAACTTTATAATTTTGTGGATAACGTTTTGGGATTTTTGAAAAAAATACCGAAACTTAAAAAATTCAATTTAAGCTAGGATAAAATCATGAAATTACTTATTGAAATCGTATAAATATACTTGTATTAAGAGTTACATGTATTTTTAAAAATAAAGTTTCATTAAAATATCAACTGGAAATTTTTTAAAAACTTAAATCTCCGAAACTCGCTATATGAAGTAACTAATTTTTAAAAAAATGGTCATTTTTCAGAAATCCTAATTTTTCAATACTTACAGCGAATTTTCACTATTAAAAAGCTATGTAACCATTAAAATTACTTAAATACACAAGAAAAAAATTTTTTTCATGATCTAATCCTGAACTTAAGCCAGGGGAATTTAATCATATTACAAAATATATAATAAACTTATATCAAGTGATAAGAATGGATATAAAAGAAAATTTTGATATATATTTTGAATTAGTAAAAGACTCAAGAAGTAAATCACACATAACATATAAATTATCAGATATATTATTTATGGTCAATTAAAAAAGTAAATGCAATTTTGAAGAACTAAATGCAATGTAAGAGAA
>CANOSM010000047.1 GCA_947569365.1 uncultured Clostridium sp. | reverse complement strand
TTTTAATTTTTAAGCCGTCAAACTTAAAATTATTATAACATTGAGAGTGATTTTTGATACCTTCATCATAACTATAAGTTTCATTTGACTCCCCAGCATAGCTGGGGGTTTAACGCTAATGTTAAAAATAAAACCCTTAGATATTCTAAGGGTTAAATATTTTATTTTCTATCCATTGAATCTAAATTATCTAAAGCTTTTCCTGTTCCGAGTGCTACACAAGATACAGCATCTTCTGCAATCATAACATTTATCCCAGTTTTTTCTTGTAATAATTTATCAAGTCCATCTATCAAGCACCCTCCACCTGTCATATATATTCCTTTATCACTTATATCTGCTGCAAGTTCTGGTGGAGTTTTTTCAAGTACTGAATGTACAGCATCTACTATCATATTAGCTGGTTCTTCTAAAGCTTCCATCATCTCACTAGAATGAATTGTTAATGTTCGAGGAAGTCCTGTTATTAAATCTCTTCCTCTTATATCCATTTCTACATCTTGAATTTTAGGATATACACATCCAACATTTACTTTTAAATCTTCTGCTGTTCTTTCTCCTACCATTACATTATATTTTCTTTTTATATATCTTACTATATATTCATCAAATTTATCTCCAGCTACTTTTAAAGATGTACTAACAACAGATCCACCAAGAGAAATTACAGCAATATCAGTAGTTCCTCCTCCTATATCAACTATCATATTACCACATGGTTTTGATATATCTATTCCTGCTCCTATTGCAGCAGCTATTGGTTCTTCTATTAAATACACTTTTCTTGCCCCAGCATTTGATGCAGCATCTATAACAGCTTTCTTTTCAACTTCTGTAACTAGTGATGGTATACATATCATTATTCTTGGTGCAAATAAAAATCTTCCTCCAATTTTACTTATAAAATATTTAAGCATTTTTTCTGTTACTGTATAATCTGATATTACACCATCTCTTAATGGTCTTGTTGCAACAATGTTTCCTGGGGTTCTTCCTAGCATTCTTCTTGCTTCATGTCCTACAGCTAAAACATCTCCTGTAAGATTATTTACAGCAACTACTGATGGTTCTCTAAGTACTATCCCTTTTCCTTTTACATATGCAATTACTGTAGCTGTTCCTAAATCAATTCCTATATCTTGACCAAACATCAGTATCTTCCTTTCTCTTTTTACACATGAATTACAAATTCATTACGATTATATTACATATATTTAAAAATTTCAATGATTTTATTTTCTTTTTTATTTTTCTTATTATTTTATTGACTTTAAGTTAATATTTTATACATAATAACTACTTTTTTCAATAGTATTTGCGAATTTTTATTAACTCTAACAAAATATATATTAATTTTTATATAAAATATTTTTTAACTTAAATTTATTTTTTGAATATATTAATTACTTAAAATATTTGATTTTTTAGTTATTTCATGAGATAATACTACTCACTTATAAGGAGGAAAATAACTTATCATGGAAAAAAATTTAAATAAATTAGAGTTTAATAAAATTATAGATATATTATCTCAGTTTGCTATCACTAAAGAGGGTAAAAAATTATGTTTTTCTTTATTTCCTTTTTATAATAAAGAAAAAGTATTGAAAGTTCAAAATGAAACAACAGAAGCTTTGGTATTACTTTTTAGAAAAGGTGATATTCCTTTATATGAAATAGCAGATATAACTCCATATATACTTTTACTAGATAAAAATAGCTTCATTTCATCTAAGGCACTATTAGATATTGCAAATACACTAAAAGTTTCAAGATTATTAAAAGAATATTATTTTGAAAATCAATTAAATGAATCTGAAAATTTAACAAATTATTTTAATAATTTATATACAAATACAAGAATAGAATCAACCATCTTTTCTTCAATAATAGATGAAAATAATATAGCTGATGACGCATCTTTAAAACTTGCTTCTATTCGTAGAGAAATTAGAAAAATAAATCAAAATGTAAGAAATAAATTACAAACACTATTAAATTCAAAATATCTTCAAGAACCGATAATTACTATTAAAAATAATCGTTTTGTTGTTCCTGTAAAAAGTGAACATAGAAATGATATTAAAGGATTTGTTCATGATGTATCGACCAGTGGCTCTACTGTATTTATTGAGCCTATGTCTGTATTTGAATTAAATAATACGTTAAATGTTCTAAAAAATGATGAAATATTAGAAATAGAAAAAATATTACAAAAACTTTCTTCTTTATTATTTGAAATTACTAATGAACTAAAAAATAATTATAATTTAATTGGTATTATCGATTTTATATTTGCCAAGGCAAAATACTCAAAAGAAACAAATTCAACACCCCCAATTATCTCAGATAAAAAAGAAATAAATTTAAAAGGGGCAAGACATCCTTTAATAGATAGCAATATAATTGTTCCTATATCAATATCTCTTGGGAGTAATTATTCTACATTAGTAATTACTGGTCCAAATACAGGAGGGAAAACTGTAGCTATTAAAACTGTAGGACTTCTTACTGCTATGGCTATGTCAGGACTTCATATTCCTACTAATGAAAATAGTTCTATATATGTTTTTGATAATATATTCGCAGATATTGGAGATGAACAAAGTATTAAGGAATCTTTAAGTACATTTTCTTCTCATATTGTAAACATAGTAAATATCACTAAAAAAGCTACAAAAGATAGTCTTATACTTTTAGACGAACTTGGCTCTGGAACAGATCCAATAGAAGGCGCTGCTTTAGCAATAAGTGTATTAAAGTTTCTAAACAATATTTCTTCTCTTACACTTGCAACAACACATTATCAAGAAGTTAAAAACTATGCTATGGTTACTAATAACTTTGAAAATGCTAGCCTTGAATTTGATATAGAAACTTTATCTCCAACTTATAGATTACTGATAGGAGTTCCCGGAAAAAGTAATGCTTTTGAAATAAGTAAAAAACTTGGATTAGATGAATCTATATTATCTAATGCAAAAGAATTTATAAATTCAGATACTATTGATATAGAAGAATTATTAAAAAATATATATGATAATAAATTATTAATTGAAAAAGAAAAGGAATCTATAGAAAAAGAATCTGAAAATATTTCAAAAATAAAGTTAGCACTTCAAAATGAAAAAGATGATATATCTAGTAAGAAAAGTGAAATAATATCTAAAGCTAAAGTAGAAGCAAAAAATATAATTTTGGATGCTAAAGAAGATGCAAATGAAATATTAAAAGAAATGGAAAACTCTAAAGATAGTAAAAAATTAAATAAATTAAGAAAAAATTTAAATGATAAGTTAGATAATTATTCTTTAAAAGACGAAACTTTAAAAAATGAAGTTACTAATTCTATTTCATTAGAAAATGCTAAAGTTGGTACAGAAGTATTTGTTCCTTCACTTAATCAAACTGGTAGTATTATATCTATACCAAACAATGCAAACAAAGTAATGGTACAAATAGGAAATATAAAAATGAGTTTTGAAATTTCTAAACTTACTCTTATCAATTCTAATAAAGAAAATAAAAATAATAATAACTCTTCTACAAACTACTCTAATAAAAAAGATTTCACTCCAAAAAATATTTCTACAGAAATAAATGTTATTGGATATAATGTTGAAGAAGCTATATTTGCAATAGACAAGTTCTTAGATAATGCTGCTATTTCAAAATTAGAATTAGTTAGAATTATACATGGCAAAGGAACTGGTATACTTGGAAAAGGAATACAAAAATTTTTAAAGACTCATCCCCATGTCCAAAGTTTTAGATATGGAACATTTGGTGAAGGTGAAATGGGTGTAACTGTAGTAGAAATTAAAAAATAGAACATAAAAAAGATATGTTAATACAGAAAATTTAACATATCTTTTTTATTATATTATTATAATTTTCTAAATACTCCAGCTACTTTTCCAAGTATTTCACAATTTGGTACTATTATTGGATCCATTGTAGAATTCTCTGGTTGTAATCTTATATGGTCTTTCTCTTTGTAAAATGTTTTTACTGTTGCTTCATCTCCTATTAATGCAACTACTATTTCTCCATTATTCGCTGTACTTTGTCTTTTTACTAAAATATAGTCTCCATTCATGATTCCAGCTTCAATCATACTCTCTCCTCTAACTGTAAGCATAAAGCTTTCATGATTTCCTACAAAGTCTACTGGAATTGGAAAAGTATCAGTTATATTCTCAACTGCTAAAATTGGCTCTCCTGCTGTAATTTTACCTATTACAGGAACATCAACTAATTCTTTTCCATTATATAAAGGCTTGTCTTGTATTTGTTCTTGTTTTTCTAAAACTCCACCTTTTAATAATTTTAATGTCCTTCCTTTTTGTGTTTCTTTCTTTATATATCCTTTTTCTTCTAGTTTATTAATATATCCATGCACTGTTGCTGTAGATCTTAAATCAACTGCTTTTCCTATCTCTCTTACTGAAGGTGGATATCCTTTTGTTTTTATTTGTTTTTCTATGAATTTTAATATGGCTTTTTCTCTTTTATTCAAACCATTTTCATCTTTTTTCATCAATTTAATCAACTCCTGTTTTTTATTTACTAAAATATTATCACAAAATAATCAACTTGTCAAACAAAAGTTTTGTTTGAATAAAATTTTTTTATTTAATAATTTTGTTACAGTTTTGTAATTCAAAAGTAATCATAATAATATCATATTTTGTTGAAAAACGTATTTTATAATAATATAATATGTATATATATATTTTAAGGAGAGAAAAATGGATTTTACTAAGGATATTTATTTAAATACAGATAAAATATATGAAAATTCTAGTCTTATCATTTTATATAATGGTATTTTATCTCAAAATACAAAAAATAAAGTATTTTTACATTATGGATATAATGATAATTGGGATAAGCAAGATGAATTAAAATTAAAAAGAACTGAATCAGGATTATTAGGAGTACTTAGAATATCAGCAGGAACTAATTTTCAATTTGTTTTTAGAGATAGTGAGAATAATTGGGATAATAACAATAATTCTAATTATGTATTACCTATACTAGAAAAAGAAGATAAAGTTCTTGAATTTGGTCCTTCTGAAATAAATAAAAAGATTGAAGAAATTAAAAGTTCTTCTGAGCAAACTTCAAATAATCTATTAGAGACAACTGTATGTTATTCAGGTGATTTTGAATTTGATAATACATATACAATTGATGAATCTTCTGTTCCTACAGATACACTTGTTAATAAATTATCATTTGATACTACTTCAAATTCATACTATTTTTCAAAAAAAATAGTAGAAAATACTAATAGAAAACAAGTTTTAACTAAAGCTTTTGATAATCTTTCATCTGATGCAAAACCAGACACTCAAAATGTAGCTACTACTAAAACAGTTTCTAATAATTTAGTTTCAGAAAAACCAGACTTTAAAGAAGAATTACCATCATCTTCTCTAGTTCCTGTTAAAGAGACAAAATTATCTAAAAGATCTAGTTTATATATTTTGAAAAAGCGTGTAAGGCTCGCCTTTTTGAAATTTACTAAATTAGTAAAAACTGCATTAAGTTATGATGAAGATAGAAGTTTTTAAATTTATAAAAAAATATAGTTCACAGTTTTAAAATTGTGAACTATATTTTTTATTCATACCACTCAAATTCCCAATCTAAAATTTTTACAGTATCCCCTTCTTTTATTCCTAAATCTCTTAGTTTATCTTCTATTCCTAAATTTCTTATAGAATTTTGAAGATATGCCATAGATTCATTATCACCAATATTTACTCTTCCCATTAATTTAACAACAGCAGGTCCTGTTACTACGAAATCGCCATCTATTATTTCTATATCAAATCCTTCTTGTTCTTCTTTTAATGTATATACAATTTTGTCATCAATGTCTATTATTTCCTCTTTTGGAAGAGTTTTTAATACTTCTGATGTTCTTATAAATAATTCTGATATTCCTTCTCCTGTTACTGCTGATATTTTAAAAATTTCAATATTATTTTTCTTTGCGAGTTTTTCAAGTTCTTTATATCCTGTATCATCTTGCATTATATCTGCTTTATTTGCAACTATTATTTGTTTTCTTGTACTTAGTTTTTCACTATAATTTTTAAGTTCCTTATTTATTGTATTATAATCATCTACTGGATTTCTTCCTTCTATTCCAGAACAATCTATTACATGTAATAATAATCTTGTTCTTTCTATATGTCTTAAGAATTGTAATCCTAGTCCTACTCCTTCACTTGCTCCTTCTATAACTCCTGGTATATCTGCTAGAACAAAACTATCTCCTGAATTAATGTTTACAACTCCAAGATTTGGATATATTGTTGTAAAATGATAGTTTGCAATTTTGGGCTTAGCTGCTGTTACTCTTGAAAGTAATGTTGATTTTCCGACATTTGGAAATCCAATTAATCCAACATCAGCCAGTAATTTAAGTTCTAATATTACTTCCTTTTCAATTCCTTTTTCTCCATCTTGTGCAAATCTAGGAGCTTGTCTTGTTGATGTTGCAAAATGCGAATTTCCTTTTCCTCCTCTTCCTCCTGGAAGTATTAATTCTTTTTGCCCATCTTCTGATAAATCGGTTATTACTTTTCCACTCTCAGCATCTTTTACAACGGTTCCCTTTGGAACTTTTATTACTAAATCTTCTCCGCTTTTTCCATAGCAATGTCCTCCACTACCATTAGATCCTGATTCTGCTTTAAATTTTTTATTATATCTAAAATCAATTAATGTATTACTATCTGGATCAACTTCAAAATAGATGTCTCCACCTTTTCCTCCATCTCCTCCATCAGGACCTCCTGCAGCAACATATTTTTCTCTTCTAAATGTTACTGCACCATTTCCTCCATCTCCTGATTTAATTAGTATTTTTGTATAATCTACAAACATTTTCTACCTCTCTAATTCTTTCTTTACAAGATTATTATTTCTCAAAATCTTTAAAATAATCTAATTTCATAGATTCTTTTACAACTTTCATTGTTTCTTTTGCTTTTTCTCTAGCTTTTTCAGTACCTTTAATTAAAATTTCATCAACAATTTGTGGATGAGTTTCATAATATTCTCTTTTTTCTCTAATAGGTCTTAAAAACTCTATAATATTATGTGCTAGTTGTTTTTTACAAGAAACACAACCTCTTGTTCCTGCTTTACATTCTTCACAAGCACTTTCACATTCTTCTTTGCTACTAAATAGATTATGATAATATGCAACCATACAGACATCAGGATTTCCTTTATCATCTTTTCTAATTCTTGCTGGATCTGTAACAGCACTCATAACTTTTTTATTTATTTCTTCTTCTGAATCAGACAAGTATATTGCATTTCCAAGGGATTTCCCCATTTTCTCATTTCCATCAAGACCTTTAATCCTTCTTGCATTTGATAAATACGCTTCTGGCTCTCTTAGAACTTCTCCATAAATACTATTAAATTTACGAACAATTTCTCTACATTGTTCAATTAGTGGTTGTTGGTCTTCTCCTACTGGTATAATAGTAGCATCAAATGCTGTAATATCTGCAGCTTGACTTACTGGGTATCCTAAAAATCCATAAGTTACACTTTCTCCAAAAAGTTCTTTTTTCTGAGAAATTTCGGTTTTAACAGTAGGATTTCTCTCTAATCTAGCAATAGTAACTAAGTTTGAATAAAATACTGTAAGTTCTGCAATTTCTGGTATCATCGATTGTAGAAATATTGTTGTTTTCTCTGGATTAATTCCTACTGATAAATAATCCATTGCAACTTTTCTTACATTTTTTCTAACTTTTTCTGGATTATTAAAATTATCTGTTAAAGCTTGAACATCTGCTATTTCAATATAGCACTCATCTACTTCATTTTGCATTTTTACTCTATTTTTAAGAGAACCAAAATAATGACCTATATGTAATCTTCCTGTTGGTCTATCACCTGTTAATATTATTTTCTTACTCATAACTTAAATCTCTCCTTTTTATTTAATTTTACTAATGATTTATTTATTAAATGTCAAAATTAAATAAAATTTACCATCGTTTTTCTTTATATCTTAACATACTCCTATTCTTCCTTTATCTGCAAGTTCTTTTTATTATACTGTATTTAATATAATTTTACAATAATTATTTATAAAACTAAGATTATATGAATAGATAATTAATATTTGCATCCCTTTTACTTATCACATACTTTATATAATAATTTATGATTACAGTTATCTCTATATAAATTAGATTTTTTAAATCTCCAATTAATTTATTTAATAGTAAAATAAGGAAGAATAACTGTAATTAAGAATATGTTTATTCTTACTAATGTTCTCTTCCTTATTTTATAATATTATTATACATATAATAAGACTAAATACTACTTGTATTTATTTTTCTCATTAATCTATTTAATATCTCATATACTCACTTTTTATTAATTTTATTTTAATTTTTCAATTAAAATTCTATTTTATCTTCTATCCATTTCTCTAAATCTCTTATATTTACTCTCTCTTGATTCATTGTATCTCTATCTCTTATAGTTACAGATTCATCTTCTAAAGTATCAAAGTCAATTGTTACGCAATATGGTGTTCCTATTTCATCTTCTCTTCTATATCTTTTTCCTATACTTCCTGCTTCATCATAATCACATACAAAAGATTTTGATAACATATCATATACTTCTTCTGCTTTATCACTTAATTTCTTTGATAAAGGTAGCACAGCTATTTTAAAAGGTGCTATTGCTGGATGCAAATGTAATACAGTTCTTACATCTCCTTCTGCAATTTCTTGCTCTTCATATGCATCACAAAGAAAAGTCAAAATCATTCTATCTACACCAACAGATGGCTCTATACAATATGGTACATATTTTTCATTTGTTTCAGGATCTGTATATGTTAAGTCTTCTCCAGTAGCTTCCATATGTCTTGATAAATCATAATCTGTTCTATCAGCTACTCCCCAAACTTCACCCCAGCCAAATGGAAATTTGTATTCTAAATCAGCTGTTGCTTTACTATAAAATACTAATTCTTCTGGTGAATGGTCTCTGAATCTAATATTATTTTCATTAACACCTAAATTTAACAAGAAATTTTTACATTCATTTTTCCAGTATTCATGCCATTCTAAATCTGTTCCTGGTTTGCAGAAAAATTCAAGCTCCATTTGCTCAAATTCTCTTGTTCTAAAAATAAAGTTTCCTGGTGTTATTTCATTTCTAAAAGCTTTACCTATTTGACCAATACCCATTGGTAATTTCTTTCTTGTAGTTCTCATTACATTTTTAAAATTAACAAAAATACCTTGTGCAGTCTCTGGTCTTAAATATATTTCAGCTTTTGAATCTTCTGTTACACCTTGAAAAGTTTTAAACATTAAATTAAATTTTCTTATTTCTGTAAAATTTAATTTGCCACAGTTTGGACATACTATATTATGTTCATTTATATAATTTACTGTCTCTTCATCAGTCCATCCATCAGCAATTACAGGTGTTCCATTTCTTTCTGCCCATTCTTCTATTAGTTTATCAGCTCTATGCCTTGTTTTACATTCCTTGCAGTCTATTAGGGGATCTGAGAATCCTCCAACATGTCCAGTTGTAACCCATGTCTGTGGATTCATTAATATTGCACAATCTAATCCAACATTCATCTTATTTTCATTAATAATTTTTTTCATCCATGCTTTTTTTACATTGTTTTTTATTTCCACACCTAAAGGACCATAATCCCATGTATTTGCAAGTCCTCCATAAATCTCTGATCCTGGATAAATATATCCTCTTGCCTTACATAAATTAACTAACTTTTCCATTGAATCTATCATACTTTACCTCCTTTTCTTTTTTATTATGGGACTATAATTTTTTGCAAACAAAAAATCTCTCATCCCTTCCAACAAGGGACGAAAGATATACTTCCGCGGTTCCACCCTATTTGGTTTTTTAAAAGCCCACCTTAATTACAAATTTGCTCCAAAGTTCCATCCTATATCTTTATGGCTAAGCTTTCACCTACCTTAGCTCTCTTTTTTCATAAACTAATATATTCCCTCTTCTTCATAGCAATATTTATCTTTTAATATAGTTATTTTAATATATTTTACTATATTTGTCAATACTTACTCAGGATTAAGAAATGAAATTTATTTTTCATTTCTTATAGTCCTTGCTATAAATTA
>CANOSM010000046.1 GCA_947569365.1 uncultured Clostridium sp. | reverse complement strand
CAATTTTGGCATTTTTATTTTCCTCATTTTGGTTACTTTTATTTTACAATTTATACGGGTAGTGATTTTTAAAAATTACTACCTGTTTTCCATTGAAAGAAATAAAATAATATGTTATTTTATATATATATAATGAAGTAATAAGTTAGGAATAAATAAATGAAAAATAATATACATAAGAATAAGGGAATAAAGAGAAGTAAAAAACGTAGTAATAGAAAGTTAAATAAGAAAAGAGTAATGCTTGTATTATTTATAAGTTTAGTTATAATATTAATAATAATTTTAGCTTTGAAAAACAGTAAATTATTTAAAGATAACAAGAATAGTATATTAGTAATGATGGAAGATGTTTTTGATGGAATAACAGAAAATTCAGTTTTTCCAGAAAGAGTATATGGGACAAAAGTTATTACAGAATTACTTAAAGAAGGTACAAATAAAAGATCAGCTGAAAAAAGAAAAATAAAATATTTAGTAATACATGAAACTGATAATAAAGAAAAAGGAGCAGATGCTAAAAATCATTCAGAATATCTTTTAAGTGATAATGGTATTTCAACTTCATGGCATTATACAGTAGATAGTACAAAGATATATCATCATATTCCAGATAATGAGATAGCAAATCATGCAGGAACATATGAAGGAAATAAATCTGGTGTAGGAATAGAATTATGTGTAAATAAAGATGGAGATTTTGAAAAAACATTTGATAATGCAGCTAAACTGGTAGCATATCTATTGAAAGAATATCATTTAGAATTAAATGATATAAAAATGCACCATGACTTTTCAGGAAAAGATTGTCCGAATACAATAATTAGAGATAATAGAATGGATGAGTTTAAAGAAAAAGTCAAAGAATACTCTAAAAAATAATATATATTTAAGAAGGTTTTACATTGAGAGAGAAATTAAAAGAAAAAATATCAGAAAATAAAGAATTTAATAAAATAATAAATGGAATAATAAATAAAGCTAAAGTACAAGATATGAAAGAATATAGACAACATTTTAATATAAGTTGTTATGAACATTGTTATTTAGTTTCATATTATTGTTATGTTATTTGTAAAAAATTTAATCTAGATTATATGTCTGCTACAAGAGCAGGAATGCTTCATGATTTATTTTTATATGACTGGAGAAAAAAAGATAATTCAAGAAAAGGATGGCATGCTTTTACTCATGGAAAAATAGCATATAATAATGCTTGTGAAATATTTGATTTAAATGATAAAGAAAAGGACATGATAATAAAGCATATGTGGCCTGTAACAATAGTATTTCCAAGATATATAGAATCATATATATTAGGATTAGTAGATAAATACTGTGCTATATATGAATCAATAGAATCTTTATTTGGTGAGAAAATCACATTAAAAAAATGCATGAAATATGCATATGTTTTATTATGTATTGTAATTTTCAAAAAGACTTATTAAAACTTTTTAAGGAGTGATTAAAATGGAAGAAAAACAAAAGATGCTTAATGGAGAGTTATATGATGCAAACTATAATGAGGAATTATTTAAAGAGAGATGTAAGGCAAAAGATATTTGTTTTGAGTACAATAATATAAAACCTTCAGATATAAGAAAAAGAGAAGAGATAATAAAAAAATTATTTGGAAAGACTGGAAAACAAATTTTAGTAGAACAAAACTTTTGGTGTGATTATGGATATAATATTTATGTTGGAGAAAACTTTTATATGAACCATAATTGCGTAATATTAGATGGTGCGAAAGTAGAATTTGGAGATAATGTATTTATTGCACCAAATTGTAGCTTTTATACAGCAGGACATCCATTAGAAGTAGAACTTAGAAACAAAGGCTTAGAGTATGCAAAGCCTATAAAAGTTGGAAATAATGTATGGATAGGTGGTAATGTAGTAGTTCTTCCAGGAATAACTATTGGAGATAATACAGTTATAGGAGCAGGAAGTATTGTTACAAAAGATATTCCATCAAATGTTGTAGCTTGTCGGAAACCCTTGTAAAGTTATAAAGAAAATTTAATAAAACAAAATTAAGTAATTGAGAAGGAATAGATATTAAATGGAAAACAATAATATTCTCTTCCATCAGAATATAAAAAAGAAAAGATTTTTAACAAAATGGTAAAATTTTATTAATAGCTTATTTAGAAAGAATTTAAATATAAAATAGGAGAAATATTATGGAAAATGAAATAAAACAGATAATTCAAGAAGCAAGAAATTTAAGAGATAATGGTAGATCAGATAAAAAAATAGCAGAATTTGTGCATATTGAATTAGGCAAACTAATTGTATATGATAGTAATTATAGATTTGGATTTGAGGAATATGATATTAGTAAAAATTCAGAAGAACAAAAAAGTATGGCAAGTAAAATAAGGCAGGAAAAAATACTGTCTAAAAAATCTAGTATAAAAAGCAGAAAACAGATTTGTAAAGGAATGGCAGAAATTTATACTGCCATACTTGTTGAACTTGGAATAGATGCAAAAGTAGTTGCAGTACAATCAACGGAAGAAGTCGAAGGTGAAATTAGAGAAGATGGTTCTGTAATTGATGTACCAGGTATATATAGAACAAGTTTTAATACTGATTTTGAAATTAAAATGGGGGAAAATGAAAAAAATAATAATAGTAATATAGGACATTATTATTCAATTATAAAACTTGATGAAGGAGAATTTATTCAAGATTTTGTAACTGAAAAAGCTCTAGTAATGATAAAAATAGATGAAATTCAGACAAACGAAAATATACCAGGATTTCATAGAAAAGAAGAACATAGAGAAAGAAGTAATAAACAAAATGATAAAATATCTGAAACTTATGTAGAAAAAATAAGAGAAGAATTATTCGAATATATACAGGGAAAAGATGATTCCAATGCTTTTGATTTTATATTTGAAAAATTAAAAGAATACATTAAAGAATTTGGATATGAAGAGGCAAAAGACTTTGTTGTGATGTATGCTAAAGAAATTATTCCTAAAGAAATGATTTCAGAAGTACCAATCCCAATAACACTAATTAAAGAAGATGAAGAAAATTGTGAAGTTTTGTGTATTTATAGATATGGAGAAAAAAATTATCTATTAAGAGGTGGACAAAGTACAATAGATTTACCAATAGGAGAAGTTTCGAATGATGAAATACAAAAAAACATTTTACAGGAATTCAAACCACGAAAACCGAATGATGAAAAGAAGATAAGAAGCTTACAAATAGAAAAAAAAGAAAATGAAATAATTTCTATAGAAAGCACTGTTAGAAATGCAATAAGTCAAGGAACTTCAAAAGAAGCTGTAGATCAAATGGATAAAGCTGAACAAAGCATAAGAAGTAGCATAGGAAATTATACTTCAGAAATAAATTAGTAAGTGATTAAAAACTATTAAATTGAATAATAATTTTTAAAGTTTTAAATGTATACCTCTTATTTTTTAGGTTAAATTAAAAATAGGAGGTATTTTTATGTTTAAGCCAAATTGTATATATTATGAAAAAGGAATAACCGAATATGAGCTAGGAAGAGAGTTATTAAATAAGTATAATGATATTCCAAAAGTAATAATAGATAATCATAATAATATAGAGGAGATGAGGAAAAAAGAAAATTCTGAATTTCCATATATGAAGAGAAATTTAATTATTGGAACTAGAAAAACACATAAATATGTAGAAAATCACAAAGTATCTGATTACCTTGTACCATATACTTCATCTGGTTGTACTGCTATGTGCTTATATTGTTACCTGGTATGTAATTATAATAAATGTGCATATTTAAGATTATTTGTAAATAGAGAAGAAATGTTATCAAAGATAATAAAAACTTCTGAAAAATCAGAAAAAGAGCTAACATTTGAAATTGGAAGTAATAGTGATTTAATCTTAGAAAATACAATAACAGGAAATCTAGACTGGACAATAAAAGAATTTAGTAAAACAAATAAAGGATATTTAACATTCCCAACTAAATTTGACATGGTAGATTCAATATGTGAAATAGAACATAATAATAGAATTATAGTAAGAATGAGTGTGAATCCAGAAATTATAATATATAAAATAGAACTTGGTACATCAAGATTAAAAAATAGAATAGAAGCAATAAATAAATTAAAAAAAGCAGGATATAAAGTAGGAATATTAATAGCTCCAGTAGTTCTAATTGATAATTGGAAAAATGAATATGAAAACTTAGTAAAGTATTTAGTAGATAATCTATCAGAAGAAGTAAAAAAAGAGGTATTTTTTGAAATTATATTTATGACATATAGTTATGTTCATAGAATGATAAATAATGATGCTTTTCCAAATAGTATAAACTTATATAATCCAGATTTAATGACTGGCAGAGGAAGAGGAAAATATATGTATAAGACAAATGTAAAAGAAGAAGGAAAAGAATTTTTTAAAAATATAATGAATAAATATTTTTCTGGAAATGAAATTATTTATATGGTGTAGAGATATGATTTTCAATTTACTTGAAATAATAATAAAATAGATATAAAATATATTAAAAAAATTATATTTATAGTCGATATAGGAGGCATAGTGTGGACATAAAGGAAAAATTAAAGAGACAAAAAAAAGTACAATTTATAAGTTATATAGAATTTAATAATAAGAAATATATAAAAGCATATAAAATGGATAGAAAAGGAATAGAGCATTATTATTTTGAGATAAAGAATGAAAATACATTTATAGAAGTGACAGATGAAGAATTATTACAGTATTTTAGAGAAATATATGAAGTAAAACCAAGTAATATAATAGAATAATTTTATAGATTGGAGAAAAAGCTTGGAATGAAAAAGACTTTAAATCCAGAGATTAAGAAATATATAATAAATTTTGCAATAGATCAATTAGAAAACTGTAAACTATTTACAAGGACATTTGGAAAAGGATTTGCAGAACAAAAACTATATGAGAATGTAAAAAATGTTTATACAAATGAAAAAAGTAAGATAAGTTCAGGATATTATGATTTTGAAGATAACTCAATTACAATATGTGAAAGTGGAAAGGATAATACACTATTAACTGTAAGAGATATCCAAACAATAGAGGACATAGCAGAAACAATACTACATGAATGTATACATGCGATACTAAATAAAAATAAAGAAGAGTGTGAAAAATTAAACATTAAATGGGGTTCTGGATTATTAGAAAATTATGATAATGGTTCTGAACTTGGAAGAGGACTAAATGAAGGACTAACTAACTGGATTGTAGAAAAAGCAGGAATAAAAACAACATCTTATGAAAACTTACTAATTTGATTAAACAATTAGAAATTTATATAGGACCATATAGAGTTATGAAATTAGGAGAAGGGGGTATACATAACAATATACATAAATGCCTAAAAATGTCTAAGACCGATGGGGTAAAGTTACTATTAAAGGGAGATGAATATTATAGTCTTTATAATGTCTATAATTATATTGATATTATAAAGGAAATATTACAAAAAAACAAAAGAGAAGATGGAACTATTAATTTAGATGAAAAAGCTTTAGAAGAATTAGGAGAAGCAAGATACAATTTCTATACTAATCCTCAAAATTATATTGAATATAGAAAATTTTTAGAAGAGAAAGGATTGCAAGATACTGTAGAAAATAAATTAAAACTTTGTGAAGAATATATTGTGACTTTATCAAAGATGATGAATTATCAAGAAATTGACATAGAAAGTTTTTTATTTAATATATATTTCAAAGATAAGTTTGAAACTATGAAAAATAATATAGATAAAGTATCAATACAAGATTTTAAAAATATACTTAAACTAGAAACTCTTATGAGCTCTGCAAGTACAAAAGATGATAGATCATCAGTAGTTTTTAAAACAGAAGTTAAAGAATTTAAGAAAAAGTTTTTTGAAAATCAAACTACAAAAATAAATGAGGGAACAATTAATAAAAAAGAGTTTTTAGAATTAATGGATATATTTTATTCAAACGAATTTAGTGATAGTAACTTACATGAAAATAAATCAGTATTTATTAATGAATTATCTAAAATTATATATTCTAAAAATATAAATATAGGAAATAAACTTATAGAGACGTTAATATCTAAAAGAGATATTGATGAAATTAATAGTTATTCTTTTCAAGAAATTAAATCAATAGATGGACAAAGTGTATGTTTATATTATAAAGATGATAAAATACAATTTGCAGGAAATTCTTATAAAACAAATACAATGACTGTAGACAAGAAAATTGATAAGCCAGAGGAAATTGTAGATTATACAACAGAAATGGGTATTAAAGATATAAATATTATAAATAATTTTTTACATTTTAAAGAGAATGTTAAAAAAGAGATCCAAAAGCTAAAATATCAATTTCAAATAAAGCAATTATTGTTGAATCATCAAAAAATATTAATAAAAAAGCATTTTTTATGATATCTGGAGAAAATATTGTCCCAGCAATACCAGAAGTAAAAAATAAAGTAAATATTAATTTTGTAGATAATAAACAATTATTAGCTCTAGCTATAAGAAAATCAAATTTTATTTCGAATATTTTTGAAAATATAAGGAAGATAAGAAATAGAATATTTAGAAATAATTATAATAATTTTAATAATAGTGACACTAGTAATACTGTACTTAATATACACAATAATGATTCAAAAGAAAATAAGTTTAATAATGAACTTAGAAATTTTGAGCCTATTAAAGATAAGCAAGAGATGCATAGTAATAAAAGAATTAGAAATAAAGAAAGTGATGAGAGATAACCAATTTAAAAAATCTATTTATGGAATATGTTAATAAAAATAAATAAGTGATTATATATCTATTAAAATGGTTGTAATATATATTGCAAGATGTATTATATTATGATATATATGTCAATATTAAAAATATACTAAGAATAATAATTTGTAGGAGGCATAAATGAATAATCTTAAAGATATAATAAATGCAAATATGCAAAGGATAAAGAATGATTTAAAAGAAATTCCAAATTTAAAGAATATTGATTTTATAGATATATTTCCTACAAGTGAAGAACATAAATATAATTTAGATAAAGAAATTAAAAATATAAGTAAGCTATTAAAAGAAACTGAAAGGGGAAATATATATCTTTTAAATGAGCCAATAACTACTGAATATGGTTTGCTAGATATGGTAAAAATAAGATTTTTTGATGAGACCAGATTAAAATGGGAAGCTGCAGCAGACTTTGAGGTAGATGATAGAGATGTACTAATGAAAAGAGTAGGAAAAGATGATAGATATTCATATATAAAAAGAGATGAGTGGGATGCTATAGAATTTAAAACAGATAATACATTAATTTATTTTTTAAAACCATTAGCATCTGAAGTTTATAATAGAAAAGTCTAAAATATTAGGAGATAAATGAATGAAATTTAAAAAAGAGATTTTAGAAAGAATAATGAATGAAGTAATTTTAGAAGTAGAAAAAGCTATAGAAGAAGGAAACTCACCATTTGCAGCATTTTTAATAGATGAAAACGGAAATATAAAATATAGAGAACATAATACTGCGATGGCAGATTGTAATCCAACTGCTCATGCAGAAATAAATTTAATTAAAAAAGCATGTCAAGATTTAAAAACAAAAGATTTATCTAATTATTGTATAATATCTAATACATGGAGTTGTAGTATGTGTATGTCAGCATGTATAAAGGCTAAAATTAAAAATTTTGTTTTTGGAGCTCCTAGTGAAGGAGACATGAATCCTAATATTACTATATTTGATATAAAAGAAAAAACAAGTGGTGATTTAAATATTGTAGTAGGAATTTTAGAAGATAAATGCAAAAAACAAATAGAAGAAGCAAGAAGTAAAAAATAAATTTAGAATAGGAGAAAATTTTATATGTCAGTTAAAATTACATATTTTGTACATGGTACTACAATAGATAACATAGAACATAAATCAACAGGATGGTTACCTGGAGAGCTATCGCAAAAAGGTATAGAGCAAAGTATTTTATTAAAAGACCAAATTAATATAAATGATTTTGATGTGGTATTTTGTTCTGATTTAAAAAGAGCTATAGATTCAGCAAATTATACTTTTAATGGAACTAAAGAAATAATTAAAGATAATAGACTGAGAGAATGTAATTATGGAGACTACAATGGACTAGATAGTACAAAAGTTATATATGAAGATCATATTAATGAAAAGTTTCCGAATGGAGAAAACATGTTAGATGTTGAAAAAAGAATTAGAGATTTTTGTGATTTTTTACTTCAAAATTATGATGGAAAACATGTAGCAATAGTAGCACATAAAGCTCCACAGTTTGCATTTCAAGTAATTACAGAAAATAAAACTTGGGAGTATGTAATAGAAAATGACTGGAGAAAAACGAAATCTTGGAAGCCAGGATGGGAATATATTATGCAAGGAGAAAATAAAAATGTTTAGTTTTAATCATGTTACTATAAATGTTTCAGACTTAGAAGAAACATTAAAATTTTATGAATTATTTAGTTTTAAGAAATGTAAGGAATATCATGATGAAAACATAGATATTGTAATGAAAATGTAATGATAGAAATTTTCCACTATTATGATAATGGAGATATGCCAGAACATGCAAAAAGTTTAAAGACAGATCTAAGAATAATAGGAAATAAGCATTTTGCTTTAGGTGTTAAAGATATAAATGAAGCAAAGAAGTTTGTAGAAGACAAAAATCTAAATGATTCAGAGATAGTTATATTCTATCTAAAAATGGATTTAATTTAATACTTCCTGATATTGATAGTGAAAATATAAGTATATGTTTTATAGATGCTAAAAATGGAAGAAATAATTATTGCTTATTAGATAAAAGCACAATATTTTATTATGTTATAGAAGGTGAAGGAAGTTTTAAAATTAATGATAATAATATATTAGTAAATAAAGGTAATCTAATAGAAATACCGCCAAAGAATAAATATACTTTTGAAGGCAGATTATATATGTTAGAAATTTTAGAAAAAAAGCTTGATATGAAAGAAGTACATGAATTTAATAAATAAAGTAGATATCAGATAATTAGTCATTATCTGATATTTTATTTTCGTACTCCTTCTATATGTATAAAACGAATTTTTTTAAAGTTATATTCTGAAATAGCTTTACCAAAATTGTCAAAGGTATGTGAAGAAACTTTAATTTTACTTAAATCAAGACGATTCATAATAGAAACAATTACTAAAGTATGAGAAAACTTTATACCATCAAAAGAAAGTTGAGCGATATCTCCAACTTCTATTTTTTCCTTTGATGATATTCTTCCATATGGTCCTGTACTTGTGTTATTAATTAAAAATTGATACAAAAATTCTACTCCGCTCCAAGAAGGAGATTTATTATTGCCATTTATATAATACCAACCATTTATTTTAGAATAATTCATAATTTTAGATCCTGCATATATGCATTGAGAAGCAAAGCTTGTGCAATCTCCACCTACACTATCAAAATTATAGTAATTTGGATTACGAGAAAAAGCCCATTTTCTAGCATATTTTACAACCTCTTGCCTTTGATATATACTCATATTTATAAAAGTCCTTTCAAATTTTTAAAATTTAAAACATGATACTTATATTTAACTATATTAAAAATAAAAGAATGATATGACTTAAAATAAAAAACTTTACTTTTTTACATAATAAATATTATAATCTTATTATAGTTATAATTAAGATATGTAAGGAGAGTAAAAGAACTAATGGGACTTCTTAGCAGTTTAAAAAATTGGTTTAGTACAAGATTAAAAAGAAATAATAGTAAACTAGATTCTTTTCCAAAGGAGGAAGTAACTAAAAAATTACCTACTTCAAATGAAACATATGAACATGTTGAACTACCAGAGGGAGAAATTGTTTCTTTTTCTAATGAAGTTTTAGATACAACTTCAAAAGTTTCAGAAGAAAAATTTAAACACAATTTAGAAATATTAATAAAAAAAGCAAAAACTGCAGGAAAGATTGATAAATTTATGTTAATAAGAGAAGACGACTTTTTTCCAACTGATTGGGAATGGAGAGTATTATCTAAAAATACTAATTTGGAAGAAGAATCTACTTTTTTATCATATGAACTTAGAAAAGCATATGCACTAGAGCAGAGTAATATTAACCCATACATTGAAGTAAATGGAATAAAAGTTCCTAGGGTATCACATGAACAAACAATGGAAGCATTATCAAAAGTAGATAAAACCTTTGGTAATATTTTACTTCCATCAAGATTTAGATCAACTAAACACTTTACTATCAATACACCACTTGGAGTTACAGGAGACTACAATTCTGTATCAACTAATAGAGATTACATTATTATTGATAATATAGATGGATTCTTAAAATCCCAATATGGATATTCAGTATCATATCATGATGCTTATCTTGATATTTCACATGAGAGCTTACCAATATCAGAAAAAGCAGTAGTTCTTATTAATGATGAAAATTATGATAGAATTATGAGAGATGAAAAAGTTGCTAATGAATTAGCTAAAAGAAAAGTAGTACGTTTTAAAGGTGATGAAATTATAGCTACAGATATGATTTTAACAGAAATGGGCATATTACCTTCCAAAGTAGGAGCTTTATATGCTAATTATGATGATGAAATTTATGATATATTAGATAATAGTATAAAAAATCTTGCCGAAAAAAATGGATTATTTTTTGATAAAAGTCATGGAGGAGAATTAAAATCAGATGGAGGACATTTTTCTAATTATTATGATGAAAAAAATAAAGATTATGAAAAAGCCCTAGAAGAATTTTTTGCTTTTTTAAGAAAGAAATTTCCAGAACAATCAGAACTTTTTCCAGAATATTCAGAAATTACAGAAAGACAAGCTAGAGATATTATAGAGAAAATTGGAACTTCTAATTTATCTACAGCTATAAATCAATATAATGAACTTGTAAGTAAGAGACAAGAGAAAAATTTAGAAGAATATAAACAAGATAGAAAAAATATTACACCAGAAATTCATAAGCAATTTACCCAAACTATTCATATGATAAATGAGTTTTATAAAACTGATACTAATTATGAATCATATGATAAAAGAGTGCAAATAGAAGAAATAATACAAAGATTCATACAAGGAGAAACAGTAAAGGAGCAATTAGAAGCGACTAAAAGTGTAATAGAATTATTACAAAGTAAAAGTATAGATAAAACTGAGACTATTATTAATTCTAAGTCAGAAACAATTAGTATGAAACAAGCTGTATCAAATGCTATTACTAAAGGAATTTCATCAGAACATTTGGTAAATACTCATAATTCTGAAAAATATTTCGAAAGTACAAAAAAACAAAATAATGGAGAAGTACTAGGAGATAAATAATATAAATATAGAAAATTCTGTAAAAAGTTTTAAAATATATATCAGGATTAAGAAATGAAAAAAATAAAATAATTTATGAAAGTATATATAAATA
>CANOSM010000045.1 GCA_947569365.1 uncultured Clostridium sp. | reverse complement strand
AAGACTTAATTCAACTAATACTATTTACAATTGCATTTACTTTTTTAATTGACCAATAGAAAAAATATAGATAAAAATTGATAGAAGTGTTGACAAAACTGAATAATCTTATATAATGAATTTAATATGAATGAATTCATATATTTATATTAAATTTTTATTTACTAGAAAAAGTACGTAAAATTAGAAATGATTTTATGTACTTTTTTCTATTTTATAAAGAAAAAGGAAGAATAAATTTAGCACTCTTATATTGACACTGCTAAAATAAAGTTATATAATATCTATGTACTAAAAAGAGCACATTCTAAAAAAGGAATAGTGCTTTTAAAATATTAAAATAAAAATTCAAAAATAATAAATAATATAAGAGAAAGGAGCAAAATTATGAATATACAAAAGTTTACTCAAAAATCTTTAGAAGCAATACAAAATGCTCAAAATATTGCACTTCAAAATCAGAATCCTCAAGTAGAACAAGAACATTTGTTACTTGCTTTAATAATGCAAGATGAAAGTTTAATAAAAGAACTTTTTAGAAAAATTGGAGTTGAAGATAACTTTCAAAATGAAATAGAACATAAAATATCAAATAAACCTAAAGTTTCAGGAACATCAAGCAAGATGGATAGTATTTATGTATCACAAGATGTAAATCTTGTTTTAGCAAATTCAGAAAATATAGCAAATAAAATGAAAGACGAATATGTTTCAGTAGAACATATTATGATTGCATTATTTGATAATCCAAATAATGATTTAAAAGAATTGTTTAAAAAATATAATATGAATAAAAACAACTTTTTAAAAGTCTTATCAAGTGTTAGAGGAAATACTAGAGTTACTTCAGATAATCCTGAAAGCACATATGATGTACTAAAAAAATATGGTCAAGATTTAGTAGATTTAGCAAGAAAGCAAAAATTAGATCCTGTTATAGGAAGAGATACAGAGATAAGAAATGTTATAAGAATTTTATCTAGAAAAACGAAAAATAATCCATGTCTAATTGGAGAGCCAGGTGTTGGTAAAACAGCAATTGCAGAAGGATTAGCACTAAGAATATTAAGAGGAGATGTTCCAGAAGGACTAAAGGACTGTACAATTTTTTCCTTAGATATGGGATCTCTAGTAGCAGGAGCAAAATATAGAGGAGAATTTGAAGAAAGATTAAAAGCAGTTTTGCAAGAAGTAAAGAAGAGTGAAGGAAAAATAATATTATTTATAGATGAGATCCATACAATAGTAGGAGCTGGTAAAACTGATGGAGCGATGGATGCTGGAAATTTATTAAAACCAATGCTTGCTAGAGGAGAACTTCATTGTATTGGTGCTACAACATTAAATGAATATAGACAATATATAGAAAAAGATCAAGCATTAGAAAGACGTTTTCAACCAGTAATAGTGGATGAACCAACAGTAGAAGACACTATATCTATTTTAAGAGGAATAAAAGAAAGATATGAAGTATATCATGGTGTAAAGATTTCAGATAGTAGTTTAATTTCAGCTGCAACATTATCACATAGATATATTTCAGATAGATTTTTGCCAGACAAAGCAATTGATTTAGTTGATGAAGCATGTTCTACAATTAAAATGGAGATGAATTCTATGCCAATAGAACTTGATGAAGTATCAAGAAAAATAATGCAACTTGAGATAGAAGAAACAGCACTTAGCAAGGAAAGCGATGATATTTCTAAAAAACGATTAGAAGATATAAAGAAAGAAAAGTCAGAATTAAAAACAAAATTTGATACTATGAAAGCAAAATGGCAGAATGAAAAAGTTATTATAGAAAAAGTCCAAAAATTACGTGAAGAAATTGAAAATGTAAATGCACAGATAGAGAAAGCAGAAAGAAACTATGAATTAAATAAAGCAGCTGAATTAAAATATGGTAAATTACCAGAACTACAAAAAGAATTAGAAAAAGAAGAAGAAGTCCGTGAAAAAAATCTAGAAAATGGATTACTTAGAAATAAAGTAACAAGTGATGAGATAGCAGAAATTATTTCAAGATGGACTGGAATACCAATAACAAAGCTTATGGAAGGTGAAAGAGAAAAAATATTACATCTAAAAGATATTCTTCATAAAAGAGTAATTGGTCAAGATGAGGCAGTAGAAGATGTATCAGAAGCAATTATACGTTCAAGAGCTGGAATAAGTGATCCAAAAAAACCAATAGGCTCATTTATGTTTTTAGGTCCGACAGGAGTTGGTAAAACAGAACTTGCAAAATCTTTGGCAGAAAGTTTATTTGATGATGAATCTAATATTATAAGAATAGACATGTCTGAATATATGGAAAAATATTCTGTGTCAAGATTAATTGGAGCACCTCCTGGATATGTAGGATATGAAGAAGGAGGTCAATTAACAGAAGCTGTTAGAAGAAAACCATATTCTGTAGTATTATTTGATGAAATAGAAAAAGCACATCCAGATGTATTTAACATTTTACTTCAAGTGTTAGATGATGGTAGAATAACAGATTCACAAGGCAGAGCAGTAGATTTTAAAAATACAATTATTATTCTAACATCTAATTTAGGATCTGATTATATATTAGAAGGAATAGATAAAAACGGACAAATTTCTGAAGAGGCAAGAGAAAAAGTCGAAGATTTACTTAAGAAAAGTTTTAGACCAGAATTTTTAAATCGTTTAGATGAAATTGTATTTTATAAACCGCTTCAAAAGAATGAAATTTCAAAAATACTAGAATTATTATTAAAAGACTTAGAAAAGAGATTAGAAGATAAATATATTACGTTAGATCTAACTGATAAAGCAAAAGATTATTTAATAGATAATGGATATGACGAAATATATGGTGCAAGGCCATTAAAAAGATTTGTTAGAAAAAAATTAGAAACTTTAATAGCTGAAAAAATACTAAAACAAGAAATTAAACCAAAAGAAAAAGTTATAATTGATTGCATAGATAATAAATTAGATGTAGTAAATGAATAAAATAAGTAAAGAATTAGTTAATTAACCTTAAATTGTTAAATAGAAAATATCTTAACAATTTAGGGTTTTATTTTCTATTTCAATATTAAAAAAGGTATCTAATTTAATATTTCTTTAATCTTTAATTCTAATTTTAGATTTTTTTAATTCTTATAAAGTTGTATAAGAATAATTAATATGATAATATACAATAAAAAATATATAATACATCTTTCATATAAGATATATATAAGAATATAAAATAGTAAGAGGTAAAAAGAGTATGGAGCTAATAAAAATAGGAGATAAGACTTATTATATAGAGAATCCAACCAATATAGGAATCTATAAAATAGATGATGAAAATGTTTACTTGATAGATACAGGAAATGATAAAGATGCAGGTAAAAAGATTCTAAAAATTGTTGAGGAACAAGGATGGAAAATAAAAGGAATTATAAATACACATTCAAATAGTGATCATATTGGTGGAAATAAAATAATTCAAGACAGAACAGGGTGTCATATTTATGCTTATAATATTGAAAAAAACTTTACAGAAAATCCAATTTTAGAACCATCATTTTTGTATGGAGGATATCCATTTAAAACTTTGAGAAATAAGTTTTTACTAGCAAAAGAGTCAATAGTAACAAATATAGATAATAACTTGCCAAATGGACTTAATTATTTCCCTTTAAAAGGACATTTTTTTGATATGATTGGTATTAGAACTAGTGATAATGTTATATTTCTTGCAGATTCATTATTTAGCAAAGAAACTATTAATAAATATCATATATTTTTCTTGTATGATGTAAAAGAATTCCTAAATACATTAGACAAACTAAAAGATATAGAAGGAAAACTTTTTATTCCATCACATTGCAAAGCTACAGATAATATACAAGATTTAATTGAATTAAATAGAAATAAAGTATATGAAATAGCAGAAAATATATATAATTATTGCAAAAATGAAGTAACTCTTGAAGATATACAACAATATATATTTGGTACATATTGTTTAAATATGAATGAAAATCAATATGTGTTAATTGGAAGTACAATAAAATCATATTTATCATATCTTTATGATGAAAATAAAATAACATATGAATTTAAAAATAATAAAATGATTTGGAAACAATTATAATAATATAGTTTATCTAAAATATAAAAAGCAATAAAGATTAGATTTTTTATTTCTAATCTTTATTTTTATATATACAAAAAGCAGATATTATATCATAACATTTTTTAATATATCATCTATTTGTTTTTTTATCTCTAAAGTATAATTACTACTTTTTTGTATTTGTAATATTATAGAGTCTAACTTACTGTATAAATCTATATCATTACGACCACATTTAATATATAACTTAGAATATATTTCAAGTAGTTCTAAACTTGCTTCAAAAATATTATTATTTGAGGCATTTTCAAATAATTTTATAGCTAAATCCAAATCTTTTTCTATATTAGCATTTAAGTTTCCATTTTTATAAAAATAATATGCTAGGTTATATTTAGACCAATGACAGTTTTCAAAAATAGAACCATTTGAAGATATAGTATAATATTCAAAAGCTTTTTTCTCATTTTTAGAGACTCCGAAGTCCTAGTCTATAAAAATTTCCTATCTTATTAGATGCCCAACTTTCTTTTAAATTTGCAGATTGAATATAATACTCAAATGCTTTATTATAATTTTTCTGCTTTTCATAAATTAATCCAAGGTTATTAAAAGCATATACATAATTTTTATCAGCTGCCGTTTTAAAATAAGAGATAGCTTTTTCTTCGTCTTTCTTTTTTACAGCTGGTACATTTCCTTCAAGATAAGCTAATCCTATACTATTTATAGCAGCAATACATCCAAGTTTTTCAGCTTTATTAAAATAATCCCATGCAATTTTATAATCTTCATCTGATTTATTACCAACAAATCCATTATAATGCATAAATCCTAAAAACCATGTAGCAACAGGATGTTTTTTATCAGAAGCATTTTTGTAATAGTTATAGCTTTCTATATATCTAGGATATCCAGCAATTTGTCCATAGAATTCTAAATTTCCAACTTCCATACATGCATATGGATTACCTTTCTTAGCTAATTCTCTTATTGCTCTAATTCCCAAACTACCAGTTATCAATTTAATATTAAGAAATTCATTAATATCATTTGTGGATATACTAGTATGATATATTGATTTTTGAATTGTATTTATCATTTCTTCTTCTTCATATATAGGCTGTTTCTTTTCTAAAATTACAAAAAACAATACCTGAACTATAAATTGATATAAGTTATTTTCTTGCAGATAATTATATAAATGTTCTACTAAAATATTGTTAACAGAAACATCATTTTTTGAAATGTTATATAAATCAACACAAATATTTTTTAGTCTTTTATTATTATTTGCTAACTGTAAAAATTCATTAAATGTATATTCGTTAGATATATATACATAACCATCTAAAATAGATAGTAATGACAGAATAATATTCTTAAAAAAAGAAGAATCTTTTTCATATTTCTTTTTAAATCTGAGATATTTTTCTTTGTAAATAGAATTAATAGCTCTGTAACCAGTACAATAGTTATTTACAGTTGTATCACCTATGTCTTTTAATTCAAATAAAATGCAAAATATTTCAGACTGTAAGCTTGCATTTTTACTAACTGTTTCTTTTCTTATGGCATTAAATAAATTTCCAAGTGATAATTGAGAACTATTATCATTCATTTTTATATAATTCATTAATATACTATGCTCCTTTTTGTGGATTTATTGTGAACTTTTAAAGTATTGTGTGAAGTTAAATTACTTAATTTTTTATATAAATTACTATATATTATATCATAATCTAAAGTAAGAATAAAGGGAGGAAAGATTATGTTAAAAATTGCGTTAGTATGTGGTGGTTCTTCAGAAGAAAGAGGTATATCATTAAATTCAGCACGTAGTGTTTATGATCATATACATTTACCAGGAGATATTAATATAGAGATTATTTATTATGATGAATTCTTAAATCCATATGAAATCTCAGACAAATTTTTATATTCTAATACACCATCAGATTTTGATTTTAAGTTAGATAAATCTAAAGATGATGTAAGAAGATTATCAAAAGATGAGCTAATAGAATTTTTTAAATCAGTAGATATTGTATTTCCATTAATACATGGATATTTCGGAGAAGATGGAAAATTACAAGATTTTTTAGAAAAGAATAATATTCCATTTATCGGTTCTAATAATTATGCATGTAAGTCAATGTATAATAAAGGAAAAGCAAAAAAATTATTAGAGAATAATGGATACTATTGTATTCCAAGATGTGTTATTACAAAAGAAGAATATGAAAGAAAAGATTTTAGTAAACTAGAAAAGTTTATAGATGAAAATCAAATAACTAAAACCATTGTAAAACCTACAGAAAGTGGATCGTCAATAGCTGTATATAAATCAAGAAATTTAGAAGAGATAAAAGAGAATTTAGGGAAGATATTTGAATCATATTTTAAAGAAGCTATTATTGAAAAATATTGTATTGGAAAAGAATTTACAGTTATTGTACTGGAAAATGAAAATAAACCAGTAAGTCTTATACCGATAGAGATTGAAGTTTCTGATATTTTTGATTATGGTAAAAAATATACTCCATCTAATGATACACATTATTATTGTCCTCCAAGATTTAGTGAAGAGGTAATTATGAATATTAGACAAATGGCAGAAAAATTATTTTCAGATATAAAAGCAAATGACTTTTTAAGAATAGATGGTTGGTATTTAGATGATGGAAATATATATTTTTCAGATTTTAATCCAATATCAGGTATGGAGCAAAATTCATTTATGTTTCAACAAAGTTCAAGGATAGGATTAACACATCAATCAGTATTAAAGTATATAATAAAAAATGCTTGCAATAGATATGATATTGACTTTCCAAATATAAATCTTAGTAATGCTTCAAGGAAAAAAGTAAATGTAATATTTGGTGGAGAAACAAGTGAAAAAGATGTATCAATTTCAAGTGGTACAAATGTATGGCTAAAATTATTAAAATCTAAGAAATTTGAAAGTTCACCATATTTTCTAGAAAATAATAATACTGTATGGAAAATTCCATATTCTATAGCACTTAGCCATAATTCAGAGGAAATTATAAGACAATGTAGAAGCGGATCAGAATATATAAAAAAATTAAATCATTTTGGAGATTATATTAGAAAAGAATTAAATATAAAAGAAGAAAATTTTGATGAAATATTATGCATACCATATAAAATGACATTAGATGAGTTTTTAGATCAATGTAAAAAAGAAGATGCTTTTGTATTTTTAGGTTTACATGGTGGGTTTGGAGAAAATGGCGACATACAAAGCAAGCTTGAAGAATATAGCCTTTTATATAATGGTAGTGATTCTAAAGGTTCTAAGCTTGGAATGGATAAATACGAAGTAGGATTAGTAATTGATAAATGTAATGATAAAAATATGCGTTCAGCTAGAAAAATAAGTTTTATTATTTCAGATTTTAAAAATTATAATGATAGAGATTATAAAAATAAATGGGATGAAATAACAAATACTTTAAATAGTAAAAATATAATAGTAAAACCTCAAGCAGATGGATCATCAGCAGGGGTTGCAAAATTATATAGCTCAGAAGATTTAAAAAATTATATAATTGCAATTAATAGTAATAAGCGTAAAGGATCAATAAAAGATAATGATTTCAGAATTCCTGCACATAAAGAACAAAAATTCCTTTTTGAGGAATGTATTGAAACAGATAAAATAATTATAAAAGATAAAAAAATAAATTATACACCTAAAACTGGATGGATAGAATTAACTGTTGGTGTATTAGAAAGAAGCGGTAAATATCATTCATTAAATCCTAGTATTACAGTGGTAAAAGGAGATGTATTAAGTTTAGAAGAAAAGTTTCAAGGTGGAACAGGAGTTAATATTACTCCTCCAGATAGTACAATAATAAAAGAGGAAGATAATGCAATTAAAATTATTAAAGAAAAAGTAGAATTTTCATCTAAATTAATGGGTATAAAAAATTATGCAAGAATAGATATATTCTTTAATGTATTAACAAATGAAGTAATTATAATAGAGCCTAATACTTTACCAGGACTAACAGCATCTACAGTATTTTTCCAGCAAGCAATAAAAGAAGAGCCAAGTATAATGCCGTTAAAAATAATAGAAACAATTATTGAAAATAAAATTGATGGTTAATAAAAACATTATGATTTTAAATATATTATTGAAATCACAGTAATAATATGTAACTTAGATACAATATTTTGCAACTTATGTATGCAGGTATTGTATCTATTTTTTTGTGTATTATAATTATTATTAGTAGCTACAAAAAGGAGAGGGTAAGGAAAGTGATTGCAAATATAATAGAAAATTCTAATATAAAAGAAACAAAAATAACAATAGAATGTAATAAAGTAGATAGTCAAATTTTAAAAATACTAGAACTAATTAATAAATCTGATAATAATGATAAAAAAATTATTGGAATATCAAAAGGAGAAACTTATTGTATAGATAAGGATAGTATTTTATATTTTGAAACTGTTGATAGAAAAACCTTTTGTTATACAATAGATGGAGTATATGAGATAACACTAAAATTGTATGAAATAGAAGAAAAGTATGAAAATAATGATTATATTAGAATATCAAAATCTAGTATAGTAAATTTAGATAAAATAAAATCTATAAGACCAGATTTTGGAGGTAAGATATTAGCAACAATGGAAAATGATGAAAAGATATATATTTCAAGACAATATGTACCAATATTAAAGAAAAAATTAGGGATAGGGGGGAAGTAGAGTTATGAAGAATATAAAAGATATAATATATACAATGTACCAAATACCAAAATATACATCATATTCTTTTTCAATGAGTATGGTTGTATTTATAATAGTAGGGATGATAGCAGGAATGGAAGGAATGCCAATCAGTATGATGATACAACTACTTATAATATGTATTATAGCATCTATTTTACAAATGATAGCTTTTACAGACATTTTTATAAAAAAGTTAGTATATACAAAAAGACTAGCAATATTTATGTTTCCATTTTTAGCAGTAATAACAGCTTTTGCATTAAAGTACAATTGGTTTCCAATTAGAAATATAGGATCATGGATTTTATTTATAGGAATATTTGTAACTTGTTTTATTGTAAGTACTATACTGTTTGAAATACATTTTAAAATAACTGGAGATAAATATACAGGAATACTTAATGAATATAAAAATAGAAAAAAGGACTAGATAATAGAAGAAAAATTATTAATATAAAATAATATGTAGAAATTTTACCGAAATCAAAAACAGAATATTTATAAAAAATGAAAAATATATTTGACTTTAATAAATTATGCTATTATAATATTATCCATGTAAAGAAAAAGAAATAATTAAATAAGAAATATTTTTACAAAAGCCATCCTAATATTTAAAGTTAGTATGGCTTTTTATATTAATTATGAATATAAGGTTAGGGAGAAAATATTATGATAAGGAAATTTTTAGCTGTAATAGTTATAATATCAATATTAGTATCAACAATTACTTTTAATCAATCATTTGCTACTAATACTACTAAAGAAAGTAACATTTATGAAGAAAATACACATAGATATAATATATTAAATGAACAAATAAATTACAAATATGGAAGACTTTCAGGAATGTGTATATCAATTGAAAATACATGTTTAAAATGTGGAAAGGTAATTACTAAAGAAATAGGACATAAATTAGAAATAGAAAGTAAAGTAAGCCCTACTTGCACAGATAGTGGTAGTGTAGTATATAGGTGTAAAGTTTGTAAGAAAATTTTTAATGAAAAGAAACTTCCAAAATTGAAACACCAATTTGAGATTTCAGTAGTAAAAGAACCAACATGTTATTTGGATGGTACAATAACTTATTCTTGCATTATTTGTAATGAAACTAGAACACAGATATTAAAGAAACTTGGACATAATTATGTTAGAAGAGTAACAAGACCAACATGTATAGATTATGGATATACAATATATACATGTTCTACATGTAAAAAGTATTATAAGACAGATATAGTAGAAGCTAGAGGGCATGATATACATAAATCAGTTATAAATGGGGAAACAGAATATTATTGCTATAATTGTGATACATTTTAGATTTATCAATGATAAACTTTTATATTTATATTTTAATGTACAATTAGTAATGTGTTAACTTATTGAATAAAAACACATTTTATAATATAATTTATAAAAAAATTTAAGTAGGGAAGTGAATAAATGCTAGAGCTAGAAGAAAATAAGAAGAAATTAGATATATTAAATCAAAAATTAATAGAATTAGGTGAGTCCCTTTGACATAGATAAAAGTAAAAATGAATTATCTGATTTAGAAAGTAAAGTTTTATCAGATGACTTTTGGAATGATTCTAAAAATTCTGCCATAGTTTTATCTAAAATAAAGCAAATAAAATCAAAAGTTAATTATTTTGATAAAATAAAAAAAGATTTAGAAGATGTTTTAGAAATGACTGAAATGTTATTTGAGGATTTTGATGAGGAATTAAAAAAAGAAGTTTTAAATTCAACAAAAAATATTGAAGAGCAATTAGAAAAATTAGAACTAAAGACTTTCCTATCTGAAAAATATGATAGTAATAATGCTATTTTAACGATACATCCTGGAGCAGGAGGAACCGAATCACAAGATTGGGCTGAAATGCTTTATAGAATGTATATAAGATGGGCTACTAAAAATAAATTTGAGGTAAAGGAAATTGATTATTTAGTAGGTGATGAAGCGGGACTTAAAAGTGTAACTTTTGAAATATCTGGAGAATATGCATATGGATATTTGAAATCAGAAAAAGGTGTTCATAGACTAGTTAGAATATCACCATTTGATGCAGGTGGCAGAAGGCATACTTCATTTGCATCAATAGAAGTATTACCAGAGATATCTGATGATATCCAAATAGATATAAATCCAGATGATTTGAGAATAGATACATATAGAGCATCTGGAGCAGGAGGACAACATGTAAATAAAACATCATCAGCTGTTAGGATAACTCATATTCCTACTAATACAGTTGCTGCATCACAAGCAGAGAGATCTCAAATCCAAAACAGAGAAACTGCAATGAAAATGCTTAAATCTAAATTATTAGTTTTAAAAGAAAAAGAACATAAAGAAAAAATAGAAGATTTAATAGGCATACAGAAGGAAATTGCATGGGGAAGTCAAATACGTTCATATATATTTTGTCCATATACATTAGTTAAAGACCATAGAACGAATTATGAAGTTGGAAATGTAGAAAATGTTATGAATGGAGAAATAGATGGTTTTATTAATAGTTTTTTAAAGCAAAATAAAAAGAGTGAATAATAGTATTTTTTACATATTTATATACCAAATTTTTGAATTGACTATAAAATATATAAAATGCTATAATATGAATATACATAATAATAATTGGAGGTGTTAATATGGCAGTTAGATGTGGAGATGAAAGAGGATCTTGTAAATGGTTTGATCCAAATTGTAAAGGAGGATATTGTGATTATGATGGGCACCCTATATCAAAAAATGATGAATGCCCAAGATGGAAATAATAAATAAATATAAAAAAGTATTTACTAAAATAAAAATAGTAAATACTTTTTTCTTTGCAGGATTAAGAAATGAAATTTATTTTTCATTTCTTATAGTCCTTGCTATAAATTA
>CANOSM010000044.1 GCA_947569365.1 uncultured Clostridium sp. | reverse complement strand
TTAAAAGTAAATTCCACTATTTATTCTAAAATGGAATTTACTTTTAAAATTAATAATAATAATTAAAACTCATACAATTCGTTTACATTATTTTTCTTATATGATATAATTAAACTTAAATTGATAATGAGGTGATAATAATTGAACCAAATACTAGATCATAGTGGTCCAAAGAAGAAAACTCAAAATAATAGAAATGATATAAAAAAAATAATAAGAGTTTTTTCAATAATCATTGTAATTTTTGGTGTTTCACTTATGATATCAGGGGTATATTCAGTTGCAAAAACTAGTAAAATCAAAAAGTCAGCGTCTAAAGCAGAGAATATAGAGCCATCGATTGTAGCCAAAAAAACAGATGAATCAAAAGTAAGTATTGATGTTACTCATAAGATAACATTAGAAAAAGTAGAATATAATTGGGATGGAAGTAATACACAAACAGCAAAAGCTACTGCGAATCAAACTCAAATTTCAGTGAAAGATATAGGAATACCTACTGGGGACCATAAATTAAATATAAAAGTAATAGATATAAAAGGTAATACATATAATAAAAGTTTTAGCTTTTCTTGTGCTAAAGGAATAGATTCAATAAACCCAGAGATAAATATTGTAATAGAAAAAACCAGAATAGAAATTAGTGCAGAAGATGAGACAGAACTTCAGTTTATTACATATAGATTGGGTAATGGGAATGAAGAGACAATTTATCCTGATCAAAGTGATAAGAAGAAGATATCAAAAGTATTAGATTTAGAATTAGCAGAGACAACAGATATATATGTAAGAGCAGTAGATACATCAAATAATGAAGCAACAAAACAAGAAACAATAGTTGTGTATCCAAAACCAACAATTGAATTTAAAGGTTCTCAGGACTCAAGTGAAGTGTATGTTACTGTAAAGAGTACAACACCAATCAAAAAGATTAATGTAAACTTAAATGGAACAATTCAGGAAGTTCCAACTCAAGGACAAACAGAATATACATTTAAAGTTAAAGTCTCAAGAGCTGGTAGAAATGATATCACAGTAGAAGCATTTACAGAAATTGAAGGAGAGGAAGTTTCTCAGACTGCATCTGGATATATAAATTATGGTGGATAGATATAAAGAGAAGCGGACATATTGCAATTATATGTCCGCTTAAGTTTTAATATAAATGGAGAAAATGACATGAAAATAGTAAATCAGATAATATTTATTTTTGTAATATATTCATTTATAGGATGGATATTAGAGTCAACTTATAAAAGTATATTAGATAAAAAAATAATAAATAGTGGTTTTTTGATTGGACCATTCTGTCCAATATATGGATGGGGTTGCATAATAATATATTATGCACTTATAGGATTAAAAGATAATATAGCATTACTATTTGTAGCAGGATTTGTAGTACTTTCTATATGGGAATATATTGTAGGATGGTTTTTAGAAATAGTATTTAAAACTAAATATTGGGATTACTCATATAGACGATTTAATATAAATGGTAGAGTATGTTTATTAAATTCAACATTTTGGGGAGTACTTGGTATACTATTTATATTATTGGTACATCCATTTATATGTAAAATCATTAATATGATACCAGATATGATTACTATAACTTTTTTATATGTATCTATGGCATATATTATTATAGATACGATTATTACAACTATAAATATCATTAAAGTAAATATAAAGATTGAAAAAGTTCAAGAGATTGAAAATGATATTAAGAGAAGAATGAAAGTCATAAATGATTTAAGAAAACATAATGAAATAATGATAAAGAGAAAGATCGAAACAAAATTCAGTAGAATTGGAGATAAAATGATAACTAGAATTGATAGTCTAGAAGAAGGAAAGAAAATGATAACTAACATTATTGAAAATAAGATGAAAAGACTGAGAAGAGCTTTTCCTAACATGAAATCAGATAGACTTTTTAAAGTTCTAGATGAAAATAAATTCAAAGATATTAAATAAAATGTTGAAATTATGTTTTTTATAGTATATAAATAGTATAATAATTGTACAAAAAGAGGGGAGAATAATTGTGAAAAATATCTATATTATAGATAACACAAATACAATACTAAATATTTTAAAAGATTTATTTCATGCAGAAAATGATTTTGAATTTACATCTTTTAGTATTGATGAGTTAGATGTAGCATTAAGAAATATTCCAGATATGATTATAATAGATGAAGATACAATAGGAGTAGATATTATAGATGTATGTAAAATACTAAGACATGATGAAGATAATAGTATAACTCCAGTGGTAGTGATATCTTCAAATTGGGATAAAGAACATAGAATTGATATATTAAAGCAATATATAGAATATTATATTGTAAAACCAGTAGATCCAGAATACATATATTATACAATTAAAAATATAATTAGACTTATGCAAGTAAATAGAAGAGTAAGTCCATTAACAGGACTTCCTGGAAATGTTCAGATTCAGACTGAAATGAAAAGAAGACTAATAAATAAAGAACATTTTGCAATATTATATGTGGATTTGGACAATTTTAAAGCATATAATGATATATATGGTTTTTCAAATGGAGATGAAATAATAAAGTTTACAGCAAGGACTATTGTTGAATGTATTCATTCAGTAGAATCAAAGAATAATTTTATTGGACATATTGGTGGAGATGATTTTATAGCAATATCTTATTCTGATGATTATGATAAAACTTGTAAAAGAATAATTTCAGAATTTGATAAAAATGTGGTAGACTATTTTACGAAGGAAGATGTAGATAAAGGATATATAGAAGTAGCAAATAGAAAAGGAATTATAGAGCAATTTCCACTTACATCTATATCTATTGGAGTTGTTGTAGTGGAACCAGGACGATTTAAAAATACTTTAGAGATTGGAGAAGTCGGGGCGCAGGTTAAACATCAAGCAAAATCAATTTCTGGCAGTGCATATGTTATTAATAGAAGAAAAAAATAAATAAAAAAATATATATTTAAATGGAATAATGTAAGTTAGAACAGCATTATTCCATTTTGCAAGTGGAGATAAAAAGAGAAAAATGGAGAAAAATGGAGTATCTAAAAGAGAAAAAAGGAAAACTTAGACATTTGAAAAATTATCCAAAAATAGAAGAAAATAAAGAGAAATACAAAGTATACATAATTTGAAAATGCTAAATAACTGTTGTATAATAGTATCTGCGTGACAAAAAAAGAAAAAGGAGAGTGGAAGTATATTCTAAGTAAGTGTATTAAGTATTATACAAAAAAACTTATGCAAATAATAAGTGTTTTTGTAATAGGGCTTTTAATAATGACATCAATCATTTATGCTAAATATAAACCATTATACAAAGTTACGTTAAATGGACAGTTAATTGGATATGTTAAGGATAAAGAAAGTATGCAAAAAATGATAGACAATTATAAAAATGACATTCATGAAAACATAGCGTATATAACCTTAAATTATGAGCCAAATTATGAACTAGAATTTGTTAGTAGTAAAGTGAAAGATAATACAAATGAAGTATTATCTACTATTAAAAATAATTCAGTAATAACATATAGAACATATGCAATTAGCCATAATGGTAAAGAAGAAATTAGAGTAAATACTGAGGCTGAAGCAAAGGAAATTGTAAATTCTATAAATAAATCAGACAGAAAAAATATTACAATTACAGAAATATATTCAGCTCAAAATATAGCTGAGGAAGATATTACACCTAAAAAAATGGCTATATCCAAACTTACAACAAAGAACAATACAAAAAAAGTTAAGAAAAAAACTACAAGTAGATCTTCAATATCTAGAGTTAAAAAGACATCAAATGTCACAAAGACTGTGAGAGTTAGAAAAATAAAGAAGGAAAAAAGAGCAAAAACAAGAAAAAAAGTATCTACAAGAAAAAACATATCTAGAAAAAAGAAAGATGTAACTAAAAATAAAAAAGAAGAAGTAGAAGATGTAGAAGAGATTTCAGTAAGTTCAGGTAAATATGCTTTCCCAGTAAAAGGATGTTCATTAAAAAATGTAAGAAGTAAAAAATATCCATCATATTCAGGTCATACAGGTATAGATGTTAACATTAATGTTAAAGGAAAATCTGTTGTTGCAGCTGATGATGGAGTTGTAATCAAATCAAAAGCTATTAGATCTAAAAGTGGTGCTTATAGAAGTTATGGAGAATGTATCATGATTAGACATAGTGATGGTAAAGTTACACTTTATGCTCATATGAAAGAAGATTCAAGAAGAGTCTTTGTAGGAGATAAAGTAAGAAGAGGCCAAGTAATTGGTAAAGTTGGTTCAACTGGTAATTCAACAGGTAAACATTTACATTTTGAAGTACAAATAAAAGGAAAACCAGTAAACCCATTTAAATATTTATAATTTTAAAGTGAAGAGATAAATGTAAACATATTTTTATGTTTGCATTTATTTTTTTAAAGGATATAAAAAAATTACAGATATGTAGATATAATAATTGAAATTTATATATTGTAATAAAGTAGTATCTGTGATATTATCAAAGAAACATAATTTAATAGGGGGTATATATGATAGGAATTGGTTCAGATCATAGGGGATATGAGCTTAAGGAAAAAATAAAGAAATACTTAGAAGAAGTAGGAATTGAGTATAGAGACTTTGGTACAAACTCAAAAGAAATTACACATTATCCAATAATTTCATCAGATGTATCAAAGGCTGTTCAAAGTAAAGAATGTGATATGGGAATACTAATTTGTGGTACTGGAATAGGTATGACTGTTGTAGCAAATAAATTTAAAGGAATTAGATGTGCATTATGTAATACAGAAAATGATGCAAAACTTGCAAAAGAACATGATAATGCCAATGTAATTGCATTACCAGCAGAATCAATAGATGAAGGAGAAGCGATTAGAGCTATTAGAATATGGATTGCAAGTTCATTCTTAAATGGAAGATATTTAGAAAGATTAAAAATGATTGAAGAAATAGAAAAAGATAATATGAAATAGAGGTGTTGAAGGATGTGGGGAGACATTGCTATTGCCTTTTTACTTGCATTTATAACAAGCTTCATAGCTACACCTAGAACAATAGTATTAGCAAGAAAACTTGGAGCAGTAGATAGTCCAAAAGATGAAAGAAGAATAAATAGAACAACAATGCCAAGACTTGGTGGAATTGCAGTAATTCTAGGATTTATAGTTTCAGCGATTTATTTACTAATAATGGGAACGATTGAAGGAAATCTAGATTTGATGAAAGATGCGTATGATAAAAAACTCGTAGGTTTTTTTGCAGGTATGATTGTAATTGCATTTACAGGTTTTTTAGATGATGTTAAAGACTTGCCAGCCATGGTTAAGCTAATAATGCAAATACTTGCTGCAAGTATTGTTGTTTCAAGTGGTGTTATTATAGATTCATTAAATATAGGATTTATAAATGAACTAGGATTAACTAAAATATTTAATATTATTTTAACTCTGGGATGGATTGTAGGAATAACAAATGCTATAAATTTAATGGATGGTTTAGATGGGCTTTCAACAGGAATATCAATAATATCATGTGTATCATTACTTATAATATTTGCACTTAATGGTTCTACTTTGTTATCTATTATATTAATTACAGCGTTGATTGGTGCATTAGTTGGATTTTTACCATATAATTATAATCCAGCAAAAACTTTTATAGGAGACACAGGATCTAACTTTTTAGGATATATGTTATCAGTAATTTCAATATTTGGTGTGGCTAAGACATATACAGTTATTGTGATAGTTTTACCTTTAATAGTATTAGCTTTGCCTGTAATGGACACATTATTTGCAATAGTAAGAAGGATAATAAAAGGAAAATCTTTATTTGCAATTTTTAAGCCAGATGCAGGACATTTACATCATAAAATGATTAAAAAGGGTTTTTCACAAAAACAGGCTGTTTTAATAATGTATGCTCTAAGTGCATCACTTGGAATATTTGCCATTGTATTAATGCAAGATGGAATTATAAAAGCACTTTCATTTTTACTTGTATTAGTTGCAGTAGTTGCACTTGGATATAAAGAAGTTGTAAATCATATAATAGAAGAAAATAAAAAAGAGAAGAGAATGTTATTAGAAAAAAATAAAGAATAAATATAAAGGACAAGTATTTAAACATATTAAATATTTGTCTTTTGCTTTTCTTGTAATAAAATAAAGTATGTGTTATTATAAAATCATAAAATAGTCTAGAGATATTTCTTGGAGGATACATATGAAAAATATAAGGGAGAGTATAAAAAGTGAACATGGTATTACATTAGTTTCTTTAATAGCTATGATTGTAATAATATTTACAATATTATCAGTAGTTCTTTATAATGGTAGAGCAAGTGCAAGACTAGAGAAACTTAATAATATGTATAGTGATATTAGTACTTTAGAAGAGAAAATACAATTATCATATATGAAAAATGAAAGTCTACCAATCATTGGTGATGGTAGTGAATTAAAGATAGAAGATATTAATCCAAATGATGCAATAGATGAATATTATTCAATAGATGGTAGTATATTAAATGGGATAGATTTAAATAATAAATTAGAAGACTATTGTGTAAATAAAGCTACATTAACAGTGTATTATAAAACTGGATATGAATATAAAAACACTATATATCATACTATTCCAAGAGAATATGCAAAGCTAGATACTATAGAATATAATATGAGAGAATATTCTATAGTAATAAAAAAAGACGAAAATGATGAAGGAACAGTAAATAAATATACTGGAAGATATGAGATACAATCTATAGATAGCTATTATAATGAACAAATTGGAGCATGGTTATACTTTAATGGATGGAAAGGAAAAGATAATTCATACTATAGATATGCATATAGAAACAAGCCAGATGAAGTAACAGCAGAGTGGGTAAGGTATAAGGAAAAGGTAAAAGTTATTTTTTATGATGGAAATATAAAAGTAGATGAAAAAGAATATATTGTTGGTGAAAAATATGGTGAATTATTAAATATTACATATGATGGGAAAGTGTTATTGGGTTGGAAAAATGAATTGGGAGAGAATATAACAGAGGATATGCTAGTAACAACTCATGATACTAAATTATATGCAGTTTGGGAGAATGATTCTATAGTAAATAATAATGATAATAATAATTCTAGTGATAATAGTGATGGAAAAATACATTCATTAATATTTGAAGCTTTAGCAGGTTCAGTTAGTCTAAAAAGTAAAAATGTCAAAAATGGAGAAGTATATGGAGTATTACCACAAGCTATACCAAATGATGATAGATTTAAGTTTGAGGGTTGGTATAGAGATACAGAATTAACTAAAAGAATAAATGAAAATGACATTGTTGATTTATTATCAGATATAGTAGTATATGCAAAATATATTAAAATAAGATTCACAATAGTATTTAGTTATAATACTCCTGATGGAATAGATGAATCACAAACAAAAGATATAAAAAATGGTGAAGCATATGGAGCATTACCAAGATTAGATTCAATAAAATATAATGGAAAGATATATGAATTTGTAGGATGGTTTACAGATCCTGATTACAATAAAGGAAATCAGATACATGATACAGATATTGCCAATATTGATTCTGATATTACTGTTTATGCTCATTGGAGAGAAAAAGAATAAAATAAAAAAATTATATATAAATAATATATAGAGATTATAGTTAATATAGTCTCTATTTTCTTAAAATAGATATAAAATTGTAATAATTGTAATATAAAATTAAAAAATTATGTAACCTGTGAAGGATTTATTGTAAATCTGTCGAATATTATTAAAAGGAAGGAATAAAATGATTCGATATAGTGATGAATTAATAGAAGAAATAAGGACATCAAATGATATTGTAGATACTATTTCACAATATGTTCAATTAAAAAGAAAGGGTAGAAACTTTTTTGGTTTATGCCCATTTCACAAAGAGAAATCACCTTCTTTTTCTGTATCTCCAGATAAACAAGTATTTCATTGTTTTGGTTGTGGTGTTGGAGGAAATGTAATACATTTTATAAGCAAAATTGAAAATTTAGATTTTAAAGACACAATGGAGTTTTTAGCAGAAAGATCTGGAATAGAATTACCTAAAACAGAAAATGAACAATTTAATAAAAGACAGATTTTAAAAGACAAGGTATATAAAATTAATGAAGTAGCAGCAATGTTTTATCACGAAAGGCTATATAAGCCAGAATCTAAAATAGCTCAAGAATATGTAAAGGAAAGAAAATTAAATAATGCAACTTTAACTTCCTTTCTAATTGGATATTCTGGAACTCATAATGAGTTATACAGACATTTAAAAGATAATGGTTTTAGTGATGAAGAAATATTAGCATCTAGTCTGGTAAATAGAAGTGAAAATGGTGAGTTTATTGACAGATTTAGAAAAAGATTAATGATTCCTATTTCAGATGTTAGAGGAAAAGTCATAGCTTTTGGTGGAAGAGTACTTGATAAATCTTTGCCTAAATATATAAATTCACCAGAAAATATTGTTTATTCAAAAGGAAGAAACTTATTTGGATTGAATGTTGCTAAAAAAGGTGATTTGAAAAAGATCGTCATAGTTGAAGGTTACATGGATGCAATTTCTTTATATCAGAGAGGAATAACTAACGTAGTTGCTTCACTTGGAACTTCTCTTACAGAAGCACAAGGAAGATTGCTTAGAAAATATGCAGGACAAGTTATAATAAGCTATGACTCAGATGGAGCACGGACAAGCTGCAACACTTAGAGGACTGGAGATTTTAAGAGGATTGGGATGTGATGTTCGAATTCTTCAAATGGAAGGTGCAAAGGATCCAGATGAATATGTAATTAAATATGGTACAGGAAGATTTAATTTACTTGTTGATAATGCAATATCATTAGTGGACTTTAAAGTAAAGGTATTAAAAAATAAATTTGATTTAGAAAATACTAATGATAAAATCAAGTTTTTACAAGAAATAGCAAAGATATTATTTATAGTTGATAGTCAAATTGAACTAGAAATTCATATAGATAAAATCTCAAAAGACTATTCTATTTCAAAAGAGGCAATATATTCAGAAATTAATAAGATTAAATATAATAATTCTGAGAATACTAAAGAAAATGAAGTTAAAGTAAAACCAAGAGTAATAAAAAAGGAATCTAATATAGATGAAACGACAAAAAGAAAAGAAAATTTAGTTATATATGTACTTTTAAATTATGATAAAGAATCAGTAGAAAAAATAAGAAACAATTTAGTAGAGGATGATTTTAAAATTGAAATTAATAAAAAGATACTTAATAAGATTTATGAATTAATTGATAATAAAAAGTCATTATTAAATATACTAGATTATTTTGAAGATGAGGACATAATAAATAGTTTAACTAGTCTTATGGCAGATGATTATGAAATTACAGATATAAACAAATGTATAGAAGATATAGTAAATAGTTATAATAAAGATAGACTAATTAATAGAAGAAATGAAATACTACAATTGATAGATAATGATAAATTAACAAAAGATGAAAAGGCTACTTTAGTAGTTGAATTAAAGAATGTAATTGATGAGTTAGCCGAAATAAAATAGGAGGTTGAAGTTTAGTAATGGGTAGAACTAAAAAAGATGAAGAGCAACTAGAGATGAAAGATAAAGAGATAGAAAAAAATAAAAAGGAAAAAGATAAAAAGATTGAAGAAAAAGATCCAGCAAGAATAAAAGCAAATAAGATTATAGAACAAACAAAAGGGGCTGGAAAAATTACTTATGGTGAACTTGCAAATCAATTAGAAGATATATCACCAGATCAGATTGATAAAGTTTTTGATGTATTTGAAGAACTTGGAGTAGATATACTAAAAGATGATGATGACGATGATGACGAGCCAGATATTGAAGATTTAGAAGAAGTAGAAAATCTTAAGCTTGATGATATTAGTAATATAAATGATATTGAAGGTCCAAATACTGACGATCCAGTAAGGATGTATTTAAGAGAGATAGGTAGAATACCACTACTTACTTTTGAAGAGGAACTTGATTTAGCTAAAAGGGTATTAGAAAATGATGAAGATGCTAAAAAGAAGCTAGCAGAATCAAATTTAAGGTTAGTTGTAAGTATTGCTAAAAAATATGTTGGTAGAGGAATGTTATTTTTAGATTTAATTCAAGAAGGAAATATGGGGCTAATAAAGGCAGTAGATAAATTTGATTATAAAAAAGGATTTAAGTTTAGTACGTATGCAACATGGTGGATAAGACAAGCTATTACAAGGGCTATAGCAGATCAAGCAAGAACAATAAGAATTCCAGTTCATATGGTTGAGACTATTAACAAACTTATTCGTACATCAAGACATTTATTACAACAGCTAGGAAGAGAACCTACCCCAGAGGAAATAGCTGCTGAGATGGAATTACCAGTAGAAAAAGTAATGGAAATTCAAAAAATTGCTCAAGATCCAGTATCTTTGGAGACTCCAATAGGAGAAGAGGATGATAGTCATTTAGGAGATTTTATTCCAGATGATGAATCACCAGCGCCACAAGATTCTGCAGCATATACATTACTTAAAGAACAATTAGAAGAAGTTATGACAACATTAACTCCAAGAGAGGCTAAAGTTTTGAAATTAAGATTTGGTTTAGAAGATGGAAAAGCGAGAACTCTTGAAGAAGTTGGTAGAGAATTTAAAGTAACAAGAGAAAGAATAAGACAAATAGAAGCAAAGGCTTTAAGAAAGTTAAGACACCCAAGTAGAAGTAAGAGATTAAAAGATTATATGGGGTAATGTATAATGGGAGAAAAAAAAGAAATTGAAATTATTCAAGGAGACGGAAGTGAATTAAATATATCTCCAGTAGAAGATCATATAAATGATTTAGTGAATAAAAAGAAGAAAATAGATAAAAATAATATTATTATTCCAGATCCTAAAAAGGATAAAGAAAAAGAATGTAATAAAGAATAAAATATAATTAGTAGAGGGGGCTATGATTATTTAATATGAAATAGTTTCCCTTTATATATAAATACTATAAAATCAGTTGACAAAATAAAAAAAAATGAGTATAATATTATCTGTGTTATGGCGAGATAGCTCAGTTGGCTAGAGCATCCGGTTCATACCCGGCAGGTCGATGGTTCGAATCCATTTCTCGCTACCATCTTTGGAGGTAAATAATCTCTGCAAATTGAAGTGTACGATAACTTATGTAGTCGTCACTTCTATTTTTTACCTACTTTTTATAATAATATTTAATGTTTATTATTATAAATATAAATGATACTGAAACTAAAAAAATATATATAAATTAAATAAACCTCAGAAAAAATATGAGGTTTATTTATATATAGATATACATTTATATCTTATTATAATGAACATGGAATATGTTTATCCTTGAAGTATTCTGTTAATTGATATAAAAGTCTCTGATGTGGTTTCCATTCATAACAACAGTCTTCTATACTATATTCAGAACTGCATACCAGTTGTTTAGAAATAGTATGAGGGATTAACAGTTTCCCTCCTGTTGGCCGCTGTTCATAATTAAGTTTACACCCTTTTTCTGTTAGTAATATACAAGGTGTTTTAGGTCTTAATCCTGTATCAACAATAGGTGATTCCTTATTTCTAATTCGTAATATATATAAACCTATATTTTGATAAATAATTTCACCATCTACATAGTCGATGGAAATAAAACCTTTTTCCAGCTCTTTTTTTAGACTTTCGAAAGATATACTTTCAAAGTCATCAGGGCTAAAATGGCAACCGCAATTCTTACAACAAGTACCACCACATTTAGCACATAATGAAGTGTTTACATTTTTAGAAATATCGTAGTCTTTTATAATACTCCGATATTCTAATTTTGGAAAAAACATTTCTTCATATAATTTGTGAAATTTTGCCATATCTAAATTATTCATATGAACCTCCTATTCATAAAAAAATAAGTTGCTATTTGCATTTTATAAATATATATATATTATGGTTATTTTCTATTTCGTGTGGGTAAGTTACAATAATGATATTTACAACAACA
>CANOSM010000043.1 GCA_947569365.1 uncultured Clostridium sp. | reverse complement strand
AGCACTTGACTTTTAATCAAGTTGTCCCGCGTTCGAGTCGCGGATAGCTCACCAATATCAAATGGAGACATTTGATATTTATGGCCCCTTGGTCAAGCGGTTAAGACATCGCCCTTTCACGGCGGAGACATGGGTTCGATTCCCGTAGGGGTCACCAGATATAAATATAAAGTGCCACTTTAGCTCAGCTGGTAGAGCAACTGACTTGTAATCAGTAGGTCGTCCGTTCAAATCGGACAAGTGGCTCCAACTTAAATCCTAACTTACCAATGGTTTGTTAGGATTTTTGCTTTTTATAATTTTAATATAAATATTTAAACAAAAAGTTATATATAGAAAAAGAATTAAAATATAATAAGATTAAAAAAGAGAGAAGGAGAATATGGATAAAGTAGTAATAGTAACAGGAGCAACAGGAGGAATTGGAAAAGCAATAGTAGAATCATTAGCAGAGCAGAATATGAAAGTAGTAGCTTGCTATAATAAATCTAAGCATAGAGCTCTTAAAATGAAAGAAAATTTAAAAATAAAAAATATAGATATAGACATAATAAAAGGAGATGTATCTAAAAGAAGTGATTGTAAGAATATAATAGATTATACAATCAATAAATATGGTAAGATAGATATATTAATAAATAATGCTGGAATATCAACATATAATTTATTTACTGATATATCTGATGAAGAATGGAATAAAACTATAGATGTAAATTTAAATTCAGTATTTTATATGTCGCAGGAAGCTATAAAACACATGATTTTAACTAAATCTGGATGTATTATAAATATATCGTCTATTTGGGGAATGGTTGGTGCTTCTTGTGAAGTAGCTTATTCAGTTAGCAAAGCAGGAGTAGATGGTATGACAAAATCACTTGCTAAAGAACTTGGACCATCTAATATAAGAGTAAATTCAATAGCACCAGGAACAATTGATACTGATATGAATGCTCATCTAACAACTGATGAATTAAATATGATAAAGTATGAGACTCCTTTACAAAAGATTGGAAAACCGAAAGATATTGTAAGATGTATAAATTGGTTAATAGAAGATGAATTTACAACAGGTCAAGTAATTTCAATTAATGGTGGGTGGACTATTGTTTAAAAATTTTAGAATCTAAAAAAGAAGAAGTTCATTTTAAGAATTTCTTCCTTTTATTATATTATACTATTGATTAGTACTTTTCTTAGGTGTATATGTACCAGTAACTAATTTAGGTACATATTTTATTATTTTATAAATTAATAATTTAATCTTTTTGGTAATAATATAAGATTTTCTAAGTTTTCTAGGCGAAGATATACTTAAAGAATCATTTACTAAAACCAAATCTGTTTCGATATGTTCTATAGGAAATACATAGTTTTTTCCATTATTATTATCCCATTCTCCATTATTATTTTTAAGACAGAAAGAAAAAGAATCACTTTCTAATAGAGTTATTGTAGCTTGGTAGCCTAAATCGCTTTTTTGCATTTTTATATCATTTACATTATTCCAGTCATTTCCGAATCCATAATGCATATAAACTTCTTGTGATTGATCTTGAAAGAATTTTCCTGTATAAGAAATTTTTACTTCTGAATTTGGTGTTAGTTTATCTGTATTAAAAAAGATATTTTTTATTAATTCCATATGTTACTCCTTAAAATTATATATTTCAATAATGTATATTATAATAATTAAAATTATTTAATTCAACAATTAATAACATAATTTTTAATATGTAACAGAAAAGATAATAGAATGTAATTATTGTGTAAAAATAAAGCATCTCTTTAGAAATGCTTTATTCATAAATTTTTCCTATTATATAGAAATCATCTTCTTTAGATACTGAATAATCTTTTGATAATAAATTATCTGATTTTAAAACAATCTTATTCTTTCTATAAATCATTCTTCTAACTATTAAATTACCATTATAACTAAATAGTCCAAATTCTTTATGTTCAGGTATAGAATTTAGTTCTAAGTATACAAGAGTTCCTCTTGGTAAACTCCCTTTCATTGTATCATCTTGTATTCTAAAAGCGAGTGATGCATAAGGAATTCTAGAAGGGCAATCAATTAGCGATTCTACATTTGTAACAAGAGGAATTTTATCATAAGGTATATTATTTATAAGTTCAAATTGTTTTTGATTTTCTGTAAGTTCTTTTTCATATGTATAGTATAAAGGCTCAAATGGAATATTTAAAGCATCACATATTGATTTTAAAGCTTTTTGGCTAGGATTACGTTCACCTTTTTCTATATGTGTCAAATGTCCAACATTTATACCTGTCAATTTCGCAAGATCAGTTTTTGACATATTCTTATCTTCTCTTACTTTTGCAATTAAACTTCCTAACATAAAATAATCACTCCTATCATAAAACTTAACTATATTATATAAAAAAAAAAAAGAATTGTCTAGCTCAAGAAGACAAAAAAATTGTTTTAGTCTTAGATAATGTATATATTGCATATAAAAATTATATATGGTAATATTATTTTGATAATAAAAAGGAGAATAAAGATGGATGATAATAGTAAGAAAATAATTAATAATAATGAATCACAAGAGACCAAAGTTATAAGAACAATTAATGAATCAATGCTTAAGGGAAGTAAGAAAAAGACTATTAATAAAAATACTCAAGAATATGTAGATAAATTAGTAGAAACACGAAAAAGAAATTTTAAGATTATAGTTACTATCATAATAGTATTGTTTATTTTAATCATACTTTTAGCTGGATTTGCATTAAAAGCATCATTAAGCAGTAAGATTATAAATGGAGTATCAATAAACGGAATTGATGTTTCAGGATTGACTATTAAGGAAGCCGAAAATAAAATTAATAATCAAATAGAAAAAACAAAAGTAAATGAACTAAAATTAGAATACAAAGATTTTAGAACGACAATAGAAAGAAAAGATTTAGATATAAATATTAAAGTTGAAGATGCTGTAAAGCAAGCATATAATGTTGGCAGAAGTAACAATATTATATATAATAATTTTAAAATTATTATGACAGGAATAAAAAAAGAAACAATAAAGTTGAATGTAGAATATAATCAAGAAATGTTATCAACAATTATGGATAGTATTAGTAATGAGCTTCCAGGGATAGTTAGAGAATATACATATTGTATTGAAGAAGATGATCTAATTATCACTAATGGGAAAAAAGGAATTAAACTGGATGAAACTACATTTAAGAATATAATATTAGATAGATTTGCAGATAATATAAAGAATAAAAATGAAAATAAAATAGCAATACCAGTTATTAATAAAGAACCAGATATAATTGATCTAGAAAAAATATATGAGGAAATTCATTCAGAACCACAAAATGCTTATATAATAGAAGAACCATTAGAAATAGTTGTTGATAAAGATGGTGTTGATTTTAAAATCAGTATGGAAGAAGCACAAAAAATAATTGATGGAGGGGAAAAAGATGAATATATAATCCCTCTTAAAATAACAAAAGCTAAGACTACCGTTAAAGATTTAGGGACAAAAGCTTTTCCAGATAAACTGTCAAAATTTACAACCAAATATGATGCAAGTAATAGAAATAGAAGTACAAATTTAGAACTTGCTGCTTCAAAAATAGATGGCACAGTATTACTTCCTGGTGAAGAATTTTCTTATAATAAAGTGGTTGGAAAAAGAACAATAGAAAATGGATATAAAGAAGCAGCTATTTATGCTGGTGGAGGAGTTCAGGATGGACTTGGTGGAGGTATATGCCAGATATCATCTACTCTATATAATGCAGTTTTATTAGCAAATTTGGAAATTATAGAAAGAAGAAATCATACATATACTACAAGCTATTGTGAAGCAGGTAGAGATGCAACAGTAGTGTATGGAGTGCAAGACTTTAAATTCAAAAATACAAGGGAATATCCTATAAAACTAAATGCGAAAGTAAAAAATGGTGTGGCAACCATAAATATAATGGGAATAAAGCAAAAAAAGGAATATACAGTAAAAATAAGAGCATATAGAACAAAATCTATACCATTTAAAACTGAAAAGATAGACGATGATTCATTATATGAGGGTGAAGAAGTGGTAAAGCAAAGAGGAACAAATGGTTGCAAAGCAGTTTGTTATAGAGATTTATATCTAAAAGGAAAAAAGATTTCAAGCGAACTTTTATCAACAGATACTTATAGTGCAATGAAAAGAATATTGAAAATAGGTACAAAAAAGAAGAAAAAGAAAGAACCAAATGTAAATGAGACAAATGAAATAACAAATTCAATAGATGATTCCCAAAATTTAACTAATAGTACAGAGTAAGACATAAAAAAATTTAATAATATATATAAAATAGGTACATAATAAACTTAAAATAAAGATAAGTTTATATGTACCTATTTTAACGAAATGAAAATACAACAAATACATAAATACATAAAATCTAATACACCACTTGACAACACATGATTATAAGTATTATAATAATCAAGAAGTGATAAGTAGTAAATAAATGGGTGATTAGCTCAGTTGGTAGAGCAGCTGACTCTTAATCAGAAGGTCCGGGGTTCGACCCCCCGATTGCCCACCAAAGTAAAGTATATATATAACTTTACTTTTTTTATTATATATATATATATACTTTTTTATATTTTTTAGTTTATGTATATAAATTATAAATTGTATTGAAAATGTTTTTATTGGGCTATTTATATGCAAAAAATGTACCCAATTAAGAACAGTACTTTTAATGTATATTAAAATGGGTACATTATTATTCAGTATTTTTATTTTATTCTTTTTGCCTGAACACATAATCTTAGATGTGGTTTATTTTTTACACAAGTTATCATTGTTATTCTTTCATCATTTGTATAATATAATTTTGACCAATCAGTATAATGTATTCTTTTTTTATAGACTACTTTATATTTTTTCCTTACGCCTTTATATGTATAATAAATAATATCATTTTTAGATAATTTATTTAGTTTAGAAAAGTAGTTTACAGCAAATCCTCTATTATGAGCTGCTAATCCCACATTACCATTTTTTCTAACTGTTTCTGTAAAATGTCCTATATATTTATTTAATACAGATTGTGAAGTTCCTTCTGAAATAGTTGCTTTTAATCCGATTTTGGGAATCTCTAATCTCCAAATATTTGATTTTTTAGTTGTAGTTTTTTTAGATTTTGATTTTTTTACATTTTTTCTAGTAACTTTTTTTGTTTTACGTGTAGCTTTTTTTGTATTTTTGGATGTAATTTTCTTTATTTTACGTGCAGTTTTTTTGGTAGTTTTAGTTATAACTTTTTTGGTATTTTTATTACTAACTTTGGATATAGTACTTCTAGTTGAATTATAATCATAGTTTTTTATATTAGATAATTTAAGTGTATTTAAATTATCTTTTACATTTACTGTACTATTAAATCTTATTGGATATGCTTTATATGCAGTTACTGTTTTAGATTTTAAATTCAGTATTACTTGTTTATCATTAATATCTGTATGTTTTAGTACGAATTTTAATTTATATTCAGGTAAATCGATAACTTTTTTAGAAGGATTATTTTGATTAATAGAATTTATATAGTCTGTAATTTCCTTTTCTGTTGCACTTCGATTTATAATATATCCAATAATTTTATCAGATAGCTTAACTTCATATACTAATTTATAATTTATACATATTATAGAAACTACTATAGAAACTATTATAGCTAGAATAATTATAAAGATTTTTAGGGTCTTATACTTATCTTTTGTGTAGTTTAATTTTACCCTATTCATTAAAAAAATCACACTCCTTTTTATATAATTTACCCAAAAACGCTATTTTTAATATTATAATATAGTTTACATAAAAAGTCAACTAATACATTTATAGGGATATAATAAAGTGAAGAGTAGTTCTAAAACATGGAGTAGAAAGATTAAAGTTTACATATATTTTTAATATTTTAAGAATCGACTTACATATGTTTTATTAAAAAATATATTAATATGAATAAAAATTTAAATTAAGAATAAAATATAAATATAGAAAAGATTATTTACTTTACATAAAAATTATGTTATAATATTAATCATTCCTGGAAATAAAAGGAATGGATGTTAAATAGAGGTGATTAATATGGAAGATAAACTTGACTATCCATATGGGATAAGTCCATATAATATTGAATATCTCCCAAATTTGATGTTTGGAAAGACAGATAAGGAATATTTATAATAATAAAAGGATTTATGGCATATTTACTGCTATAAATCCTTTTTTACAATATTTAGATTTAATTATCTTTATGTATTTCAGTTTCTTTTTCTTTACTTTTTCTATCATATAATATTTCATTTCCAACCACAGAATATATATGTCTTAATTCAGATTTTAATGTTAAATATGTAGAAGAGCTTATATTTTTTCTACCATTTTTATAGTCTCTGATGGCTTTTTCAATATCCATTACTAGATAACGTTTTTTTGTTTTAGAAGATGATTTATACATATATATAGGAGTATATGTAGCACTATCTATACTTACTTTGCCATTACCATGTTTTGTAAGTTCAAGATCCAATATAATAGACTGTTTTGTATAATCATAATATTGACCAGACATAAAATTTCCTAAGGAATAAATTAAGAAACCATCTTTTGTTGTTCCATCTTCAAGTTTTATAGTTCTTTTTTCCATTTTCTCTAATACATGGGGATGACTTCCTAAAATAATATCTGCACCATTTTTAAATAAAAAATCAGCTAAATCTTTTTGTTCATCTGTAGGATTTTGTTTATATTCAATTCCCCAATGCATACTAACAGAAATTAAATCAACATCTAAATTTTTAGCCTTTTCTAAATCAGTTTTAATTTTCTTTTTATCTATTAAATTAACAGAGAAAGATTTATCTTTAGGAACTGCTATACCATTTGTACCATAAGTATAAGATAAAAATGCGATTTTAATACCATTAACATCTTTTACTAGAATTTTTTCACTATCTTCTTTAGTTGAATATGTTCCCATATGAGATATACCAAGCTGATCCAATTTTTTTATTGTGCTACATATCCCATTGTATCCTGTATCCATACAATGATTATTAGCTGTACTTAAAATATCTATACCAGCATTTTTAAGTGCAGCTGCAAGTGTCTCAGGAGTATTAAATGTAGGATAGCTGCTATAACCTCTTTTTGCTCCTGCAAAAGTAGTTTCTAGATTTCCTATAGTTATATCTGATTTATATAGCTTATCTCGAATGTCATCAAATACATATGAAAAGTCGTATTTTTTACTAGAACTATTATATGCATCTTGATATTGTGTATTATGGCACATAATATCTCCTATTACTGTCATTTTTATTGTTATATCTTTTGGAATAGTTTCAGAAGGAGTTATTATATTAGATCTATTGTTAGAAGCTTTTTTTTCAGATATCTTTTCTGTAGTAGTTATGTTTTGAGTAGGAGTTGCTTTATAATATCTAAAATATATAATAGATATTACCAAAATAGATATAACAAGTAGAAACACAAAAAACCTTGGCTTAAATTTATTTTTTTTACTCATAATGATTATCCTTTCTATATTTAATATTAAATTGTAAATAGAATATCAAAAACAGGTTTAATTATCAAGTTATTAATAATAAAATTAAAAATATAAAAAATAATATAAAATGCTTTATATATTAAACAAATAATAATATAATTACAATAATTTTAGAGAGTTTAAACAAGGAGAGAAAAAATGGAAAAAATAATTAAACAGATTGCAAATGAGTTAGGAATAAAAGATTCTCAGGTATCAGATACAATTAAATTGATTGATGATGGAAATACAATTCCTTTTATAGCTCGTTATAGAAAAGAAGTGACAGGAAATTTAAGTGATGAAACTTTAAGAAATTTAGATGAGAGATTAAAATATTTAAGAAATTTAGAAGAAAGAAAAGAAGAAGTAAAAAGACTAATAGATGAACAAGGAAAATTAACAGAAGAATTGTCTAAGGCAATAGATGATGCAAGCATATTATCAGAACTTGAAGATATATATAGACCATATAAACAGAAAAAAAGAACAAGAGCTACAATAGCAAAAGAAAAAGGTTTAGAACCACTTGCAAATATTATATACTTACAAAGTGATAAAAGGGATATTCTAGGTATTGCAAGAGAATATATAAATGAAGAAAAAGAAATTAGCACAGTAGAAGATGCAATATCGGGAGCAAAAGATATAATTGCGGAAAATATCTCTGATAATGCAGATTATAGAAAGAAAATTAAATCAATGTGTATTAAAGAAGCAGTAATTGAAACTAAAATAGGAAAAGAAGAAAATAAAGTATATGATATGTATTCAGATTATACAGAAAATATAAGAACTATGCCAAGTCATAGAATATTAGCAATAAATAGAGGTGAAAAAGAAGATGCTATTAAAGTAAAGATGGAAAAGCCATCAGAAAAAATAATAGAGTATATTAGTAAAGATATAATAAAAGACAGGAATAATCAATATAGTACAATATTAGAAGATACAATAGTAGATGCATATACAAGACTAATAGAGCCATCTGTTGAAAGAGAACTAAGAGCAGATATGTTTGAAAGGGCAGAAGATAAGGCGATAAAAGTATTCGGAAAAAATGCTAAACAACTTCTATTACAAGCTCCAATAAAAGGAATGACAATAATAGGATTTGATCCTGCTTATAGAACAGGATGTAAAATTGCAGTTATAGATTCTACAGGTAAGTTATTAGATACAGCAACTGTATATCCAACAGAACCACAAAACGATGTAGATGGCGCCAAAAAGATTCTAAAAGCATTTATAAAGAAATATAATGTTAATATGTTTGCAATAGGAAATGGAACAGCATCAAGGGAATCTGAGCAGTTTGTAGCTGATTTAATAAAGGAAGTGGCTCAAGATGTATATTATGCAATAGTAAGTGAGGCTGGAGCATCTGTATATTCAGCTTCAAAACTTGCAACAGAGGAGTACCCAGATATAAATGTTTCTTTAAGAGGAGCAATATCAATTGCAAGAAGATTACAAGATCCGTTAGCCGAACTTGTAAAAATAGATCCGAAAGCAATAGGAGTAGGACAATATCAGCATGATGTAAACCAAAAGAAACTATCTGAAAGTTTAAATGGAGTAGTAGAAGATGTTGTTAATTCTGTAGGAGTTGATGTTAATACTGCTACACCATCACTATTATCATATGTTGCAGGAATAAATAAAACAATAGCTAAAAATATTGTTACATATAGGGATGAAAATGGTGAAATTAAATCAAGAAAAGATTTATTAAAAGTTTCTAAATTAGGAAAAGTAGCATTTGAACAATGTGCAGGATTTTTAAGAGTATTTAATGGAAATAATCCATTAGAGATAACAGGAGTGCATCCAGAAAGTTATGAAAAAGCTGAAAAGTTATTAACAAATATAGGATATTCTGTGGATGATTTATTAGATAAAGAAAAATTATTGCAAATAAAAAAAGATTTATCAAAAGTAGATATACAAAAAATGTCTAAAGAATTAGAATTAGGAGAACTTACTTTAAAAGATATTATAGATGAGTTATCAAAACCAGGAAGGGATCCAAGAGAGGATTTACCAAAGCCAATACTTAGAAGTGATGTACTAAAATTTGATGATTTAAGAGAAGATATGATTCTAACAGGTACTGTTAGAAATGTTACTGATTTTGGGGCATTTGTGGATATAGGGATAAAACATGATGGATTAGTTCACATTTCTCAATTGTCAGATAGATATGTAAAAAATCCTTCAGAAATAGTATCAGTTGGGGATATTGTAAAAGTAAAAGTTATAGGAATAGATACAGAAAAACAAAAGGTAAAATTATCAATGAAAGAAGTAGGATAATATATAATAATAACAGGATAAATTTTATATATCCTGTTATTATTATTTTAATATTTATTTTGTATTTCTTTTACTTTATCATATTCATTTTCAAGAATGTCTAAAAATATTGGAACAATATTTGGATCTAACTGATTACCACTGCAATTTTTTAATTCTTGTTTTATATGTTCTAAAGATAAAGCATTACGATAAGAACGCTTAGACATCATAGCATCAAAAGTATCTGCTACACTTGTTATTCTTGCAAGAAGAGGTATATTTTCTCCTTTTAGATTCTCAGGATATCCCTTTCCATCATATCTTTCGTGATGGTATTTAACAATTGGAATTAATTCTTTAAATAATGTTGCATTAGACAAGATATGTGCTCCTATAGATGCATGTTTTTTTATTTCTGAATATTCTTCTGTTGTTAGACTATCATTTTTTAAAAGTATTTCATCAGGAATGCCTATTTTCCCAATATCATGAAATAATCCACCAATATGTAGTTTTTCGATATCTTCGTCTGATAAATTCATCTTTTTTCCTATTAATACAGAGTAATCAGATACTCTATCTGAATGACCTCGTGTATAATAATCTTTTGCCTCAACAGTATATCTTAACGTTTCAATTGTTTCTAAATATGCTTTTTCTAGCATTTCTTTAGATTCTTGTAGTTCCGAATTTATAGATTTAATTAAATTCATTTGTGCAACTGATTTAATACCATATTGAATCAATAAAAATAACTGATCAAAATCATTTTCTTTTTCACAATATCCTTGTATATCTAACTGTCTAATTATATCGATAGAAGAAAGTAATTCTTTGTGTTCAGCAAATAATAAAATGTATAGTTCCTTATTAAATTTTCTTATTTCTTCTATAACTTCACTACCATTAATTTTGGGCATATTAAAATCTAAAATCATTAAATCAAAATGTTCATTTCTTACTTTTTCAATTGCATCTATTGAATCGGTTACAGAAGTTAGATTGTATCCTGTATCTTTTAGATGAATATAAAGAGATTTAATTATTTCTATGTCATCATCTACGATAATTATTTTATACATATTATTTGGTAGCGAATTATTTTCTATTTTTCTATTAATATCAATTTTCATAATACTATTTTCCATTTCTTTAATTTATATATTATAAACATAAAAATTATAATTTGTGAATAGCTAAAATGATATTAGAGCAGATTGTAATATATAAATATAAAAGTACACCTATGGAAAATTACAATGTTATTAAGTTTAAAAAATATATAAAAAAATATTACTAAATATAAATAAATTTCTAAAAAAAATAAATACTAAAAAAGAAAGAAATGTGTATAAATAAAGTTGGTGGTAAGATGTATCGATTAGATAAAAGAAAATTAAATAATATTTTTATTCAGATAGTGATAATTGGATTAAGTGTATTCTTTGGAATACTGGTATATATCATTTATTTAGATGGACAAATATATACCTACGAAAAGACAGCATATGGAACGAAACTTGCAAAAGAAATAGAAACTAAAATTATAGAAAATAGTAGTAGCAAAAATGTAATAAATGAAGCAATGAAAAGTATTGTTGGAATATCTAGATTAAAGGACAATGGAACTAGTGTATTTTTAACAAAGGGAGTAGAGAGTTTGGGAATAGGAACAGGGATTATAGTGTCTAGTAAAGGATATATTCTTACAAATCAACATTTAGTTGGTGATAAACTTAATGTTTGCTATATTACTTTAGATACAGGAGTAGAGTATAAAGGAAAAGTTGTATGGTCAGATAGTGAAATTGATTTAGCAATAGTAAAGATAGGCGTAGAAAATTTGAATCCTATAAAACTTGGTGATTCAGATAATATTAGTATTGGACAAAATGTTTATGCAATAGGAAATCCAGTTGGGTTTGAATTTGAGAAAACAGTTACATCAGGAATAATAAGTGGAACAAAAAGAACATTGAAAATTAGAAATGAAAACAATAAATACTCATATATGGAAAGTCTAATACAGACAGATGCTACAATAAATGAAGGTAACAGTGGTGGGGCATTAATAAATGAACTAGGAGAAGTTATAGGGATAACATCTGTAAAAGTAACAGATGCTGATGGAATTGGGTTTGCAATACCAATAAATATGATAAAGACAATAATAGCAAAGTTTGAAAATACAGGAAAGTTTAATGAAGCATATTTAGGTATATATGGATATGATAAGGAAGTAATACCATATCTAAAGGATGTAATAGATTTTGAAAGTGGTATATATGTTGCAGATATAAATGAGAATAGTAATCTAAAAAAATCTAGTATAAAAGCAGGGGATATTATAGTAAAAATTGATGATGTAAATCTTACAAGAATGACAGAGCTTAGAGAATATATATATACAAAGAATCCAGGAGATGTTGTAAATCTTAGAGTAAAGAGAAGTAAAAAAGAGTTTATAGTTCAAGTTAAGCTTAATAAAAAATTGTGATATATCTAAAAATATGGTAAAATTAAAGGTAGGAAATATATATAGAGGTAGAAGAAGTATTCTTTTTTCGAAGGAGGGATAACATATGAAATATTTAGTATGGATGGTTACATGGGTAATTAGTCAACGGATAATGATGTCTTTTAAAATTATTCATAAAGAATCATTATTATCAACGATGATAACAGCAGTTGTTTCCGTAATTGCAGTGTTATGTGTTCGGAACAGTAAACTAATTCTTACTGTAGCCATAGCACTTATAGCAATATGGGTAGTTACAATGATAGGATATAATCCTATAAACGCTATAGTAGGAGCTGTTATGAATGTATGGCTCATAGCCATAGCGTTAGAAAAAAAGAATTGATAGGAGAAAAGAGCTGTACACTTATATAGCTCTTCAGGATTAAGAAATGAAATTTATTTTTCATTTCTTATATTCCTTGCTATAAAT
>CANOSM010000042.1 GCA_947569365.1 uncultured Clostridium sp. | reverse complement strand
GAAATTGGAATTTACCTTTGGATTTTTCACTAGAATTTAGTTTTAAAATTAACCAAATTATCCAAAAATATCTAATTTGATGTTTTACAACCTATATTTTCATAACTTTTTTAAATTCATCTACATCTGCCTTAAAATTATTAAAAGCTTCATCATATATTTTCTCATCTAATGGATTTACACCAGCAACTATTAATGAGTCCACTGGATTTTTACTTGATCCAAGTCTTAAAAACTTATAATAATTTTCTAATTGCTCTTTATCTCCATTAGCAATTCTTTTAGATATTACTGTTGCAACACACATTCCTATAGTGTATTTATACACATAATAATTATAATAAAAGTGAGGAACAGCATAACAACTATACTTAGAATATTCATGATTATTAACTTTTCCGCCATAATATTCTTCACTCATATTACCATATAATGATGTTATTATATTACTTGATAATCCTTCATTATTTTCGATCATTTTATGCAGTCTATCTTCAAAATCTGCAAAAAATGGCTGTCTATAACAAGTTCCCACAAACTCATCTATTTTCTTGTAAAGTAAATATTTTTTTTCATTCTCATTTGATGAGTTTTTTATTAAATAATTCATTAAAAGCATTTCATTTGTTGTAGATGCTACTTCTGCAACAAATATTCTATAGTTACTATTCACATACTCTTGTGCATGATTAGATAAATACGTATGAACAGAATGTCCTAATTCATGAATCATTGTAAATACAGAATCTAAATCTCCAGTAAAACTCATCAAAATATATGGAATGCTATCATAACATATACTAGAATATGCTCCATGTCTTTTTCCTTCATGTGGCATATAATCTATCCAATGTTCATTTTTTGCTTTTTCTAATATTTCTCTATACTCATCTCCATAGCACTCTGTAACTTTAAATATTAAATTCCATGCCTCATCTATTGTAAATTTACTATTACTTTCTTCTACTACAGGATATCTTAAATCATATGATTCAAGTTTTTCTTTACCCATAATTTTAGATAAAACATCTAAATATTCTATATAATATTTATGATACTTTTTATTTGCATTGTCTAATATCATATAAAATAATTCTTTACTTACTTCATCATTAAATGTTGCAACATCTAATGCACTATCAAATTTTTTAACTTTTGAATAAAATACATCTTTTTTTAAATTACCCTCTAATGTACTTGCAAAAACATTTTCCATTTTTTTATATTCAATATTTAAATTTTCATAAGCTTGTTTTCTTACATTTTCATCTTTATTCTTATAAAAAACTTTAGCTGTTTCCTCATTTAAAAACTCTTCTTTACCATCAACTATTACTGGCTTAAAAGTTGGTCTTATATTAGAATAAGTTTTATAAGATGCACCAAGTACACCACTTGCTAAACTAATTACTTCTTCAACTTCATCACTTGCTATATGTGGTTTCATTCTAACAATATTTTTTATAGAAACTTCATATTTTTTTGCTTTTTCTTCTTTCACAAACTCAAGTACTTTATCTGAGTTCTTTAATATCTCTATCCTTACAAATACTGTCTTATTTTCATATTCTTCTACTAATCCTTGAACTCTTGAAAAAGCACTCTGAATTTCTCCATTATCTGGTTCTGTATCCACAATTAGATGTGCATATGTGTACATCTTTTCAAGTTTTCTATCTATTACTTCACTATATTCCATAAATTCTACAAATTTATCTACATCATTTAAAAAGTTACCTTTAAAATTCTCTATTTCATTTATTTTCTCTTTTACATAATCAAAATCTTTATTAAACTCATCAATAGTAGGATACATCTTATAAACGCTCCATTTATACTTATCATCTATGTCAGTTCTCTTCATAATTTTCCTCCTTTATAATTGTCATATGATTTTCATATTCTATCATATTTTACATTTATACTCAATTAGATTATCTATAATATTTTTACCATTTTTTGAATATATATTATTATCTGTTATTTGTTATTTTAATTTATTATTTTTTTAGGAGGTTTTTATGGAAAGAAATGCTGAATGGCCATATGATATGCAAGATCCTTTTAATCCTATGAGCCAATATGAGCAAGGATATATGTATTATAAATATCTTACTCAACAAATAGAATACAAAATAAAATGTAAAGAACTTGAAAATTTAAACTCTAAAATAGGATAAACAAAAGTAAAACAAGTAAATTATTTTTTGTAATTTACTTGTTTTATTATATTTTAATTAAATTTTATCTCTTCTGCCATTTCAAATGTTGATATATTTAATATCTTAATTCCTTCGCTTGATATAGCATACAAATAATCTCCTATATATAATAACCTTTCTATATCATAATAAGTATTATAAAAGTTATTGTTTTTATAACTTTTTATTCTTGATACTTCTTCAAATTTATTATTTGCTAAATCAATTTTATATACTATAGCACCACTAAATTCTTGTGTACTATTATTTGTATATACAGGGATTGCTAATATTTCTTTTTCTTTGCTACATAATACTGCTTTATGATTATTAAGAGCATATGAATCTGCATATTCTTTTCCAATAGATGTTTTGAATACTTCTTTCGGATTATTTAAATCACTTATATCAAACATACTTATTTTAATTCCTGTTGAAATTGCTCCTCCATATCCATTATCTTTTGTATTTTTTCCAATCCCTATAATATGATTTTCATCATAAGGATGCAAATAGCTACTATATCCTGGTATTTTTAACTTTCCTTTTATCTTTGGATTCTTAGGATCTTTTAAGTCAATCACTAGCAATGGATCTATTTGTTTAAATGTAACTACATATCCTACATCTTTCATAAATCTTACAGAATATATTTTCTCTCCAGGCTCTACTCCTGTTATTCCACCAACTTTATTTAACTTATCATCTAATATTAATATATTGTTTGTTTCTTTCTGTTTATTATTATAATCAGTTGTTGCAATTCTAAAATATCCATTATATTCGTCCATTGAGAATTGATTATTTATACCACCTTTTACTTCCCCTTTAGCTACTAACTCTATATCATTATTCATTAATTTAAATTTGAATATATCTGTCGAATAATTATAATTATAAGAAAAAAGTGACTTTCTATTATATTTTCTGTTTACTTTTGTTTTTGTAACATACATATTTTCCTCACTTGAGTAAATTGTATTGCCAATTCCTAAAAAAGTTTTTGTCTTTGCTTTTTCATCACTATTTATATTAAAAGCTGTAACTAATGTATATGATGAGTCTTCTGAACCTTTTAAATAATATATATCATTACATTCAACTTTTTCATATTCTTTATTTTTTATAGTATCTTTATATTGTGGCAGAGGAATTTCATCATTATAATATGCATATTCATTTGATATAAAATATAAATTATTTCCTATCATTCTAGAATCCACATATTCACCTGTAGTAGACACTTCTCTTTCTTTATTTATATTTTCTTTATCTGAAATATTATAAATAACTGCTGATGTTTCATATAATGAGCCGTTTTTTCTAGTAGTACTATCTTTCATATCATCTTCTATTACTACTAGTTTACTATCATGTAAAAACATTTCTACATTATTTATATTTCTATCATCTGCAAATTTTACTTTTGATACTACCTTTCTCATATCTACATCAACTATTTCAATTGTTTTTGAATCCCTTTTTAAATAATAAATATATTTCCCATCTGTTTTTACAATATCCGCTTCATCAACATTGTCTACTTGAACATTTGTATCTGAATAATCCTTAGAACTAAAATCATTTTTTTCTGAAGATGTAGTAGTATCTGATTTTGTAGTAAAGTCATTAGTTATAATTCCTTGTTCCATATTTTCATAATAATTTGTTCTATTATTTTTGAAAATCTTTTCTAATTCTTCCATATTATTTATTCTCTCTATTCCAGCTACTGAGTAATCTATTCTTTCTACTGAATTATCTGCTATTTTTATATCATTATTACCACTATTATTTATTATCTCTTTATTATTTACTGCAAAATATCCTATAGCAGTAACTATAATAAAAACAGCTGCAAATTCTGTAATAACCTTAAAAGTAAATATTTTCTTTTTATCTTTTTTCTCTTTACTAATAATCTTTTCTATAGTTTTTTGCTTTAAATTAGAATCCACTTCTATTTTATCTATATCTTTTTTATACTTTTCTATATTTTTATTCATCATCGAAACCTCCTTCTAATCTTTGTCTTAATAATTCTCTTGCTCTAGAAAGCCATGTCTTTATTGTATTTTCCTTTTTCTTAATAATACTAGATATTTCTGATATTTTATATCCTTCATAATAATATAAATATATTACTAATCTGTAATCTTCGGGTAATTTTCTGACTTCATCATAAACATTACTAAAATTATTAAAATCATCTTTTATGTATTCCATATTTTCATCTAAATCTACTTTCTTTCTCCTCCAAGCTGACTTTAAATAATTATTACTAATATTAATTGTTACTCTGATAAGCCATGCCTTCTTATGTTCTTCAGACTTAAATTTAGGCATTTTCTGGGTAAGTTTAAAAAACACTTCTTGATATATGTCTTCTGCTTCTTCTTTTGTCTTTACTTTCATAAATGCTATTCTATATACCATATTTGAATATTCTTCTATTGTATTTATTATATTTTCTTGACTAGTCATAAATTTTACCTCCTACTATTAATACAATTTAAAAAAGGATTTGGTTTCAATTTTTTATAAAAAATAAAAGCTTATAATATCTTTTAATAAAAATACTTATAAGCTTCTATTTATATTAATTACTTATTTCATCACTATCTTTCATTCGTAAATATCCAATTTCATGCCATTCATTATAAGCTAAGTTAAGTCTAAATAATAATTTGGGTTTAGCTCCTGCTCTATTTTTATCAATAACACAAGCATAATATCTTACATCTGGATCATCAGAATCTTCTATATCTTTACATTTAATAAATCTATCAGAATCAGAATATTCATAATCTTTATAATTCTTTCTTTGAATTTGTTTAAATAATGTTAATGTATCAAATACTTCTTTTACATTTTTACTAACTGATAAATCATTAATTGTTAAATTTACGGGATTTGTTGTATTTTCTAATAATTGAAGTGATGCTCCAATAAATATATTAAATTTTTGTGTAAGTTCTGAAAGTAATGTTGCTGTCTTTTTTAACTCTTCATAATTTCCAATATTATTAACATCAGTTTTAAGTGTATCATAAAATATATATTCTATACCATCTTTATACATATAGTTAGATATAACTTCATGTAAATCATTATTTGTGTATTCTGTAAGATGAACAAAATATACAGAATTATTTATTTGACTATCTACCCATTTTGTGACTTCCATAATATTATTAAATTCTGTAGACTGTTTTAGTAGCCTATTTATAAAATCTTCTTGACTTTCTCCATCTAATCTTTTTATAAATCCTTGATCATCTAATAAACTTCCATCTTTCTTATCTGGTCTAAACTTAAATTCCAAAAGTTCACTTTCATTTTTTATTATTTTTTGATTATGAAACTTTTGGATTTCTGGATTATTTAATACTGTAGTTAATAAACAAAGTCTCATTTTATCTTCTGTCATCTCATTAGATACTACTAAAACTTTCTTTTTATTGATAAATGCTATATTACATGCAAGGTTTACTGTAAATCTACTTTTACCTGCATTTGATGGCATTGCATATGCCATAATCTCACCTTTTCTATGTCCTTTAAATACTTTATTCATAATCTCAAATGGGATAGGAATTCCTTCTCTTAAGTCACTTTTATCATTAAGCCAAAACTTTGCAATATCTTTATTAAGCACTGCTTGACTTAGTCTATTTGTTACTTCTAATTGTTTTATTGCAGCTTCAACTTCTTCTGATGACATATCTTTATATCTATTATAACTTTTTATTTCTAAGATCTTATCTTGCATTAATTTTGTTGGAGCTTTTATATAATTTTTCTTTAATATAAATAATTTCTTTAGTTCTCTATATATAAGTTCAAAATTATATTTTTTATACAAAGGTGCTTCTTTCATCTGATTTTTTATTTCATATAATTCTGCAATAGCTTTAGAGAAATTAAATTGTTCCTTTAACTGTGCTGGTGCATTTTTTTCTCCTTCTTTAAAGATTACACTTTTATATAGATTCTCTAAAATTATACTTGAGAAAAAACATGTATCTTTTTCAAAATAATATTTTGATATTGCGTTTGGACTTCCATATAATAATGATATATACAATGTCTCTAAAGTATAGTCATCTAATTCTTTTGGATATGCTGGTTCTTTTTTCTCATTTGAGAAATTATTCATATCCAAAATTCTTCTTTCTCTTTCTTCTAGTATATTAATCTGTCCTTGTATTTGATAAATAAATTCATCTTTATCAAAGTTTCTCTGTTCTTCTTCTGCTTGTCTTCTTAGTTTCTCTGTCTCTATTTCTGCTCTACCTCTATTAATAATTCTATTAAGATTTTGTTCAAGTTCTTTATATTTATTATTATCTTCTTCTTGTTCTCTCAATTTAACTCCTCCACTTTACACCTTAAATTATTTTGTCATTACACCAAGCACTGCACTACCTTTATTAAACATTTTCTTTCCAATAGTATATGCTTCTAAAAAATTATTTGAAGCTCCTTTTAATTTTGATTCATCATTTGTGTAAATATACGCAATAGTCTCTCCATTTTTAACTTTATCATCCATCTTCTTTACTAGAGTTATTCCTGATGCATTATCTATCTCATCATTATATAACTTTCTTCCTGCACCTAAATATATGGCAATATTCCCAAGCCTTTCTGAATCTATCATTTGAATATATCCTGCTTTATTAGACTTTATTTCCATTTTATATTTAGCTTTTTCAAACTTTTCTGTATCTTCTATATAAGATATATCTCCATTTTGCATTTTAACTAATGTTTTAAATTTTTCTAAGGCTTTCCTATTTTTAATTACTTCTTCAATCATTGCTTTAGCTTCTAATTCTTTTTTTGCCTTTCCTGACATTAGAATAATTTGAGTTGCTACTTCCATAACAACTTGTTTAACATCTTTTTCTATATTACCAGTTAAAGCTTCTATTGCCTCTATTACTTCTAAAGTATTTCCTATATTTTTTCCTAAAGGTTCATATATTTTTGAAATTACACATCTTATTTCTATCCCAGCTAATTTCCCTGAATCTATTAATATTTTAGAAAATTCTTTTCCTTTTTTATAATCTTTAATAGTTGATCCATGCCCACATTGTACATTTATAAGTAGTTTTTTTGCTCCTGATGCAATTTTTCTACTCATTATACTAGCTGCCACTAGTTCTAAATTATCCATACAATCTATTTTTCTTCTTATGTCATATAATTTTTTTTCTGCAGTTGCTACATCTACAAAGTTAGTAGTTATACTTATTTTCTCTTCTTTTAAATTATCTTTATATTCATCAATTGTAATATCAGCTCTAAATCCTGGAATTGACATAAATTTGTCCGCTGTACTTCCCCCTATTCCAATTCCTCTGTTACTAAGTTTTCCTGCTGGAATGTCTAAAGCTGCAAGTATTGGAAGTAGAATAAGTGTTACTTTATCACCAACTCCTCCTATAGATTGTTTTTCTATAAAGTTTTCGTCAACATCTGACATATCTATTTTTTCTCCAGACTCAGCCATAGCTATAGTTAAGTCTTTTATTTCTTCACTATCTAATCCATTTATACACATTGCCATCACTAATGCTGATGCTTGATCATCTGGTATATTTTCTCTGCAATATTCTTTTATAAAATAATCAATTTCTTCTTTTGTAAATCTTCCTTTATTTCTTTTTTTAGTCAGCATACTAATTATATTCATCTTTAGAATCTCCTATTTTCCTACAAAGTTTTTTATAAAGCTTTTTCTATGTAACATACATGGTCCAATTTCTTTAATTACTTTTATATGATTTGCTGTTCCATATCCTTTATGTTTAGAAAAACCATATTCTGGATATACTTCATCCCATTCTCTCATGATTCTATCCCTAGTTACCTTTGCAATTATTGAAGCTGCCGCAATACTATATTCCTTTGCATCTCCTTTTATTATTGACTTATATGGTACACCTAATGTATCTATATTTGTAAGGGCATCTACAAGTATTAAATCTGGTCTTACTTTAAGTGAAGCTATAGCAGTTGTTACTGCTTTTTTAGTAGCATTTAATATATTTATTTCATCTATTTCTTTTTGATCGATGATTCCTACTCCCCATGCAATAGCCTCATTTGTTATCTCCTCATATAACTTCTCTCTTTTCTTTTCTGATACTTTTTTTGAGTCGTTAATACCTTCTATCATAGAATCTTTTGGCATAATAACAACTCCTACAACAACTGGTCCTGCAAGAGGTCCTCGTCCTGCTTCATCAATTCCTGCAATATATTTTATATTTTCTGTTTCATATATTTTTTGTTCATCTGCTTTTAATATTTTTAATCTTTCTTCTTCTTTTTCTTTCATTTTATGATTCCAAATCCTTTAATTTATTTAATGTATAATATGTGTTTTTATTTGTGCTTTTATATCCACCTGAATAATATACGTCTATTTCTTCTGTTTCACTTTTATCTACTCCATCTTTACTTTTCTCTTGTGTTAAATCATATTTAACACAATAATATAGTTCATCTGTTGGTTTAAAATCTATTCCCATTTTTTCTAAGTCTTCTTTACTTAGCTTGTACCATTTTTCTGCTGGAGTAGCACTATTATTATCACTATCTATTAAAACTTCCTCACCTAACAATTTTGTATTACTATATAAATGTTCATTATAAATCTCTTCTGCTTTTGCTTGAATTAATTGCATTTGAGATACTCTATCTGCAAGTTCAGATTTCTTAACTAAATTATTTCCTGTAGATACAGCAATAGTTGCTATTATAACCATTACTACAACAGTAACTATCAGCATAGCCATTGTTATACCTTTTTCATTTTTCAACATATATCTTTATCCTCCAAAAAAATTATAATTTTATTTAAATTTTTTATGTTTTTATATTTTTTTGATAAATTTTAAGTTTCATTTAATTTTATATTTGTATTATATATTTACATCAAGAAATTTTCAATATAAAAATATATTTATAAAGATTATTATTTTAATATTTTTAAGTTATTTATATATAATTTACAAATTTCATTTTTTTGTTATTGTATTTAACTTCATTTTTGTATATTATATTTATAGATATCTTTATTATATAAGGAGGATTATTAAAAAATGGAAAACAATCAAAACAGTAATGAATCAAATGATAATATTTTTAAATCGGCTGATTCTTCAATAAGTAATGGTTTTCAAAAAGTAGATTCTTCAGATAAGAAAACTAAATCTACAAATTCTTATTATTCTGGAAAATCTAAATCTGGTTTTGCTAAAAACATAGTATTACCATTTGTAACTGGTGCATTAGGAGCTACACTTGCTTTAGGAATATGTGTAAAAGTTCCATCTATTAATGAAAAAATATTTACTAGTGAAAATTTTAAATCTGGTAATACAACATCTATTATAAAAACTTCAAATGGAAGTGTAAGTAGTACAGTCAACCTTTCTGAATATTCTAATACAGCAATATCTGTTGCAAATAAGGTTTTACCTTCTGTAGTAAGTATTGAAATTGAATACAGTGTATCTTCTCCATCTTTTTATGGATATGGATTTGGCTCTGGAAGTGGTCGTGATTCTAATACATCTACAGCAACAGCATCTGGTTCAGGAGTTATTATAACTTCTGATGGTTATATTTTAACTAATAATCATGTTGTAAATGAAGAATCTACTTCATCTTATTATCAAGTATCTACAGCAAATAAAATTTCAGTTCATTTATATAATGATGATAAAGCTTATGAGGCAACAATTGTTGGTACAGATGATGTTACTGATTTAGCTATATTAAAAATAGATGCTAAAGATTTAACAGCTGCTGAACTTGGAGATTCTTCAAAAGTTACAGTTGGAGAATTTGCTATGGCTGTTGGTAATCCTCTAGAAATGGACAATACAGTAACTGCTGGTATTATCAGTGCTTTAAATAGAGAAATAACAGATGCTGATAATACAAGTTATAAATTAATACAAACTGATGCTGCAATTAATGCTGGTAATAGTGGTGGTGCTTTAGTAAATGCAGATGGTAAAGTAATTGGAATAAATACATTAAAATTATCTGGTGACGCAGTAGAAGGTATTGGCTTTGCAATACCAATTAATGATACTTTGGAAATAATAGATCAATTGATTACTTATAATAAAGTAAAAAGACCTTATTTAGGAATATCTGGTAGTGATGTTTCTGAAGAGTCTTCTAAATATTATGAAATTCCTCAAGGAATACTTGTTAATTCTGTAGAAGAAAAAGGTCCTGCAGATGTAGCTGGTATGAAAAAAGGAGATATTATAACTAAAATTGATGATAAAATTGTTACTAGTATGACTGAACTTACTAAAGAGAAAAATAATCATAAGATTGGTGATACTGTATCAATAACTGTTTATAGAAATGGAAAAAATAAAAAATTGACATTAAAACTTGGTGAAAATCCAGACTAATAAAGTCTATAAAGTTATTTTCTAAATATAAAATAAAAAAGAATTATAGTTGTAAATTAGTACTATAATTCTTTTTTATATCTATTTATTTATATCTTTAAACTTCTTTTTCCATCAACTATATTTTCAGACTTAAATTTATATATTACTTTCTTCCTATAAAGAAATGCTGCAACCATTGAAGTAATTGGGATTGTTACAATTATTCCTATTCCAGCAGCAAATGTACAAATAAAGTTGGTTGCTATTGATTCACTATTTAATATATTTATTAAACTTGCATTTGCTGACATATATAATACATTTATATTTAATGTAATACCTAAGAATGCTAGTACCACTACATAAATTGTTTTTCCTATTCCTTCTTCACCTTTTTTTATACCAATTTTAAATAATTCTCTTCCTGTAATTTCTGGATTATTTACTTTTTCTTCTGCTATCTTTTTAGTAATCTGATGACTAATATTTATAGCAGCCCCAAGAACTGCAATAATCATTCCTGAAAATATTAAACCTCTAAAATTGAAATTCTTATTTGAATCCATATAGTTTAATATTAAAGCTCCTTGCTCTCCTCCTGTTACTTTCGCAAGTTTGGTAAATATTATTGTAATTATACCAGCTGCGATAACTCCTCCAAATGTTCCTACTCCAGCTGATATGCTTCTCTTATTTAGTCCCTCTACTATTACATTTATAAGTATCATTACTGTAACTGTTATAAGTGAGAAAAGTACTGCATTATTTCCTTTATATACATTCATCATAAATATTGCATATATAGAAATAACTGAAAGTACTATATTTATAATAAAACTTATACTTTTCTTTTTCTCCACTATAACTAAACATCCCAAAAATAATATTATAAGTAATATCATATACATATTTCTTGATACATCTTCAACTTCAGCTTTTATAATTTCTCCCTTTTGTTCTGTCAATTTTACATATACTGTATCATTTTTACTAAGATTATCTGCTGTAATTTTTTTATTTTTTTCATATGATAAAACATATATAGCATCAATCTTTTCTTCTTTTCTCTTTCCACTTGTGATTTTTAATCTAATTTCTTGTACTTTAGCCTTATCTTCTTCTCTTTCATAGACATTTTTTAACTCTATAACCTTTGCTTTTACTAGTTCCTCTTTTGTTTCTATTTCTTCATTTTTCTTTTCTTCTTCATTTACATTTTTTGATGCTTCTTTATTTTCAGTAATTGTATTCTTCGTGTTTGTTTTATTTTTTGTTACATTCTTCTTATTCGTAGCATAACTTTGTCCCATAAATATTTGAGTTATTATTAATAATACTACAAATATTTTTACAGCTCTTGCAGTTTTCAAAAGTCCCCCTCCTTAATTTTAATATACTAATACATCTTTTTTTGTTTCATAATTATATATTATATATATATCACCATCATTTGAAACTAAAAAGGTATCTGTATTTTCTATTTTATAAATATCACTATTTAAGTCTCTTCTTGTTGCAGAATATCCTATTTTAGAATCATTAGCATCTAATTCTTTTATTTTATTATTTATTTCCTTTTGTACATTTTCTGGTTTTAGTCCTTTTGCTTTCATTATATCTGCTAAATTTACTTTTGAATTACTATTTAAATTATAATTATATGTCTTTATCTTTGTTATCTGGGTTCCTTCTTGTTCATAATAAGTTGATCTTATAGCAACAGATAATAAATCTCCATTTAGATATGCAATATAATTTACAGTATACACTTTATAAATATCTGTACTTCCTTTTATTTTAGCAATTTCACTTAAAAAATTATTTTCTATATCAGTATTCATTTCTTTAGCAGTATCTGTATTTATATTAATACATGGTATTATAGCATTAATATTATATAATCCTTCTGAATTTTCTGATGTTTCTGATAACTTGTACACTATGTCTTGATTATTATCTATTTTTTGAATATTAACATTATTATTTGAAATTAATTCATTAGTAAATATATTATCAAAATCGCTTATAAGTTTTGTAATTTCTTCTTCTTCTTTTGCAGATGTTGTAAATCCAAACATAAATGGATCACTCTCTGAATATTTATAAAAGAATTGTGCATATATTCCTACACAAAGAGATAATACACATATTAATATTACTATAACAATAAATAAGTTTCTATTTATTCCAAAAATCCTATCAGTCTCATGCTTAGGATTATTAATATTAGTATCCATGTATATTCCTCACTTTTCATTTGTAATTTTTACACAAATATTATAACATTGATTACTAATTATTTCAAACTATATTTTATGTAATTATTTATACTTAAAAAGGGTGAGTTGTAAAAGTAACTTCCAAAAGAAAAAGTAAACTCCAAATGTAAGGGA
>CANOSM010000041.1 GCA_947569365.1 uncultured Clostridium sp. | reverse complement strand
TATGTTCGCAAGTGTTTTTAATTTTTTCTTATCATAAAAGTAGCACTTTCCTATAGTATAAAAAACAAAAGACCAATTCATAGTCTTTTGCTTTCATATAAATATATTTAATTAATCATATGTATACCATAAATTTTGTTCTTGTAATTTTTTTATTGTTTGCTCATGTTCCTCATTTGTTTTTGAAAAATATACTTTTCCATTCTTATCAGCTACAAAGAAAAGCGCATCTATATTTGTTGGTTTTAAAACCGCTTCTATTGAAGATTCGCTTACATTAGAAATTGGTCCTACTGGTATTTTTCCCTCCATATTAGGTCCTCTTGTATTATATTTATTATATGTATGTAATTCCTTTGATGTTAAATCTCTTTCTCCCATATCTATTTTAAAAGCATAGTAAGTTGTAACATCACTTTGAAGTGCCATATTTTTCTTTATTCTATTTGAAAACACTCCTGCTATTCCTTGTCTATCTACTGTATTCTTTCCTTCATTTTCAACTAAAGAGGCTAAGCTTAAAAACTTGTGTACTGTATATCCCTTTGAATTAATCTCCATTTGATATTTTGATAATATCTTATCTGTTTGTTTTAACATTCTTTCTATAATATCTTCTACCTTAACATCTGCACTTTCAAAAGTATATGTATTTGGATATAAATAACCTTCAAGTGGATAATAAATACTACTATCTAATATTTCATCTGTTAAAAACCAATACTTTTCAATCAATCCTTTAGCATATGTTTTACTTTCTAATATAGACATAACATCTTCATATGTATTATTTGTATTTTTTTCTATAATCTTTGCAATTGATCTAATATTTTTTCCCTCTGGAAACATTATTGATATTTCTTTTTTTACAATTTCTCCTGATTGTAGTTTCTTTACAATTTCTTCTACACTCATACTAGGACTTAATTCATATGTACCTGCCTGAAGATTATTTATATTATTTAATTTACAATATATTTTAAAAGATATATCATATTTGATTAAATCATTTTCCTTTAATGTTTCAGCAATTCCAGCTGTACCTTTACCTGATTCTATTTTTACTACCTTATTTTCTTTATTATTTACATCTACAGCTTCTATTGATTGATTATACCAAAAATATACTCCTAAAACGGCTATTACTGTTAATAATATTAATACAATTAAGATTATTAGTGCTATAGGAATCTTCTTTTTTGGTGGTATTTCTTCTTTCTCAAATTCCTTTAAAATCTCCTCTTCTTTTTTTTCTTCTTCATTCATAAGACTTACTCCTTTTATATACTTTTATTTTATTTGATTTACTATATTCTTTAATCTACTTTCACTTAATTCATCTTTTTTTACAACAATTAAAGATATTGAATACTCATTTAAATATGGTCTAAGTTCTGTTAAAAATCTATAATAATTCTCTACATTTTTTATATTATTAAAGTTTATTTCAACAGCATTAAATTTCTTTTTTACTGCTCCATCTACAATATTTAAAATAAATGCTTTTCTTGTATCATAACTTTTAGTAATATTATCTATACTCCCCTTTATATCTTCATTTTTAATCTCTACTACTTTATTATTTTCTTTCTTATTTGTAATTTCCCCATCAAATACTTCACGAATAACTTCTTCTTTTTCTAGATATTTTGTTTTTACATATCCAAAATGTCCATCATTTGTCATTATCTTTGTCCATTTTTTATTATCTTTTACTACAATTACTTGTTCATTTTTTCTAACCTTATCTACATTTTTTGAAAAAATAGTTTCTTTATATTTAACCTTTATTCTCTTTTTTGCTTTTGCTACTCTTTTTTCCTTATTTAACAATTCTACATTTATAGTATTATTATCATATTCTTCTATTTGAACATTATATGTTGCCATTATATCTGAAACTGGTAAATAATATATTCCATTTCTATTTTCAAAATTATTACCTATTTTTTGAGTAGTATTATTAATTTCATATATTTTTTCTCCATCTATGAGTCTTAATATCTTATTACCAGACATAGAAATTACAGTATCTTTTCCATCTTTATTCTTCTCTGAATATGTTTTAGCACCAAAATAGTTATCAATATCATCTACTGACATATATAAAGAACCATTTTTAATAAAAGCTTCATATTTTAAATTAACATCATCACTATTTATTAATAATTTTAATTTTCCACTGTCTTTAATATAATTCTTAGCATAAACTAGTATTGTACAAACTATAATTAAATATATTAGAATAAGAAATACTTTTTTTATATCATTATTTAATACTATCCTCGTTGTTCTTCTATTCCTGCTATTTGAATTTGTTCTTCTTTCCACTTTATATACCTCTGTTTTAATTTTATTATAGAAACAGTATATCATAAAACACTACTTTAACAAATATAATTTTTAATTTTTTATCAATATGTAAATTAAATGTAAAAATATACTGTAAATCATATCAAAAAGTACACAGATTTTCTATTTTTTCATAAAAATAGCTTTATTTTAAGCTATTTTTGTGTTATAATTGTAATATATTGTAGTATTATAAACAATTATTCTAATATATATAAATTTTAGGAGGAAAAAATTATGGGAGGATTCTTAATATTCATACTATTTATAGCAGCTATATGTTTTTTAGCTTATCATACAATCAAAGTTGTTAAACAATCTGAAGTATATATTATAGAAAGACTTGGTAAGTTTCACAAAGTTGCTGAAGCTGGTCTTACAATCATAATTCCATTTATTGATAAAGTTAGATCAGTTGTAAGTTTAAAACAACAAACTATGGATATACCACCTCAAAGTGTTATCACATCTGATAATGTAACAATCACAATAGATACAGTTGTATTTTATAAAATAATAGAACCTGCAAAAGCAGTATATGAAATCCAATCATTAAAAAAAGGTATTGAATATTTAGCAATAACAACTATTCGTGATATTGTTGGTAAAATGGAACTTGATGAAACATTTAGTTCAAGAGATTTAATTAATGATAGATTAAGAATTATATTAAGTGAAGCAACAGACCAATGGGGATGCAAAGTTGATCGTGTTGAAATTAAAGATATAACTCCTCCAGCAGATATAAGAGATGCAATGGAAAAACAAATGAATGCAGAAAGAAATAAAAGAGCTTTAATTCTTGAAGCTGAAGGAAAAAGACAATCTGCAATTACTCTTGCTGAAGGTAGAAAAGAAGCAGCTATTCTAGATGCAGAAGCTCAAAAAGAATCAACAATAAGAAAAGCAACTGGTGAAGCTGATGCTATAAAACAAGTTGCAGAAGCTAAAGCTAAAGAAATACAATTAGTATATGATGCAATAAAAGATTCAGATCCAGATGATAAATTAGTACAATTAAAATCTTTAGAAGCACTTCAAGAAGTTGCAAAAGGTGAAGCTAATAAAATATTTATTCCTTTTGAAGCTACATCAGCTTTAGGAAGTTTAGGTGCTATAAAAGATGTTGTAACTGATGAAAAGAAAAAAGCAAAAGCTCAAATTAAAAAAGATGAATAATTTTACATATATGTTCAAATCCAGTGATAACACTGGATTTTTATTTTTTATCTATATTTTTTTACTATTTCGTCAATTGAATCTACCAAATATCTAACATCTGTAATAGTATTATATTTTCCAAATGTAGTTCTAAGTGCACTATCTGCAATTTGAATACTTGCTCCAGTATTTAAAATTACTGAAGAAGGTTTTATAAGTCCTGCACTACATGCAGATCCACTTGATGCACATATTCCCTTTTGATTTAATAATTCTACCATTGTAGCACCTTTTATTCCTAAAAAAGAAATATTAGCATTCCCTGGAAGTCTCTTATCTAAACTACCATTTATATGAATATTATCTATTCTATTTACTATGGCTTTTATATATAAATCTCTTAAATATTTTATATTATTATTATGCTCTTTAAGTTCTCTATTTGCTATTTCTATTGCTTCTCCCATTCCTACTATTCCTGCAACATTCTCTGTACCAGATCTTTTTTCTCTTTCTTGATGACCTCCATCTTGTTGTCTTTGAAAATTTATTCCTTTTCTTACATAAAGTGCTCCCATTCCTTTAGGACCATAAAATTTATGAGCTGACATTGATAAACTATCTATATTAGATTTATTAACATCTACTTTAACATTTCCAATTGCTTGAACACTATCTGTATGAAAAATTATATTTCTACTTCTTGCAATTCTTCCTATTTCATCAATTGGTTGTATTGTACCAATTTCATTATTCGCATACATAATACTAATTAAAATAGTATCTCTTCTTATTGCTTTTTCTAGTTCATTTAAGTTTATTATACCATCTTTATCTACATTTATATATGTTACACTAAATCCCTCTTTTTCTAGTCTGTTACAAGTTTCAAGTACTGCTGGATGTTCTATTTTACTTGTAATTATATGTCTTCCTCTATTTTTATTTGCTTTAACTATTCCTTTTATCGCTAAATTATCACTTTCACTACCACAACTTGTAAAATATATCTCTTCAGAACTGCAATTTATAGCGTCTGCAATTTGCTTTCTTGCCATATTAATTGCTACTTTATTAGACTTTCCTATATCATATACTGAAGATGGATTTCCAAACTCACTACTAAAATATGGGATCATCTTTCTTAAAACATTTTCATCTACTGGAGTAGTGGCAGCATAATCAAAATATATCATTTTTTCCATATTATTATCATTCCTTTATAAATTATCATTCTCAAATTATCCTTTAATAATAATTTATGTTTTTAGTATATTATTTGTGCAAATTTAATTTATTAAAAGAAATTATTAAGTGATAATTTATATTTTTCAGATATATGTTCTAATATAAATTCTGCTCTTTGTATTGTTGTTAATTCTTCTTCTATATCTCTATCTTTACTAAGTCCTATTAGACTATTTAGTTCTGTTTCTACTTTCTCAAGCTCATCATGTTCTAAATAATATGATAACACTTTATTTTCATCTTCCCATGTATTTTTTATATCTCTTATTTTACTTGCTATTTCTTTTTCGTCACTTTCTTCATTTTCAATAACTTCCCTTAAACCTTCTAATTTATTTGTCATTTCAATAACCATGTTTTTAGTAATTTTTCCAGTTATAATATCAGCTATAACAATTATAAGTACAATTACTATAGACATAATAATTTCTTTCTTCATATTTTTTTATCCTTTCATGGTTTTACTTTTTTGTTTTTCTTAAAAGTCTTTTCTTGAAAAAATATATTATCATTTGCATCTATTGTTACTATTAAAGCATCTTCAGGCTTATAACCAAATTTTCTTACTTCTTTTTCAAGCCATTTATAATTCTTATTTATTTTATTTAAGTTATCCTGCATAACAACTCCATCAATTACTAAATCATAAGAAATTCCTTGATATTCTTTAGTTAATTTCATGTCTTCTATTGTAACATTTTGTTTTTCTGGCTTTAAAATAACATTTACTTGACCACTTGTCTCTAGAATCGCATATTCTACATCTGCTATATTTGTAACATCTTTATCTCTTAGCCTTTCTTGTAATTCATTTATTGTAAATCTTTCTTTTAACAAACTAGCTTCATCTATTTTCCCCCTATAGATTAGAATTGATGGTTTACCACATAATATCTCTCTCGACTTTATACTCTTCATATTTAAAAATGAAATCATTAGATGTGCAAGTAATAAGCCAAGTATTGGTATTATTCCATTTGATATAGGGATTCCACTATCTTCCATTGGCATTGTTGCTAGGTCTGATATCATAATTGCTATTGTAAATTCAAATGGCTGCATTTGACCTATTTCTCTTTTTCCCATAAGTCTCATTACTATTAAAATAATACCATATAAAACTAATGTCCTAATTAAAATTAATAACATAATTTCCCTTCTTTTGTTTTTATTTCTTTTAATATTATTTCAATTTTTGTAAATAATATTCTATAAATAATTTATTTTTAATTATTTTTTGTATAAAAAATTTTTTATTGTAGATAATATAAATATAACCTACAATTCATTTTTATTTTTACTATATAAGAAGGAGGTTTTAAACAATGAGTAATAACGATTCAAATGTACAGAGTTCATCAACAGTTGGAACTTGGGGACAAATTATTGGTAGACTTATTGCAGCTGCTATAATTCTTGCAGTAACAGCATTTTTTACTCCAGGTTTTACTATTAATAATATATGGGCTTTAGGATTAGCTGCAGTTGTTTTAACAGCAATGGATTATCTAATAATTAAATTCACAGGTTTACATGCTATGGCATTTGGTAAAGGTTTTGTGGGATTTGTTCTAGCAGTTATTGTACTATATGCAACTCAATTTTTCGTAAGCGGTTATTCAATATCTTGGATGGCAGCAATAATTGGTGCTCTTATATATGGAATTATTGATTATATAATTCCTGGTGAACAAGGTATGTAAGGTAACAAAAAACTCTTAGATTTAATATATTTTTTATCTAAGAGTTTTCTTTTTTATATTTCTTTATTACTATATTATTTTACTCATTTTCTATAAATGAAAATGGTTGTATTTCAGTTCCTTCTTTTATTTTTGCTTTTTTAATTTGGACAAAACTTCCAATCTTTGAATTATTTTCTATAATACAACCTTCTTCTATATAAACATTTGGACCGATTTCACAATTTTCTCCTATTATAGTACCTGATTTTATTGTAGTATTTGGATGTATTACTGTATCTTTTCCTATTTTAACATCTTCATATATATATGTACAATTAGAATCTTCAATTGTTACTCCATTTTTCATATGTTCTGTATTTATTCTCATTCTTACTACTCTTGTTAATAATTCAAGTTGTATTCTATCATTTACACCTAATATTTCTGTATTATCTTCAACAATTATTGCTCCAGTCTTTAGTCCTTTATTACTCATTATTTTTATAACATCTGTTAAGTAATATTCTCCTTGTGCATTATTAGGTTTTATTTCTTTTATTGCACTTAATAATTCTTCTATATCAAAACAATATATACCTGAATTTATTTCTTTTATTTTTCTTTGCTCATCTGTTGCATCTTTTTCTTCTACAATTTCAGTTACTCTTCCATCTATATCTCTTATAATTCTTCCATATCCTGTTGGATTATCATACATAGCTGTTATAAGAGTAGCATACTCACTATTATCTTCACTTAATTTTATTAATTTTCTTATTGTTTCTTCTCTAATAAGAGGAACATCTCCATATAATATAACAACTTTTCCACTCTTTCCTTCCAGATATGGTATTGCTTGCATTAAAGCATGACCTGTTCCAAGTAGCTCTTCTTGAATAACAAATTTTGCTCTATTTCCAATAGCTTCCATTACACATTCTTTTTTATGTCCGATTACTGTTATAATTTCATCTGATCCAATTCTTTCTGCAGTATCTATTACTCTATTTACCATTTCTTTTCCATATATTTGATGAACTACCTTTGATGTATTGGTTTTCATTCTTGTTCCTTCTCCTGCTGCCATAACAACTGTTATTATATCTCCCATCTTTTATCTTTTCCTTTCTTAAACCAAAGTAATTATTTTTAAATTCTATCATAAAATTTAGAAATTTACAATATAGAAAAATACGTGAAAATAATAGGAAGACATAATATCTTCCTATTATTTTTATTATCTATAATCTTCTTCTACATTTACATGCTACATATATTGCAAGTAAGATTACAGCAATTGCAAGACCTGTTAGTATAGCAATGAAATATGCTAATGTTAACGCTGCAACTATATTGAATGCAGATTGTATAATTACTCCTAAAACAAAAGCTAATAATACAACTAAAATAGCTATAATTATTCTTATACAACTACATTTGTCATTACATTTTCTTCCGCAGTTTATTATTACATCTGGTTCCATATTATCACCTACTTATTTTTAAGATTATAATATATTATATGAAACTAGTACTTATTTTGATTATGTATTTCTCCTGCTTTTTTTATTATATTATATCCATATTTATCTTTTATGGAATCTACTGCTTTATCTATCTTATTATTTTTATTATTTTCTGATTTATCAAAAAAAGATAATTGCATATCATTTTTTTCGCAGAGTCCTTCTACTCGTATTCCTATAAGTCTTATCTTATCTCCTTTATATAGTTCGTTTAGTACTTTTTTAGCAGTACTTTCAATTTCTTTTGACGAATCTGTTCTATAATTTAATTTCTTTTGATGTGAATATACTTCAAATTCGCTATTTTTTAATTGTACATTTACAACTGTTGCAAGCATATTTTCTTTTCTAAGTCTATATGTAACTTGCTCTGTAAGTGTTAAAAGTACTGGATATAATTCGTTTAAAGTGGCATAATCATATGGAAGAGTTATACTGTTTCCAATACCTTTTGGTTTTGATACTTCATAATTTATTTTTTCATCACTATCTCCATTTGCATATTTCCATATCATATATCCATATTTTCCAAATGATTTCATAAGAATTCTTTCATCTGTTTTAGCTAAATCTCCTATTGTTCTTATTCCTAATCTTTCAAGCTTATTAATAGATCTATTTCCTACCATAAATAGATCTGACACTGGAAGATGCCACATCTTTTCTTTTATTTCATTTTTAAATAAAGTATGTATTTTATCTGGCTTTTCAAAGTCAGATGCCATTTTTGCTAAAATCTTATCATCTGATATTCCAATATTTACTGTAAATCCAAATTTCTTTTTTATTCTCTCCTTTATTTGTATCGCTATTTTTATTATATCTTCTTTTGGTTTCACAAATTCTGTCATGTCTAAGAAACATTCATCTATAGAATATCTTTCAATTTTATCTGTATATTCACAAAAAAGTTTATATAAATTATCTGAATACTTTTTATATATATTATGATCTGCTGGAACTACAACTATACTAGGACATTTTTTCCTAGCTTGATATATTGGTTCTCCTGTCTTAATTCCAAATTGTTTTGCTATATTGCTTTTTGCAAGGATTACTCCTTTTCTTTGCTTCTCATCTCCTCCTATTACCGAAGGAATAGTACGTAAATCTATCTTTTCTCCTATTTTTATTCTTTCTACAGCACTCCAAGATAAAAAAGCATTATTAACATCTATATGTAATATTTGTGTTTTCATAATATCACCTATAGTTATTATAGAACACTTGTTTTAAACAGTCAATATATTTATTTAATACTTATTACTTTTTCCCATGAAAGTTCTTTTTTTCCAAAATGTCCATAATTAGTAGTAGATTTATAAATTGGTTTATCGAGTTTTAAATAATCTATAATTCCTCTTGGTGTTAAATCAAATATTTTGTATATCTTTTTTACTATTTCTTCTTCTGGTATTGTATAAGTTCCAAATGTATCTACAAATATTGAAATAGGTTTTGCTACTCCTATTGCATAAGAAAGTTGTATTTCACATTTTTTTGCAAATCCATTTGCTACAATATTTTTTGCTATAAATCTTGCCATATATGATGCTGATCTATCTACTTTAGTTGGATCTTTTCCAGAAAAAGCTCCACCACCATGACGACTATATCCACCATAAGTATCTACTATTATTTTTCTCCCTGTAAGTCCACTATCTCCTAATGGTCCTCCTATAACAAATCTACCTGTTGGATTTATAAAATATTTTGTATTATCATCTATTAAATTACTTGGTAGTATCTCATCTATAACTTTTGTTTTTATATCTTCTTTTAGCTTGTCTATATCTACATTTTCTTTATGTTGTGTAGATACTACTATTGTATCTATTCTTTCAGGAACACTTCCTTTGTATTCAACTGTTACTTGAGTCTTACCATCAGGTCTTAAATAATCAATTATTCCTTCTTTTCTAACTAAAGTTAATCTTTTAGATAATTTATGTGCTAAGTAAATTGGAAGTGGCATTAGTTCTTCTGTCTCATCACATGCAAAACCAAACATAATTCCTTGATCTCCTGCACCTTCTGTTTGTTTTGAAATACCATTTTTACTTTCTAAGGAATTATCTACTCCTATTGCAATATCACCTGATTGTTTAGAAATATTTATATGAACTTTGCATGTTTTATAATCTATATCTGTTTTTTCATTATCATATCCTATTTCTTTTAAAGTGTCTCTTACGACTTTTTCAATATCAATGTCTGCCTTTGAAGTAATTTCTCCTGTTACAATAATTTCTCCTTTACTTGCCACAGTTTCGCATGCTACTCTTGAGTTTTTATCTTTTTCTAAATAGCTATCTAATATACTATCTGATATATAATCACATACTTTATCTGGATGTCCTTCTGTTACACTTTCTGATGTAAATAATTTTCTCATATATTACCTCCTAAATTATTATTTCTAATATTTATAAAAAACAAAACCTATGCTTTATTTTTTTGCAAAGGTTTAAACTCTTTCTCATCATTCAAAGCTCTTTGCTTTGCTCGGTATTAGCACCTTGTCTTAGACAGGTTGCTGTGGAGTCCTAAAGCCGATTCTCTCATCCACTCTTGATAATAATATAATTATTTTATTCTTTTGTTTTTAAAATTTTAATTCTTTCATATTTGAAATATCAATTCCATATATATCTTTATATATACTTTGAACATCTAATGCTGTTATTTTTTCTTTATTAAGACCTAATTTCTCTATCATATCTAATACTGATTTTTCGTCTTTTCCTTCTATTTCTAAATATGTTGGTATCATTGGCCATGAGTCTATATCAAGTTCAACATCATCTAATATGTACCTAATTCTATTATTTTCTTGATATGACCTACTAAAATATCCCATTTGATTTAATATTTCATTTGTTGTTTCTAAATCTGAAACTATTACTTCAGCTTCTTTTGTTCCATCTATTTTATCACTTTTAGCATGTTTAAATGTTAAAGTTGTTTCTTTACCATCTGTTCTTAATCTTATCCATTTTTTATCATCTTTTGGAATAACATCATATACATATCTTTTTTGATTATATTCACCTGCTTTTTTAGCATTTAATGATTCTAATTTTAAAATTAATTTATCTTTATCAATATCTAAAACTCTTACTTCATACTCAGTTTTCATATTTTCCTCCTTAAGATAGAATAATTTCTATTTTATTTTGTTTAGATACTTTTTTGCATGTTTTTTTATTTCTTTCATCTTTTGTTTTGTATCTTTATCCTTGTAATCTATTCTATCTATTAATTTTTCAACACATTCATTATCTTTTAAGTACTGTATTCCAATATTAAAATTATAGTCATAAATCCATGCTATATATGAAACTATATAATCTAATTCTGTTTTTCTATTTTCGCATTTTATTTGTTTATTATTCATAAAGTCTTCATATACATCATCTGATATTTTTCCATTTTCTATTGATTTATCAACATCATTATTAAATATTATTTGAAATTCTTCTGTCTGTTTTATTCTAAAATTATCTGTTTTATCTGCATCTCTAATTATTCTACAATGTAATAATTCTTCTTCTGAAAGTCCTTCTTCTATTTCATATTTATTATGATTTTTTATTGCTTTTAATATTATATTGTCATATTTTTTTTCTTTTATAAATGTTCTTATTAAATTATTTTCAAATAATACTTCTATTCCATATTCAGCATGGTCTTGTTCTTTATCACAAGTGTCTATAAAACGATCATACTTTTTTACTTGCTCAAATCTTCCTATATCATGAAGTAATGCTATTAGTTTTGCAAGTGCTATATTTTCTTCATCTAGTCCTAGTTTTGTAGCAATAAATCCACTCATAGATACTACTCCATAAGTATGTTTCATTTTTAGTTCAATTTTTTGATCTTCTGTATTATATTTATTTACATATGATTTAAATACTTTTTCTGCTTTTACTAAATCTATCATTTTTTCTTCCTAACTACAATTATTATTTTATAATTTTTATTATATTTTCTTTTCTCTTTTTAGCTTTAGGATATTCCCCATCTATATACCCTAAACTAAGTGATCCAATACATTTATAGTTAGAAGGAATTTCTATCTCTTCTCTTATTTTATTTCCATCTTCTGAATCAAATAAATCTTCAGCACAATTAATCCAGCAAGTTCCTAAATTTAAAGCAGTTGCTGCTAAATGCATGTTTTCAATAGCTGTACTTGCATCTTTAATATATGTTGGAACATTACTATCTGCAAACACTAATATTATAGTTGGTGCTCCATAAAACGGACTTGTATTAATTTTTCTTATTTTCATGCACCCATCTATTATTTTCTGCATAATTTCTTCATTTTGAATAGCAATAAATACATAGGATTGCATATTCATACCACTTGGTGCATAACTTCCACACTCTAAAATAGTATTTAAGTCTTCATCTGAAATTTGTTCTTCTTTATAATTTCTTATACTTCTTCGCTTTAATATCGTATCTATTGTCTCTATCATTTGTTCCTCCTATGTAAATTACAACTCTATATTTATATGCTTTTTAAATATTAACAAATATTATTATTTTTGTCTATTATCTAATGTAAAAGTAATATAAATGATATATAAATTTAAAAATTGTATATTATAATAAAAATCCACCAGTATAACTGGTGGATTTTCATATGAGCCTATAAAGCTCTATTACTAGCTACCACTTAAGTGGTTCCGTTTGACAGCTTTCAGCCACATTCGTTTGCAGTTTTTTTACTTACTACCTTTTAAAAGGGTCTTTATATTCTTTTATTGTTAGTTGGTCTGTCATCATATCTTCCTTTAATTGATTTTCTACATAATTATATACTGCTGACTTGTTATTTCCTACTGTACTTACATAGAATCCTCTACACCAAAAAGTTCTATTTCCATATTTATATTTTAAATTTGCATGTCTTTCAAATATTATTAATGTACTTTTTCCCTTCAAGTATCCCATAAATGATGATACACTTTGTTTTGGTGGTATACTTACATACATATGTATATGATCTGGACATGCTTCTGCATTTATTACTTCTACATCTTTTCTTTTACACAATTCTCTTAATATCATTCCTATTTCTCTTCTTAATGTTCCATATATTTCTTTTCTTCTAAATTTTGGTGCTAATACTATCTGTGTATGAACTTTTTATACGAATCACTCCTTTATTATTTTTAATTTTTAAGCCGTCAAACTTAAAATTATTATAACATTGAGAGTGATTTTTTGATACCTTCATCATAACTATAAGTTTTATTTGACTCCCCAGCATAGCTGGGGGTTTAACGCTAATGTTAAAAATAAAAAACGATACATTAAATATCGTTTTTCATAAGTATTTTTTAATTATGCTTTTTTTGCAATTTCGGCTATTTCCTTAAAAGCTTTTTCGTCAGTAACAGCTATTTCGGCTAACATCTTTCTGTTTATTGTAACATTAGCTTTTTTAAGTCCTGATATTAATTTACTATATGTTAATCCATTCATTCTAGCTGCTGCATTTATTCTTATTATCCATAATTTTCTGAAATTACTTTTTTTATCTTTTCTTCCTACATAAGCATACATTCCTGATTTCATAACAGCTTGTTTAGCCATTCTAAATCTATAATGTTTTGCACCATAATAACCTTTTGCTTGCTTAATAACTTTTTTATGTCTTGCTCTTGTAGTTCTTGCTGTTTTTACTCTTGCCATTTATTAATCAACTCCTTTTTTCTAATTCTCTAATTAATTACCATATGGTAGTAATTTTTTTACATGTGATTTACATGTACTATCTAATATTCCATCTTGTACTCTTGCTGTATGTTTTTGTCTTTTTGTTTTATTTGCTAATAAATGTCTTCTATTAGCTTTTGTTCTTTTTACTTTACCGCTACCTGTAAAACCATATCTTTTATTTGCGGCTCTATTTGTTTTTAATTTTGGCATAATAATTCTCCTTTCTATTTCTTAGCTAGTATTAAAAACATTGTTTTACCTTCTAATTTAGGTTTCTTTTCAATAATTGATATTTCTTCAAGTTCTTCAGCGAATTTATTTAATATTAATTCTCCTGCTTTAACATTATTTAGTTCTCTTCCTCTAAATCTTACAGTAAATTTTACTTTATTTCCTGACTCTAGAAATCCTCTTGCATTCTTGCATTTAAATTCAAAATCATGATCTCCAATATTTGGAGTAACTCTTATTTCTTTAATTTCTACTGCTTTTTGATTCTTTCTAGATTCTTTTTCTCTTTTTGCTTGTTCAAATTTATATTTACCGTAATTCATTATTTTGCAAACTGGTACTTCACTGTTAGGAGAAACTAAAACTAAATCTAGGTCTTTACTTGAAGCTATTTCTATAGCTTCTGCAGTATTCATTTTTCCTAATTTTTCACCATTTTCACTAATAACTTGTACAATGCTTTGTTTTATTTGCCCATTAATAGGTAATTCTTGTTTTATATAAAACACCTCCACATCTATGTGCTTTCATTTTTTATATAAAAAATGACTTGTTTTTCCAAACAAGTCAATCCACATATAATTTAATAGATATATCAAAATTTAAGATACTTATATATCTTTATTTTTATAAAAACATCTAATAGAAAATTTCTACCTTTCTCCTTACTTAGAGATAAGGTGAGAAGTGGATGACTTCTTCTTAAAACTTAATATACTATACTACTTTTTTTTTTATTTGTCAATACTTTTATATTATTTTTTTAGAACCAGATATTACAGATATACAAAATCAGATTTAGAATAAATATAAAATATTGTATTTTTTAAAGTGTTATCTTATAGTCATCATAAGAAATTCTTTGGAAAGGAAGTATATATAATGTATAGCTTATTAAAATTATTATCACTTATTATAATTTATCTAATAATAGAGGATAATAAAAAACTAATAACTAACAGCAAAAAAAGGGGCTGTAAAAAAAGTCCCAACGAAAAATGAGTTCATATTTTCACTCATTTTT
>CANOSM010000040.1 GCA_947569365.1 uncultured Clostridium sp. | reverse complement strand
AATTTATAGCAAGGAATATAAGAAATGAAAAATAAATTTCATTTCTTAATCCTGACAAAAGTATAGATAAGTTTATTTACGACTTTACTATACTTTTATTTACAAAAATAACTTTTAATTTTATTTTATAACTTTTAATAATTCTTCTTTTAAATTATTCATTCTATTTTTAGCATCTTCTTCAGATTTTCCTTTTACTCCTATATATATTTTTAATTTTGGTTCTGTTCCTGATGGACGTACACAACACCATTCATTATTTTCTAATTCATAATATAAAACATTTGATGTTGGAAGACTTAACTCTGTTTCTTTATTATTTTTCATATTAACTTCTTTACTTATAGCATAATCTTTCATAGAAACTACATTAAATTTTCCAAATTTCTTAATAGGATTTGCTCTTAACACATCTGTAATTTGTTTGATTTTATTTGCTCCATCTGAACCTTCTAGAACTATTGATACTTGTGTTTCTTTATAATATCCATATTTTTTATAAATGTTTTGCATTTGTTCCCATAATGTGATTCCCTTATTACAATAGTATGCAGCAGCTTCACAAAGCATCATAACTGCTACTACAGCATCTTTATCTCTTGCATGATCTCCTACTAAACATCCATAACTCTCTTCAAATCCAAAAATATATTTTTTATCTTGGTTTTCTTCAAATAATCTCATTTGCTCACCAATATATTTAAATCCAGTTAGAACTTCCATTAGATCTACATTATATTCTCTTGCTATATCATTTGCAAGATTTGTTGATACTATTGTTTTTATCATTGCTCCATTTTTAGGAAGTATTTTCTTTTCTTTCATTTGAGATAAGATATATTCAGCAATAATCATTCCTGTCATATTACCAGTAAATAACTCATACTCTCCGTTATTATTCTTAACCTGAATTCCTAGTCTATCTGTATCTGGATCTGTTGCAAGTATTAAATCAGCATCTACCTTTTTAGCTAGTTTAAGTGCTAATTCAAATGCTTTTGGATCTTCTGGATTTGGATGAGTAACTGTTGGGAAATTTCCATCTGGTAATTCTTGTTCTGGTACTACATAAACATTGGTAAATCCAAGTTCAGCTAAAACTCTTTGAACTGCTTTATTTCCTGCTCCATGTAATGGTGAATATACTATTTTTATATCTTTCTCTACTTTTCTTATAACATCTGGATTTAAAACAAGCTTTTTAATTGTCCTAATATAAGAATCATCTATTGCCTTTCCTATATTTATATAAAGCCCTTTTTCTCCAGCTTCTGCTCTTGTTATTGTTTTTATATCTGAATATTCTACTTTATTTACTTCTGATATTATATCTTTATCTCTTGGAGAAACAATTTGTGCTCCATCATCCCAATAAACTTTATATCCATTATATTTAGCTGTATTATGACTAGCTGTAATCATAACACCTGCTGTTGCTTCTAATTGTCTAACTGCAAATGACAATTCTGGAACAGGTCTTAATTCATCCATTATATATGTTTTAATTCCATTTGCATTAAAGCATGAAGCTGCATATTCACTAAATTCCTTTGACATTCTTCTTGAATCATAAGCAATTACAACACCCTTTTCTGCCGTTCCTTGGTTTAAAATATAATTAGACAATCCTTGTGTGGCTTTTCCTACTGTTGTATAATTCATTCTATTTGTACCAGCACCTATTATACCTCTAAGACCTGCTGTTCCAAAATCTAAATCCTTATAAAATCTATCTTTTATTTCTTCTTCATTTCCTCTTATTGAAGCTAATTCATCTCTTAATGACTTATCAATATTTGCATCTTTACACCATTTTTCATATTTACTTACATATTGCATTCTGCTCCAATAATTAGTATATAACCTTCTTGCTGTTTCAGGGCTATCTGATCCCTCTGCATTCTTAATTGGTGCAAACTCCTCTTCTCTTTTTACTCTTAGTACTACTACATCATCTAACATTTCATAAGAGTCAAATATAAATAATTCAAATTTATATGCATTTGGCTTTTCAGGAATTATTAATTTTCCTTCTGAATCAATGTATTTTGCCTTTTTTACTGCTGTATGATATGGAAGTCTAATATCAGAAACCTTTTCTAAGCCTTTTATATTATATAAATGAAAAATGGCATTAGCGTCACCATATACGAGAGAACCATGTTCATCTCTTATATTAGCCATCTCTTCTGATATTTCAGTATATTCAACAACACCTACTTTCTTATCTTTTCTACAAAATACTCCAACTCTTTCTTTTGGATCTGTTTTTTCGATTGTTTTCACAGCTCCTAATACTTTAGCATCTATTGACATACCTAATAAGATTGGATCTACAGACTTAACTAGAACATTATCTACACCACTAACAAAAATCCATTCAATTCCATCTTTTTTCATTTGTTCTATTATCTTGTTTTTTCCCATAGCTTTTAATGTTCCACCATGACCATCTGCAGCTTCCTTTACAAAACCATTATCATCTAATAATATTTTTCCATTCATATCAATCATTGGTAATTGTCCTTGTATAAAAAATATTATTGATTCTCTTGGATAACCAAAGTAATTATTTCTTTCAAAAAAGGCTACAGTTTCATTATTATTCTCTTTACTTGTCATTATATACCATGGGATAACAACTTTATATTCATCCCTTGCTCTTTTAAGTGTTTCACATAATAATTCAAACAAAGATTTATGAGAATCTAATCCCATATCATATGTTCCTTTAGGTCCTGTATGACCTAATCTAGTTCCTTGCCCTCCAGCCATTGTAACAACAGCATATTTATTAGCCTTTATTGCTTCAATTCCTATATCCTCATATTTCTTTACTTCACTTACTGCTAATTTTGATTTATCTATATAGTCAATTGGTTCAATTGATATATCTTTGAAATCAATTGGCTTTCTTGCATTCTCATATAACTCTTTCATTAAATTGTAATTTATAGATAAGATTTGATCTAATAATTCTTCTTTTTTATCATTATCTAATTTATCATAATAAAATAATAAATGTTCTTGTTTATTTTTTTCTAATATCTTTTTAGCTTCTATATATTTTTCATTCAAATTATTCATTATGCTAACAACTCCTTTCATTTTAGTATAAAAAATAAAATTACATTATACATATATTATACCATTCCCAAAATTTAGTCAACACAGCTAGATTTTATTATTATAATTATTTTTATTTAGATACCTAAATATATTCTAAAATGAATATATTATTCACATTTTTAATTGTTTAAAACTTAAAAATAAGTCAATACTCTATTCATAGATTAAATATAATGGAGGGTACATACATGAAAAATTTGAAAATTCTTACTATACTTATTATTTTATTTTTTATATATATTTTTCTATCTGCAAAATCTTATTCGAGCTTTGTTTTTGATAATTTATCTAACGAAGTATTAAGACTTCATATTGTGGCAAATAGCAATTCTTCTGAAGATCAATATTTAAAATTAAAAATTAGAGATAACATTCTAAATTATTTAAATAATTATTCTAACAATTTTAAAAATAAAAATGATGTAATATCATTTATTAATACTCATAATAATGAAATCTCTGATATCATTAATAGTACAATCTTAGAAAGCGGTTATAATTACTGTTATTCATTTCAAATTGATAACTGTTATTTTCCAACAAAAAATTATGGTAATATTACATTTCCTTTAGGAAATTATGACTGTTTAAATATAAAAATAGGAAATGCTAATGGTGAAAACTGGTGGTGTGTTATGTTTCCACCTGTTTGTATAAATACTTCATCTGTAATTGTTGATGAATCTTCACAGAATATATTAAAAGATTCTATTAATAATGAAAGCTTTTCTATTGTAACTAGTGAATCAACAGACTATAAAATAAAATTTAAAATATTAGAAATATTTAATTCTCTATAGTATAATTACTTTTATAATTTTATAGTATTTTTACAATTAAAATAAATAGCTTGTAAATAACTATATTTTATGTTATATTTTGTTAGAATAAATTATTTGATATAAATTTATTTAACATTTTAGTTTTTTTGTAGTCATAAATGACTGTTTTATAAATATTTAGAGTTTGAATTCTTTCAAACATATTGGGGGTATATTAAAGTGGAAAAATTAGTAATAACAGGATCAACATCTTTACATGGTGAAGTTGAAATTAGTGGAGCAAAAAATGCTGCTGTTGCTATACTTCCTGCTACATTATTAATTAACGGAATTTGTACTATAGAAAATTTACCAAATATAAGTGATGTAAAAATTTCTTGTGAATTACTACAATCTTTAGGAGCTAAAATAACTTGGATTGACGCACATACTATTACAGTTGACTCAAGAAATATTACTTCAACTACCGCACCTTTAGATATAACTAGAAAATTTAGAGCTTCTTATTATTTAATTGGTGCCCTTCTTGGAAGATGTGGAAGAGCTGAAGTTGGACTTCCTGGAGGATGTAATTTAGGGCCTAGACCTATTGACCAACATATAAAAGGATTTGAAGCACTAGGTGCTGATGTTACAGTAACAAATGGAAATATAATTGCATCTTGCAATAATGGTCTTAAGGCAACTTCTATATATATGGATATAGTATCTGTAGGAGCAACTCTTAATATTATGCTTGCAAGCGTACTCGCTGATGGAACTACTATAATAGATAATCCTGCAAAAGAACCACATATAGTAGATCTAGCAAATTTTTTAAATACAATGGGAGCAGATATAAGAGGTGCTGGTACTGATATAATAAAAATAAATGGTGTTAAAGAATTAAAAGGAAATGCAACATATTCTATTGTTCCTGATCAAATAGAAGCCGGAACATTTATGCTTGCTGCAATCGCTACTAAAGGTGATATTTTAGTTAAAAATTGTATAACTAAACATTTAGAATCTTTAACAGCAAAAATATTAGAAATAGGTGGAAATGTAGATGCAAATGGTGATCATGTAAGAGTTTGGTGGGATAAACCAACTACTAAAGCAACAATTAAAACATTACCTTATCCTGGATTTCCTACAGATTTACAACCACAAATGGGAGTATGCTTATCTCTTTCATCTGGAACAAGTATAATTAATGAAGGTATTTGGGACTCACGTTTCCAATATACTTATGAGTTAAATAAAATGGGAGCTAATATAACTTCAAAAGGACAATCAGCATTTTTTGAAGGAGTTGATAAATTATATGGCGCTCCAGTATATGCCTCAGATTTAAGAGCTGGTGCTGCTTTAATTATCGCTGGTATTGCAGCAGAAGGTAAAACCGAAATCTATAATATAAGTCATATTGATAGAGGATATGAAAAAATTGAAGAAAAATTCAAAAAACTTGGTGCACATATTGAAAGGGTAAAAGAAGAGGAATAACAAATGTTAAATTTTTGTAGTTTATATAGTGGAAGTACTGGAAATTGTTTGTTAGTGTCATCTGAAGACACTAACATTTTAATTGATGCTGGTGTTAGCCAAAAAAAAGTAATCGAATCATTAGAAAGTTTAAATATTGATATTAATAGTATTGATGCTATTTTAGTTACACATGAACATGTTGATCATATTATGAGCGTTGGAGGATTATCAAAAAAATACGATATTCCTGTATACTCTAATATAGAAACTTTTTCTGCTATGGGCACTCAATCTGAAAAAATATCTGATGATAATAAAAAAACATTTGAGATAGACTCTCCTTTTTCTATTGGATCTTTAAATATTGAATCATTTTCAATACCTCACGATGCTATAAATCCTTGTGGATTTAATATAACAAAAGATAATAAAAAAATAAGTATCGCTACAGATATTGGGCATATGAATAACAGTCTTCTAGACAAACTTAAGAATAGCTCTTTTATTATGTTAGAATCTAATTATGACCCAGAAATATTAAAAGTATGTCGTTATCCATATAAATTAAAACAACGAATCAGTGGATTAAATGGTCATTTATCTAATAGTTCTGCTGGAAAAACTATATCTGCATTAATTCCTACAGGCTTAAATAAAGTTATGCTTGGACATTTAAGTAAGGAAAATAACTTTCCTGAGCTTGCTTATAGTACTGTACTAGAAGAAATTAAAAATTCTGGTTTTTCTAAAAATAATGTACATATTGAAGTCGCTTCTAGAAATAATCCTAGTAGCCTTCTGAAAATAATATAAATAATATTTAGAACATCAAAATTATTTTTTCACTTTTTGATGTCTTTTATTTTAATAATTTATCTTTTAAAATTTTTAAAGCAATATGTATTATTATTTTTCTTATTATAAAAAATGTACTTATTAATACTATAAGTATTAATAGAAATTTAATTTTAAAATTTATAATCATATTACTTTTTTATCACTTTTCTTTTAATTAATCAAGAAAAATTCTACGACAATATTCTACATAAATAAACTGAGAGTAATACTGCAATGAAATCTCCAAATAAAGCAATACAAAGTACTTTCCACGAATTTCTATAATTTTTTCCTCTAGTATATATAGAAATAGCATAAATAGTTGTTTCAGTAGAACCAAGCATTGTTGATATTATAAGACCTATATTACTATCTATTCCATATTGTTTCATAATATCTGTTCCTATAGCAAGTGCAGAACTTCCTGATATAGGTCTTAAAATTGCAACTGGTAATATCTCAGCTGGTATACCAACTAAAGTAAAAACTGGATAACATAAATTTATTAACATATTTAATACTCCAGATGCTCTAAGCATTGTAACAGCAACAAATAATCCTATTAATGTTGGAAATATTTCTATTACTGTACACATTCCATTTTTAGCACCTATTATAAAATTTTCAAATGTGTTTTTTCTCTCTTTAACTGAAAATAATAATGTAATTATTATGATACTAGGAATTGCTACTACTATTATACTATCCATTAATTTTTTTCCTACTTTCTTTTAATAATATTTTTCCAAGTATTACTTCTACTAAAAATACTATTATAGTCGTTATCCATATATTGACCACCACTTGATTAGGATTATTTGACCCTAAAGAATTTCTTATCGAAATTATTGTGGTTGGAATTATTTGTATAGAAGCTGTATTTATGAGTAGAAATAGCATCATATTTTTACTCATATAATTTTTATTATCATTTTTATTATCCATGCACTCCATAGCTTTTATTCCCATTGGAGTAGCAGCATTTCCTATTCCTAAAATATTTGAAACAATATTCAAAGTTATATATTCCTCTTCTTCAGAATTCTTTTCTAGATTATTAAAAATTATATGTGTAATTTTTCCTATTTTTTTTCTTAGAGTATTAAATATTTTTGTTTCTTTTAACACATTAATCATTCCTGACCAAAAACACATTGTTCCTATTATAGTTATTATAAATTCTACAGTTGAATTAGTAGCTTCATAAATAGCAGAATTAATATTATTTAGATTGCCACAAATAAAAGAATATATAATTGATATTACTATAAGAATTGGCCATATTACATTTAGCATACAAAAGTCTCCTTTTTTAATTCATTATATTCTTTTTTTATTTTTTTAGTACTTTTATATATTGTATTTAGTATTAATTTATGGTATCATATTGGTGAGGTATACGAGATTAATTTAGGAGGTGGTAATATGAAACTTTCATCAGGAATAGTTAGAAGAGTAGATGAACTAGGAAGGATCGTAATTCCAATTGAAATGAGAAAAGAATTAAATATTAAAGTAAAAGATCCTGTAGAAATATCTCTTGAAGGTTCAAATATTATTTTACATAAATATGAAAACAGATGTGTATTTTGTGGAACATTAAGACCAGCTATAAAATTTAGTGGAAAATTAATGTGTAATAAATGCTTAGAAAAAATAAATACTCAAGTAAATGAGGATGAATAATAAAAAATTTTCGATATACTCAATAAAAGAAATATTTAAGTACAGCAATGTATTAAATATTTCTTTTTATTTTTATATATTAATTTCGTAAATAAAATGTGGCAAAATGATTAATCTTTTTTGACAACCTATCGTGTACAGCTCTGTATTTTACTGTATCCTAGATAAAGTATTTATAAATTTCATTTTTATTAACATTTCTATCTTTTGCAATTTTCTTTATAATATCCTTTTTATCAAATCCCTTTTCTTTATAATAATTATAATGCTCTTCTAAATTAAGTCTATTCAAATTTTCAACTTCTATATCTTTTTCATTTTTTGTTGCACCTTCTATAATTATTATACACTCTCCTCTATACTCAGCCCTTTTTAATATCTCTGAAATTCTTCCCCTTTCAAAACTTTCATGTATTTTCGTGATCTCCCTTGCTAAACATATTTTTCTATCTCCTAATACTTCCATTATAATATTTAGTGTATTTTCTAATTTATGTGGTGCTTCATATATTATTAATGTTCTTGTTTCATATTTTATTTCTTCTAGCTTATCTATCTTTTCTGACCTTTTAGTTGAAAGAAATCCAATAAATAAAAACTCCTTTGTTGAAAATCCAGAACAAATTAATGCGTTTATTGCTGCACATGCACCTGGAATAGGAATTACTCTTACATTATTCTCTATTGCTTTTCTTATTATTTCTTCTCCTGGATCAGATATTCCTGGAGTGCCTGCATCTGATACAACAGCAATGTTATCTCCTTTTAACAATTTTTCTATAATAATATCTGATTTTATTTTTTCGTTTTCTCTATAATAGCTTATTAATGGTTTAATTATTTCAAAATGATTTAACAATTTTAATGTATGTCTTGTATCTTCAGCAGCAATTAAATCAACATTTTTCAATACATTTAAAGCTCTTAAAGTAATATCTTCTAAATTTCCTATTGGTGTAGCAACTATATATAAATCTCCATTCATTATATTATCTCCTATTCTTATTATATATTTCTAATATTTCATCTGTATATGTTCCATCTAAATTATAAATATACAAAGGCTTATCTATTTTTAGTTCACTTCTTGCATTTTTAATTCCCTTTATTAATACTAATTTAGGTTCAGAATTCTCATTTGAATGTACTAATCTTATTTCTTTAGGCTCTATTTTATTTTTTCTCATTATATATATAATATCTACTAATCTATCTGGTCTATGAACCATATAGAATTCTCCCCTGTCTTTTAATACCTTAAATGACTTTTCTATGACATCCTCTAAAGTGCACTTTATTTCATGTCTTGAAATAAGCTTTGACATATCTTCATTTAATAATCCCGTTCCTATTTTTTTGTATGGTGGATTTGTTATTATAACATCACAAGATGCTATTCCCAATACCGTATCTATTTTCTTTATGTCTTCATTTATAATTGATACTTTTTCTGATAAATTATTTAAAATAATAGATCTTTTTGCCATATTTGCTACATAATTTTGTATTTCCACTCCATATATCTTTTTTGCTTTTGTCTTTCCGGCAACAAGTATACTTATAATCCCTGTACCCGTACCTAAATCTGCAACAATCGAGTTACTTTTTATTCTCTTTGCAAAATCGGATATAAGTACACTATCTATTCCAAAACAGAAACCATTTTTATTTTGAATTATTTTTAATCCTCTATACTCTAAATCGTCAATTCTTTCATTTTCTTTTAACTCAATATTCATAAAATCTCCATCACACTTTATATAAATATGAATATTATATACTATATATAATAAAAAGTAAATTAGGAGTACCATTATGAATAGTAAAAAAAATAATAATAGCTGTAATAAATTAAATGATATATTTACGTGTTTTCAAAGCATTGATTGTTCCTTAAGAGAAGTTGAGCATTTTCTAAATACTACAAACAAAGTATGTATTAGTACAAAGATTGGAAAATTACTAAATAAATTATTCCATTAAAATATTATTAGATAAGTCATATCCACCTTTCATAAATGAATCTACACTTTTCTTTTCAATTAATATTTTTATTCCTTCAATCTCTCTTAATTCTCCTACTGTCATTAAGATAGATTTTACTAACAATTCCTGTTTTTTTTCATCTTTTTCACAATTATCAACAAATGATTTATTAAAATTTATTTCTAATATATCTCCTACCTTTTCTGTTGATAATACCTGTGTATCTTTTGGCATCAATGATTTATACTCACTATTTTCTGGACCTTCTATAAGCATTGATATAAGTAATTTATATGGATCATTTACTATTTCCTTAACATCTACTTCTCTCTTTTCTATAGATAGTTTATCATCTTTATCCACAAAAAATAAATTTACACTTGTTGTTCTTAGTTGTTCGTCACTAATTTCTTCTTCTGGAATAATTTCATTTTTTTCTTCTGTTTGATCATCTTCTACCTCTACTTGTATAAAATTACTTCTAAATAAAATAAATATCCCTCCTGCTAAAATAGCAATTATTATAATAGAAAAAATTAAATATTTTTTCATAAAATTTCACCTCCATTTAATAATATTAAACAAGTTTTAAAATATGCTTTTTTCTGCAACTTTAGCATGTTTTTTCCTTTCTTATACATTGACAAATAGGCTTTTTCAGTATAATATTACAATTGTATTAAGATGTATACGAAAGGAGATATCAATGGCTGAACTATTACATGTTGGATTAGATGTTGGATCTACAACAGTTAAAATTATAGTAATGAACGAAGAATTAGAAACAATATATAGGAATTACACTAGGCACTTCTCAGATACAAAAAATACAATTTGCAATGTACTTAATAAATTACTAAAAGACTTTCCAGATGCAAATTTTACAATGGCTTTAACCGGTTCTGGAGCTATGTCTACAGCAGAATTTCTAGAAGTTCCTTTCTTACAAGAAGTAATATCTTGTAAATGTGCTGTGGAAAAATATTTACCAGACACAGATGTAGTTATTGAACTTGGTGGAGAGGATGCAAAAATTATATATTTTGATAAATGTATTGAACAACGAATGAATGGTACTTGTGCTGGAGGAACTGGAGCTTTTTTAGATCAGATGGCTTCTTTATTAAATACTGATACAGCTGGTCTTAACGAACTTTCAAAGAACTACAAAACTATTTATCCAATAGCATCTCGTTGTGGAGTTTTTGCTAAAACAGATATACAACCTTTATTAAATGAGGGTGCTAGAAAAGAAGATATTGCAGCTTCAATATTTCAGGCAGTAGTAAGTCAAACTATTAGTGGCCTTGCCTGTGGAAGACCTATAAAAGGAAAAATAGTATTTCTAGGAGGTCCTCTTACATATTTATCTGAATTAAGAAAACGTTTTATAGAAACACTTGGTCTTAAAGATATAGAAGCTACAACTCCAGATGAAGGTCATCTATTTGTAGCTAAAGGTGCTGCTATTAACTCTATTGAAGCTTCTAAGTTTGATGCAAAAACATTACAATCTAAAATTAATAATTTAAAGAATTCCAAAGATACTGCATCAAAGCCTTTGGCACCACTATTTGTATCTGATAAAGAATATCAAGAATTCAAAGCAAGACATGAAAAAGCAAAAATTGAAATTAAATCATTAGAAGGATTTAAGGGAAATTGTTATGTTGGAATAGATGCAGGATCAACTACTACAAAACTTGTTCTAATTGATTCTGACAATAATATTTTGTTTTCATTATATAAAAATAATGGAGGAAACCCTTTAAAAAGTGTTATATCAATGCTTAAAGAACTTTATTCTATATTACCTGAAGAGGCTATTATTAGATATAGTGGTGTAACTGGATATGGTGAAAAACTTATTCAAACAGCATTAAATGTAGATTTAAATGAAATAGAAACTATTGCTCACTATACTGCAGCAAAACAATTTGTTCCAAATGTTAGTAGTATTATAGATATCGGTGGACAAGATATGAAATATATAAAAATGAAAGGCTCTAACATTGAGAACATAATGCTTAATGAAGCTTGTTCTTCTGGATGTGGTTCTTTCATTGAAACATTTGCCAAAAGTCTAAACTTATCAATTAATGAATTTATTGATTCAGCTATTACCTCTAAGAATCCCGTCAACTTAGGATCTAGATGTACTGTATTTATGAATTCTAAAATTAAACAAGCTCAAAAAGAAGGTTATGAAGTAGGAGATATATCAGCTGGTCTTTCTTATTCTGTTATAAAAAATGCTATTCAAAAAGTTATGAAAGTAAGAGATATTTCTGTTCTTGGTGATAATATAGTAGTTCAAGGTGGAACATTTTATAATGATGCTGTTTTACGTAGCTTTGAAAAAATAGTTGGGAAGAATGTTATTAGACCTAATATATCTGGTTTAATGGGTGCTTATGGTGTTGCATTATTATCTAAAGAGCAATATGAATCCAATTTAGATACAGAATATATTTCTACTATTTTAAAAAATAACGAATTAGATTCATTAGATATTAAAATATCACAAACTAGATGTGGAAAATGTGAAAATAATTGTCTTCTTACAATAAACAAATTTAATAATGGAAAGATATTTATATCTGGTAATAGGTGTGAAAAAGGTAGTGGAAATGTTATTGAGAATAGACAATTACCTAATATGTATAAATATAAACTTGAAAGATTATTTGGGTATGAACCTTTGTCAGAAGAAGAAGCGAATAGAGGAACTATTGGTATCCCTAGAGTTTTAAATATGTATGAAGACTATCCATTTTGGTTTACATATTTGACGAATTTAGGGTTTAGAGTTGTACTATCCGAAAAAAGTACTAGAAAAACATATGAAAAAGGTATGGAATCAATGCCTTCAGAGTCTGTATGTTATCCAGCAAAGCTTTCTCATGGACATATAATGAGTTTACTAGAAAAAGGAATAAATACAATTTTCTATCCATGTATACCATATTCTAGAAAAGAATATGAACAAGCTGATAATCATTACAATTGTCCTATTGTTATTTCATATTCTGAAGTTTTAAAAAATAATGTAGAAGATTTAAAATCTCCTAAAATAAAATTTATTAATCCTTTTCTACCTATTGGAGATTATAAAAAACTAGCTCAAGTTATTTTAGAATTGGATGAATTTAAAGAATATCATTTTACTAAAAAAGAACTATTACAAGCTGGATTAAAAGCAGAAGAAGAATATCAAAAATATAAACAAGATTTAGCCAATAAAGCTGATGAAATAATGGATTATATGGATCAAAATAATTTAAAAGGTATCATTTTAGCTGGTAGACCTTACCATGTTGATCCAGAAGTGAATCATGGAATAGATACTTTAATTACAAGTTTAGGACTTTGTGTATTATCTGAGGACTCTGTTGCATACAAGACACAAGTTAAAAGGCCTATTCGTGTAGTTGATCAATGGACTTTTCACGCTAGACTTTATGCAGCTGCTGAGTTTGCTGGTAAACATGACAATTTAGAATTAATTCAATTAAACTCATTTGGATGCGGTGTTGATGCTGTTACTACTGATCAAGTTGAGGAAATATTAAAAAGCTATGATAATATGTATACCCTTATTAAAATTGATGAAGTAAATAATCTAGGAGCTGTAAGAATACGTATTCGTTCTTTATTAGCTAGTATGAACAAAAAAATCAATCAAAAAAATGAGTTATCTGAATCTATAGGAAACTATGATATAAAAAAGAAAATATTTACTAAAGAAATGAAAAAAGATTATACTATTTTAATTCCTCAAATGGCTCCAATTCATTTTGATTTATTAGAAACTGCTGTAGCTTCATCTGGATATAAAGTAGAATTACTTAGAGAATGTACACCTCATACTGTAGAAACTGGTTTAAAATATGTTAATAATGATGCTTGTTATCCATCTATATTAACCACTGGTCAAATGATAGAAGCTCTTCAATCTGGAAAATATGACTTAGATAAAACTGCCCTTATTATGTCACAAACTGGTGGTGGATGTAGAGCAACTAATTACATTGGATTTATTCGTAAAGCATTAAAAGATGCTGGATTTGAAAATATTCCTGTAATATCATTTAATGTCGTTGGTATGGAAAAAATGCCTGGTTTTAAAATTACTATTAGTTTAGTAAACAGGTTACTAAAAATGCTTGTTTATGGGGATCTTCTTCAAAAAATGTTGATGAAAAATAGAGCATATGAAATTAATAAAGGAGAAACTCAACAATTATTTAATAAATGGATGGATAAATGTAAAAAGTTCTTGAAAAAATCTTCAAACAAAGAATTTAAACAAAGTATTTATGATATAGTAAATGATTTTGAAAAAATTAAGCTAGATACTTCAATGGAAAAGCCTAAAGTAGGTATCGTTGGAGAAGTTCTAATTAAATATCATCCATTTGGTAATAACTTTGTAGCTGACGTCTTAGAGTCAGAAGGAGCAGAAGTAATATTACCTGATTTTATGGGATTCGTAAAATTTATGGCTACTCATAAGATTACTTTTAATCAATTATTAAAAATAGATAATACTAAATCAAAAATATTTAAAATAGCTCTTAATTTATTAGATTTATTTGAAAAAGATGTAAAAATTGCTTTATCACAATCTAAGAAAAATTACTTACCACCTTGTGATATATGGCATCTAGAAGATAAAGTTAAGGATATTTTATCAATAGGAAATCAAACAGGTGAAGGTTGGTTTTTAACCGCAGAAATGGTAGAATATATAGAGAATGGAATTCCTAATATAGTTTGTGTTCAGCCATTTGCTTGCTTACCAAACCATATTGTTGGAAAAGGAGTTATAAAAACAATTAGAGAGAAATTCCCTAATGCTAATATATCTCCTGTAGATTATGATCCTGGTGCTAGTGAATCAAATCAAATAAATAGAATAAAATTATTAATGACTGTAGCTAGAGATAATTTAAGAAATTCTAATAAAGAAGTTCATAAAGATATACAAGAAAATAAAATAACTAATTAAATATTAGAAAAAAGAATAATTCTAAAAACTAGAATTATTTTTTTCTTTTTTCTTTCTTTTGTCTCCTTTTTCTTTTTTCCTTTTGTTACATT
>CANOSM010000039.1 GCA_947569365.1 uncultured Clostridium sp. | reverse complement strand
TAAATATAATGAGAAAATATATAAAAAGCTTTAGTCCAAACCTAGAAATAGCGATAGATATTGGTAGAGAACAACGACCATTAAAGAAAAGGGTAGCCTAGAAAAGATAGGTGGAAACTTAAATACAACATCTTTATAAAAAGTGAATAATAAGAAATTATTATTCACTTGAGTGAACGAAGTTCACTTTTGTTCTGATATAATACAAAAAGATTTTGAAAATATTTAATATTTAATATAAAACATTAAAATAACAAATGAAGTAATATGCCAAAAATATATTTATTATTTGGTATAAAAGGGGAATATACAAATGAATAAAGAAATAGTAAATGCACGAAAGCAAAACATGAGATTATTTTCAATTTATAGATCAATATCACTTGATTTAATATTTTATTATGGAGTCGAGTTTTTATTTTTAACACAAGTGAAAAATATAACTCCTTCAGAGGTAGTATTATCAACTTCTTTTTATGCAATATTTATGATTTTCTTACAAATCCCAGCAAGTATAATAATAGATAAAATAGGAACAAAAAAATGTAGTATATTAGCAAATGCATTTAATGTATTATTTGTATTTTTAATTATTAATTGTAAAGGATTATATATACTTATTTTTGCTCAATTTATAAGTGCTTTATGTTTTTCGTTAAAAGATATTGCTGATGAAGCTTTACTTAGATATTCTATTCCAGAGGCAAAAACAAAAGGAGATATATTTTCAAAATTAGCAGGAAAAGGAAATAAAAACTATTTTTTATTTAATGCTGTAAGTTCTGTACTTTCTGGATTTTTATATGTAATTAATCCATATATTCCAATGATAATCTCATTAATATTTACAATACTTGCAACTATTCTATCTTTTGGATTTGAAGATATAGAAAAAATCAAAGTTAAGCAATCAAATAAAAAACAACAGACAATAAAACAATATTTTACAGAATTAAAAGATGCAATGTCATTTATATTAAAATCTAAAAGATTAAGAAGTTTATTTTTATATTCAGGAATATCTTGGGGAATTTTTTGTTTAATAAGTAAATATAGAAGCAGTTTATTAGTAGATATAGGAGCTGGAGCACAAATCATGACAATTGTTTCAGCTATTTTAAATATAGCATCATCATTAGGGTCAAAACGGACAACTAGCATTTAATAAGAAATTTAAGAATAAATCTTTATCTATAATTTTAATTACAGTAACATTATCAATATTAATATCAGGAATAGTTGGATTATTAAAAGTACCTTATATTGTATCTTTATTAATTATAATTATATGTTTTGTAATAATAAATGTGAGTAAAGGAATGAGTTTAGTACTAACTACTAGATATCTAGGAAATTTTTCAGATGAAAAAATATTAACACAGATATACGCTGCAAATGCAATGATGAAAAATCTTTTAAGAGCAATTATTGCTTTTGTTGGTTCGTATCTTTTAGATGCAACAAGTACAGCAAATGCAATAATGATTGTAGGAATATCTCTAGGAATTATCTCATTTACTTTAATATGTTATATGAAAACTAGATTAGGATTAAAGCCTGAAGAATATGATAAAACAGAAATTTATAGCTAATATTTAGTTTTAGAATATAATTCAATATATAAATTAGACATGTTATGCTACATGTCTTTTAAATATTTTAAAAAAATATTTATTTTATTGTACTATTTTAGTATATTGAAAAATACTTGACATATGTGATAAAATACTACTGAATTTCGAATATTTCTAAAATAAATGAATATATAATAATAGAGAGAGTTTATATTTTATTATTTTGGAGGTATTACAAATGAGAAAAAAAGTTTGGAAATTAACATTATTTTTTACAGGAGTATGTATTTTATTAAATATAGTATTAATATATACATTCTTAAAAATTTTATTTTTATTATAAATTAGAAGTTATGGAAGGAATATAAATGAAAGTAATAGTTGGAAAATTATCTGGATTTTGTCATGGAGTAAAAACTGCAGTAGAAGGTGCAGAAAATTTAGTTGGAAAGAAAAAAATATATTGTATAGGGGAGATTGCTCATAATAGACAAGTTGTAAGTAGCTTAGAAGATAGTGGACTTATTACAGTAGATGATATAGAAGAGGTTCCAGAAGAAGCAGAGGTTATATTTAGAGCTCATGGAATGCCTAGAAGTGCATATAAATTTGCAAAAAATAAAAAAATGATAGTACATGATCTTACTTGTAGTGGTGTAAAAAAAGTACATGGAAAAGTAAAAACTAAATCTAAAGAAGGAAAGTATATTATACTATATGGAGATATAAATCATCCAGAAATTATAGGAACAAGAAGTTTTACAAGTGAAGATAATATATATATACTACAAAGTGAAGAAGAAGTAGATGGAGCATTGCAAGCAATAGAAGATTCTGGAAAAGATGTAGCTATAGTAGCGCAAACAACATTTTCTTTAAAAAAATTTGATGAATTAACTAATATTATAAAAAGTAGATGCAATGAAAAAGGAATAAAAGTTGAAGTAGATAATACAATTTGCAATGCAACTGAAAGAAGACAAAAAGAAGCTGAAAAAATATCACAAAGTGTTGAATATATGGTGATAATTGGTGGAAAAAATAGTGCAAATACTAAAAAATTATTTGAGATAGCAAAGAGAAACTGCAGAAATTATATACATATAGAAACAAAAGAAGAATTAAAAGAAATTGATTTTTCGAAATATGATAAAATCGGAGTTATAGCTGGATCATCAACACCTAAGAAAAGTATTAATGAGTTAGTAGATTATTTAAAATCATTATAATATATATTATAGGAGTTTAATTTTTTATGAATATAGCAAACGAATGGAAAGATTATGAAATATTAGACATGTCAGGTGGTGAAAAGTTAGAAAGATGGGGAGATTTTTATTTGGTAAGACCAGATCCACAAATAATATGGAATAATAAAAGCTTTCCTGAAAAATGGAATAAAGCAAATGCAAGATATAATAGAAGTAATACTGGTGGTGGAGCATGGGAATATAAAAAAAGACTTCCTGAAAACTGGCAAATAAAATATAAAAATTTAACATTTAATATAAAACCAATGGGATTTAAACATACTGGACTTTTTCCTGAACAAGCTGTTAATTGGGATTGGATGATAGATAAAATAAAATCTTCTAATCGAAAAGATGTTAAAGTACTTAATTTATTTGCATATACAGGAGGTGCTACAGTTGCTTGTTTATCTGCAGGTGCAAGTGTATGTCATGTTGATTCATCCAAAGGCATGGTAGGATGGGCAAAAGAAAATGTTGAAAGTTCTGGACTTAAGAGTAGACCAGTGAGATTTATAATAGATGATGTTGTAAAATTTGTTAAAAGAGAAATAAGAAGAGGAAATAAATATGATGGTATAATTATGGATCCACCATCATATGGTAGAGGAAAAAATGGTGAAGTATGGCAATTTGAAGAAAATATATCTGACTTAGTTAAGCTTTGCACAGAGATATTATCAGATAATGCTATATTTTTCTTAATAAATTCATATACAACTGGAATATCATCAAAAGTACTTGAAAATATATTAAATCTTGAAATAAAAAATAAAAAAGGAAAGATAACTTCAGGAGAAATAGGACTTCCTATGAAAGGTTCAAAGTTAATTTTACCTTGTGGAATATATGGAAGATGGGAACAATAAAAATACAGGGTTACTTTTTGGGTAACCCTGTATTTTTATTTTGTGTTATTTTAATAAATAAATAATAGACTACTGATTGCTAAGAAAATCATTAAGTAAAGAATCAAGTTCATGCTCTTTATGTGCATGACCAATTATGAAACTTAACTTTGACAGTAACACCTTATTTTCTTCAATCTCCTCTTGATAATACCTATAAATCTGAGAATCCCTTAAAAACAAAGTAGAGTTGTCAAATTGCTTAACGTATTCAAGAAATTTAGGAAACATAAATTTCTTAAGAGGGACCATATAATCTTTTTCAGAAGAAAAAATAATAACAGGAATTTTATAATCATTCTTTAGTAAATGATACAACACCTTTGCACCAGACTCGACAGAAGGAATATTATCAATATCACCTATCAGTCTTATTTCTAGAAAGAAACACAAATCTAAAATGATTAAATCATAATTTTTTATACGTCCATTACAAATTTTTTCGTAAACTTGACGGAAATTGTTTAAATTTAATACATCAGTAATGTCATGTTTTTTTAAAATCCGTATAGCATCTTCTCTCTTATACATATTGTCTTCAACTAATAACACCTTTTTTATCATAGATATTAATCTCCTTTCTAATTATAAACAATATTGCCAGATATAAATATATCATGAAATTGATTAAAAATCAATGAAAATAATGCTTCAGTTTCAATTTCGATTTCAATTCAATGTAAGAAAAATATTAATATTCAAAAAGTAAAAATCTATTAAAACACTATATTTAAAGCTATATTTTATGAAAATAACTATAATCATTTTACAATCTTATGTTACAATATTAATATTTGTGTAGAAAATTATATTAAAATATGCTAAAATTCTTTTAGGAGAAAAAAATGAATGAAGAATTAAATATTATATATGAAGATAATCATATAATTGTAGTAGAAAAGATAGTAAACATTCCTTCACAAGGAGACAAGACAGGAGATATAGACATGCTTACAATTATAAAAAAATATCTTATAGAAAAATATAATAAAAAGGGAGATGCTTATTTGGGGCTAATACATAGATTAGATAGACCAGTTGGTGGTGTAATGGTATTTGCTAAGACGTCAAAAGCAGCAGCAAGACTTAGTGAGCAAGTTAGAAATAAAGAATTTTCCAAAAAATATCTAGTAATAGTAGATGGCAAGTTAGAAAAAGATATAGGAGTATTTGAAGATTATCTTGTAAAAAATCAAAAAAATAATTTAAGTAGAGTTACAGATGAGAAAAATAAAAATGCTAAAAAAGCAGTATTAGATTATGAAGTTATTAAATATAATGAAGAAACAAATCTTTCATTAGTAAAAGTTAATCTGCATACAGGCAGACATCATCAGATAAGAGTACAATTTTCTAGTCGTAATCACAGCATATATGGAGATCAAAAATATGGAACTAGAGGAAGAGGAAAACAAATATGTTTATGGGCATATAGTTTAACAATAAAACATCCAATAACTAAAGAAGAAATGACTTTTGAAATTGTTCCAAAAGAAACAGGAAGTTGGAAGATATTAGAAGAAACATATTTATCAAATATGTAGAAAAGAGAAGATATAATGGATAAAAATATATTAGGATTAATTTATGCAACTTTATATATAGTATTAGTTTTTGTTACATCAAAATTAATATCCAAATTTGTAAAAAATAAAGAAAAAGAAATTACAAGAAAATATATACATATAATGCTTTCAAATATATGGTTTATTTCAATATCATTTTTTGATCATTTCTTAATTGCAGCATTACTTCCAATGTTATTTGTTATTATTAATGCAATTTCATATAAATATAATATAATAAAAATTATGGAAAGAGAAGATAAATCAGAAGGATATGGAACTATTTATTATGCAATAAGCCTTACAATATTATCTCTTGTAACATTTTATATAAATAATCCAATAATTGCTCTTCCAGGAATATTAATCATGGGATATGGAGATGGACTAGCAGCTGTAGTGGGGAAAAATATTAAAAGCAAAGAATATAAAGTGATGAGTAGTAAAAAAACTATAGCAGGATCTACAGCTATGTTTATAATAAGCTTTTTAGTAACTTTACTTACATTCATATATATGGGAATAAATGTAATATTATTAAAAGCTTTAATAATAGCTTTAATTTCAACTGTAATAGAAGCTATATCAATAAAAGGATTAGATAATATTACTGTACCATTACTGATAACTTTAATAGTAGCTAATATGATTTAAAATTTAGCTACATACTGAGGTGAAAAATAATGATTGAAGAAGATGATAGTAGTAAATTATTATATTCTAGAATAGATGATAAAATAAAATTATCGAAGACCAAAAATAAAATATTATATACTGACTTTTTAAATAATATTGAAATAAATAAAGTAAGTAAATATTTATCTAAAATTAAATTTAAACAATATATATTTTTTGGTGGATTTGAAAATGCCGAAAGAAAGATATGTATTATCTATCCAGAAAAATTTTCAAAAGATATGGTGGAAAAAAATTATGAAAAAATATTTTCTGTTATTAGAATAAATCTTCCAAATGAAAATAAAGGGAAATATACACATAAAGAATATCTAGGCGGAATGATGAAATTTGGAATAGATAGAAGAAAACTACGGAGATATTATAGTAGAAGATACAGGAGCAGATATAGTAATTTTTAAGGAAAATGAGAAGTACTTTTTAAATGAACTTAAATCATTAACTAGATTTAAAAAATCATTAATTGAATCAGCAAGTATAAAAGATATAAGAGAAAAAATAGAAAGATTTGAGGAATTTTCAATTATTGTTTCATCAATGAGATTAGATAATTTTGTAGCTGAACTTATAAGAACATCCAGAACAAAAGCTATTCAAATTATTGAAGAAGGAAGAGTCTTTATAAATTATGAGGAGACTGATAAAGCATCCAAAGCTATAAAAGAAGGATATATTTTAACAATAAGAGGGAAGCGGAAAGTTTATTATAGGAAATATAATAAGAACAACCAAAGTAGAAAGACTAGTAATAAATATAAAAAAATACAATTAGAATAACTAGATATACTTATTTAGAGTATTCGATTTTTAAAAGGAATATCTTGAAAAATAAGCATTAAACAGGTATAATAAGAAATAAAATTTTAAAAAATAGGTGGAATTAATGAATAAAACAAAAAGAAAAATATTTGAAGCTTCAATGAAATTATTTGCAGAAAAGGGATATGAAGCAACAAGTGTTGAAGAAATAACTGCTACAGTTGGTGTAGCTAAAGGAACTCTATACTATCATTTCTCTAGTAAAGAAGAGATATTTAACTTTTTAATAGAAGAAGGAGCTAAACTTCTATTAAATAATATGGCAATAAAGACGCAAAAGTTAGAAAATTCTATTGATAAACTAAGATCAATAGTCATTCTTCAAATACGAGTATTAAAGAAATATGAAAATCTAATTACGATATTTTTAAGTCAAATTTGGGGTAATGATTTTAAAAGTATAAAATGTAAATATACAATTTTAAATTATATAAGCGAAATTGAGAAAATAGTAAATGAGGGAATTGCTAAAAAAGAAATAAAACCAGCAGATAGTAGTATTATTGCAACAGAAATATTTTCACTTACTTGTGTTAGCTTAATTATAAAACTAAAAAATCAAGAAGAATTAGATGTAAAAAAATTAAGCAAAGAATTTGAAAATATATTACAAAGTTTGAAGTATTAATAAAGGGGAAAAATAATGAAAGAAAGAATTCATGAGTATGTAGATATAAAATCTTTAAAAGATATGATAAAAAAAACAAGAAAAAGTTTTGGAGATAGACCAGCTTTTAAATTTAAAACGGAAAAAGAAGGAATACTAAAAACTATAAAATATAATGAATTCTTAGATGATGTAGATGCATTAGGAACAGAGTTTATTAAACTTGGATTAAAAAATAAAAGAATTGCTGTCATAAGTGAAAATAGATATGAATGGGGAATTACATATCTTGCAACTGTATGTGGGACAGGAATCATAGTACCATTAGATAGAGCTCTTCCAGAAAAAGAAATAAGAAGTTTAATTGAAAGATCTGAGGTAGAGGCTATTGTATATAGTCAAAAATATGAAGAGATAATGCAAAAACTTATAAATGAAAATAATGAAAATTGCAAAATAAAATATTATATATCAATGGATAAAGAAAAAAGAGAAGGATTAGTATTATCGCAAAGTGAGTTAATTAGAGAAGGAAAGATGTTAGTTCAAAATGGTGATAAAAGATTTGTAAATGCAGAAATAAATACTGAGGTTATGCAGATAATGTTATTTACATCTGGAACAACATCTACATCAAAAGCTGTTTCATTATGTCATAGAAATATCTGTTCAAATTTAATGGATATAGCATCAGTTATTGAAATAACAGATGAAGATACATTTCTATCATTTTTGCCATTACATCATACATTTGAATCTACAGTAGGATTTCTATATCCAATATATAAAGGTGCTTCAATAGCATATTGTGAAGGAATAAGACATATTCAAGAAAACCTAAAAGAATATCAAGTTACTGCTATGATTTCTGTACCAATATTATTTGAAAATATGTATAAAAAAGTTATTAAAGGGATTGAAAAACAGGGAAAATTAGAAGCAGTCAAAAAAGGAATAAAGATAAGTAATTTATTACTTAAATTCCATATAGATATTAGAAAAAAAATATTTAAAGACTTACATGAAAAATTTGGAGGAAAATTAAGATTATTTGTAAGTGGTGCTGCTGCAATAGATAAAGAAGTTGAAAAAGGATTTAATGATCTTGGAATAGTAACATACTCTGGATATGGACTTACAGAAGCATCACCAGTTGTTGCAGCTGAGAATGATAAATATAGATGTTATGGTTCAGTTGGTAGAGTATTTCCAAGTGCAGAAGTTAGGATTGATGATAAAGACGAAAATGGAATAGGTGAGATTGTAGTAAAAGCACCTTTTATAATGCTTGGATATTATAATAATAAAAAAGCTACAGAAGAATCATTAATAGATGGTTGGTATTATACAGGAGATTTAGGATACTTAGATAAAAAAGGATATCTATTTATTACAGGAAGAAAGAAAAGTGTAATCGTTTTAAAAAATGGGAAAAACATATTTCCGGAAGAAATTGAAACTTTGATAGGTAAATTAGAAGGAATAAAAGAAAGTATGGTATATGGAATGCCATCAGAAAATGATAAAGATGATTTAACATTATGTGCGAAAATTGTTTATGATAAAGAAATCATAATTAATATTTTAGGAACAGATGAAAAATCAAAAATAAAAGAATATATAACAAATTATATTAGGGAAGTAAATAAAACAATGCCAGCATATAAATGTATAAGTGTTAATAATGTTATAATTACAGAAGAAGAACTTATAAAAACAACTACTTTAAAAGTGAAGAGACACGAGGAGATGAAGAGAATACTTACAATGGAATAAAGAAAAGAATGCCTTAAGTAAATCTAGTGAAATAAAAATGTAATTAAAATGTAAAAGAAATAAGATACAATCGTAATTGCAGTTTTATGTCGAAAAAGCTATAATTAGAGTAGATTAAGTAGATTTACGAAGGAGGTACGTTTTACAATGCCATTTTTATCAGATGTTTTATCAGAAGTATTAGAAAAAATTAATATGAATAAAACAGGTGTAGTAAACGTGAAGATGGTTATCACGGAGGAAAAGATTTTATCAAATATAGAAAAAGTACAAAAGATGATAAATCCTAGAAGCAAAAAGCAAATAATTCAATTAGAAGAAGACTCTTATTTTAAGGATTTAATTGATTCAATAAAAACATATTTGGTTGAATATCCAAAGAAAAAGAATTTCCCAAGAAGTGTATATAAGGCATCTTATGATTTAGTAGAATTTGCAACTAATCAATTTGAAGAAAACACAAAGAAAATAGAGGAACTTATAATTCAAAGAGAGAAAAATATATCTCTTGCATATGAATTAAAAGAATCTTTATCTGTTATAAAACAAAAATCAGAAGGTTGGGAAAATGAATTAGAACTATCAGCTGACAAGTATTCTGAAGATATATATGAAGCTTTAGAAATTATTTCTAAAGACAATAAAGAAGAAACTGATGCAGCATTAAAATTAGTTGAAGCAAGAATTAATAATTTAGAGTCAAACTTCCACATTGAAATAGATATGGAAAGAATTGAAGATAAATCAAAAGCATTAAGCTATATAGGAATAGAAATTGCAGAAGCATTAAAATATATTCCTGCACCAGTTGAAGAATATGTACCAGATGAAACAGTGCAAGAAGTTCAAGCTAAAGCAGTAGAAGAAAAGCCAATTGCTGAAAAAGTATCTGCAATTAAACCTAAAAAGTCAGAAACTAAAAAAGCAAAGAAAGTACAAGTATTTGATACAGCAGATTCTAATGCTACACCACAAGTAGAGCAAAAGCTAGAAGTAGCAGCTATAAAAGAAGAGTCAGTTTTTGATGATGATTATATAGAACAAACAAGATTTGATGTAAAACCATCATTATGGCAAAGAATTAAAAATTCTAGATTTATAAGAATGATTTCTTATATAATGAAGATAAGAGTTGTATTAGAATTTCCAACACTTCCAGAAGGAAGAGGCGAAACATTTTAATTAGTCTATCTATAAAGAACAACTATATTAGCAGTTGTTCTTTTTGATTTCCTAAAATAATTAAAAGCAAAAGATATTAAATAATAATTGACAAAATATAATTTTAATAATATGCTATTTATAATAATAAATATATACACAAATGAAAAGAGGAAAGAAATGAATGAAATATATAGAATAGCCTTATCAGAAATATATGCTGTATTATTGTATATGGAGCAGGAAACTTTTGATAAAATACCTTTTGAAATTGTATATAAGATAACAGCCAATAAATCAGAAGATTATGTTCTTAAAATAGATGAGAATAAAGAAGAGTTAGCAAATGTAATTGAAAATAAACTTGGAGAAGAAGCAAGAGAAATTTTAGCTTTATTATATCTAAAATATTGGTGCGAAGATGAAAAATTAAAAGAAGAGATAAATGCTATAGAAGAAGTTATGAAGATAGAAGGAATATACGATATATTTACATTGGATTTAAAAAAAGTATATATAGAAGATAATCAGGATCAAGGTGTAAAAGAGGAAAATTCTATGGTTATATATAAAGAGGAAAAATTTTTAAAAAAGATTAAAAATATGCTTTTTAGATTTTTTAAAAGGAATAATTATAATTAATTGTGATATAGAATATTTAGTTCTATATCCTTTTATTTTTAAATTAAAACTAAAATATTTATAATAGTAAAAGAAAATTTACTTGTATAAAATAAAAACTCTTTCATATATTTTTAAAAAGGAATGGAGGAATATTATGAAAAAGTTTTTTTATTTGTTAATTCCTATAATATGTATAGTTATAATTACTGTTATAGTAACATCTGTATATGCTGGGACAGGTGAAATCAGTAATAAAAAGATATGCTTTGGATTAAAAAGAGCAGACAATCATGAAAGACCTGACTTAGGAAGTGAGAACTTAAAATTATTTGATAAATATGGAGTTCTTGCTATAGGAAATGAAAATAGCAAAAATGTATATTTAACATTTGACCTTGGATATGAGGCAGGATACACAGAGAATATATTAGATACATTAAAAGAGAATAATGTATCAGCTACTTTTTTTATAACAGCACACTATTTAAATACAAATACTGATTTAGTAAAAAGGATGATAGAGGAAGGGCATATTGTTGGAAATCATACAGTGAATCATAAAAGTTTACCAGAAATTTCAGAAGCAGAACTTGAAAAAGAAATTATGGATTTACACACAATTTTATATGAAAAAACAGGATATGAAATGAAATATGCAAGACCACCAAAAGGAGAATATAGTGAAAGTAATTTAAATAAACTTAATGAACTTGGATATAAAACAGTTATGTGGTCTTTTGCATATGATGATTGGGATGAAAATAAACAAGGAAGAACTGAATATGGAAAAGAAAAGATTCTATCTAATCTTCATAATGGAGAGATAATGCTTCTTCATGGAACATCTAAAGACAATATGGAAATACTAGGAGAATGTATAAAAGAAATAAAAAATCAAGGATATAATATAAAAAGTTTGGAAGAATTTGAATAAAAGATGCATTTTATGCATCTTTTTGCATATATATAATAATAGGAAGATTTTACAAACGAGAATATAAAAGCCAAAAGAAAAAATTATATAAAGGAGAAATTTACATATGAAAATGAAAGAAAATTTTTCAAAAATTAATGAATTTTTAGAAATACCGAAAGAAGTTGCGACTAACATACCAAAAATTACAATGCTTGGAAATGAAGAAATTGTAATAGAAAATTGCAAAGGAGTTTTAGAATATGAAGAGTTCTTTGTTAGAGTTGCTACATCTATAGGAAACATAAGTATAAATGGTTTTAAATTAAACCTAGGAAAAATAACAGAAGATAATATATCTATAAAGGGGATAATAGAAAACATTGATTTTGAGTGCAGGTGATAAAAATTGCTTTTAAAAAAGGTAAATGGTTATTTATTAGGAAATGTTGAGATAACAGTAGAAGGATATTATATAGAAAGATTTATAAATAAATGTAATGTAGATGGAATTAATTTATGGGATGTAAAAAGAGAAAAAGAATGTATAATGAGTGCGCAAATATATACAAAAGATTTTAAAAAAATAAAAAAAATTGCTAAAATTACTAAATGTAGAGTAAACATAAATAGAAAAAGCGGATTACCTTTTTTAGTACATAGATATAGAAAAAGAAAAATTTTTCTAGTATTACCAATATTAATATTATGCTTTTTCATTACAATTTCGAGATTCGTTTGGAATATTGAAATTACAGGGAATAATAATATAAGTCAGCAAGAAATTTTAAAATTAGTAAATGATAATGGAATAAAAATAGGAATGTTAAAATCTCAAATAAATACAGAAAAAATTATAAATGAAATGAGAATAAGTAGAGATGATATATCATGGATTGGAATAAGTGTTAATGGAACAAATGTAAAAGTGGAAATAGTAGAAGCAAGAGAAAAACCAAAACTTCTAGATAAAGATGAGTATTGTAATATTATTGCTGATAAAGATGGAATAATAGAAAAAATTAATGTAAAAAATGGAACAGCACAAGTATCAGAAGGAGATGTAGTAAAAAAAGGAGACATTTTAGTAAGTGGAATTATGACAGGAAAATATACAGGCGATAGAAAAGTTCATGCTTCAGCAGATATAAAAGCAAAGATTTCATATTCTGAAAAGAAAAGAAAGAAGAAAAAACAAACTTTAGAAAGTAAAACAGGCAATGAAGAAAAATATTATCAATTATCAATTAATAAATTTAAAATAAATTTTAATAAAAAGCTTTCAAAATTTGAAAATTATGATACAATAAAAAACAAGAAAAAACTGAAAATATTAAACAATTTTTATTTACCAATTGAACTTACAGAAATAACAAATATTGAAATGAAATCTGAACAGCTTGAATATAGTATAGATGATTTGAAAAATAGTACAATTTCTGAAATAAAAAATAGTTTAAATGAGAAGACAGAAGATAAAGAGATTGTAGATGAAAATATAATTACAGAAGAAAAGAATGATTTTGTTGAAGTAAAAGTAATCTATGAAGTATTAGAAAATATAGGGGTAGAAGAAAAATTGGAATAATGAAAGGAAGTGTTAGTTTGGCTGAGAGAAGTTTAAAAGTATTAGAAACAAATAAAACATTTTTTGGAAAATTATCCAATACATTATCAAAAATATTAGTACCAACCAAAATAGGAATAAATGGAATAGTAATAACATTAAAAAGAAATAACTTATTAAAAGCATATGAAATGTATATTAATTTAAAAAATGATGTAGATGAAGAAAAAAGAAATATTATAGCTGAAAAATATGAAGAAGCATATTCTTTATATTTAGAAGCAATAGATAGATATATAATGGATACAATATATAAAAAAGTAAAAAGTAACTTTGCAACTGAATTTGAAAGAAATGCAATGGCACAGTATTATCAAATAACAAATCTTAAAGAGTTAGATTATAATGAATACAAATATAGAAAGCAAAAGTATTTAATAGAACTTGATTATGAATCTTTAAAAGTTGCAGATAAGTCTAAAATATTAAATAGATATAATAGCTTTTACATATCTAAAATGGACACATTTTATAAAGGAATTTTAAAAAATTATTCAGTATCTTTAGCAGATACTACTAATAAAGCAAATTTTGATAGAGATAGATTATTTTATAATATTTTTTCTACAATAGAAGAATATATAAAAAATGTTCTATCAATAAAAATAAAAGATGATACAGAAGAAATACTTAAAAGAATACAAAAAGATTATGAAGAATATGAAAGTTTTGAAGTAGGGAAGCTAACAGAAAAAGAAGAAATAGAAAAGAAAATAGTAATGCTTAATATTAGTAGAATAATATTTACACATAGTTTACCACTAGTTGCATCTGAGAAATGTTATGAAAGACTAGTATATGAAACAAGAATTGCTATTATTAACGCACCAAATGAAAAGAGGAAAGAACAATTATATTTATTAATGATTGATTTATTAAAAATATATTATGAAAAACTATTATCTACAAAAATTTATTGGGAGAATCTTAAAGAAAAAGAAACATTTAAAGCTTTTTGGAACTTATTTCAAAAGAAAAATAGTGATATAGATAAAGAAATGATACTAATAAAAAGAGAAGTTTCTCTAATAGATACAAAAAAGAATGAAGAATTATTAGATTTAGTAAAATATTATAAAGAGAAATTAGTTAAACATGGAAAAATGAGAGAAATAAAAAATTCATGCACAACATATAAGAGATACAAAAAGGTTAAATAAAGAGGAATAATATATGAGAAAAGTTACTGAAATTCAATTTTTAGAAATACCAGAGACAGATAATTATATAGAATTAGTAGAGATTGTTTTAGGAGAATGTTTTAAAGAAGAAAAACTTTTAGAATCAAAACTATATATAAGTGTAATACTAACAAATCCTGATGAAATACAGAGATTAAATAGAGAGTACAGAAAAGTAGATAAAACAACAGATGTACTATCATTTCCTATGTATGAGAGAGAAGAAATTTCAAAGTTAAATAAAGAAATAGAAGAGCCAATTGGTGATATTGTAATTTCAATTGATAAAGTAAAAGAACAAGCAAAAGAATATAACCATTCTTTTGAAAGAGAACTTGCATATATGCTTGTACATGGGTTTTATCATGTTATAGGATATGATCATTTACAAGAAGATGAGAAAAAAGAAATGAGAGAGAAAGAAGAAAATATATTAAATAAATTAAATATTGTAAGAGACTAAAAACTAATATATTTAGATTGAAAATTATACTAATTACATATGAATTATGTAATAAAAAAGCAAAAGTTAAAATAAATTGTAAAGGGAACAAGGTCAAATAAGTTATTCTTATTTGACCTTTATAAAAGTCAATAAAAAAGTGACCAAAAAAGAGAAAATAATATTTGCCGATTTT
>CANOSM010000038.1 GCA_947569365.1 uncultured Clostridium sp. | reverse complement strand
AAAAATGAGTGAAAATATGAACTCATTTTTCGTTGGGACTTTTTTTACAGCCCCTCTCATTCTACAACTTGGTAGATGAGCTAAAAGCATCTTAAAAATACTTTATAATATATATTATGATAAATAATTATAAAAGTATACTAATAATTTAATAAATTCTAAATTAATTATAATAATTTTACAAAAAAGTCAACATTTTTACAAAAAATTAGTAAAATTTTAAACAAATTAATATTTAAATTAAGTGGAAATTAATAATAATCTATATATTTCTATTCAAGTTACCATTAGTATACATATTTCCTTCAAGTCTATTTCCAGACTTTACAGTTTGTATAATATCATTTATTTCATCTATTGTCTCATCTAATATATCAATTCTTAAATTCTCAGAATTAAATTCAGATGGATGTATTGATAAAATCTTACTATTATAAATAGTAGTTACAGTTTGAATATTATCAGGGACAACTCTAAAATTAAATCCCATTCTATCTTTTAAATAATACTTATTATTTTTAGTACATTTTCTATCACATTCTTTAAAACATTTATTAGTATTTCCAAGTAAGCAATAATTAGAATTCATAACTGGAGTATAGCCATAAATGATAAGTTCAGATTCCAATATTTTATTTTGTAGCAAATTCAAAATTAAAGATTTATTACTCTCAGGCGATATAGTAAATATATTAATACCTAACTTTTGTAATCCTTTTTCTGTATAATTATTAAATACATTAAAAGAATAATTTGATGTAATAGGAAGATTAAACTTTGAAACAATATTTAATTGTCCTATATTAGAAATTACAAAGCCAGATATATTGTAATTATATACAATCTTATCTATATTTTTCTCTATTACTTTAAAGAAAGTGTCCTTTGTAATAATAGGGAGAAATACATATGTTTTAAAAGTTTTAGAAATATCTAATAGCAAATCCTTAAAATTTTCATCTAAAAAATATTTTACTGGTACATATAATTTATCTATATCTTTTAAATCTAAATAACTAAAATCCTTATTCAATATATTTAAAAGAACACTAATTTTTTTATCTTGATTTTTTAGTATATTTTCTTTATTTATATTTTCATCATACTCAGATAATTGACATGCAAAATTTATAGAAGAATAATCATACATACATTTATTTATTATTTCATTTTCTATATTAGAGATTGCCATTCTTCTTAAATCATTTAGAGAAGAAATAGGACTAATATATAAATTATTTTCTAAATCTACAGAAATATTTTCAAACTCAAATTCAGTATTTCCAGTTTTAGAGAGTTGAGAAATAATTCTCTCTTCTGTTATAGGAGAATTGATAGCATCTGTAGGACAGATATCAGAAATAACTTTTGCATAGACATTATAAAGAAAACTATCTTTATCAGTAATAGTCTTTACTTCTAATGATATTGGTGTATTTTTATGTACAATAATTTTTCCTTCTAATTTTGTTTTAATATTTTCAGTATTTGAAAATGTTTTTAATGCTGTATCTGTAAGTACCTTACTCTCAATTTTATAAATTTTAGAATTTTTTCTTATATTATTACCTTTCATTCTTCCAATAGTAATTTTATCATTTAAAGTAGCAGTTTTTACATTTTTATCATTAATTAACAATTCAGAAACATAGTAAGTACAATCATTTATTGAAACAGAGTCACCAACTTCAATATTAGAATTTTCAAGTTGTAATTTTATATAACCTTTATTTTTATTATAATCATAGATTCTTCCAAGATATATTCCCATATTATTCTGTTTTTCTTTGAAAACTAAATCATGATTTGAAGTAGAATTAAGATGTCCTGAGCTAAAACCACCTCTATTAAATACTTGCATTAAATCATTATAATCACTATCAGATAGTTTTTCTTGTATACTATCATTTAAAATTTTATCAATATATTTTCTATAGACTGAGGTAACTACTGATACATATTCAGGTTTTTTCATACGCCCCTCTATCTTAAAAGATGTAACACCAGCATCTATTAAATCTTTTAAATAGTTTATAGAACATAAATCTCTTGGACTTAATAAATATCCTTTATCAATTGATTTGTCATTTTCTAAAAGTTCATAAGGTAATCTACAAGCCTGAGCACATCTGCCACGATTCCCAGACCTACCACCAATCATACTAGAAAGTAAACATTGACCAGAATATGAAATACATAAAGCACCATGAATAAATACTTCAACTTCTACATTTGTGTTATTGCAAATATATTTAATCTCATCCACACTCAATTCTCTAGAAAGAACTATCCTCTTAAATCCTAAAGATTCTAATTTTTTTACACTTTCAAAATTGTGACAAGTTATTTGTGTACTTGCATGAACATCAATAGTAGGAAATAACTCTATAATTTTTTGAGCTAGTCCTAAATCCTGAACTATTATTGCATCAATTCCAAGTTCTGCAGCATTTTTTGCAATATCTAAAGCATCTTTAAATTCATCATTTTTAATTAATGTATTTAAAGTTAAATTTATTTTTACATTTCTTAAATGAGCATACTTAATTACTTCTTCTAATTCAGAATTACTAAAATTGGTAGCAGAAGCACGAGCATTAAATGAGCTTGCACCAAGATATACTGCATTTGCTCCATTTTGAATAGCAGCTTTTAGGCAATCAAAATCACCTGCAGGTGATAAAAGTTCTATATTTTTCATAATAATTTACCTCTTAAAAATATTTATATTATTCTAATATTATACCATATAAGGAAAAAAAAGACACGTTTACCAGTTGACAACCAAAATTGTATAAAATATACTATAATTATACAAAAGTATACTTTTATATTATGGAGGTATAAAAATACAAGTGAAAAAAGTAATAAGTTGTATATTAATAATATCAATACTTATATCAATAATAAGTATTTCAGTAACCCAAAGAAGAGTATCAGCTGTGACCATGAGTTCTAAATATACACAATATATAAAATCAGGAATATCCTCATTTCCAAAGAGCTATCAAAATAAATTGAAGAAACTTGCAAATTTACATCCCAACTGGAAATTTGAAGCTTATTATACAGGAATTGATTGGAATGAACTTATATCATCATCAGCTGAAAATAAATGTAAGAAAAATACGATATATTATAAATCAGGTTCTACCATAATTGATCCAGAAGGATTATGTGTATGTGGAAAAAAAGGAGATGCAAATTATTATTGTGCTTCTGCTTCTACAGTAAATTATTATATAGATCCTAGAAACTTTCTAGATGAAACAATGATATTTCAATTTTTGAATTTATCATATGATGAAAATATAACAAAATCAATTGTAACAAAAGCTGTAGCAAATAGTTTTTTAAAGGGTAAGTTTAAAGTAGGAAATAAAGAATACACATATGTAGACACAATACTAGAAGCAGCAAAAGAATCAAAAGTAAGTGCAATGCACATTGTTGTAACAATTTTCCAAGAACTTGGAAGAGGAAGTTTAAAATCTGATGGAACATATAGTACTCCAACAGCAGCGTCTGGAACAGTTAGTGGATATAAGGGATTATATAATTTCTTTAATTATGGAGCAACAGATGGCGCAGGAGCTGTTAATAGAGGACTTGCTAAAGCAAAAGAAATGGGATGGACAAATCCAAGAATTGCAATAAAAGATGGAGTAAAAAGAGTCCTTGCAAATAATTATTTAAATGTAGGACAAAATACAAAGTATTTTTATAAATTTGATGTTGTAGGAAATGAAATACTTACAGAATCTTTAGGAAAAAGAACATATAGTTCTAATTATTTCTTTTCACACCAATATATGACAAATATACAAGATCCATCTAGTCAGGCTATAAATTTATTTACATATTATACAAATGGTGGAATTTTAAGCAATAGTTTAACATTTATAATTCCAGTATATAATAATATGCCAGATAATCCTTTGGAAAAAGGAACAACATTGACAAAAGATGATGGAACATTATATAGAGTTAATGTAAATAGTAGTGTAAATATTAGAAGCGGAACAAGTACATCATCTTCATCATTGGGAACTGCATCAAGAGGAATGATTGTTGCAGTAACAGGATCAAGTGGAAATTGGTATAAGGTGAAATTTAATAAAGCAACTACTTACAACTCTTCTAATAAAAAGTGGAACTATTCTACTACTAATGGTTATATAAGTAAAAGTTACTTAGAAAAAATAACAACAACAAATAATAGTAGTAGTAATACAAGTAATAATAACTTAAGAATAGATGATAAAAAATTAACAATAAGTGTTTTGCCAAGATCTACTGTAAAAACTGTAACTTCTACATATTCAAAGGCTAGTATAACAGATAAAAATGGGAAAACCATTTCTGGAACTTCTACTGTAATTGCAACAGGAAATATAGTAAAATTGAATAACAAAAAATATACAGTAGTAACTATTGGTGATACAAGTGGAGATGGAAATATATCATCATCAGACTTATTAAAAGTAGTAAATCATTTAAATGGTACAAAGAAACTTACAGGAGCTTATTTATCAGCAGCAGATGTAAATCAAAATGGAACAATAACGTCATCAGATTTACTAGCTATTGTTAAACATCTAACAGGATCTTCAAAAATATCGTTTAAATAAAGGGAGTGTATACATATGAAAAGTAGTATAAAAATAGGAATTATTAGTTGTTTATTTTGGATTATAATATTAATTAGTTCTAGTGCAAATGCAGCATCAGCATCAATAGTAGCAAACTCGTCAACAGTTACAGTAGGAAATAAAGTAACAGTTACTGTTAAAGTAACTGCTGCAGCTTGGAATTTAAATGTTTCAGGAAGTACAAAGGGAAATATTGTTGGATATAATGGAAATGGAAAAAATAAATCAATATCAAAAACATTTTCTTTTACTCCAAAAAGTGCAGGTACTTACAAAGTTAATTTAAATGGAGATGTTACAGATGCAAATGATAAAGAATCTAAAATCGGTAAATCTGTTACAGTAACAGCAAAACCTAAAGTGACAAGTGTTAATAATAACACTAATACAAATAATAATAACAATACAACTAATAACAATAATAGTAATGGTAGTAATAACAATAATACATCTACAAAAGTAAAATCATCAAATGCAAATCTTTCAATCTTAGGGGTAAAACCATTTAAATATGACTTTACAGGATATAGATGGTCTGTTACAGAGTATAATGTAACAGTTCCAAATGATGTAACTAAACTTACTGTTTATGCTACACCTGCAAGTTCAAAAGCTAGATATTCAGTAAGTGGAAATACAGGATTTAAAGTTGGAACAAATGTAATTACTGTTAAAGTTACAGCAGAAAATGGAAATACTAAAAAATATAAGATATATGTAACAAGGGAAGCTGAAGAAGAAGAAACAATTCCTAATGTTACAGATGATAATACAGATAATGAAGATGAAATGGAACCTGAAGAAGGAATTGGACTTGAATCATTAGAGATAAAAGGATATAGTTTAGATAAAGATTTTGATAGTAATATATTTAATTATAAAGTAGAAATTGGAGAAGATGAGATATCAGCATTAGAACTTAAAGATTTAATTATTGCAAAATCAAATTATAATAAAGCTAAAATATATATTGATATAGAAAAAGGAGATGAAGATGACTATTTTATATTTGATACTAAAGTAAGAGTTGCAGATACTGAAAAAGAATATGCAAGTTATGATATCAAATTTGTAAAGTCATTAAGTGCTACAGCAAATGTAAGTGAAGATGAAGAAAATATTGCACCAGAAGAAAAGGAAGCTAATCAATCAGAAAGTGAAAATAAGAAAGAAGAAGATCTACTATTTGGATATGAAAGAAATAAAGTTGAGAGATTTGCACTTATATTAATAATTATAAATTTATTAATAGTAGTAATAATATTATCTATTATAATTGGTAAGAAAAATGCTAAGTTAAATAAATATAAAGACAGAGAAGAGTCTATAAAAGAAGAAAATAAAGAAGAACAATATAGTGGAATTGATGAATATAGAAAATTAAATAGTAGTTATAATTATGATACAGAAAATCAAGAAACTAATGCAGAAGAAAGAGAAAATGAAATACAAAATGAAGAAAATAATACGAATGAAAATACTATAGATGATGATAATAGTTATAAATATGAATCTATATATAGAAGTCCTAGAAGACTAAATAGTAAAAGTGGAGGAAGACATTTTTAGTATGTATAATGTAAAATAATCTGGAATGATAAATATTTCAGATTATTTTTTTCTTTTTAAGAATAATGTAATAATATGTCGATGGAAAAAGCTTGAATTATGTACTATTAGATGCTATAATCTAAATCAGTTAATTATTTAAATTAATGTAGATTTTATTTCTAAAGATATTTCGATCTGAAATATCCAATTTCCAAATTAAAACCAAATTATAAAATTATTAATATTAAGATAAATGCTATTTATTATATTTTAGAAAATATAATATTTACGTTATTTAGATAATTAATAATATACTTGAAAGAAAGGAGGGTTGACATTATTCTTAATAATATTTTTTTAAATATTAATCAATCATAGGTATTCTCATATTAAAAAATTTAATAGTATAGTCCCCAAATAAAAAAGAATACTGCAAATAAAAATATATTGTAGAATGTAAGTAAAACTTAAAATAAATCATATAAAAAATATAAAATAAATAGCATTTGTCAAATAAATTTGACAAAATAATAGAATAAAAAAGTGAAAAAGATACTTTTATGTTTAAAAAGTGTCTTTTTTAATTGTATTTGTTGACTACAATATTAAATTTAAGATATACTAATATAAAATAAAGAGGTGTATAGTATGCAAGAAACAAAGAAAATTAGTTTAGCAATACCAACTATAATAGTAATTATTATTTTTATTATTTTAATGTCTTATATGATTTATAATAAAAATTATAAATATATGAGTAAAGAGTTAAATAGACAAGAGGCACTTGAGCTAGCACAAAAGGTTGCTCAGATAGATGATTTATCATGTCAAGTAATCACTAAAAAGAATGATAAAGAATCTACTACTAATTATAAACGTAAAGGAAATATGGTCTATATTGAAACAGAAGATAATAAAGAATATATAAATATAGAAACAAAGAAATGTACATATATAGATGAAGAAAATAAAGAGGCATATGAATACACATCTGATTCAGTTATAGAAAGTTATAATGAAACAATATATACAGCGATACAATTTTTAAATGATGATTCTTTTGCATATGAATTTGTAGGAGATAATAAAATTAATGGAATAAAATGTGCAGAAATAAAACTCAATAGTGATGATATAAATGTAGATATGTTTTTAGATAGAAAAACAGGAATGATAGTAAAGTTTATAATAAATTATAAAGAAAATAGTGATAATCAAGAAAGTAATGATGTGATAACATACATATATAGATATCAAATAGGAAGTTTTGGTAAAAATAATATTAATATACCATCATTAGATGAATACACAGTAATGAATATGGAATAAAGGGAGAAAAAAATATTAAAAAAGAAAATGGTTTTACACAAATATTTGGATTAGTGATTATAACCACACTTATATTAGGAATATATATGTACAATTCATCAGCAATAGTATAGGAGATGCTACAAATAAAATTCAAGATATTGAATCATATAATAAAAATATTAATTAAAATAAAAGAAAAATAGTTTAACAAAAGAAGATAAATTTGGAGATATAAAATTGGAAGAATTAAATGAATATAATAAGAATTTAATATATTTTATTGAAAAGTTAGATTTACTAATAAAAAAATTAGATGATATATATTTTGTGCTTAAAGACTGTAATGAAAAATCTAAAGAAATAGGTATAAAGTTAGAGTATATTTATGGAGAGCAAAGATTTTCAGAGGAAATAAAAGAATTTAAAGATAATTTTATTAATAATTTAGATAATACAGACATTAGTGAAGTAGAATTAGAAAATAAAATAAAAGAATTAGACGTAAAAATTGATAGTATAATTAATAAATCAGATGAAATAATTACAGATGCAGATACTTGTTTATGTAAAGAAATCTATAGAAAAGTAATAAAAGCAATATATGTTTCTAAGTGGAGACAAAAAGATATAGAAATTTCATATCTAGATTATAAAGATACAATAATTGCAAAGCTTGTAGGAGAAACTAAATTTAGAAAGTTGAGTATAGAAAAAAGAAATCTAGAAAAAGAGCAAATAAAAAGGGAATTTTACAAAGAAATAGAAAAATATAATAAAGAATCTATAAAAGAAATAATAGTTAAACTTATTAATAATGGTGAATGTGATTTTGAAGTTATTGAATTAAAAAATAAACTTATGAAAATATTTAAAATAGATGAAAAAATCTTAAGATATTATGTGCCTAAAAATGAATGGAAAGCAGCTAATTTAGTACCACATGGAATTATAGAAAAAATTAAATATTATAGTAGATTAAATAAAATAATTAGTAATGAGATAAGGCAGATGAGGAAAAATCAAAATGAAATTATAGAAACGAAATTTGTAGAACAGAATATAAAAAAAGTTATAAATTTAAATATTATAAATCAAGAGATAAAGCAAATAATTACATAAATAGAAAATAAAGGAGTAAAAATGCAAAAATCAAAAATAGACAAAAAAATTATTATAATTATAATTGCAGTAGCCACATTTATAATACTTATTATTTCTGCTATGTTAGTGGCTATACTAAATAGTAAACAAAAAGATAAAAAAGTAAATACAATAAAACTTGCAGGTGAAAATAATCGGAGTACAAAACACAGTAAATGATAATAAATTATCAGAGCAAGAACTTCAAACATATAATCAGAATATACTTCAATATGTAGGAGATGAAAAAGATGGTGCAGAAGTAAAATCATTAATAACAAGTGTTATATCTATGAATAATACTCATACAAATGATCCAGGAAGTTTTATTGCACTTGATATATCTATAGAAAAGTATACAAGCATTATAGGAGAAGCAAGTACATCAAATAATAATGAAACATATGTTAATGAAAATGAATCTAAAATGGAAGAGATAAGAGAATTAATTAATGTAGAGAAAAAATATAATATTGATGTAAAATATGATAATCTAGGAAAAATCAATATTGTAGTTATAAAAGAAGTAAATAATATAAATACTCAAAATAATGTATCAAATAATACAGTCTTAAATGCTACAGTACAAAATAATACAATGTCAAACAATACAATACAAAACAATGTGGTACAAAATAATACAGGAAACAATATAAACAATAATATATCTACTAATACAAGTGAAGAAACAATCAAAAATAATTTACGAACTGCATTAAATGCGAGAATTTCTCAATATTCTAATACTTCGAATATTCTTGCAGCATTATCTCAAGATATAAACTCTCAAAATAAAGTAATCCAAGAAAGTTTACCAGCAGGATATAAAATGGGAAATGCAACTATAATGGGAAAAGTAATAAAATTTAATTTAACAGTTAATTCAAATACTTATTCAGTTACTTATAATCCTGCTACAAAAGTTGTAATACTTATATAAAATAATAAAAAGTGATAGCTATTGTGCTTATCACTTTTTTTTGGTATAATTAAGCGCAAGAGGAGCAGTTTTAATGAATTTTTTTGTTGATAAAGAGCAAGTTATAGAAGAATACATATATATTAATGGAATGGATGTAAATCATATAAAAAATGTATTAAGATATAAAGAAAATGATGAATTAAATATTGTTTGCAGATCAAATAATATTAATTATAAGGTAAAGATAGAAGATATATCAAATGAAAAAATTAAATGTAAGATATTAGATAAAATACAATCAAAAGAATCTAACTTAATAATAGATATATATCAGGGTTTACCTAAAGCAGACAAAATGGAACTTATAATACAGAAGTGTTCTGAACTTGGAGTAAGTAGAATTGTTCCTGTTAATATGAAAAGATGTGTTGTAAATCTTCAAGGAAAAGATGAAAAAAAGAAAATTGATAGATGGAATAAAATTGCTGAAGTTGCAGCTAAACAGTCATTAAGAAGTGATATATTAGAAGTAACTAATATCTTTGAGATAAAAGATGTATGTGAAAGTGTTAATAATTATGATATAGTATTAGTAGCTTATGAAAATGAAAATGATAATTTTATAAAAAGAGAAATAGAAAATGTAAAAAAGAAGAACATAAATTCAAAATTAAAGATAGCAGTTATTATAGGTCCTGAAGGTGGAATAGAAGAAAAAGAAGTATCAGAATTAATAAACTCTGGAGCAAAAAGCATTAGTCTTGGAAACAGAGTATTGAGAACAGAAACAGCACCAATAGTAATTTCATCAATACTAATGTATGAATTGGGAGATATTGGAGGATAATATGGAACCAGAAGAAATAGAAAGTATACAAAATCAAATTAGTACAAAAATAAGATTACCAAAAGAAGAGAAAAATAAAATATGTGGAAAAATATTTTATAATCTTTTAATAGCAGTAGGAGTTTTAATTTATTTTATCTTTTTAAATTTAGGATATTTAAAATTGCAAGATGATGTTTTTAAAAATGATTTAAAAGTATTTGCATTAATACTTTTGGGATTTTCAATATATTTTATGGAAAAAGCATATAAAACAGATAGAGGAACATATATAATACACTCTATAGAATTACTAGCTTTAAGTGTAATAACTTTATATATGCCATATGTTTATTTTTATCATAATATAGTAGCTAAATTTTTATTTACTACATCATCAGTATATTTAGCTCTTTATTATACAATAAAGAGCATATTTATATATATAATATATAAGCATAAATATATTCATGGGGCAAGTGATGTAAGAGAAATAATTAAAGAAGATGAGCCAGATTATTTAGATGAAGAAAGTAGAAAAATAATAGAAGAAAAAAAATTAAAAGAAGAGCAAAATCAGACAGAAGAAGATAATAGGCAAAAGGAAAAAATAAAAGATAATGAAGGAAATGAAGACAAGAAAGAAAATGAAAAGATACTACAGAAGTAAATATAATTAATATAAAGGATTGATAAAATTATGATTAGAAGTATGACAGGGTTTGGAAGAAGTAAATATGAAATAGATGGAAGAGAATATATTGTTGATATAAAATCAGTAAACCACAAGTATAATGATATATCAATAAAAATGCCAAGAGTAATAAGCTATTTGGAAGATAAAGTTAGAAAAGAAATATTATCAAATGTGTCAAGAGGAAAGATAGATGTTTTTATTTCTATGGAGGACTTTAGTGAAAAAGGAAAAGAAATAAAACTAAATAAAGAAATTGCCAAAGCTTATATTAAAGAATTAAGAGAACTTACAACTGAGACTGACATAGATTGCAAAATAAATGTTATAGATATATCGAGATTTCCAGATGTTCTTTGTATAAAAGATGAAGAAAATGAAGAACTAATTTGGAATGAATTAAAACATTGTTTAGGTGAAGCTATAAATAATTTTATATCAATGAGAGAAACCGAAGGAAACAAGATGAAAGAAGACATAAGATCAAGATTAAATATTATTAATGGAAAAATTTATGAAATTTCTTCTTTTTCATCTGGACTAATTGAAGAATATATAATAAAATTAAATACAAGGGTAAAAGAATTAATGAATACTGATATTGTTGACGAAAATAGATTAGCACAAGAGATTGTAATATTTTCTGATAAATCATCAATAGAAGAGGAACTTACAAGATTAAATAGTCATATGTCACAGTTTATAGATTTATTAGAAAAAGATTCACCAGTAGGAAAAAAGTTTGATTTTATAGTACAAGAGATGAATAGAGAGATAAATACAATAGGGTCAAAAGCAAATTGTTTAGAAATAACAAATAGAGTTATAGATATAAAGACCGAATTAGAAAATGTAAGAGAGCAAATTCAAAATATTGAGTAGGAGGGAGTTTTTAATGCAATTAATTAATATAGGATTTGGGAATATAGTATCAGCAAATAGAATAATATCAATTGTTAGCCCAGAATCAGCACCAATAAAAAGATTAGTACAAGAAGCTAAAGATTCTAAGATGGCTATTGATGCAACATATGGAAGAAGAACAAGAGCAGTTTTAATAATGGATTCAGGACATGTTATATTATCAGCTGTACAACCTGAAACCGTGGCAGGAAGATTAGATAAAGATGAAGATGAAGAATAATATTAAATTTAAGGGGGATTTTAAAAATGATGGTAAAACCAAGTGTAAGTGAATTATTAAAAAAAGTTGATGACAGATATGAATTAGTAGTAATCACTTCAAAAAGAGCAAGACAATTAGCAGAAGGAGCAGAACCTTTAACTAACAAAAAGGAATATTCAAAAGTAACATTAGCAGCTCAAGAGATTGCAGAAGGTAAAGTAGAAATGGTAGAAGATGAAGATAACGAAAATAAAGATGAAGATGAAGAATAATAAATAAGGAGCTTATTTTTGATATGAGTAAAAAACATATTATAACATTAGGTGGAGATTTAGGAAGCGGTAAAGGTGCCGTTTCTATTTCTATATCTGAAAAAATAGGATATGAAATATATAGGAATGGTGAATATGCAAGAAAACTTGCAAGAGAGTTAAACATAGATATTACAGGATTTAACATATATGTTACTTCACATCCAGAGATAGATAAACAAATTGAAAAAAGTGCTGCAGAATATGCTAAAGAGCATGATAATTTAATAGTGGATGCTCGTCTTGGGTGGTATGCTATTCCTGATTCTTTTAAAGTATATTTAAAAGTAGATATTGATGTTGCTGCCAAAAGAGCTTTTTATGATAAAAATAGGAAGTCATCTGAAAAATTTGAAACTATTGAAGAACAAAAAGCAGATATGATAAAAAGGTTTAAACTTGAAAACGAAAGGTATTTAAATCTTTATGGTATTCATAAAGAAGATCCTGCAAATTATGATTTGATAGTAGATACTACTAATCTTACAGTAGAGGAAGTAAGAGATAAGATACTTATAGAATATGATAAATGGCTTAAGAATATAGATTAATAAAGAGGAGTAAGATCAAAATGAGATTTACGAAAAAATTATTATTAACAATAAGTGTAATCTTATTTTTTATGTTTTGTATTCCAAATATAATGCCAACATTTAGAGAGTATTTATCAGTAAAAGCAGCATCAAGTATAAAAGTTTTAAATGTAAAAGAAACATGTAAATTAAAAGTAAAAAATGCAAAAAGAAGAATAGTTTGGAAGTCTAGTAATAAAAAAGTAGCTACAGTTAACTCAAAAGGAAAAGTTGTTGCTAAAAGAAAAGGTGTTACAAAAATAACTGCAAAGGTGGGAAGAAAAAAACACTCTTGTTTAATAAGTGTGGAAAATCCAAGGTTAAATGTAACATCAAAGACTATTTATACAGGAAAAAAGATAAATTTAAAATTATATAGAACTACACAAAGAGTTAAGTGGTCAACATCAAAAAGCACAATTGCAACAGTTACACAATCTGGAATAGTAACAGCAAAAAGAGCAGGAATTGTAACAATTACTGCAAGATCTGGAAATACATCATATAAATGTAGGATAACAGTTAAACTAAATTTAAAAGAATCTAATGTTTCAATAGTAAGGAATATATCTAATATAAAATTAGAGAGTATACTTCCTAAAAAATATGTAGCTGTACAGGGGTCTTGTAATGATGGTAAGTACTTTTATGTCGCTGCTGTTACACCACTTTGTAATGGTGATAATAAATATGCAAAACAAGAGACAGCATTATTAAAAATTGATATGAAGACTAAGAAAGTTATTAAAAAAAGAAGCTTAGGAAAAATAGGTCATTCGAATTGCATAACATATAATCCTGATACAAATAGGATTTTGATTTCTGGAACAAGCAACTACTATCCATATATATATGAGATAGATACAATTTCGCTTTGTATCATTGATAGACATAAATTATATAAATCTAATACTCAGAAAACAGATGATAAATTGATTACAAATGGTAACTTATGTTATAATCCAAAACTTAAAATATATATAAGATATACACAAAATTATTTTTATATGTTTGATGAGAATTTTAATTATATAAGAAGAATTGCATTAAGTAAAAATTCTAGATTATATAATGAAAGCACAACGGTTCAATCGGGATATGGAGATTCTAATTATATATATATTATTCAAAATAATTTAACAAAAGGAATATATATAAATACTATTGCAATTTATAATTATAGAGGAGAATACATAACACAACTTGATTATACTTATAAAGTGGGAGGAGTACGTCAAACCACAGAATTTGAGGGAATAAGCATTTGTGGAAATTATATGTATATATCAGCTAATACGAGAAATAAAGATAGAAAGAAATGTTTAAGTATATTTAGAATAAATATGAATGAATTAAAAAGTAAGATTTTATTGCAAAAATAGGCTAAATATTTATAATAAAAGGAGAAATAGGATATGAAAACTGTAAGGAAATTGTTAATTGCATTTGTAATAGTAATATTTGCAGGAATAGTAGTACCAAATATAGTACCAGTATTAAATAGTACTATATCAGTAGAGGCAGCAAGTATAAAGATAAGTGCTACTAAAAAGACATTATATGAGAAAAAAACTTGTACTTTAAAAGTAATTGGAACAAAGAAGAAAGTAAAATGGTCAAGCTCAAAAAAATCAGTAGCGCAAGTAAATAGTAAAGGAAAGGTAATAGCAAAAAAGAAAGGAACAGCAATAATTACAGCAAAAGTTGGAAATAAAAAATATAAATGTAAAATAACTGTTAAACCAGCTGAAATAACTAAAAGATCAGTAACATTATATAAAGGAAATTCATATACATTAAAGGTATTAGGAGCAACTTCAAAGATAAAATGGTATACTTCAAATAAATCAGTTGTGACAGTATCAAGTAAAGGAAAAATAACAGCAAAGAAAAAAGGAACAGCTACAATAACAGCAAAAATGGGAAATAAAAAGTATAAATGTAAAGTAACAGTAAAGAATCCATATATTAAGAAAGCAAAATTGAGTTTTTATCCATATGAAGAATATGCATTATGTGTTTATGGAAGAAAAAATGTTAAATGGACATCAAGCAATAGAAAAGTTGTAACAGTAACAAGTAATGGAAGAATTAAAGCACAAAGTGCTGGAACAGCTAAGATTACAGCAACATATGGGAAGGAAAAATATATATGTGAGGTTATTGTAAATTCATATATTGAAAATGAGGAAAATGTTAAGATAGGAACAGAATTATTAAGACATACTATTTATATAGATGATAAAGCAGAATTAGGAGATTGGGAGAGTTTAAAAAATTGGCCAGGATATAGAAAGATTTTAAATTATAAAAAAGACTTTGAAGAAAAGTATACAAAAAATTTTATAAAAAACTATTGGTATACACAAGATGACAGAATTTATATAGAAAATATAAGTGGTCAGAGATATTTGCATTATCCATGTCGTGGTGGAATTGAAGGATATATTGATGAAGAATTAAAAACTAAAAAGATTACAGATGATACAATAGTATTTAATTCAATTGGATATTATTTTGAAGATATGGAAGATTCTGATAAATATATTAATACTGGTAATATAAGAGAAAGTTTAGAAGAATGTAATATAAAATATTATACTATGACAAGTGAGTTTGTAATAAAAAAAGAAGATGGAGCTTGGAAAGTTGATAAATATAGAAGTCTAAGAGATTAATATTATAAGAATATAATCAAAAATAGCAAGGATTATATAACTTTTAGTTATTTAATTCTTGTTTTTTGTTGTTATATATTATTATTAGTTAAAAAAGATTAATAATGGCAAACTTTACATAAAAATATATTTAAACAGACTAAATCATTGAAATTTGAGTAAAAATAATGTATAATATGTTATAGATGTTCGGAGTGCATCTTTATATATATATGGTAATTACTAGCATATAATTATAGGTAATTACTGCTAAAAAAATGATTTATAGCACGTTGAAAATTTTATTATAAATTGTAAAATAAAAGTAACCAAAATGAGGAAAATAAAAATGCCAAAATTG
>CANOSM010000037.1 GCA_947569365.1 uncultured Clostridium sp. | reverse complement strand
AAAGTGTATAATAAAGAAAGTTATACGCTAAGTGAACGAAGTTCACTTTGTTCTATGTTACTAGATATAATATGAATATTAAAAAGAATTTTAGTATGAAATAGTAAATGTATAAATTAAGTAAAATATTTTTAATAATAATTATTATTTTAGCTATTTTTTTGATTATAGTTATCAATGATAATATAAACAAAGTAAATATTATAAAATCAAATTTTAAAGATAGATTAACGCAAGAAAAGTATTTATATGAAGCTAATACGAAAATAGATGAATTAGAAAAGAAAATTGATTCTATAAATAAGGATAATATGAATAATAATACAACAAGGTAATAATATAAAAGTAATTAATATATTAAAAGAAATAAAGGACTTTGATATATTAATTACTTTTTTAATTAGTTATATAGTGAGTATATTTTTAAATAATATAAAGTTAGTAAAAATAATAACAATAACATACTACAAAATAATAATTATATTAATAGTATAAAAAGAAATTAATAAAATATGTGTTGATATTGTATATATTATGTAGTATACTGTATATACTATATAATAAAAGGAGGTTTTAAAATATGGCACAGACTACTATAAATGTTCGTATTGATGAAGATTTAAAAAAACAATTTGAAAGTTTTTGTAATGAAACAGGATTAAATATATCGACAGCAATAAATATATTTGTAAAAACAGTTGTAAGAGAAAAGCAAATACCATTTAAAATAACAACAGACCCTTTTTATTCAGCAGAAAATATGGCACATTTAAAAAAGTCAATAGAAAATCTAAATGCTGGAAAAGGTATAGAACATGAATTAATTGAGGTTGATGAATAGTTATGCAGAAGATCTGGGATGAAGAGGCTTAGGAAGATTATTTATATTGGCAAGCCCAAGATAAAAAAACAATAAAAAGAATAAATATTTTAATTATAAAAGATATAGAAAGAAACAAATTTGAAGGACTGGGGAAACCTAAACCATTAAAACATGATTTGTCTGGTTTCTGGAGTAGAAGAATAGATGAACAGAATAGGTTAATATATAGAATACAAAATAATATTCTTGAAATATCACAATGTAGGACTCATTACAAAAAATAATAATAAACAAGATGATTATTATTAAATCAAATTTTAAAGATAGGATAACACAAGAAAAGTATTCAATAATATAAAAGCAATTAATGTATTTAAAGAAGTAAAGGATTTTAATGTATTAATTGCTTTTTAATATTAAATTACCTAAAATAGCCCAATATTTAGCAAATTATAATGTTGACAAAAATGTAGTATATTACTATAATGAGGGCAATAAAATTTATATGAAGGAGTGTGAATGTATGAAACTAAGTAATGCAAAAAAAGTCATTTTAATGATTATACTTTTTATGATTATATTCTTGATATCATCTCAAGATGTTTTAGCAGCGAGCAAGACATCAATATCAAAAATAAAAGATGTAAAAGTAAAAAGTAGAACAACATCAAGTATTACAGTAAAATGGAAGAAAAATTCTTCTGTAAAAGGATATCAGGTATATATGGCAAAACGGGAAAAACTCAAAATATACTAAGATAGCTACAATCAAGAAAAAGACTATAACATCATACAAAAAGAAGGGACTAAAAGAAGGAACTAGATATTACTTTAAAGTAAGAGGTTATAAGTCTAAAAAACGTGGAGCATATTCAAAAGTTTTGAGTACTCAAACTCAAAAGAGACTATCAAAAACTAAAGTGAGTGTAAATACATATAGTAAAAATTATACTGGAAAAGCTGTTAAAACAACAATAACAATAAAAGATGGTAAAAAGACTTTGAAAAATGGCACAGATTATACTGTAAGTTATAAGAATAATATTAATCCAGGAACAGCATCAGTAACAATTAAAGGAAAAGGAAACTATACAGGAACAATTACAAAAAAATTTAAGATAGTAATAGGACAAACAAAAAATTTAGTTACAAAAACACAAACATCAGTAGCATTAACTGTTGGATGGACTAGAGATGCTGCTGTAACAGGATATGAAGTATATATGGCAACAAGTCAAAGTGGACAATATAGTAAAATAGCAACAATTACAAAAAATAGTGTAGTATCATATAAGAAGACAAATTTAACATCAAATAAAACATATTATTTTAAAGTAAAAGCATATAAAACAATTAAAGGAAAGAAAATATATGGAGCATATTCAAGTATTTTAAAAGCAACAACAAAACCACTAGGAGATTTAACTGTTACACAAAGTATGTTAAAAAATAATGCATTAGTTTTAGAAGATGAAAATTGTCTAAATATTACATTATCAGAAGACATAAATGAAAATTCACAAATTACTTTAAAGAATGTTAAAATAAGTGGAAAATTAATTTTAGTTAAACCACAAAGATATAAACTAGATGTTATAAATACAACTATAAGTAACATGGAAGTAATACAGACAAACGGAAAAACATATAATGCAGGAAGTAATTTTAATCAAACAATTGATGGACCAACTGTAAATTTAGAAAATTGCAGTGACATGAAAAAAATAGATGTTAATGGAAATATCGAAATTAATGCAACAAGTAAAGTAGAAACAATAAATATTAATTCTGGAAATGAAATGTCATTAAATATTCAATCTAATGATGTTATTATAAATTCAAATTCAACAGATCCAGTAATAGCAATTAATAAAGATGTTAAGAATATTACAAATAAAAAAGATAATACAAATATTATGATTAATTCTAATGTTAGTAGTATAACTAATAGTGGAAGTAATAGCAAAATAATGATAGGAAGCGGTAAAACTGTATCAAAGATGGAAAATAATGGTGCAAATACTACTGTTTCTGGAAATGGAACTATTGGGTCATTAACAATTACAGAAAAGGCAGATAATACAAAGGTTTTTGTTGAAACTAAAAATAAACCTGTAGTTAATGAAAATACTAAAAATGTTTTTATTGGAAAAGAACAATCAGTTAGTATTAAATCAGTAGAGCCAAAAAGTCAAGGTTCTGTAACATTTACTTTAAGCAAACCAACAACAAAAAAATTAACACTAGCAGATGTTTACATACTTTGTGGAAGAGGAAATGCTACAACAATCTTTTCTATTGATACAAAAGATAATCAAACATACAATTTATCAACATCATATTATAAAGATGGTACATTTGGATTATATGTAACATTACCAAATGGAAATATTATAAGTAAAGATTTTAAATGTGAATATTCAAATCCAACAGTTAGTAAAGTAGCTGTAACAAGAACAGCAAAAGATAAGGCAGAATTAGAATTATATGGAGTAGATGAAGGTGGATATTTATATTATGTTTTAGAAAATCCAGGAACAGCAAGTAAAAATATAAATCAAGCTCATATAAAAGGAAAAGGTAAAAAGGTACAAGTAAAAACAGAATATAATAAGGTTGATATATCTAGTATAGAAGAAGGAAAATCTTATGATTTATATTATGTAATAGAAGGATTCTATGGTAATACTTCAAGTGTAAAAGGACCATATCAAATATCTAGTAAAGTAGAACAAGTTGAAAGTGGTGATATTTCTATATCTTATGCAGCAGAAGAAAGTGCTAATACATTTGTAATTAAACTAAATAAAGTACCAGAGAAAAAACTTGTTTTATCAGATTTTAGTATCAAATGTCCAACCCAATCAAGTTTAACAATATCAGGTGCAAAATTTACAACAAGTCCAGATAGATTAACTTATATTATAAGAGTACCAGATAATTATGGACATAAAGATAACAAATATACTGTAGAAGTAAATATTGGAAGTAAGAAAATAATTAAAAGTTTTGTTTCACATTTTGATCCACCAGCAATTACAGGAGAAAAAATAACTAGAACTGGAAAAACTTCAGCTAAATTATCATTCAATTCAGATGAACCAGGAAAAATGTATTATGGTGTTTATGAGTGGAATAGAGGAATTTATGTAGGAGATTCTACGACTCCACTTGTAGAGGATGTATTAAAAGCAGTAACAAATGGTACTCTTGAACAAGCACCACTTAAAGGAAAACAACAAAATCTTGTAGCAGGACCAAATGAAATAACAGTTGATTTAACAGGTGTTGAAGTAAAACCAACAACAAGAATATGGGTATTATTTGTTGATAATGCTGGAAATTATAGAAATGGTTTTGTTTCACATTTCGGAAGTATTCCTGAATATACAGGTGGTGGAACAGTAGAAACTGGAAGTACATTAAAGATTACAACAGTTAGTGCTACTAGTAAGAATATAAGAATTAATTTTAATGAAGCAATAGGTTATATGGGAAATTCTGATATACAGTTACAAGGAAGTGGTCTTCCAGCTAAAATAACTTATAGTACTTCTTTAGAATCTAAAAGTGTGTATATTGAATTATTGAACTGTACATTATCTGCAGGAAAATATAAAATAATAATAACACCAACAGACTCAAAAGATAAAGTTGTTACATTAGAATATGAATTTGAAATAAAATAGAAAATATATAAATTTATTTAGACTATTAATAGAGTCATAAAAGATTCTACTAATAGTCTTTTTTTACTATCTTGACATGGTACAAATAATTAAAAAGTCATATCAAAAAAATGCAAATCATATTAAAAAGTGATATCAAAAAGATGTAAAAATTAATAAAAAGTGATACTAAAAAAGTGCAAAATATATTGACGATGAAATTAAAAAATAATAAAATATATATAGGTGATATAAATGAAAAGAAAATTTTATAATATTTTAAGTAACTGGAAAAATAAAAATATTAATACTCCATTGATGGTTGTTGGAGCTAGACAAATTGGTAAAACATATATAATAGATGAATTTTGTAAAAATGAATTTGAAGATTATATATATATAAATTTAATGGAAAAACAAAGTATTGTTAAAATATTCGAAGAGAATTTGGATTTTGAAATTAAAGTTAGAAGAATAGAATTAGAATTAAATAAGAAAATAATTCCAGAAAAAACAGTAGTGTTTATTGATGAAATTCAAGAATCTGAAAATGCTATTAGTTCTTTGAAAGCATTTTGCGAAAGTAATTTAAATTATAGAATTATTTGTGCAGGAAGTTTATTAGGAGTGAAAATACGTAGATTTAAATCATCTTTTCCAGTAGGAAAGGTACAGATTGAATTTATGCATCCAATGGATTTTGAAGAATTTTTAATAGCATTAGATAAACAAATGTGGGTAAATGAAATAAAAAGATGTTATGAGAATTTAGAAGAAATTAGTATACATGATAAGTTAATTGATATGTACAGAATATATTTATGCATAGGAGGGATGCCTGCTTCAGTTCTAGAATATAAAAATGTAAACGAAGATATATTATTATGGAATAAAAATATATTAAAAAATATTATTTTATCATATTTAGCTGATATGAATAAATATACATTAAGTAATAATGAATCTGTGAAAATAGAAAAAGTATATAATAATATTCCTAATTCTTTGGCAAAAGAGAATAAAAAATTTAAATATGCTGATATAGAAAAGGGAGCAAATAAAAGAGGTTTTGAAAGTGCAATTGATTGGCTAGAATCGAGTGAAATGATATATAAATGTAAATATATTAATAAAGTAGAGCCACCACTTAAAGTATATGCACAAGATGATACTTTTAAATTATATTTAAGTGATATAGGAATACTAACATCTCTATTAGAAATACAATTTTCAGAGATATTATTAAATGAAAATTTTATGTTTAAAGGAGCTATTGTCGAAAATTATGTAGCTCAGGCTTTCAGAGCTAATAATATATCTCTGTATTATTGGAATTCAGGAAATAAAGCTGAAGTAGATTTTTTGCTATATAATAAAGATGGTATTATACCAGTTGAAGTAAAAGCAGGAGATAATACTCAATCTAAAAGTTTAAATATATACAAAGAAAAATATAATCCAAAATATTCTATTAGAATATCTACTAAAAATTTTGGTTTTACAAATGGTATAAAATCAATACCATTATATGCTACATTCTGTATAAGATAATGTAAGTTATTATTGTATAAATAATATATAGATAATATTAAGGATAATATTCACCACAAAAAGTTTGTGTAATGGTTAACTTGTATAAATATTGACAATTAGGTAAAAATAGTTTAAAATATGAAATTAGCTGAATAAATTAATACTTACAGCTATTTTAATTATATAAACAAATTTGCTATGAAGATGGAAAGTAATAGAAAAGATATTATTTTATAGAGAATAAATGCCAAGGCTGAAAGCATTTAAAATGATACTATTATGAAACACATTGGAGCAAATAGAATAAAGTGGGAATATATTTCCAATTAGGGTGGTACCGCGGAAGAATAGTCTTTCGTCCCTTTTATAGGGATGGAAGACTTTTTTGTTTTTTTGTCCCAAATGAATAAAAAGGAGAGGTAGTAAAATGGATGAGTACAGAACGTATACATGCGGAGAGATAAGAGAAAAGCATGTAGGTGAGCATATTAAGCTTGCTGGTTGGATTCAAACAATAAGAGATTTAGGAGGAGTAATATTTATCGATTTAAGAGATCAATATGGAATTACTCAAGTTGTAGCATCTGGAAATCAAGAATTAGTAGATTTTGCAACTAGAATTCCAGTAGAATCAACAGTATCAGTAGAAGGCACAGTAAGATTAAGAGATGAAGAAACGGTAAATAAAAATATTGATACAGGAACTGTAGAATTATTTGCAGAAAAGTTTGAAATATTAGGTAAGAGAACAAAACAGTTACCATTTGATGTTGAGTCTAGTAGAGATGTTAGAGAGGATTTAAGATTACAATATAGATATTTAGATTTAAGAAATCCAAAATGTAGAGACAATATAATTTTAAGAGCAAAAATAATTCAATTTTTAAGAAATGAAATGATAAAAAGAGGATTTTTAGAAGTTCAAACACCAATACTTACAAGTTCATCACCAGAAGGAGCTAGAGATTATTTAGTTCCAAGTAGAATCTATCCAGGAAAGTTTTATGCACTTCCACAAGCACCGCAACAATTTAAACAATTATTAATGGTATCAGGAATAGATAAATACTTTCAAATAGCTCCATGTTTTAGAGATGAAGATTCAAGAGCAGATAGATCACCAGGAGAATTTTATCAACTAGATATGGAAATGGCATTTGCAACTCAAGAGGATGTATTTAAAGTAATGGAGGAAGTTTTATATAATGTATTTAAGGAATTTTCAAGTAAAGAAATAGCAGAATATCCATTTCCAAGAATACCATATAAAGAGGCAATGCTTAAATATGGAACAGATAAACCAGATTTAAGAAATCCTCTTATAATACAAGATGTAACAGATATATTTGAAAAAGTAGATTTAAAGGTATTTAAAAATAAGATAGTAAGAATAATATCTGTTCCAAATGGAGCAAAAGAGCCAAGAACTTTATTTGAAGGAATGACAGATTATGCAATAAATGAATGTAAAGCTAAAGGATTAGCATGGCTTAAAGTAAACGAAGATAGATCACTTCAAGGACCAATTGCTAAATTTATAGGAGATGCTGAAAGAGAAGAAATGCTAACAAAGACAAATACAAATGCAGGTGATGCAATATTCTTTATAGCAGAACATGAAGGTATTGTAGAAAAGTTAGCTGGAGAAATAAGGGCAGAACTCGGAAGAAGACTTGAATTAATTGATAATAACACATATAAATTCTGTTGGATAGTAGACTTCCCAATGTATGAAAGAGAAGACAATGGAAAAATAGAATTTGGACATAATCCATTTTCAATGCCACAAGGTGGTCTAGAAGCATTAAATAATAAAAATCCATTAGATATACTTGCATATCAATATGATATAGTATGTAATGGTATAGAGTTATCATCAGGAGCTGTTAGAAACCATGATATAGATATAATGATAAAAGCATTTGAAATTGCAGGATATAGCAAGGAAGTTATTGATAAGAAATTTTCAGCATTATTTAATGCATTTCAATATGGTGCTCCACCACATGCTGGAATTGCACCAGGAGTAGATAGAATGATAATGCTTTTAACAGAAGAAGAAAGCATAAGAGAAGTATGTGCTTTTCCAATGAATAGTAGGGCACAAGACTTATTAATGGGAGCACCAGGAGAAGTTACCAAAAAACAATTAGATGAAATTCATATAAAAGTAGATATAAAGAATAATTAATAAGAAAATGTTAAGAATAATAATTTAATTACCATCATATTATTATTTATGTGAAGGTGATTAAATTGTTATTTATAGATGAGATTAAAAATAAAGATGAACTAAAAGAACTCTTAATAGAAAAATATAGATTTATTAAATTTATAAATTATAAATTTAATAATAAGATATTGTCAAAAATAAAAGATATTTTAATGTATTTTATTTATAATTATATAAGATTTTGTGAAAAATATATAAAGAAAATAATAAAGCTAGAAAATGATGGTGTAGAAATTAACTTAATATATTTTATAAATATCAATAAAAAAAGTAATGAAATAGTAAATAAAGAAAGAAATTATAGTAAATTTTCAAGTAATATAATAAAGTTTATTAAAAAGTATAATATAGCAACAGTTACATTATCAAATGATTTAATGGAAAACAATATTTTAAATGAGAATCTAAAAAATGAAAAAATACATATAATAAATGGAAAAGTATTATATGAAAAGATGGTATTCAGAATTATTGAATATATATCTGATATACAAAAAACGAGTATGGAAAAATATGAAATATCAATATTAATGAAAAATAAAGATAGAGATAGAATAAATAAAATAAAGTCTATTATAAAAAATTGTAAAATAGTTAATATAATAACAAGTAATGTAAGTCAGTTTGATAAGTTATCAGAAGAAATGAAAAATGATTATGGAATATATTTAAATATTACAAGTAATATTGAGAAAAGTTTAACTCATTCCGATATAATAATTAATTATGATTTTGATCCAGAATTGTTTATGAAATGTAATATTCCAAGGTATGCAATACTATTGAATGTTAGTAAAAAAATAAAAATATATTCTAATGAATTTTTGGGTATAAATATTACAGATTATGAAATACTTATGCCAGATAAGTATAATGTAGGAAAAAAAATATTAAATAGATTTAGTTCAAGTAAAATATATGAAAGTATTATGATTTTTAATAATATATTACCATATGAAATTGAAAGAAGAGTAGAAAATGATAATATAAAAATAAGATATTTAATAGGAAACAATGGAAAAATAAGATGTAGAGAGTTCATTAATGTGAAAAATAAAAAGATGATAAAAATAAAAGCTAATAAAAGACTTGACAAAAATAAAGAAAAATCGTAATATATAAAACATTAGAAAAAACTTAAGGAGAGGAGACGGATAATATGGAAGAAAATAAAGAAATATTATTAACTCAAGAAGGATATGATAATTTAGAAAAGGAAGTAGAATTTTTAAAAACAGAGAAAAGAGCTGAAATAGCAGAACGTATTAGAGTTGCTCTTGGATTTGGTGATTTATCAGAAAATTCAGAATATGATGAAGCTAAAAATGCACAAGCTTCAAATGAAACCAAAATAGCTGAATTAGAAAATAAATTAAGATATGCTAAGATAATAGATGAATCAGAAGTTGATACTAAAACAGTTCAAATTGGTAATATCGTAAAAGTACATGATATGGAATTTGATGAAGATGTAGAATATACAATTGTTGGTTCAACAGAAGTTGATTTAGCTCAAAATAGAATATCAAACGAATCTCCTATAGGAGCTGCATTATTAGGAGCAAAGAAAAATGATATTGTTACAGTAGATGCTCCTGCAGGAACAATGAAACTTAAAATATTATCTATAAAGAAATAATTGAATAAATATATAAAAAATACCCACAGAGAAATTCTATGGGTATTAATATTGTATTTTAATTACTAATTAAAAAGCTTAACTTTATTATAATTATAAATAATAAAAGACTGCTAAATAAAATATTTCTATTTATTTAACAGTCTTTTTAGGTATTGCTAAAAAAATTCTCCTTTACTATGTAAAGCTCGAGAGTGTATACGAGATTGTTAGAAAGTAGTTCTAACGAAAAAATGAGCTTTACATAGTAAAAGAGAATTATAATAATCTATATAGTAGTAAAATAAGATCTTTAGTAGTAGGTTTTTCATCTAATTCAAAATTTAAATATTCTTCAATTAGTCCAGGAAAATTAGTTTTATTAAATTCATACATATATGTAATAGATTTTTCTATATTCCATTTTACTTTGTCTACATTTGTATGATATTTATTTGAAACTTGTGGATATATATGCTTTTTCATATTATCTAAAGCATATAAATTATTATGTTTATAAACAAATAATATTGATTCAAATAAATATCTTGTACCAGAGAGTTTAAAATTAAAGTTTAAATTTTGAAATTGTTTATATAGTTTTAATTCTAATTTATTAGTAAGTGAATTATTAAATGTAGTTTTAAATTGAGTAATTAAATTTGCAAATGAATTAGATATACTCAAATTAGAGGTATTGGGTGGTATGTTTGATAATATATCTAATTCATCAACAATAAAGTAAAAAGGGTCAAAATTATAAATGTTATCACATATTTCTAAATATGTTTGTGAATCAGTACAAACTATTTCAGGAATGTTTTTCATGAAGAATGATACTGTTTCTTGACTACTATTAGTAATTCCAGTAACTGTAATATCCTCAAGATACTTTGATGATATTATATTAAATAATTCTTTACTGAAATTGACGTCCTTAAATGCTAATAGTAATCTTTTCATTTGTATAATTTTTCCTCCTTTATAATATATATTTCCTAACTTTAAAAAAAGTTACGGGTAAATCAAAAAAAATTTTAAAAAATTTTAAATAAAATATATAATTATGCGAAAAAACATGAGAATATAGGGAAAAATGGCCAATAAAAAATTAAAAAAAATTTTTAAAAAAATATAAAATTTATATAATTTTGTAAAAATAATAGTAAATTTGTATAATAATTTTTAATTTATAATTAAAAAGAAAATAAAATTAACCAAAAATAGGAAAATAAAAAGACTAATTTTATAAAAAAATTTTTAATTATATTATTTTATTATCTTAGTATATAGAAATATTAAAATACTTATAAAAAATCTATTTTTTATAATAATTGACAAATAATAACAAAAAACTTCTATTTTTTTTTACTAAAAAATTGAAATTTTTTTAGAAATTTATTACAATATATATAAACATGTAAAAAAATGGGAGAATATAAGATGATAAGTGAAGAAAAATTTAATAAATTCTATATATCATTTAGTCCAAAATTGTATAATTATCTATTTTATAGAACAAGAAATGATTTATTATCAGAAGAATTAGTACAAGAAGCATTTATTGCACTATTTGAATTAAATATTAATTTAAATAATAAAGAAAATGAAGAACTAGAAAAAATAACATATAGAATTGCAAAAAATAAAATGATGAATTGGTATAAAAACAACATAAGAAGAGTAAACATATTCAGAAGAAATATATCAAATGCTATACAAGATGGAGATATATATGATCCAGAAGAAATACTTGAAAGAGAAGAGATCTCAAAAAAGGTACGAGATATTTTAAGTAAACTAACAAAAGCACAAAGAGATGTAATAATTCTAGTAAAACTTGAAGGATATACATATAAAAAAGTAGCAAAGATACTAAAGAAAAAAGAGGGAGATGTAAAACAGCTAGTATATAGAGGCAAAGAAGCAATGAAAAGAATAATAAGAAAAGAATATCCAGAAATAGCAGCTAGACATGATAGAAATGATAGAAATAATAAGAAGATGATGGGTATTATTGCATTTATATTAGCAACAACAATGATAACAGGAATAGTATATGCATCTGTAAAAGTATATCAATATTTAAATAGAGTTAATACATTCACATTACAGGAAGTAGAAGAAGAAAGAGACGAATCAAAAGTAAATATAAAAAGAGAAAAAGCAGAAAGTCTAATGAAAGAATATTTATCAGCATTAGGAATAGAAGAGAATAACTTTGAAGAATTAAAATTAACAATGGATGGTATAGAAGGTAAAGAAATATGGTCGTTATATAAAGAGGATTATTATAGCATATATATTAGTAGTAATACAGGGGAATTAGTAAGGTTTAATTTTGCAGTAGATAATAAAAGTGAAAAATGTAAGGTTAATGAAAATAAAGATGTAGAACAATATATTAGAGAAGTGTTAGATAAATTAAATTTTGAGAATAAATATGATAAGTTAAAATGTAAGACTAGCAATATACTAGATGAATCAATATTGAATTTTTATTATTATAATAATGAAGAAGATTATGTAGATAGAATATATGTGAAATATTATAGAAATAGAATAATGATTATATTTAATTATAATTATATTATAAGAAATAATTCTAATATAAAAGTCAATGCAAATGAAGCTATAGAAATATTAAAACAAAAATACAAAATTAAAAGTATTGAAAATATAGAACTTACAGAAAGTTTAATAGAAAAAGGAAATACTGAGAAAAAATATGAAGAGAGGATACGAGAAGATAATATATATCCAGAGTTTATAATGTATAATAATTATACAACAAAAACAATGTGGGAGATAACATATAATGGAAATATGAAACAATGTATAGATAGTAAAACAGGAGAAATACTAGAAGATGAGATAACATATGAAGAGAAAAAAGATTAAAATATAGTAATAATAAAAATTTTTTTTAATAGAAATTAATTTAATAAGAATAAAAAATGTCAATTAATATTGAAATTTTACTAGTATAGTGAATTGAGAAAAATTATTTGACATATAATAAAGAATATAGTATACTATATTTAACTTAAGTTAAGTCAGTAGTCGAAACTGTTAAATGTCTGTGTATGTGTTTAGGGACACATACACATTTTTATTTTTTTATAAAAAAAGAAGTGGCTAGGGAACCACTTCTTGATTAGTTCTTGCGACTAATCTTCAGTTTTTTGGTCATCAGATTTCTTATTATCTTTTGCAAGTAACAATACTATCAAACGCCAAATTAAGTCGAAACTGCTCATATGTCTGCCTCCTTTCCGAAAGATTTCCTTTGGAAAAGGATGGATTTATTATACTTTATTTCTAGTATAAAAACAATGTTTTTTTACATATTCATTTATATATCTATAAATATCATTAAAACTTCTTATAAAGACTTATTTTTTTATATTAGTTTACAAATTATAACAAAAAACTTTTAATTTTTTTTACTATAAAATTGAAATTTTTTTAGAAATTTATTACAATATATACAAACATGTAAAAAAATGGGAGAATATAAAATGATAAGTGAAGAAAAATTTAATGAGTTCTATATATCATTTAGTCCAAAATTGTATAATTATTTATTTTATAGAACGAGAAATGATTTATTATCAGAAGAATTAGTACAAGAAGCATTTATTTCATTATTTGAATTAAATATTAATTTAAACAATAAAGAAAATGAAGAACTAGAAAAAATAACATATAGAATTGCAAAAAATAAAATGATGAATTGGTATAAAAACAACATAAGAAGAGTAAACATATTCAGAAGAAATATATCAAATGCTATACAAGATGGAGATATATATGATCCAGAAGAAATACTTGAAAGAGAAGAGATCTCAAAAAAGGTACGAGATATTTTAAGTAAACTAACAAAAGCACAAAGAGATGTAATAATTCTAGTAAAACTTGAAGGATATACATATAAAAAAGTAGCAAAGATACTAAAGAAAAAAGAGGGAGATGTAAAACAGCTAGTATATAGAGGCAAAGAAGCAATGAAAAGAATAATAAGAAAAGAATATCCAGAAATAGCAGCTAGACATGATAGAAATGATAGAAATAATAAGAAGATGATGGGTATTATTGCATTTATATTAGCAACAACAATGATAACAGGAATAGTATATGCATCTGTAAAAGTATATCAATATTTAAATAGAGTTAATACATTCACATTACAGGAAGTAGAAGAAGAAAGAGACGAATCAAAAGTAAATATAAAAAGAGAAAAAGCAGAAAGTCTAATGAAAGAATATTTATCAGCATTAGGAATAGAAGAGAATAACTTTGAAGAATTAAAATTAACAATGGATGGTATAGAAGGTAAAGAAATATGGTCGTTATATAAAGAGGATTATTATAGCATATATATTAGTAGTAATACAGGGGAATTAGTAAGGTTTAATTTTGCAGTAGATAATAAAAGTGAAAAATGTAAGGTTAATGAAAATAAAGATGTAGAACAATATATTAGAGAAGTGTTAGATAAATTAAATTTTGAGAATAAATATGATAAGTTAAAATGTAAGACTAGCAATATACTAGATGAATCAATATTGAATTTTTATTATTATAATAATGAAGAAGATTATGTAGATAGAATATATGTGAAATATTATAGAAATAGAATAATGATTATATTTAATTATAATTATATTATAAGAAATAATTCTAATATAAAAGTCAATGCAAATGAAGCTATAGAAATATTAAAACAAAAATACAAAATTAAAAGTATTGAAAATATAGAACTTACAGAAAGTTTAATAGAAAAAGGAAATACTGAGAAAAAATATGAAGAGAGGATACGAGAAGATAATATATATCCAGAGTTTATAATGTATAATAATTATACAACAAAAACAATGTGGGAGATAACATATAATGGAAATATGAAACAATGTATAGATAGTAAAACAGGAGAAATACTAGAAGGTGAAATAACATATGAAGAAAAAAGTGATTAAAATACAAAAAGGGACTTTTATAGTCCCTATAATAATATATTTATATAACTACATAACGGAATGAATGCAGAAGAATTTGTTGTAGCTATTTACATTCTAATATATATATTATCTTGCAGTACCTTTATATGTTGTACTACCATATAATTTAATAGGAGTAGTTCCAGAACCAGGGACCATACCAGCGGCAGCTACTGCTGCTGATCTTATACTAGCAGTTGTGACTTCTTTTGTCCAAAAATAATAGTTGAATTTATTTGAATTTGAATATGTTACAGCACCAGACCATCCTAAAAAACATCTATTAGAATATCCAGTTGTATGAAATGCTTTTGCAAGTGCATCAGTTTTTGCACTATATGAAGAATCTATGTATACTAGATCCCAGTTACCAGTTATATCATCTTTATCTATAGAGTTACCATTATAATCATTAAAATATCCACTTCCGCCTAATGTATGAATATAGAAAGCATATCCATTAGATGTTCCTTTAATCCAGTTTAGAATACTAGATTTTGTGATTGGACCAATAGTAGTACTTACAGAATATCCTAATTTAGTAAGTCCAGCTTTTGCATATCCAGCAGAATCATTATATGTAGAAAGTTTTGAATTAGAAAATACCTTTGCAGCAGTAGCAGCATTACATGTTGTTGCAAAGATACTTACTAATGTAATTAATATTAATAATATTGAAATGATTTTTTTATTCATTTATACAGTCACCTCCAACAATATCTCCTGTAGAAGCATCTACAAATACAGATTCACTGTCTTTAGTAGTCAATACCCATGCTTTATGAAGATCTTTATCAGAATTTTCGTTAAAATATTCATTTCCTTGAACTATATCTAATTCAGAATTGACTATTTTTGAGTCTAATTTTAAATTATTTTCAACTTCTTTTTTTGCTTCTTCAACGCTTATATTTACTTCTTTATTATCTGTTAAAGGAGTATCAAATACAGTTAATGCTGCAATTTCTTTTGTTTCAGGTATAAAGAATATCTTTACAGCTTCATATTTATTATAAACTCCATCATATTCTTTTTGGAAATCAGCTTCCCATATAATATCATCAAATTTTTCAAGATATACTAACTGATAATCTGAAGGTAGTTCTAATTCTTTGTATTTAGATGTTATAAAGCTTTTTGCTTCAGTTCTAGATGATGAAGATGTAACATCATCTGAAATATTTTTAGAATAGATACCCATAACTTCTTTATTTTGTGTATCTAATTCTAATGTGTAATTTTCTGTGTCAACCTTATAAAAGTCAGTATCTGTTAGTAAATCTGATTCTTTAGAAATATTATTTATATTTTCTTCAGAATCATCTAAGTTTTCCATAAATTCTGTAGATTTAAAGGTTACTAGAGAATTTACAGATTTTTCTGCTTGTTCATTAGATATTTCAAAACTAGCATTTACAATATGTACTACTAGAAATAATGAAATAGCAGATAAAATGAATGTGATAATAAAAATGTGCCTTTTCATAAAAAACCTCCTAAAAATTTATTTAATCACAATATATAAATTGAAAAATTTATATATAATTTTAGGCAGAAAAAAGTGGAAAATGGGAAAAAGCAATTTTGGTGATACATTTTATGGGAAAAAATTTTAAAATGTAAATAGGTAAAGAAATAAATAGAATTTTTGCAAACAAAGATACTATATACATAAAAAAAGATAATAAAGAACATTCTGTAAACTTAATGTGTTTTTACACAGGTTATATGTGTATAAAACATATTACATTTTTCCTATAAAATGAACTATCCACAAATTTATCCACATTATCCACAGAATATAGTGAATAAGTTTACAAGTTATTTATGGGTTACATAAATATTTGAAAAATCACATAAGTATTAATAAATAAACAGTTTACATATTTGATGGTTTAGAAAAGTATATAGTTAAAACAAAGAAAAACGACATTATTTCAGCATTTGCAGAAGTTATGCACATAGTATATGTATAAGAAAAATATAAATTGTTAGTTTCTATTAAATAAAAATTATAAAATGCTAATAATTTTTAAATGTATTAAGTATTGACAATATAAAAATAAGATGTTAATTTAAATGAAAGGGACTATTAGTAAGGAAAAAAACTTGTTTATGGTCTCTTTATATTTTTGGGGACAAAAAAGATTATGTAAAAAATAGAAAAAATAAAACAGAAAGGAATGATGCAATAGATGAAAATAATCCCAAAAATTGATTTTATATTCAAAAAGATATTTGGAGAAAAGGGTTCGGAAGAAATATTAAAAGATTTATTAGAAGCAATATTAAAAAAAGAAATCACAAGTATAGAAATAGCAAAAGATGTACATTTAGTAAAGAAAAATATAGAGAATAAAGAAGGAATATTAGATGTAAAAGCAATAATAGATAAAAGAGAAGAAATAGATATTGAAATACAAGTCAAGAACGAGTATAATGTAATAAAAAGGAGCTTATATTATTGGTCAGGATTATATTATAATGGATTAAATAGCTACTTACTTTTGAAGAGGAACTTGATTTAGCTAAAAGTCAGGATTATATTATAATGGATTAAATAGAGGAAAAAATTACATAGAAAATAAAAAAGTAATAGTAATAATGATATTAGATTATAATTTATTAAAAGAAGGACCATATCATGAGATAGGAAGATTAAAAAGAGATTACGAAAACAGAATATTAAGTGAAGATATAGAAATACATTATATCCAGATGCCAAAATGCAAAGAAATAGAAACAAACTTAGGAAAATGGATAAGTTTTATAAAATATAAAGATAAAAAGGAGGTATCAAAGATAGTGGGAGAGAATAAAAGGATAAAAGAAGCAGATAGAAAATTAAAATATTTAACAGGAGATGAAGCAGTAAGAAGAAGGGCAGAACTAAAAGATAGAGCAACAAAAGCATATAATACATCAATAGAATATGCAAGACAAGAAGGAGAAGAAAGAGGAAAGAAAATAGGAAAAGAAATAGGAGAAAAAATGGGAATACAAAAAATAGCGATAAAAATGAAAAAAGATAAGATGAAAATAGAGAAAATAATAGAGTTAACAGGCCTAACAAAAGAAGAGATAGAAAAATTATAATGATAAAGTAATATATATTTAAATATATTTTTAGTATAGAGTTTTATTATTGATATATATAAGTTAAAATAAAAATAAATTTAATTTTTATATGTATATGATATATTAATATAATGATAAATTTATACTGAAATGAAATAACAGTAAGTATCAGGATTAAGAAATGAAAAAAATAAAATAATTTATGAAAGTATATATAAATA
>CANOSM010000036.1 GCA_947569365.1 uncultured Clostridium sp. | reverse complement strand
TGAAATTGGAATTTACCTTTGGATTTTTCACTAGAATTTAGTTTTAAAATTAACCTTTTAATTATTATAATATATTTCTTCCATAGTAATGTAAATAATAATATTTATTTATCATATAAAAATATATCTTATACAAACTACTAAAATTTTAAAATATCTAATTACAAAGCAGAAAATAATAGATAAACATGCACATTTATCTATTATTTTTATTATTATATATAAATTATTTCATTTTACTAAAATAAACATTTCCTCCAATTGGAGTTCCAGAATGTCCTGAGCTTTTTGATCTAAATGATAAAAATCTATGATTTCTTGTACCATTTAATGCATCAGACACAGCTTTTTTTACACAACTTGGATAATTACCATTTAATCTTTTTATCCAATGTGAATCAATAGAATAACAGAATTGTCCTCTTGCTTTATATTGACTTAGTGGATCTCTTCCTTTTGACTTCCATTGTTTACTTTCTGCTCTATTACATGCTGTTGTTATAACGGCCAATGCTCCATTATAGCTTGAAGAACATTCTTGAGCTGTTATTGCACATAATAAGTCAAATTCTGAACTAGAATATGAATATTTACCATTTCCATAACTTACTACTGATGTACTTCTTGTTCCACTTCTAGAAGTAACTTTTTTTGTTATTCTAACTACTTTATTTACAGGCTTTTTAATAACCTTTTCAGATACTTTTTTTCTTTCTATTTCTATATTATTTTCATACTTTACTTTATAAGTAATCTCTTTAATTCCATTTTTTCCTTTTTGTACAATTTTATTGTCCTTCTTTTCACCTTTTTTTACTTTTACTTCTTTTCTTACTGTTTCATATGGAATCTTTATTCTTTCTACAACTATCTTCTCTACTATTGTAGCAGATTCATTAATAATATCAGAAGATACTATAGTACTTTCATTAGACTCACTTGTTTTATTCTTTTTTAATCCAATTTGTATTTTTTTGTTATTATCAATATTCTTTTCTAATGAAGGTATTACTTCTTCATTATCTAATAAAATTATATTATTTTCTTTTAATATATCAGATACCTTTGTTTTTGATGTTATTACTGAAAGTTCTGTATTATCTGAAAATACTATAGTAATTGTGTTTACTCTAGATCTATTTGCAAATACACCTACTCCCATTAATAATATTAAAACTATAGCTATAAAAACAATTCTTTTTATTATCCCTTTAGATAATTCTTCTTCTGTTTTCATATATCCCTCCTTAAAGTGACATGTACATTATACTATTATTATACATAATTGTCAAATTTATCATATGAACTATTCATGGAATAAAAATAGTATTTTGATAAATTATTTATATAAATTAATATATATGCTTATCCATATTCTATTCTTGTGTCCTAATAATTATTACATTTTCTTTTTAATATTGTAAATATTTTTTACATATGTTATTATTTTTATAGTAGACAAATAATTTTAATAAGGGAGAAAAATTTATGGAATTCTTTATTGTCCTTTTAATAATAATTGCCATCATAGCTATATACATAATTATGACTTATAATGGGTTTGTATCTGATAAGAATAAAATTAAAAATTCATGGAGTCAGATTGATATTGAACTACAAAGAAGATTCGATTTAATTCCTAATCTAGTAGAATCTGTAAAAGGATATATAGATCATGAAGAGAAAGTTTTTAGTGAAATCACTGAACTTCGCACATCTTGGGCTTCCGCTGAAAATATTAATCAAAAAGCTGAATTAAATAATCAATTATCAGAATCTTTAAAAACAGTTATAGCAGTTGCAGAAAATTATCCAGATTTAAAATCAAGTGAGAATTTTATTCAATTACAAGAAGAATTACAAAATACTGAAAATAAAATAGCTTCTTCTAAACAACTTTATAATACTGCTGTTACAACATATAATACAAAACTTGAAACATTTCCATCAAATATAATTGCTTCTAATTTTAAATTTACACCTGAAGAACTATTTAAAATCAAAGATGAATCAATAAAACAAAATATTAAAATTAACTTTTAATTATATTTTAGATAAAAATTTATGACTACTGATATAATCAGTAGTCATACTTATTATTTCTTATCCTTTATATTGCCCTCCATTAATGTGCATTACTTGACCTGTAACATATGATGAATCATCACTTGCTAAATATATAAATAATGGTGCAATTTCATATGGATGTCCTGCTCTTCCCATAGGAGCATCTGAACCAAGAGTTGGTATTTTTTGAGTTTCCCAGCATGTTGGTTGTAGTGGCGTCCAAAACACTCTTGGTGATACTGCATTTACTCTAATATTTCTTGATGCTAGATTGGTTACTAAAGATCTGTAGATCCTACAATTGCTCCTTTACTTCTTACATAGTCTATTAGTTCTGGCTCTCTTTGAAATGTAGTTATCGATGTCACATTTATAATACTTGCTCCTGGTTTAATATATTTTAGTGCTCTTTTTGTTGAAATTGAACTCATGTATTATTTACTAATATATCAATTTTTCCATAATACTCAATTGTTTTTTCTATAATTTCATCACAAAAATTTCTATCTTTTATACCTCCCAATATTAATAGACACTTTCCATCTAATCATTCAATAAATTTTTTTGTTTCTTCTGCATCTTTATGTTCATTATAATATGCTATTACAACTGTTGCACCTTTTTCTGCAAAACTAACTGCTACATCTCTCCCTATTCTAGAATCTCCTCTTGTTATTATTACAACTTTATTATAAAGCTTACCCGATGCCCTATAATATGGGTTGTTAAATATTGGTCTGGGTATCATTAAATATTCCATTCCAGGTTGTGTATCTTGATGTTGTGGTGGAAATTCTATTTTATAATCTTTACATATTAACACATATCCCTGTTCATCTATGTATTTTAATTCATAATCATCTTTCTATATATTACCATTTGGATTATAACAATTACAATTCACTTTTATTCACCAATATTTATTATATAGAATATAAATATTTGCGAATTTATATTTTTGATTTATATTTAATATTTACATAATAAAAGCATTTGCAAATACAAATGCTTTTATTTTAGATATTATTTATTTTTTCTTGATTTCTTTATTACTTTGCTATTATTAACATCTACTACTTTTAATTTTATTGCTATAATTCCACCTGCTAATATTATACATCCAATTGATATAGCTATTAAGTATTCAATATTACTATTAAATCCTGTTTTTCCATTATAACCTGTTGGATCTGTGAAAGTTACAAATTCTGCAGCATCTGTATCTCTCTCTCCATTTAGACTATAATCTGTTCCATTTACTTTAATATCTTTAGCTCCTTTATATTCTGTGACAACTTTTCCATCTTCTTCAGAAACTCCTGTTGCTGCTGTAAATGCTCCTCTTGCAATTTCTGCATTTCCTGGAACTGCCTCTTCATCTCTTCTTCCTACTGTATTAGAATATATTAATATCTCAGCAATATTATCAAAATTTAAATCGCTTGCTGATTCTTCAGATGTAGTAGTTTTACTTGTAACTATCATAACTTCTCCTGATGTAGCAGTTCCTGTATCTTTAGCTGTTTCTGGTACAAGCTCTGTTATCATTTTCTTATTATAAACTGCTTCATCTGTTACATATACATTTTTTCTTACTTCAGTATCATATATATTTCCATTCTCGTCAGCTAGTGCTTTGTTTCCATCTTCTAATGTTGTATATACTTTACTATCTAATAAGTTTTCTGATTTAAGCTTATCTGTAGAAATATTTATCCATGCTGAGTTTTCTACTGCACTTGTTGCTGCTGTATTTATACTTATATTTGTATCAATATAGTCAACTAACTTTTCAATTTTTGTTGTAACAATCTTATCTGAATCATTATTTTGATTATTATAATAGTTTAGTCCTACATAATCACCATAAGTTATCTCTTTTCCTGAAATATATCTCTTATCTTCCTCAAGCTTTTTAACTTCTGCTAATATGTCATCTTTGGCTGTTCTTGTATCATCAAATTCTGCAAGTAATCCTGTCCAATCAACTTCTGATTTATTTTGTACTGTAATCTTATATTCAAGTTTTATAGTTAAATCTTTTAAATATTTATTTTCCATATTAATATAACTAAATCCTTGTTGTACATTTGTTTTAGTAACTCTTAATAGTTTAGCTAGTTCTTCTGATACATCAAAATCATATGTTCCATCATCTTTAATTACTACTTTCATAATTTGTGATGTTCCATTATTTTTGTATAATGTTATTGAATATAAATCCTTTTTTAACTCCATTACTGTTTCGGATCTTTTTTCAAGTCCAAAATCAATACCATTTACTATGTATGTATATTCTTTAATACCATTTACTGTTTTTTCTGTACCATAATCAATATAATCTTGTCTTTCAACTTCTAAGTTTAATTTAGCTGTGTTTGCAACCATTTGAGTATTTTTAATTAACTCATCATGTTTTATTGATTTATTATCAGCTGTTTCTAGGACTGTACCTTCTTTATTAGTAATTTTTCTTGAATATGCTATAACTTTCATTCTTTGTAACTCATAGTCTCTAGCGTCTGATACTTTAGCCTCTCTTAATGTCTTATCAGTTAAATCATGCCATTCATTATTTAATGTTACAGTTCCATCACTATTTTTTATATTAGCTTGATATGCTGTATTTTTGTAGTCTTGACCATTATATTTAATTGAATCTTCTCTATTTCCATATTTAAATCTTACAACATAATTTCCTGCTACAAATCCTTTAAATGTGTATTTACCATCTTTAGTTACATCTGTTGAATTATAATTTTTTTCTGCAACTGTTCCTTTAAATGCATCAATAGGCCAAATATATTCATATTCAATATTATCTATTGATATTTTTTCTACTAATTCAACATCTAAATTAGATATTCCATTTTCTCCAGAATCATAAGTACCATTTCCAACTTTTTGCTTATATTTTAGTTCATTTGTTTCTGCATCTTCCCAAACTAATCCATTTAATTCTCTATTTGCATTATATAATTCAATATTTATTACTGGTGCTGATTCTGTATCATCTTCATACCAAGATTTTTTATTTTTCTTAAAGTCTATATTATCTGGTGCTGAATCTTTATCTATTCTACCAGCAACTTTTCCATCTTTATAATATGTTGAATAGTTTGCAATTTCAGCTATATTATTCTTTTCTCCTAATAATTTCTTTCTTTCTTTACTATCTTTATTTAAAAATCCTGCCTTATCTACTTCAAAAGTTACAAATATTTCTACTCTTTCGCCTGGTTTTAGTTTTATATTTTTTAATGAGTCTGTTGTCATTTTCTTATAATCTGAACTTTCTTTAAATGTAGAATCTTCTTTCCATGTAATGTTTCCTGAAGGATATTTTGCAATATCTTCTTTAGAATTATATTTATATTTTGCAACTTCCATTCCTGGAACTATTCTATAATATGTTTTTTCTGCAACTACTTTTGACTCTCTTACACCTTTATCATTTAATACATTTACTGAAAGATCATCTTTTATTAATGTAAATGTTGAATCATAATAATCATTTAATTTATTAATTATTTCCTCATATCCTTCTGATTCATTATAAGCAACTACTTTATATGTTAAAAATGCTCTAAGTTCTGTATCATGTTTTATTGATTTTACAACATCAGCTGTTTTTGAATATACTTTTGATCTATATGCATAGTCTGAACTATATAGTCCTAAGGTATATGGTTTTGCTTTTGCAGCTTCTAATTGTATTTTTAGTAAGTCTTTATTTTTTTCATCTTCAAAGTCATATAGAGTATTATATTTATATGTTAAAGCTTTTTCATTTACTACTAGTTGTGCTTTATATAAGTCTTTACCAACTGCTAAGTCTGCTTCGTCTCTTTCTTTAACAGCTAGATTGATATGTAACATATATTCATATAATGTTTTATATGTTGTCATTTTTATTCCGTCTTCGATTTTTACGCTTAGTTCTTGTACATTATCTGCTGTTTCGATAGAAATTTTATTTGCAAAAGGATATACAAGTCCTGCCTTTCCTGTTGAAGCATTCATTTTATATTGATCTAATATATATCCATCTTTATTAGTTGTTGTTAATGTTGAAATTCTTCTTGAATCTGTACTTTCTGGAGATAGCTTATATTCTTTTGATGTATACTCTAATTTATATGTTTTTCCATCTCCTGTAGATTTTCCTTCTGTGTTTCCTTTATCATCAATTGGCTTTGCACCAGATATTTCTGTAAATTTTCTATTAAATGTATCTCTCTCTTTTGCATCTTCTATAGCCATTGAATCTTTTTCATATTTTTTTCTTTCTTCTTTGCTTGTACTTATATATGTTTTAGCATTGCCTTTTGCAGTAGGTAAAAAGTCTGATGCTTCGTAATTTTGTCCATCATATGCAAATACTACATCATATTTTATAGTACAATCTTTATATTTTTCTTCTTCAGTTCCTGGTACTAATATATTATTTATTTTATACTGTCCTTTTGCATCTGTATATACTGGGAACTTAAGTTCTGTTGTATTATCATCAGCATATATTTTTGCAAGTTCTCTTTTTAACTCTTTTCCATCTTTATCTAAATAAACTTTATACACATATACTTCTGCTTTTTCATATGGTTTTTCTCCATTATCTTTATATCCATATTTTGTATCATGCGCTTTATCTGGATCTGTATCAATCCATACTTCACCAGCCATTGGAATTGTTAACTTAATTCCTTCTTTATTTGTAGTAGGTGTATTTATAATATTATATCCTGCATATGTTGTAGTATATCCGACAACCTCTGTTTCTACTACTGTATATGCTATTTCCTCTCCCCTGTCATCTTTTTTAGGTAAATCTTTAAATTCATACTTCCAACTGTTTGCATCACTTACTTCTCTTATCTGATCAGTCTTTTTACCATTTTTGTATAATGTTAGTATTACCTTAGTTGGTCTTTTACCATCTTTATTGTTATTATCATTCCATATTTTTATTCCTGATATATCTATCTTTTCTGGTTCATCTGGAGTATTTACCATATCATATCCTTCATATTTTGTAGAATATCCTGTTACCCCTGTTTCTACTACAGTATAAATTATATCTTCACCTTTATCATCTGTTTTTGGTAAATCTTTAAATTCATACTTCCAATTATTTTCTTTACTTATTTGTATAGTTTGATCTGTTTTTTTACCATTTCTATATAATGTTACTGTCACCTTTTCTGGTCTTTTGCCATCTTTATTATCATTATCATTCCATGTTTTTGTTCCTGATATATTAACTGTCTTTTTTTCTACATCCCCTGGAGTTGCTATTAATGAAACTTCTGCATTTTCATACCATCTGGCACCTACTAATCCTTCTGCTAATGTTTGTGATTGGCTAGCATCTAAGTCTTTAAGTTCTAACCAATATTTCCATTTAATTATATGTTTATGATAAAATCCATGTGAACATGCTTTAGCTCCTCCTTTGCAAGAATCACCATGTGGGCCTACAGATGTTCCACCACATTCACAATAACTTGAATCTTCATTACACCATATTGCTTCTGATTCAGGTTCCCATGATGCTTTAAGATAATCTCCTGTTAGCTTTTCATATTGTCCACCAGCATTCATATATTGAAATTTAAAATGTAAATCATTAATTTGTGTCATACCTTCTTTATAATTTACAACTACATAAAATTTTTCTCCACTATGAGGATAAGCTGATTTGTCTTTAGCATCATTACTTCTTTCTGGATAAGCAAATTTCCAATCACTTTTACTAACCTCTCCTAAGTTACTTTTTAATGTTGCTCCTGTAATTCCTGAAAAGTTTATTGTACCTCTGTCTGATGTGATTGATTCCTCATAATAGTCAATAGAAAAAGGTCCTACTAAGAATTTTTTCTCATTTTCATCATAATATGATTTTGCTTCATCAGCATGTTTTTCAATTTTATAATCTATAACTGGTGCAGTTACTGTAACCCTTTTTCCATTTACAGTAACTTTCTTTGATTCAGTTACTATATCTCCACTTGAATTTCTTTTTGCTACTTTATTTATATATTCTTCAAAAGCTTCTGCTTCTTTTTGAAGTGAAGTTGCTTTTACAGTTGTACTTCCTCCTGCTTTAGTTGACCACCAAGCATATTGAACATATGTATATGGAAAATAGCTACTATCTGATGTCATTTCAACATAATGGTATTTTCCATCACTACCTTTTGTAACAAAATCTCCTGCCATTAGTTCTCCATATTCGTCTTCATCTAAGTTTACACCATATAATGGAACTCCTCCTATATTTACAACTATATCATCAGTAACTTTTCCTTTATATTCTTTATTTGTTATATTATAAAAGCTTGATGAATTTCCATATGTATTTTCACTCATTTCTGATAATACATATGCCTCACTTGGAGAACAATTAATTGCATCTGATTTCTCATATAAACCATATGTTGATGATGTAGTTGATGTATATGGGCTTGAAAAAGACTCATTTGTTGTATATCCAGATGCATCTATTGAATCCTCAAATAATTTCTTACCTACATCAGAGCTTTTTAAGTATCCTTCAATTGATGATTTATCTCCTTGTCTGACCGTTGCTCCATTAGTTCCCGTTAAATGTGTTCCTTTTTGTGAACACAATATGTTGTACATTTCTATTAAGTCATTATATGTCACATATGGGAAATTTGGTGGATCACCAATCCCAATAGAAACCATTTCATTTGTGGCTGTAGCTATAGATTTGTATTTAAATACTCCAAAAGCTATTACTAAAACTATTGCTAATATTGATATTGCTAATATTTTTAATACTTTTCTATTTTTCATATTAATCCACCACCTTTCTTTTTCTTAATACACGTCTAATCTTAAATCTATTTTTATATCCTACATATATCGCTATAATTGATGCTACTATAATTGTTAATATAACAGATGAGTAAATTAAAGATTCTCCTGTTTTTACTGAGATAATTGTATCTGCTGATCCATAATCATCTTCTGATTGTACTTTATTATTTGGAGTAGAATCTCTATCTGCCACTCCTGAAGCATTATAGCTTTTAGTTATTTCTGCTGTATTATTTATGATTCCTGTATTTGATTCTGTCATTTGTTTTACTAGAATTAATTTTAGTTCTACAGTTTCTCCTGGATGAATTGCTTTCTTTGAAAGAGCTTCAGAATAAAGATTTCCATCAGATCCTTCATACCATCCAGAGTTTAAATCTTGACTAAATGTTAATCCTTTTTCTTTATAGTCTACTACTTGTTTTGCATATCCTATTAATTCGCCTTCATTTTTAACTTTTATACTATATTCTATAAATACTTTTGAATTAGACAAGTATTTTGCTGGTATATCGATTTTAGCCATGTCACTATTTATTGTATATTTCTTTGTTCCTGCTTTATTTTGAACAGTTATTTTTGATACTTTTTTCGTTAATGCAAGGTCAAATACTGTTGCTTCTACTAGTCCTATGTCTATATTAGATATACTTGTTTTATTTACAGTAATAATATCTGTTAACGCTATAGCTGTTTTATTTATTTTTGAAACATATGCATCAGAATTTAAGTTTTCTGCTACACCTTTTTTCTTATATTCTGTAAGTCCATACTTTTTAGCATTATAGTAAAATCCTACATAGTACTTTCCTTTTAATATTCCATTAAATGTATATGTACCCCTAGATGAAGTTGTTGTTTTTGCAACTTGTTTTCCTGTAGATGCATTTATTAAAACTGTTTCTAAATTACTAACCATCACATCTTTCTTTGTATATTGTCCATTCTTATCTGTATCAAGCCATGCTGATCCTGTGATCTTATAGGTTGATGATGTTGTAGGTATAGATGTCTCTGGAGTTACTTTTGTAATTCCATTATCATCTTCTTCATCATCTATATCATTCTTTTTGTCTGATTTTTCTATAGTATGTGTTACTTTATTGGTATTTTGATTTGATATAACATTATCTGCTGAAACTGTAGCATAATTTTCTATTGTCTCTTCTTTTCTGTCTATTGAAAGTGTTACAGCTTTTACATTTACTACTAATTCACTATTTGGTTGTATACTTGTATATACTGTAGCATCTTCATTATTAGATACTACTTTTTTCATTTCAATTCCATCTGACTTGTAACTTAAACTTTTTATTTTAACTTTACTTGGTAGTTTATCTATTACTGAAACACTTTGCGCTTTCACTAGTCCTTCATTTTTTATAGTAAATTTATAATTTATAACTTGGTCTTCTGTTATATATCTATTTGTTACATCTGCTGTTTGAGAAATCACTAATTTTGGTTTTCCTACTTTAGTCAATATATCAGCCGTTTTGTACTCTTTATCATTAACTTTTACTTTACTTGATGTAACTATATCTTTTTCATATGTTCCATTTGGTAAATCATTTGTCTTTACTACTACTTGCATATGTACAGTTTTTCCTTTTTCTAAAGAGTCCACTGTCCATACTAGTTTTCTTGAATTCTTATCATATGATACAGAATTGATTTTCTTAGTAGCACCATTTGACTCATATCCTACAACATAAGCTTCTATATATGAAAGTTCATTTGGTAAAGTTTTTTCAACTTTTATATTTTTCATTTTTTCTTTTGATGTATTTTTTACACTTACTTTATATTTAATTTGTTCATTTATATCAGCAACTTTTGTTTCAGTTTCTGCTGTTTCTGTTAATATAATATCTGAACTTTTTACTTTATTTTCTGTTTTATTTGACTCTAATGATTTTGATAAGTCTTTAGCTGCTACACTTGCTGTGCAAGATGTATAAATATCTGGTAATGAACTAATTTTCTCTTCTTTATAAGTTTCATTTCCTGATTTATCTATAACTTTTGCATATATACTATATGTACCATCTGAATTTTTTGTAAATCCATTATGATTTCCATAATATTCTTCTATTGTAGGTAATTTATTTACTTGTACATAAAATTTACATGTTTTACTTTCATTTGGTTTTAAAGTTCCAATTTTATATTTCTTCTCTTTAGATTTATCTAATGTCCAACCACCTTCTAAGCTCATGCTTGTAACAGCTTTATATGTAGCAAAAGTTGTACCTACTGGTGTTGGTACATTTACGACTACATCCTTAGCATCTTCTTCTCCTTTGTTATTAACTGTTACAGCATATTGCAAATATTGATATTCACTTACTTCATTATCTGGACTTTCTAATTTTGTCTCTATTGCTAATTGTGGTCCTTTACCTGTAACTAGTCCTACTGTATCTGCTACTGATATATCTTTATTGCTTGATACTTCTGTTACATTTGTATAATATGTAGCAAATGAACCATATAATTCTTCATTATGTTCTAGGTTTGCAGGTATCTTATAATTATACGAAAATTTAAGTATATCTCCTGTATTCATTTCATAATTATTATCACATACTATCAAATAAGATTTAACTTTTGATAAATCAGATATATTTGTTGTCCAATCATTTTCCTGTTTTTCTAAATCACTTGTTGCCTCTCCATTACTTGAATAATATATTGTAGCTTTTGTTTTATTACTTGCATCTGCTATTATTTTGCTTACTAGTGTTGTATCTACAGTTGTTCCTAAATCTTTTCCTGTTTCAACATCTTTATTTCCTTTAAAAGGAATTCTTCCTAAAACTTTAACATCTTTTACAATGTTTTCGTTATTATTCATAACTAATATGTCCATTTTAGATGTTTTACTGTCTGAATAAATCTCTAGTTTTCCTTTTACTTCTCCTTGTTCTACTGATACAACATTTGAATTTTTGTTATCATAATTAGAAATCTTATTTATACTTAATAATCCTGAAGGTGCTGTATATGTAATTTTCTGTTTTGAAATTCCATAATTTGAGTTTGATGATTCGTATTTTGTTGCAACTTTATTAATATATTTTAATGTTATTTCTGTTTCTTTACTTGGTGTAAGTGAATCTATAGTTATATCTGTATTGATTAATACATTTGTACCATTAGTTACTTTATTTAAACTATATGATGTCTGAGTTCCATCTAATTCAATTTTTACAATTATATTTCCATTTTTATGTATAGCTGTAGCATTTTTTATCTTAAATGCTTCATCTGCATTTATAACTGATACTTTCTTTATAGTAACTTCCTTAACTTCTTTTGGAAGTACTACTTCAAATACAGGATCTTTATAGAAATCTGTACCTATTTTATTATTATTTAATTCTACCTTTAATTCTACATCTTTGTTCTTTTCAACTGTTCCTAATGATTCTCTATTTATAGATAATACTGCATTTGTTTTTGTATTATTTAATTTTATAGATGTAGCTTTTTCTCCTATACTATTTTCTATATTGCCTTCGTAGAAAATACTTGCTGATGTTTTTCCAATGATATTGTTAAATGTTTTTATCTCACTTAAATTATATTTTGTATTTTGTATAGTCTTACTTGTGATTATCTCTAAGTTCCCTACATTTACTGGTTTTGATGTGATTATTGAAATTTTACTCAATTTATTATCTGAAATATTTACTGTATAATATGAATCTTTTTCATCTTTACTATCTTTTGATATTGTAGAAGTTTTTTCTCCATTCATATTATATATTTCTACTTTTCCATTTTCACCTAATATTTTATCAAAACTTGTTTTTGATATCTTTACTTCTTTATAATAAGAAGTTTCTGCTAAACTATAATATTTATTATCATTTTGTGATTTAGCAGTTTCATTTATATCTTTTAATACAATTTTATCTAATAATGTAGTTTCTGCTACATTGAATACATATTTATATGAATAATCTGTTACATAACTGTTTTTCTTATTGTATTTATTTGCAATAATATTTCCTTTGCTAATTTCAATGTTCATTGGCTCTGAAGAGTATGTAACAATGTTTCCAATTTCTTTAGAAATGTTGTAAATAGCATTAAGCTCTCCAGATATTTTCTCTGAAGTTCCTTCCATTAATACATTACAATTAATTAAACTATTATATGTAATTGGGAATTTAATTTTTGTATTTTCTTTAAAAATATATGTAATGATGAATGTTTCTGTATCTTCTACTACTTCTTTGTTTGATACAGAAATGTTTATCTTTCCAGTTCCCTCATCATAGTTCCAATCATTTTCTGTTAAGTCTTCTCTTTCATTACTAATTATTGTTATTTTTTCTAGTGTTGCTTCATTTATTTTTAAAGCATCTAAAGTAATCTCTGTTTTATCAATTGGCATATTTTGTTTGTCTAATCCAACTGTTAATTCCGTTTGTGCAATTAATCCATTACTATTATTACTTGAATATTTAACAAATTTAGTAACTTTAGAGTTTATTGTAACTTTAGAATTTGATAACCAACTTAAACTCATTACAATTTTTTCTACTACATTTGAATAATTACCTTTATTATCCACATATGTTCCACTTAGTGTTACTTCTGTATTATTCTTTAAGTTGTCTATATTTTCTGTATGTACATATGTGATGGGTATAATTAAATCTAGTTCCTTGTCTGCATTTATTTGATTTAGTTTTACTGAATTATCAGTATTTGATTCTATAAGTTCATTATTTGAGACTTCTCCTAATTTGAAATTTAATTTTGAATTAGAATTAAATCTTACTGATGCATTTTTTAAATATCCTGCATTCGTTACTCCTACTTTTAGTTTTACACCTAAATCTTTATTATTAATATTTGATTGATATACATATCCTTTTTCTTCATTTTTATCTACAAATGAAGTATCAAATATTATATTTTGATTTGATTGTCCATTTTCTTGTTTTCCATATTCACTTACGGATACAAGATTCACAGCTAATATTGAATAATTTGATAAGATTATAGTCATTACTAATATTAGTGCTATTATTTTTTCCGCAAAAGCTTTATTTTTTAGCATTCTACATCCTCCTTATACTTAGATAAAATTCGCATTTTTCTATTATCATACAACAATATTATACACCCTTATGGAAAGTTTTTCAATGTAATTATTACAATTTTATTACATTTTTACGGATATATATCATTTTCATAATTTTATACAATCTATTTACATGTTTTGTCAACAGAAAAAATGAAAATTTATTACATTATTTTTATTTTTTCTTAATGTTGTCCATTTATTTATTAATATATATTCTCATCGACATTAAATATAATAACAAAGAAGATTTTTCTCAAAAAAATATAGTGAATCAGAAAAACATTTTCTAATTCACTACTTTTAGTACTATGTTTCAGTAATTTTGCTTTAAAATCTTTCACTATTTTTTTTACTTACCTTGTAACTTTTCTTTTTATTTTAATATCTTATATTCCTAATTTTATTTTATATTTCAATTACTCTTTTAAACTGGTCATCACTATAGTTCTTTATATCTAGAACATTTAACATATCGTATTTATCCTTTATTTTTTCAAAATATTCTTTTATGTCTTTTTTATTTATTACACTATTTGAATTCTCTGTAGAAAGTAAACCTCTTCTAGCATTTATCCATGGTGTTTCATAATGTGTCATCTTTTCTAAAGCTTTTCCATTATAATATCCAAAATATTTTATTATCGCATCAAGTATTTCTTTTTTTTCATCTACTATAATATCTTCTATATCATAGTCTATATCTATAAAAATATTAGCTGATTTAAAGTCTTTATATTTTTCATATATATCAACATATACAGATCCATGTACCCATGCTTGACAATCTTCTTCAAATAAAAATTTTCCAAAAAAAGCTTGATAAAAACCTTGGGCATAGTATAAGATCTTTTGCAAAGCTAATGGTGTAATTTCCTTTCCAATTGCTATAATATATTCTGCGATTATTTCTATTTCATTTTCAATACTACATTCAGAAGTTGTTTCTTTTATTTCCATTTTTTTCCTCCATGTTATTATTTTCTTTCAATTTTTTTTTATTTTTTTCACTTACCTCATTCTTTTTAGTTAATTTATTATCATTTATGTATTTATAATTTAACGCATTTCCTTTGCTAATGACAGATTCGCCTAGTTCTTTTTCCATATCTTCTCTTGCAACTTTTGCTACATGTCCACCTTTTTTGGCAATTTCTTTATTCTTTTCTAATCCATATGGTTTATGCTTTTTTGCAAGTTCTCTTGTTGCAATCTCTCCTAAATTAGCCAAAGCAACTTCGACATCTGTCATATTATCTCTTAATGATTCTTTCCTAATATTTTTATAATCCTTATATTCACTTGCTTTCATTCCAGACCATTCTTGATATATTTCATTAGTTAGTACTGCGTATTCATAATTTTTTGTTATTCCATTTTCTTTCCATACATCTGTTAATTTTTTTCTATCTAAAATCCCTTTTAATCTAGCTTCAATCCATTTATCTGAGTATCCTTTACTTCTGTAATAATCAATAACTCTATTCATCGCAATTTCTGGATCAAATATTTCATCAATTCTCTCTTTTCCCATTTGAGCAAGCCATAATTTAAAAGGTTCTGCTTTTTGACTTGGAACAGATTCAATAAGTCTTAAAATTCCTTTTGTATCTAATGTATCTGTTTCTCTTAATTTTCCATCATTTGCTTTCATTTTCAACTGCACGATATTTTCGTGCAGTTGACTTCCTTCTTGTTTTAGCTTTCTTTTTAAATCACTCCAATAATTTCTTGGAATATTACTTTCTGTTAAAGCTCCAACTACATCAACTACACTAAAATAATATTCTTCTTTTTCAGCATCCCAGATGCTTCTTATTTCTTTTCCTTCAAAAAGATTTGAAATTGTTTCTAATTTATTATTATCCATTTAGGCATCACTTTCCTTTATAAATTTATTATTATGCCAAAATTATATCAATTTTCTTCCATTTTTTCAACAGAAACGAACAAATTTTTGTTAACTTTTATCTAGAATGATGATATATTATGTGTACCATTCGATATGATAACTGAAAAATTGCATATCGAAAAGATACTAAAAAAATTTTATACTAGGTAGCACAAAAATTTTTCAGTATTGAAAATAATATTTGAATAATATAAATTGTAAAATATTATTTTGCTTAGGCGAAACCAAACATCAATTATCTATTGCAAGATTGGATAATTGATAAGACCTCCGCAAGAAGACCACTAATATCTTTCCAAAATGAAGTTTTGAAAGTGTTATAGTAAGTTACATATCAATCTTATAACAATTTCTACTTACTTATCCACATATTGCTTAATATTTGTGTATAATTTTTTATTGACTTTTATAATAATATACATGTTATACTCTTTATAATAATTATTAATAAGGAGGATCTTTTGATGCTTCCATTTCTTTTGTTCTTATCTTTTTTACTTATGATAACATCAAATAATAGTAATAAAGATATACATCAGAAAGCAGGTGAACTTACATACCTGCATTTTATGAAAGCCACAAATGATAATGAAATGAGGCTATTTTTAATAGCTAATTACCAGGACCCAAAAGAATTTGAAGGTCTCTCAAGAAGAATTATATGTGAGAAAATGAGAATAAAGGCAATAAAAAATTGCACAGAATATACTCATTTTCCGTTTTAACTAATATAGAAATACAAAAGAACCCACCTAAAATTGGTGGGCTAATTTTTTGCTTATTTGCTTATATATATTTTTTTATAATAAATTATACATTTTGTTCTTCAATGTATTCATCATATGAACATTCTCTTATAATTACATTTCCTTCTTTTAAGTCAATTATTTTATTTGCAACTGTTTGAGTTAATTGGTGATCATGTGATGTAAATAATATATTTCCTTTATATTTTTCCATTCCTTCATTTAAGGCTGTTATACTTTCCATATCTAAATGGTTTGTTGGCTCATCGAATATTAAAAGATTTGCACCTGATAACATTAATTTTGAAAGAACACATCTAACTTTTTCTCCTCCTGATAATACATTAACCTTTTTAAGTGCTTCTTCACCTGAAAATAACATTCTTCCTAGAAAGCTTCTTACATAAGTCTCATCAGGATCTTTTGAATATTGTCTAAGCCAATCTACAATTATCATATCTGTATCAAATAAATAATTATTATCCTTTGGAAAATAATCTTTTGTTATTGTAGTTCCCCATTCAAGTGTTCCTTCATCAGGTTCTACTTCGCCTGCAATAATTTGAAATAAGACTGTTTTTGCAAGTTCATTATCTGAAAGAAAAGCAATTTTATCATCTCTTTTTACTGTAAATGAAACATTATCTAAAAGTTTTTCTCCATTTACTGTTTTACTAATATTTTTAACTTCTAATATTTCTTTTCCAGGTTCTCTATCTGGTTTAAAATCTATGTATGGATATTTTCTATTAGATGGTTTAATTTCATCTAATTCAATTTTTTCTAATGATTTTTTTCTAGATGTAGCTTGTTTTGATTTAGAAGCATTTGCACTAAATCTTGCAATAAAATCTTGAAGTTCCTTAATTTTTTCTTCTTTTTTCTTATTTTGCTCTTTCATTTGTTTTAATGCAAGTTGACTTGATTCATACCAAAAATCATAATTTCCTGGATAAACTTTAATTTTACCAAAGTCTACATCTGCAATATATGTACATACTTTATTTAAGAAATATCTATCATGAGATACTACTATAACTGTATTTTCAAAATTTATTAAAAATTCTTGTAACCAATCAATAGCTTTTATATCTAAGTCATTTGTTGGCTCATCTAATAATAGTACATCTGGATTTCCAAATAATGCTTGTGCAAGTAATACTTTAACTTTATCTTTTGCTTCTATTTCTTTCATATATTTATTATGTAATTCTGTATCTATGCCTAAGTCATTTAGTAATACTGCTGCATCAGATTCTGCATTCCATCCATCTAATTCAGCAAATCTTTCTTCAAGCTTTGCAGCTTTCATTCCATCTTCTTCTGAAAAATCTGGCTTAGCATAAATTTCTTCTTTTTCTTTCATTATATTATAAAGTTCGTTATTTCCCATTATTACAGTATCTATTACTTTAAATTCTTCATATGCATAGTGATCTTGTTTTAGTACAGATAATCTTTCTCCTTTATCCATAGAAACCTCACCTTTACTTGGCTCTATCTCGCCAGACAATACTTTTAAAAAAGTAGATTTTCCAGCACCATTTGCACCAATTAATCCATAGCAGTTTCCTTTTGTAAATTTTATATTAACATCTTCAAATAATACCCTTTTTCCAAATCTTACAGTTACACCTATTGAATTTATCATGTTTTCCTCCTAAAAATAATCAATTGACATTTATTATAACGTATTTTATATAATATTTCAATTATTTTTTTATTTGTATCTTTTACGGAAAATTGCAACATTAATTGCACGCTTTTTTCTTAAAAAATTAAAAATCTTTAA
>CANOSM010000035.1 GCA_947569365.1 uncultured Clostridium sp. | reverse complement strand
ATTATGTGTCTATATTTTTATGTCTACAACGTGCATTTAATTATACAATATTGGTTTGTATCTTTTACGTAACTTACATAATTTGGATTCCATTATGAATTTTTCTGTTTTGGTAACTTTTTCATAATTACAATATTTTTTTATATTAATATTTATAAAAAACTCCAACAAAACTATTCCACCATCTTTGTTTCACAAATATTTTATTTAATAACATAAATACTATATATCCGATAATAGCACCTATCATATTAGTTATGATATCATCAATATCTGAAGAACGTCCTATAAAATATTGAAAAAATTCTATACTAAAAGTCATAAAAAATGAAATCAAGCTTGTTTTATAAAATTTTCTCTTACTTTTAAATACTATTGGTATGAAAAATCCTAAAGGAATAAATAACATTATATTAGGAAGCTTTTCAACTACAAATTGATTAAAGCTTTCTACATTTCCTATCCAATTAAATGGTTTAATATTTAAAATGTGCATTTCTGGGTGAAAATTAATTGGTACAAACAAAATAGTAGCAAATATAATAAGAAATATTGAACAAAATAACCCTATATAACTTAATTGTCTAATAAAACTTTTTCCTTTCTTTTTTAAAATAACTGAAATTGGTAAATATAAAATACTTATAATAATAATAAATATCAATGCTAGTCTAATATATGCTTCAATTCTGTGCATATTAATCCCTCCATATCATCTCTTTATAAATCTATAATATCAATATAAAGTGACTAATAGATGACTATTTTAATAATAAATACTAATGCTTAAAAATGTTGTTTAACAAGAAAATCTCTAGTTATCATATTTCCATATACATAACTTAGAGATTTTTATTTTTGCATTATTTGCTATATACTAAATTCAAGTACAATTTTTATTTTATTCTCACTTTTATCAGCATATATCTTTCCATTTAGTTGCTCTGTAAACTCCTTTGCAATTGCAAGTCCTAATCCTGTATTTCCTTTAGTTCTTGATATATCCACTGTATAAAATTCGTCAAACATTTTCTCTATATCTAGCTCTTTGTACTGTAGATCATTCATAAATGTTATTACTATTTTATTCTTTACATCTACTTTTATTTCTAAATTACTTATACTATGTTTGTACGCATTTCCTATTAAATTATCAAATATTCTAGTTAATAATTTTCTATTAGAATTAATTATAATTTTATTTTTTGTACAATTTAATATAATTTCTCTATTTGCATTTTTATAATCTTCATAATAGTTTGCAATACAATTTTCTAGAACTATATTAAGATTAACTTTTTCAATTTCAGGATTCTTATTATCTGATATAATTTTAGAAAATTCAAAAAATGAATTAATTAATTCCTCTAATTTCTTTAATCTTCCTTCTATAATATGTAATTCATTTATTTTATCTTCTTCACTAATATTAGAATTAAGTATCATATCAATATATCCAATAGCAGATGTAAGTGGAGTTCTTAAATCATGTGATATATTTGTCATCATTTTCATAAGCTGATTATTTTTTCTATCAGTATCTATTTTCTTATCTCTAACATCTACAAATATTTTATTTAGTTCTAATATCATTTCATTAAATTCTTTTGATGGAAGCTCTGTATGTAATAATAAATTAGTATCTTCATTTTTAATTTTACTAATTTCTTTTTTTAATCTTCTAAATTCTTTCTTTTCTAAAAATAAATAGATAGCAAGAATAAAGATTATAATAATTAAAAATATAATAATAAATATCATTTTCTTGCTATCACTCCTTTTATTTTACTTCTGACTTTTTAAATACAAAATATCCAACTATATTAAATAAAACAATATATACTATTGCCAGAACTAAAGATTTCATAATTAAAGTATCTGTCTGATTATTTGCAATATTTCTTAACATAAAAGTAAAATCATATTCAAATATCTTCACTGCATCTAACCTAAATAATGTACATATTCCCATAGCTATTAGTTCTACCACTGCAATTAATGGAATAGATATTGCATTAAATATCGATGTTTTTCTAGTTATAAATGCAATAGAACCAAGTAAAGTTATTATACCATAAATAAGTGGTAATTGTAGTAACAATATCTTAGTTACATTCCCTATACTTGATACAAAACTACTGCCATTTACTAATAAGTTTAAAAAATAACTAAAATATGTATTAAATACTAATACAATTGTTGTTATTAAATATAATAATAACATTTTAGAAATATAATATTTCTTTCTACTTATTGCTGATGATAATGTATTCTTCACTGATTTGTTAGAAAAATCACAAGTCACTACAATTATGACAAGTACTATAATAATATAATAAAAATTGCCATTCTCTGCCATAATATCAGTATCTAATTCAAATCCTCCATTATCTTTGATAATTTTTCTATATTCACTTATACTATTTGCCTTTTCTAATTTTTCTAAGTATTCATAATCATATTCGTCTCCTGTGACTAAATTTGGATTAATCCCCATACTTATTGCACCTGCAGATATACTAATAATATTAACTATCTCTAATGCAATGATTATTAAAGTAATAATATAAATCGCTTTTCCTCTTACAATTCTATACATATCAGCCTTCATCATATTTAACATTATTTTTCACCACCTTTAATAATATTTTCAAAGTACTCTTCTAAACTAATTCCTGATTCATATAAAGAATTAATTTCTATATCATTTTGTATTAGAGCTTTATTTACTTTAGAGCTATTTTCTAAATAATCATATAATCGTATTTCTGTATCATTAATTACTTTATAATTAGTAGTTTTTAATTCTTTTTCTAAACACACTGCTACTTTCTTTGTTTCAGGTGTTTTTATAACAATACATTTACTACACTCATTATCAAGTTCTTCTTTTGATAATTCTTTAATTACTTTTCCTCTTTCAATAAAGCAAAAATGATTAGCTGTCATGTATAATTCAGATAAGATATGACTTGATATTAAAATTGTAACATTTTCCTCTTCATTTAACCTTTTAAAAGTATCTCTAAGCTCCCTAATACCAATTGGATCAAGTCCATTTATTGGTTCATCTAGTATTATAAAATCAGGATTGTCTAATATAGCAAAAGCAATTCCTAGTCTTTGTTTCATACCTAAAGAAAAATTCTTGAATTTTTTATCTCTCGCCTTTTCTAAGTCAACTGATTTTAATACTTTATCAATTTTACTATAATCAATAATTCCTTTTTGAATAGCATAATATTTTAAATTTTGATATGCTGTTAAATTATTGAAAAAAGCTGGATTTTCGATTAAACATCCTATTCTTCTTTTACTCTCAGATAAATTCTCATCACTTTCTCTAAATAATTCAAAACTTCCACTTGTTTTTTCTGCTAAAGTTGTAATAATTTTCATTAAAGTCGTTTTTCCTGCACCATTTCTTCCAACAATTCCGTAAATATCTCCTTTATTAATTGTTATATTTACATTATCTAGAGCAGTAAAATTTTTGTATTTTTTGCTTAAGTTATTTGTCTTTAATATAACATCTTTCATACTTAGTTCCTCCATAAACACATTATAAAAGAAAAGTATTAATAAACTCTTAATACTTTTCTTAAATTTTTCTTAATTTTTCATTTTATATCCAATTTTCCATACCTCTTCAACATATCCATCTTAGTATGTTTCCATAAAAGTCAATAAAAAGTAACCCATTTTTTCATTTTTATTTTCTCTTTTTGGCTTACTTTTATTTTACAATTTATTTGTTTTCTCTAATCTATAAAAATATATTTATAGTTCTTCATATTTTACTTTTTCTTTTGTTTATAATAATTCATTACTTATTTTTTAATTGCTTCTACGATTTTTTTCTTTCATAAATATCACTTTTACTTCCTTTTAATTAATCTTTTAGTATAAGTCCAAAACTTAATTGTATCTTTCTAAAATTTTATTTTTTATAATTCTATTTATTATTATTTTTTATTATTTTTTATTATTTTTTATTATTTTGTCCATTTCGCTATTAGCTTTATAATAAAAATACATTGTATTCTTTTTTATTTCTTCATTTGTTTCATAATAATTATAACTTGATCTAACTGTATTACAAATTGTACTACCAATAAATGTTGCTGAAGTAATTGCTTGTAATAACATATTTGTGTCTGAAAGTGCCATTTCAACTGTTCCTACAAGTGTTATCCAAAAGCTTTTGTCAATATAATTTTCTTTTAATACTTTTTCAATTAAAGAATTTTCTTTTATTCTTTGTTGTAACTCTTCAATTTGTGGTAATACTTCTGCATTATATATTTTATTAATTTCATATTCAAATCCTTCATCCCATTGTGAACAATTGATTTTTGTAGAAAATTCATATATTGCTTTTCTAAAATTAATCAAATATTTTTTTAATGTTTCTCTAATTTCTAATAATTGTTCTATTGAAAGAAAATCTAAAGCAGGAAGTTTTAAAAACATATTAGATACTATAGCACCATGAGCATTATGATCTAATTTTGATTTTAAACTATTATCTCCATTTTCACTTTCATATAACCTAACTAATTCTGCTGTTTCCTTATCAAATACTGGAAATATCGATAAAGTTTTAGTGGTTTCTAATACTTTATTAAAATATTCGTTCATCATCTCATCAGTATTATCTATATCAGAATAATATGATTCGAATTTTAGAAAATCATTAGATTTCAATATTTCTCTATATCCAGATGAAGTTAAAATATCTTCCACTATTTTTATAATCTCATCAAAAGTAGTCTCCAATTTACTACTTGGTCTATTTAACATATTAGTTGCTAATATTTCATATCTATTTTTATGTTTCTTTTTCAATAATGGCTTAATAGAATTTACTTGTTGCATGACATTATCTATTTCAAATGATAACTTTTGATCAGACATTTTTATAAATGGATTTACTTTCTCCATTACATTAATCATTTCTAATATAGAACGTTTTTTTATATTTATATTGTTAATTACATTAAGCATTGTAACTGCTAAACTATTAATTGTTATATCATCTGCATATAGTAGTATAGATTTTATTAATTTAATTTCATTATTTATATTAAGTTCACCTGTTGGAACTACTGATATTGAAAATTCCATATTATACCCATATTTTCACTGATTTTAATCTTTTATTATCTTTAAATCTTAATCTTTTGCTTCTTTCTTTTTCTATTTGTTTTGTACTTTTTATTGGTGTTAGCAAATCTCTGACATTATCACTCTAGTACTTTTAATTGTACCCTTCTTTTGGAAATTTCTAGTTTTTAAAAAACAGTTGACATTAGAGAATCCTTTTAGTACAATAATATTGAACTACTGAAAGTACGAATGTGCCGTAGGTGGTGTTTTTTATTTTGGATATATTACTAATCCATAACTATTTGATTTATTAGCATTTAAATTAAGCTTGTTAGCCTTTTTCAATGTTGCCATTACACTTCTGATAAATTTTTCATCAATTAAATTTGCTACTCTATTTGGTAAATCATTTTTCTTTAAATAACACTTGTAGTATAAATGTACAAAATATGAAATAAAATCACATATTTGTATAAAGTACGATTCTTTTGAATCTTTTTCCATTATATCTTCTATTAATCCTGATATTGGTTGATTTTTAAATGTATATGAATATTTTGATTGTATTGGATTATATGCTCTTATTGCCCTTGCTGTTTTTCTCATAGGTGCAATTCTTCCTTTATCCGTAATTATAAGATAATTCCATTCTCCATTACTATCATTATCTATTCTTTGAATACTATACTTTAATGCATTTTCTAATATTTTATAATCTTGTTTCTTTATTTTATTTTTATCAATTATTACATTTATACAATTTAAATCCATTTCTGCAATTGATAATGTAAACGCCTTTAATATTTCCAGCCTTTGCTCTTTGCTCCAATTATATTTTCTATATGGATCTTTATCTGTTAAGAAATGTTTAGTATGCATCTCTTCTTTTACATAAAATCCATATTTAGCCTTTAACTCTTTTCTTAAAGACTGCATTTGATTATAATTTTTTTGCCAACTTTCCGAACACATATATATTGCTGTTAAAATAAATGTATCACTTGATGTCTTTATTAGTCCATCATCGCCTGTTTCATCAAAATATACTAAATATGTTTCCAAATATTTTCCTTTCTTCTTTTTTTACTTTCTAATTCATTTAAGTATTGGTACTTCTAATATTTACTATTTGTATCATATATTTATTCTTTTTTCAATGTTATTTAGAATTTTTGTTCTATTTTTATTTTAGAAAATTTAGTTTCATATACTCTTTTTTGAACTATAAATATATGATTATCTATTATTATAACTTTATATATCTTGTCATAATTATCTTTTAATACATATTATTTAATTTTTCATTTTATATCCAATTTTCCATACAGTTTCTATATACTCTTCATTTGGATTTGCTTTGGATAACTTATTTCTTATCTTACTTATATGAACATTTAATGTATTATCATCAGCAGAGTTTTCATCATTCCATACTGCATCAAATAACATATTTTTTGTAAAGACTTGTTTTGGGTGTTCTATTAAAGTTTTTAATAATTCAAATTCTGTTTTAGATAGTATCACTTGCTTTTTATTACATGTTACTGTATAAGAATTCAAATTCATTTCGATATCTTTAAATGCTAAAACACCTGTTAAATGTATATCACTATTTTTATGTCTTAGTTGAACTTTAATTCTAGCAAGTAGTTCATCATTATTAAACGGTTTTGTAATATAGTCATCTGCTCCTAGATTAAACATATCTAATTTTTTATCTACTTCATGTATGCTACTTATCACAATAATTGGAACTACCTTTTTTTCTTGCAGTTCACTAATAATCTCTTCTCCACTTTTTCCTGGTAACATTAGGTCTAATAATATCAAATCAATATCTTTATTATGTATTAAAACACCCTCTGTTCCAGAGTATGCATTTAGTACATCATAATTATTTATCTTTAATAATTTACTTAACATTTGATTTATGTCTTTATCATCTTCTATAATCAAAATCTTTTTCATATTATCACCTTTGCTATTATTTTTCTACATCTACATTATCTTTAAAATGATATAATTTAATTTTACTCTAAATAATATCACTTTCACTAACATATTGTTTTATATATATCATTTAATCTATTTTTATTTATTCATTTTCCTTTAATAACCAATCTAGTACATTTATCTTTTTTATACCATCAAAATCAGCAAATCTCCATGCTATAATAATTATACTCTCCTTTTATATTATAATCAACTTTCAAATTTATGAACAGTCCTCTCTATCACACCATTGACGTATCTGTTCAAACTTTTTATATAATAGATTGATAGAATCTATTTTTGTACTTTTGACTGGTGTTTTAACATATTAAGTGAGAGTATAGAAAAGTTATGTATTATTATTTATAAAAATAATATTTATTTACTTTTTCATTTTAAAAAATCAATATGGGGTTAAGTAACAACTTAACCCCATATCTTTACTTATATTCTGTATTTATCATTTTCTTGCCATCATAAGTATTAATTTTTGTTATAGTTATGGTTTCTCCACAATTATACTGTTCTTCCCGAATAACAGTATAATTGTTATCATCAATATTAATGGTAACAATATAATCATATGTTCCATTAATATTTGCTAAGTTACTATACATATTCCACATACTGTAGTTCTGTTGAGCCTGATACATATTAGCAGTTGCTAAATATTCTGCATTAGGGTGAAATTCACCTTTTTCACATTTGACTACAGTTGCCTCAAATTCAGTTTTTTCATATGCATATTTTTCTCCACAACAACTAGTTAACATGAATATAAATAAAATATAAATTGTACCTAAAGCTGCATATTTTTTCATAATATTTCCTCCTTAAAATTATATGAGTACTACATAACAACTTATATCTTTTATAATTATACCATAAGTTATGAATTTTTTCTATATTTATTTTAATAAGTTTTTTTCATTAATATGGATTTTTAAAAAGACTATAAATCTTTTTTCGATTTATAGTCTTTTTTACCTTAATAGTTTATTATAACTATCTTAGTTTATTCATTATCCTGATTGTCTTTATCATCTACTTTAGAAAGAGCTATTGCAAATGTTAATCTTCTATTTACATAAACTGCTGCCATTAAGTATATGAATGCTATAAATACAACTGCTGATACTTTTTGTACACCTGTTGATACTGTTACTATTACATCTGCACTATCTTCATTATCATCTGTATTTTTCTCTTTGTATCCTGCTGGATTAGTTGGATTTTCTAATTTTGCAATATTAGTTGTTAATCCAAAGTTTTGATTTCCCTTTAGCCATCTCATCTTTACTTTATATGTCTTAGTTTTTCCTGGTTCTATATATTCTGTCTTTATTCTTGCTGTACCGTTTGCTACAGTCCATCCTGGATTATCTTTTTCATACATTCTAAAGTAATCTGGAATTTTCTCTACTACTGTTGCCTTTCCTTTTACATCTCCAACATTTTTTACTCTGATATTGAATACTACTGTTACATTACTGCTATTTACTTTCTTTCTATGAACTTCTGCTTTTCCTATATCTGCATCATCTAAGTTTTTAACTTTTCCATCTACTATTATTTTATCTACTGTCTTATCTATACTTAGGTCAAATACACCTTTTCTATAATAATAGATTACAGTTATTTTACCTTTCATTGTTCCTGAACTATTTGATGGTACTTCTATTAGTTCATAATCTTCTATATCTTTTGAACTTGTTGTATAATTATCTCCTTCATATCCTTTTTGATGATCTCTATCTGCTATTTCTTTATTAGTATCTTTGTCTACATATTTTACTTCTACTTCTGCTGGTTTTCTATATTTGTAAATTACTACTATGTCTTTATCTGCATCAAATTCACCTTTTGGATTTCCTACTATTTCTTTGAATTCATATCCATCGAATTTCTTCTTCTCTGTTTCATATGGATCTCCATCAGTTCCTTCCATTTCTTCTTTATCTAAAATTTCTCCTGTAACTGAATCTTCATATCTAACTATTACTTTTCCTTTTCTATTGTAATAGTAAATTACTTCAATTACTTCTTTCTTCATCTTACCTTTTGCATTCTTTGGATATTTTGATTTTACAAGTTCATATCCTACAAAAGATCTCTCTTCTGTTGAATAATCATCTCCTTCATATCCTTTATGAGTTGTTTCATATAAGATTTTTCCTGTCTTTTCATCTATATGTTTTTCTATTACTCCTGCTGATTCACGAACATAATAGTATTTTACTGTTATATCATCTTCTGGGAATGTTCCATTTTTATTTTCTGGAATTTCTACTAATTTATAATGTTCAATATCTTTTTCATTAGTTGTATAATTATCACCTACATAACCTTTAGTAACTTCATCTTTTTCTATCTTTTCTCCTGTATTCTTATCTATATACTCTGCTGTTACTGTAGATTTCTTCTTGTAGTAATAATCTACTTCAATTACATCTAATGTCATTGTTCCTACTGCATTAGTTGGATATTTTTCTTTTACTAGTTCATATCTTGGGAAGCTTAACTCTGTTGTTTCATATCTATCTCCAACATATCCTCTATGTGTCTTTTGCTCTAATAGTTTTCCTGTATGATCATCTATGTGTTTTTCTATTACTATTGCAGGCTTTTTATCTGGATCATCTGGATCAATAGGTGGTGTTTCTATCTTTTTATAGTAATATCTTAAAATTATTACTTCTTTTGTCATTGTTACTGTCTTGTTTTCAGGAGCTTCATCTAGTATATATCCTTCGAATGATTTTTCTACTGATGTAAATACATCTCCAACTGAACCTGGTTGTTCTACTTTGTCTAATAACTCACCTGTTGCTCTTACAATATATTGTACAATTACTTTAGTACCGTAGTTATAGTAATATATTACTTCAATTGTTTCTCTCTTCATAGTTCCTGATGTATTAGGTGTACTTCTTACATATGTATATCCTTTTATGTCTTTCTTTTCTGTATTATATTCTTTACCCTCGTATCCCTTAATTGTTATATCGTCAGCTATTTCCTTTCCAGTATTTTCATCTACATATGTTACATGTACTTTTGTATTTTTTGCATAATAGTATATTTTCTCTATTACTCCTTTTTTATAAATACCTGTTTTTACTGATGGTTCTTCTACAAGTGTATATCCATCTATATCTTTCTTTGTATCTGTTATATCAAAGTCTGTTCCAACTTTTCCAGTTCTCTTTATTGGAGTTTCTATTTCTTCTCCTGTTGCCTTATCTTTATATCTTACTATTACAGTTCCATCTACATCTATCTCTGTTGGATGATCATCGTCATCTTCATCCATTTTGTCATCTGCTGGTAAGTATATTGTTGAATGAACATTATTTATCATTAGTTCTTTTGTTAAGTCTATATCTTTATATTGTACTGTTACATTTCTTACTAGTTTTACTACTTTTGTTACATTCTTTCCTGTTTCAAATGTATTTACTTCTCCAAGATCAATATCCCATGTTATTGTTTTAGCTTCTTTTGAGTATATTCCTCCATCTAATCTTGCTGTAGATTCATCTATTTCATATGGAAGTGTATCTACTATGTGTACACCTGCTTTTCCTTTGTAGTTATCTATTCTTGCTTCATATTGTATTTTATAGCTTACTTTATCATTTACTGATGTTATCTTTTCTGTACCTGTCTTTTCTACTACATTCTTTGGTATACTTGGATCTATTTTTTCGTAGTATACTTTTATTACACTTCCAGTTATTACTTGTGATGGTATAACTGATGGATTTGTTTTTATAAACTTATATCCTGGATACATGTTTACTGTATTGATTTTTGATCTATTTACTATTATCATATCAGATTCTGTAGCATTTACTGTTCTAATCTCTGTATATGTATCTTCTGGTTGTAATACATTATTTTTATAATATTCTACTGTATAATTTAATGTCTTCTTTGATCCATCATCTGTAATATAGTAAATTTTTATTATATTTTCATTTGGATTCTCTACTATTGTTAATGGTAAATTTTCTGTCTTTTCTAGTATATATCCTGGTATTACTTTATCTGTATAAGTTGTTATTCTCTTTCCGTATATTCCTTCTCCATATTCTGTCTTTGTTGTATCTTTTATACCATTATAATAGTATTCAACTGTATATGGATATTTAATTGGTTCATAATAGTATATTACTTCTATCGTTGTTCTTGTCATTTTTCCATATGTATTGTCTGTACTCTTTACAAATCTATAATGTTCAATTGTCTTTTGCACAGTTTTATATGTTTGACCCTCATAACCTTCAATTAGTTCATCTGATGCTATTTCTGCTTTTGTATTTATATCTCTGTATGTTACATGTACCATTGCTTCTTTTGCATAATAGAATATTTTTTCTTGTTTTTCTTTCTTGTATGTTCCTGTTGGATCTCTTGGTTCTTCTACTAATATATATCCTGGTATTTTTCTCTTGTTTTCTGTTACATCAAATGCTTCTCCAATCTTTCCAGTTCTTATTACTGAATCAAGTATCTCTTCATTTGTCATTATATCAATATACTTTACTTCTAATATTCCTTTTAAGTCTATCTCTGTTATGTGTGTATCTTCATTTTTCTTATGTAAATCTGCATCTGGTAAATCTAAATCAGATATAACTTTGTTTGTTATATTATCTACACCATCTTCTATGTCTTCATATACAACACTTATTGTCTTTTCAACTTTTATCTTTTTGCTTACATTTTTACCTGTAGCAAATGTATCTATTTCTCCAAAGTCAAAGTTCCATATTATTTCTTTAGTATCTTTATTATATTTTCCACCATCTAAGTTTGATTTTGATTCAACAATATGATATGGTAATTTATCTTTAAGGTCTAATGTTACTCTTCCTTTATAATTATCTATTGTTGTTTCATATGATATGTTATATATTACTCTTTCATCAAGTGATGTTATTTTATTTGTACCTGTCTTTTCTATAACAGGCTCTGGTGTTTCAGTAGGTTTCTTTACATAATATACTTTAATTACATCTCCATTATTTACAGTGTCTGGTATTGGTGCTGGATCTGTTTTTTCAAATGTATATCCTGGATATTTGTTTACTGTGTTAATCTTTGATTTGTTTACAGTAATTGTATTTGGTGCATCTGAGTCTACTGTTAAGTACTCTATTTGTGTATCTATTTCTTGTTTTACTCCATCTTTATAATACTCTACTGTATATTTTAATGTCTTTTTATCTTTATCATCTTTAATATAGTAAACTTTTATTATATTTTTACTTTCATTATTTGAAATTGTTAATGGTAAGTATTCTGTCTTTTCAAATCTATATCCAGATTTATTTTTATCTGTATATGTAGATATTATTTCTCCATATTTTGCTGTATGTGTCTCTGTTTTACTTGAATCCATAATTCCATCATAATAATACTCTACTTTATAACGATATCCATCTGCTTCATAATAGTATATTACTTCAATTGTTACTTGTGTCATTGTTCCTGATGTATTGCTTGTACTTTCTACAAATCTGTAATTTGTAATTTCTTTCTTTACTGTTTCATATGATTTTCCAACATATCCTAAAATTGTCTCATCATCTGCTATTTCTTTTCCTGTTGATTTTTCTACATATGTTACATGTACTTTTGTATTCTTTGCATAATAGTAAATCTTCTCTTGAACAGTTTCTTTGTATACACCTGTTTTTTCTGCTGGTTCTTCTACTAATGTATATCCACTTATTTCTTTTTTGTCTTCTGATACATCAAATGCTGTTCCTACTTTTCCTGCTTTATTTACTCTATCTGATATTTCTTCTCCTGTTCTCTTATCTTTATATTTTACTATTACTTTTCCTTTTATCTTTATGTCTGTTTCATGATCATCATCATCTTCATATATTCTGTCGTTATCTGGTAGATATAATACTGAATGTACTCTATTTACCATATAATCCTTATCTACGTCTATATCTGTATATACTACCGATATTTCTTTTACAACATTTATATGTTCTGTTACATTTACACCTGTTTTAAATGTATTTATTCTTCCTAAGTCTATATCCCATGTTATTGTTCTGTCTGCTGCTGAATATTTTCCACCAGCTAATTTTGATTGTACTGTATCTATTGAGTATGGTAATCTATCTATTATACGTAATGTTGCATCTCCTATATAGTTGTCTATATCTGCTTGATATGAAAGTTTATAATTTACTATATCTTTAACTGATGTAATTTCTTTTGTACCAGTCTTTGTAACATCATTATTTACAGTTGTTGTTTCTTTTATATAATATATTTTAATTACATCTCCATTATTTACAGTTGATGGTATTACTGATGGCATACTCTTTTCGAATTTATAACCTGGATATTTATTTACTGTATTTATGGCATCTCTATTTACTGTAAGTGTATCAGAATCTAAGATTTGTACTGTCTTTGTAAATACTTCTGTATCATCTTCTTGCTTTATTCCATTTTTATAGTATTCTACTGTATATCTTAATGTCTTTGTCTTTCCATCATCTTTTATATAATATACTTTGATTACATTCTCTTCTTCATTTTCTGTTATCGTTAATGCTACTGTTGGTATTGCTGGTATGGTTTTTTCATGTGTATATCCTTCTTTTACCTTGTCTTCATACTCTCTTATCTTTGTTCCATATTCTGCAGTAAATGTATCTGTTAATTTGCTGTCTATTTTACCATCATAATAGTATTCTACTGTATACTTAAATAGTTTTCTCACGTAATATACTTTAATTACATTTTGATCTTCATTTTCTGTTACTGTTAATGCTACTGTTGGTATTGCTGGTATAGTTTTTTCGTGTACATATCCATCTTTTACTTTATCCTCATAAGATCTTATTTTTGTTCCATAATCTACATTGAATATATCTGTTAATCTATTGTCTATTTTACCATCATAATAATACTCTACTCTATAATCATATTTCTTTTTTACATAATATATTCTAATTACATTATTGTCTTCGTTTTCAGTTATTGTTAATGGTAAGTTCTCTGTCTTTTTTCTTGTATATCCTGGATCTAATTTTTCTACATATGTTCTTATCTTTGTTCCATACTCTATATTTTCATATACGTCTGTTCTTGTGTCATTTCTCACTCCATCATAATAATATTCTACTGTATATGGATATCTTTGTTTTTCATAATATAATTTTATTATATTTTCTTCTGGTTTTTCTGATAGCGTTAATGGTAAATTCTTTTTATCCACTAATGTATATCCTGGATCACGTTTATCTATAAAGTCATTTATAACGGCTTTATAGCTAGATACACGTGTTTCCGTGTATTCATCCTTCTTCAATCCATCATAGTAATATTCTACTGTATATCTATAGTTTGCTTTTACATAGTAGATTTTCATTACATTATTTTCTGAATTATCTGTTATTTTTAGTGGTTTATTATCTATATGTTCTAATCCATATCCTGGTTCTACTTTATCTATATAGTCATTTATTTCTTCTTCAAATTTGGCCTCTCCATATTCTGTCTTATCATTATTAATTTTACCGTCATAATAATATTCTATCCTATATTCATAATTATTTAGTCTATAATAGTATATTACTTCTATTCTTTCTCTTGCAAATTCACCTTCTGTATTATCTGTACTCTTTACAAAAGTATAATGTTCTATATCTTTCTTTACAGTAGTATAATGCTCTCCTTGATATCCTTCTATTGTTTCACTATCTGCTATTTCTTTCTTTGTATCTATATCTATATATTTTACATCTACTCCTGTTGCTTTGATATAGTAATATATCTTTTCTTGAGTTTCTTCTGTATATAGACCTTTCTTTTCTGCTGGTTCTTCTATTAATTTGTAACCTTCTATATTCTTTTTATCTTTTGTTATATCAAATTCTGTTCCTACTTTTCCATTATGAGTCACTCTATCTGATATTTCTTCATTTGTGTATTTGTCTACATATTTTACAATAACATCTCCATACACTCCTATGTCAGTTGGATGTTCATCATCATCCTCTTTTTCTAGTCCTTTTTCTGGTAAATATACATGTCCTTTTACTTTATTTACTAAAGCATCCTTTTCAAGTTCTACTCCTACATATTGTACTGAAATGTCTTTTACTATTTCAAACCTCTTTGTTATATTAGTTCCTGTATCATCATAAGTATTAACATTTCCTAGATTAATATTCCATGTTATTGTCTTATCTGCTGCTGAATATTCTCCTCCATCTAGTCTTGCACTAGTTGTGTCTATTTCATATGGTAGTGTATCAACTATCTTTGCTTTTGCTGTTCCTATATAATCATCTATTTTTATTTCATATGTTATCTTATAATTTATAGTATCTGAACTATTCTTTATTGATTTTGTTCCTGTCTTTTCAATTTCATTAACTGGTATAGTTGGAGTTTTCTCTGTAAAGTAGATTTTGATTACATCTCCATTATTTACTACCGTTGGAATTGGGCTTGGCACTGATGTTTCAAAATAAAATCCTGGATATTTGTTTCCTGTATTAATATAACTAAAGTTTACTCTCATTGTGTCAGGCTCTAGTATTTGAACTTTTGTCTTATCTACTATTGTATCTTCTGATTGTAGTATCTTGTTTTTGTAATATTCTATTGTATATTTTAATTCTTTTGTATTTTCTTCATCTATTACATAATATACTCTAATTATATTATATACATATGTGTCTTCATCACGTATTACTAATGGGCGACTTTCACTTGCACTTGCTCCATTGAATTTATAACCTGGTATATTCTTATCTTCATATGTAGTTATTTCATCTCCAAGTTTTACACACTTCTCAAAGTAATCTGTCTTTTCTGGATCTTTTTCACCATTATAATAGTAATCTACTTTATAGCTATATAACTTACTTACATAATATACTTTTATTATATTGTCATTTTCATCTAAACTTATGTCTATTGCTTTCTTATTAGGATCATTGCCCCATAAGTCGTGATCCCATACAAATCCTTTCTTTGGTTTATCTTCATATGAAGCTATATGATCTTTATATGTTGCCTTTTTGACTACTGTATTTTTTGCATCTATCACACCATCATAATAATACTCTATTGTATATTTAATGTCTTTCTTTCTAACATAATATACTTTAATTACATTTTCATCTTCGTTTGGTGTTATTGTAAGTGGTACAGTTGGTATTGCTGGTATAGTTTTCTCGTATACATACCCTTCTTCAGGCTTTTGAGCAGCTGTTCTTATTTTTTCATTCAACTTTCCTTCAAGTTCATCTGTCTTTTCTGGCTTTAATATTTCATCATAATAGTATTCTACTCTATATTTTATATCTGTTCTACTAACATAATATACTCTAATTATATTTTGAGTCTCATCTTCTTTTAATTGGATTTCTCCACTATCCTTTTGGAATTTATATCCTGGTTTACATTTATCATCATATTTATTTACAATTACACCTAATTTATCAAATTTCTTTTCTGTCAATAAATCATCTTTTACTTCATCATAATAATAATATATTTTATAGCTAACTACTCCTTGCTCATAATATAACTTAATTACATTTTCCTCTTCATTTGGTGTTATATATAATGGGTAATTCTTTTTATCTACTAATGTATATCCTGGATCACATTTATCTTCATATGATTCTATTTTTGTTCCACAATCTTCTTCTCCATATCTCATGGTTCTTTCTGGCTTTAATATTCCATCATAGTAATATTCTACCCTATATTTATATTTCTTTGCCTTGTAATAGTAAATTACATCTATTCTGTCCCTACCTGTACCAACCATTGTACCTGATGTATTTCCTGAATCTGTTGGTGGGAATTCATAACCATTTATATTTCTTCTTTCTGTATCATAATGATCACCTGCAATTCCATATATGTCTGCGGCATCGTCTATTTCCTTTAGTGTAACAGCATCTACATATGTTACATGTACATGTGCTTTTTTCTTATAATAGAATATCTTTATTTGATCTTCTTCTGTATATGTTCCCTTTTTGTTTTCTGGTTCACGTACTAATTCATATCCTGATATATCTGCTTTATCAGCATTTATATCAAATTGGTCTCCTACTGGTCCTGTATGTGTTACACGTTCTTTTAATTCATGATCTGGAGTTACACCATCTTCTAAGTATTTTACAATTACCTTTCCATTTACTTTAAGTACTGTTCTATGATCATCTTCAACTGGATTTTTTACAGGATTATAATTATTTACAGGTAAGAATATACCTCCAAATGCCCTGTTAATAATTCCATCTCTTTTTGTAATATCATTTACTTCTAAGCCTCTAAATTTTACAGTTACATCCATACTACATTGTATTATCTTTTGCGTACTTACTCCTTTATTATCATATGTATTTATGTCCTTATTTATTATTGGCCATGATATCTTCTTTTCTGCATTATTATATATTCCTTTTGTTGATGATGATACATCTTCACCAGCAAAATTAACAGATACTGCGCTTATAGATGACTCAGATTCATCTATTTCATATGGTAATATATCCCATAGTGATATTTGTACTGGACCTATATAATTATTAATTTTAGCTTGATATTGTATATGATATGTTACTTTTCCTTTTGTAGAATTTAGTTCCTTAGTTCCTGTTTTTTCTATAGTATGTTCTACATGACAGTCTGTAAGCTTATAATAATATATTATCTCAACAGTCCATTCCTCCATACCTTGTGATACACCATCAGCACTCCATCTACTTAATCCTGCAGGTATTCCCGCTGTCTCTACATTTCCTTTTCCTGTCGCTGTTGTTGTACTTATAAATGCATAGTCTGGATTAGTTCCTTGATCTTTTCTTATTGTTTCTACAAACTCATAATTCCATGGTACTGTTGTCATGTCTCCTGTATTTAGGTCTGGTCCTCCTTTTCGTACCTCTGTCTTATATGGATCAAATACTTTTCCTTCTATTACTACATCCTGTGCTAATCTTTCTTCTGTTTTCTCTCCCTCCATATTAATTAAATAATGATGCGCTATTACTTTTGTGTCCTTTTTCTCGTAGAATATTGTTATATCATTATATTTTGGTCCTCCTGGCTCCTCATATTTTAATATTATATATTCTACATCACACTTTACATACTTATATCCATATATGTCATTTCTTATGTATGGATGTGATTCTATTTTTTTCTTTGCTGGTACATTATTATATGTTTCGTCTGGGAATATTTGCTTATTTGTATGCATCTCTTTATGATGTACTCTATACTGCACGTTTCTCAATCTATAATAGTACGTTATCTCTATTAGGAACTCTTTCTTTATTCCACTTACTGTGTCTCCTCCATCTGTTATATCTGTTAATCCTTCTGGACTTATTGTATGATTTCCTCCATACTCATAGTCTATATCATCTAACTTTACTATACTTGTTGTAAATGCATCTCCTTGCGTTCCTTCTATTAGCTGATCTTCTGCTATCTTTGTATCTGTAGGTTCATATGTTCCTGATCCCTCTGGTGCCTCCCTCTCTATATAATGATGTACTATTACTTTTGCATCACATACCC
>CANOSM010000034.1 GCA_947569365.1 uncultured Clostridium sp. | reverse complement strand
TGTTGTTGTAAATATCATTATTGTAACTTACCCACACGAAATAGAAAATAACCATTATTATACTATAATTTACATAATATTGCAAATTATTATTACAATATACATATATTTGTATTAATTTTAAAAGTAAATTCCATTTTAGAATAAATAGTGGAATTTAAGTTTGAACAATAAAAACTCATTTTTTATATGTGCAAATTTTATCAGTGGATTTTAAATATGGACAACTCTACATCTGTTATAATAATATTGTTGCTTTTGCTTGAAAGGAGAATAACATGAAAAAATATAGATATATTTATAACAGATATATTTCTGGAATAGTAGAAGATATTAATTATTATTCAAAAGAATGTTCAAAATTCTTAAAAGCATTAGAAACCAAAGCATACATACCATTTGAAAATATAAGCAATACATCTAATATTGTATTAAAACTAAGCTTATTACACAAGAAAAAATAAATTTATAATAAAAAATAGTAAATAGCAAAAGCAACAAAAGTTGAAATTAGATTTGGACAATCTAAAAATCTACTTTTTAAAATAAAAAATCGTATTACCAATTTATGAGAAAGACTAGAAATTGGAACTTACCTTTGGATTTTTCACTAGAATTTAGTTTTAAAATTAACCATACATATATTTGTTATAACTTTTTTTGTTGACTTATATTTTTACTCAATATTACTTTAATATGATTCTGTCTTTCTATTAATTTTCTCTTCTCCAATAGAACAAATATTGCTGTGCAATTCCTGAAATTTCTCCAAACATTTCATTTGCAACTTTATTTAAATATTTTTTATCTACTTTTGTTTCATCTTCATTATGTATGTATAAATCATTCATAACTCTTCTTACCCATACATCTATTGGAAATACATCAAATCTTTTTAGTGAAAATAACATTATACAATCAGCAACTTTAGGTCCTACACCATCTAATTTTAAAAGTTCGTTACGTATGTCTTCTGAATTACTCATTTGTTCTAATTTATATAAATCTACTTGTTTTTCTAATATCATTTTTGTAGTTGTAAATACTCTTTTATCTCTAAAACCTAATCCTAAATCCCTTAAATCTTGTACATTTAATACTGATAGTTCCTCAGGAGTTGGAAATAAGTAATAATCTTCTTTATTAAATATAACCTTTTTTCCACATTTTTTAGATATTCTTTCTATAATTCCCTTAATTCTTGGAATATTATTATTTGCTGATATTATAAAAGATATAATGCATTCCCATAAATCTTGATTTAATATTCTTATTCCATATCCATACTCAATACTCTTTTTCATATTAATATCTACTTTGCTTAATATTCTTTTTAATTTCTCATAATCTGTTTTTAAATCAAAATAATCTTCGATAGCTTTCTTTATATCAGAATCCAACATTCCTTTAAAAATAATATTACTATTTTCTTTTTTTACATTTAATACTCCATGTTTTATTACTCCTGTATAACTTCCATCTTCTTGAAGATTCCATCTAAAACATTGACCACAATCAAAAATATGATTTAATTCAAATGATTTTATATCTTCTAATATATATATTTGTTCTTCCATCTCTATCTCCATTTTTTATTTATTTTACTTATCATATAATAATAATTTATATTTAAATAATTATATCATTTTTTCTTATTTATAATTTAATTAATTTCTTTTTTATGATCTATATGTATTCCAATATGACCTATCCCTAATATTATTGCAGCTATTATTAAAAATATATTTTTACCATATATCCCTAACAATAAAAATGCAATTACTGGAAGTACTGCTCATGCAACAGGTATTCCGAATAAAACTACTATAAAAGTCTTTCATTTTTTTATCACTTCTAAAATATCTTACCCAATATATTTCATAAAGAATCATTATTAAGAATGCCATTAATATTATAACAGACCAATTAGAAATAGTATTTATATTAAAATCTTTAAAAATCAAAACAATACAAGTTACTAGTCTTCACCAATTCTTTCAAATAATAAAAGTATTTTATTTTCATTTTTAGCAAATTTATCATAATCTTTAAGTTTATTTTTACTCCATATTATATTACGAATAAATAGCATTAGTAAAAATATTAAACCAATATATGAAAAGCCAAAGTGCATTTTCATTTCTTATTTCTCCTTTTGCCTTATATTATATTTCTTTAATTATTAACTTTTTTAAATAGTCATCAGCTTCTTGCCTTGTCTTAAAAATAATAATGTTTTTATCTTCTTTATATTTTATTAGTAAATTGTATATCTCTGGTAATTTATCCTTTGAAAAATTAAGAATAGCATTTTCAAATTCCTTATCAATTTTTTCTTCAATCCAAGGTAAATCTTCTCTCTTTTTTCCAATACGAGTTTTTGCACCTAGAAGGCAAACTTCTAATGGGAAATCTAATAAAAATACTGTATCACATTCTTTTAAACGCATTTCCAAAGTACGATTATAATTTCCGTCTATAATCCATTTATCTCTTTTTAATATATTAATTAATTCTTTATCAAATTCTTTTCTAGAAATATTAGTTTTATTTGGCTTATGCCATATCATATCTAAATGATATAATGGAAGATTTGTTATATTTTTTAATTTTCGTGCAAATGTACTTTTTCCAGCTCCTGGACATCCAATAACAATTATCTTTAACATTTTTTCTCCTAAAAAGTTAATGCTTGATTTATCAATTTATTTTTATAGAATTATTATATTATTTTTTTATATATCAAACAATAGAAATTATAAAATAAAGAAAAAATTGGAGTTAAATACTTTTATCATAAGTATTTAACTCCAGCTATTATTACAAATATCAAAATTACTAAGATACTTTTAAGGAAGAATAGAGAGTTATCTCTTTACATTCTATCTTGAGAGTTTCAACTTCACAAATATCAGGTTCTACTATTATCATATATGTACCTTTACACACTTTTTTAGGCTTTAATTTCTGTATTTCTCCATTTGCTTTTATTATACTAATATCTTTTAATTTATATTTATTACATACAACTGTTATATTAATCTTACGTGTAAAGAAAGTTTTACTATTGCATTCTGTATAATCATCTTGTGCTAGTTTCACTAAATCTTTAACATTTAAATAAGATATTTCACCTGATTCATCTAAATAATATACCTGTATTTCTTCACTCTTATTATGATCCTCTAATAAATGTATATATTCCTCTTTTATCTTCTTTAATCCTTTATAGTCCTTTATCATCTTATCATAATTTGTCTTTAATGTATCATATTGTTCAACTAGTTCATTATATAATTCTTTATAATTAATTTCCTGACTAGTGTTACTACTTGTACAAGTACATCCTGTAGCAAATAATATAACAACTATAAATACTAATAATACATTCCGTTTTTTCATAATAATAACCTACCTTTCTTTGATTATTGCTAAAATAATAGCAATAATTCTATAACTTGCACACTCTTATTTCGCTGTGCCGACGAATGATAGTATTATTATACTACAATTTACATAATATTTCAAATTATAATAATATCTCCTACACAAATTGCCTATTTTGCCTTTTTGTAGGAGATTCTATTTTCTATCTCATTAAATATGAGAATATATCTGCACTTAACTTCATACTATTATGTCTTATTGTATTATTTGAAATTGTTAATAAATCATCTTCTATTAGTTCATATTTTGAATCTTGCATATTTTCATAATCAATTCTTACTTGTTCTTTTTGTTCTTCTGTCTCATATTTAGTAAGTATTTTCTTTGAAAGTTTCGTATTACTTGCTATAACTACATCTATAGAATCTTTTCCTAAATATCTTTCTAATGACTTTACATGATCACTAACTCCAAAATTATCTGTTTCTCCAGGTTGAGTCATAGCATTACAAATATACATAAGCTTTGCTTTTTTAGTCTTATTTATAGCCTTTACCATATCTTCACAAATTATATGTGGCATAACACTTGTATATAAACTTCCAATACTAAGTATTATTAGATCTGCTTTTGCTATACTATCAAAAACTTCTGGTAATATATGTGGTTCATCTTTATAAAATAATCTTTTATATTTCTTATTAGCTTTAGTAATTTCTTCTTCACCTTCTATTACATCTCCATCAACAGTTTCTCCCATTAAAGTTAAATAATCTTCAGAAAGTGGAAGTACTTTATGATGTACTGATAATATCTCACTTAAATATTCTATACTTGTTTTTAAACTACCTGTTTCTTTTATAAGAGATGTAAGAATTAAATTTCCTAATGCATGCCCATTTAAATCACTATCACTAGATGTAGATAATCTATACTCCATAATATCTCTTATTTCATCTGGCAAAGTTGATAAATTACTTAATACTTTTCTTATATCTCCAACTGCTGGTGTCGAAAATTCTTTTCTCAATCTTCCTGTACTTCTACCATTATCAGACACAGTAATTATAGCTGTTATATCAACAGGAAAATATTTTAGTCCCTTAAATAAAGTTGATGTTCCTGTTCCTCCACCTAAAACTACCACTTTTTTATTTTTTTGCATATTAATCTTCCTTTCAATCAAATCTCTAAAATTTCATTTAAAGATTCACACTCTACTAAGTTATCAATCTCCACTTTCTTAATAGAATGTTTATTATTTTTTCTTTTAATTCTAATCAAAGATTTTGGATTCTTTGATGCCAATCCTACTAGATCATCTGGATTATCATCTATAAAAATTCCTTTATCATATTCTAAGTCTAGATTATACTTTACATTAGATGTTATTATTATATTATCAACATATTCTGATAATCCTGACCCTTTTATTTTTGTAAGTTGATATGATAGATCTTCTTGTACAACATATGTAAGAATATTTATATTATTCCCTTTATCTTTAAGATGTGTTAAATATCCTATTACATCATTATATACATACTTTTTTCCATTTAATATTGTATTTTCTACATTATTTATTAAAATATCTTTATCTATATTATATTTTTCTGCAAAACAAATTGCTAATTTATAAATATTATAACAATGTTCTCTATTGAACATTGCTTTTAATTCTACTATCATATCTTCTATATTATTTTTTTTTGTATATTCATATATTTTACTTGCTATTACATATAACATCTCTTCTTTCAAAGATGTTGTATCATATAAAGTATTATCAAGATCAATATAATAATTCATATTATTTTCCTCCAGATCTATTTTGTCGTTATGCCTTTTTAATAATATCAAATTTTCCTTTTAAAGTCAATTATACAGTTTTTTCAAAGAACAAAGAAAAAAATCTAAAATATTAATTATATTTATTTAAATACAATTAAAAATGAGACTGTTATAGTCTCACTTTCTTTATAATTCGTTTTCAAATCCTAAACCATACACATTTGTTGAATCTGCAACTATCATAAATGCTTTATTATCTATTCTAGATACTAGTCTTTTTAGTTCTAAAACATCTCTTTTTCTTATAACACATAAAAGTACCATCATATCTTTATCTTCATACATTCCTCTACCATACAATCCTGTAACACCTTTATTTAGCTCATGCATTATACCATTTGATATCTCTTTATTATTATCTGATATTATATATACAACTTTACTAAAATCTAATCCTTCTGCTAATAAATCTACTATCTTTGAATTTAGATATATTACTATAAATGAATATAATCCTATATCTATTTGTCTAAATACAATAAGATTGAATAATACAACTACTGAATCTATTATCCATAATAGCTTTGATACACTTGCATTCTTTTTAAATGATAATATAATGTTTATAAGTAATTCTGAACCTCCTGTAGAACTATTAGCTAAAAATATAAAAGATGTTCCTACTCCTATTATAATCCCACCATATATTGATGCAAGTAACATATCATGAATATTTAAAGATATATTTATATTTTCTAATAAATCCATTAAGTATGATAAAAACCATGTTGAAAATATAGTTTTTAAAAAGAACGATTTTCCTATCCTAAAAAATCCTAATAAAAATAATGGAATATTTAATAACAGAATTGTATAACCCATTTTAAAATTAAATAGGTAATAAAATGCAGTTGCTATACCAGTAAGTCCACCAGATGATATTTTAAGTGGTAATAGAAAGAATACTACACCAACTGCTATAAGTACACATCCAATTATGCAAAACATCCATTGTTTAATTATTTCCTTAATTTTCAAATTATTCATAAAAAACACCTATACTTAGTATAGGCATTTATTATTTATGTATTCTATTTTTTAATTCTCATCTAAAAAATCTGCATATCTTTTAAGTATATTTATTTTTATCACTCCTGGTTTTATTTTACTATTTTGTTTAATTACAACATCAACATCATACATTTCTTTTATTTTTAATATATTTTCTCTTTTATAACCTACAGCATTATTTATATCTTGTGGGTTTATACAAATCTCCACTTCTTTTACTTTAACTTCAACTTCTTTAATCTTTTCAGAAATTTTATCATAAAAAATTTGCGTATCGACTAATTGCCTAAATGCCTCATGATATGGTCCAGCAATAACTTCACTTAATTTATTTTTACTTGGATCTGATATTGTATCTGTACTTTGAAGCCCTACTCTTATTACTTTTATTTTCTTTTTATCAAAAAAATAACACAAATCTTTACATCTACTAACAGCTTGATTTACTTCTAGAGGCTCATATTCTCTTTTTAAATATTGTCTTTCTAGTTCTGTGCCTTTTATTACTAACACAGGATATATTCTCATTATTTTAGGTTTTAATTTTGCTAAATCTTTTGCTGTATTCATCTCATCTAAAAAAGTACTCTCTGGAAGTCCTACCATCATTTGATGGCCCAAAATAAATCTATGTCTTCTAATTAGCTTAGATGCTTTCTTTACATCTTCAAAAGTATGACCTCTTTTTGCTTTTGCTAGTATATAATCATTTGATGATTGAATGCCTAATTCTATTGTCTTTACATGATATTTTTTAAGTCTTTTCAAAATATCTCTATTTATATAATCTGGTCTTGTAGAACATCTAATAGAACTAACTTTTTTAGATTTTATATATGGTTGTACAGCTTCTAGTAATTCAATCTGTTTTTCTGTATCTATTCCAGTAAAACTTCCTCCAAAAAAAGCAACTTCTACATTGTCTATATCATTATTAAAATCATTTAAATACATCTCTATTGTTTCTTTTACATCATCTTTTGTTACTTCTTTAATTTGTCCACTAATTGATTTTTGATTACAAAATGAACAATCATTTTTACATCCTAAGTGTGGAACAAATATTGGAATAATGTAATTTCTCTTCATTTAGTACCTCTTTTTTACATATTATTTAGTGCATTTTTTGCTGCTTCCATCTCTGCTTGTTTTTTATTTTTCCCCATTCCTTCTGCTAGTTTTCTGTTATTATATAGTACTTCTACAATAAATATCTTTTCATGATCTGGTCCTAGTTCTTTAATGACATTATATTTTATAGATACATCACCATGTACTTGCAATTTTTCTTGTAATACTGTTTTATAATCCTTATCTCCTACATGCTTTGTTGATTCATTTATAAAATCCTTTAAATTATTTAATATAAATTTTTCTGCATTATCTAAATTACCATCTAGATATATAGATGCAATTACTGCTTCAACACTATCTGCTAGTAATGCTTTTTTACTATTTTTAGATGACTTCTCACTTTTTCCTAAATACAAGAAATCACTAAAATCATGTCTCTTTGCTATTTCATATAAACTGTTTTCACAAACTACATTGGCTCTAACTTTAGTCATTTCTCCTTCTGACAAATTTATATAATTATTATATAAATATTTACTAACTATAAATTCTAATATGCTATCTCCTAAATATTCTAATTTCTCATTACTATCAATTTTATTTTCATATGCATATGATGTATGTGTTAATGCTTTTTTTAATAATTCTTTGTTTTTAAATTGATATCCTATTTTATTCTCAAAACTTTCTAATTCCACTTTATTCACCTCCTTAAATTATTTATTTATTATATACCTTATATAAAAATTTTGCAATTAAACTATTAAATATAATTGAAAAAAATAACCGCTTTAAAGCGATTATTCTATCTAATATTAAACATTTTCTTTTATATAATCAACAACATCCCCTACTGTTGAAACTTTTTCAGCATCAGAATCTGGAATTTCTATATCGAATTCTTCTTCAAGAGCCATAACTAATTCAACTATATCTAAGGAATCTGCTCCTAAATCATCTATAAAAGATGCCTCCATAGTTACTGCTGATTCTGCAACACCCAATTGCTCAACAATAATTCCTTTTACTTTATCAAAAACTTCTTCTGTACTCATTAGTACACCTCCCTTTTTCTTTATATAAGTTATCTGTATTATTATTAATCTATGCTATATAAAATGTCAAGTATATTTTTTAATTTTTATTTACTTTTTCAAATTCTTCTATCATTTTATCTACTGCTTTATTTTTCACAAACATTTCAGCTTGTTTTATGGTAAACTCAAAAAGTACTTCATCACTACTTCCATGTGCTTTTACTACTGGTTTTTTAACTCCTAAAAAAAGAGCACCACCATATGATTTATAATCCATTGCCTTTTGTAGTCCTTTTATTGCTGGTAAAGATGGAATTGCAGCAATCTTACTAAATATATTTTTTAAAAAATTTTCTTTTAAAGATATTTTTACAAGTTTTCCAATTCCTTCTACTGCCTTTAAGAATATATTACCTGTAAATCCATCTGTAACTATTGCATCAATTTCTCCAGAAAAAGCATCTCTTCCTTCTACATTTCCAACAAAATTAATTCCTAATTCCTCTGACTTTTCTTTTAGTAATTTATATGATTCTTTTGTAAGTTCATTACCTTTTGTTTCTTCTGTTCCTATATTTAAAAGTCCTATTGCCGGTTTTTCGATTCCAAATGTATTTTTTAAATATATTGTTGACATTTGTGCAAATTGTAATAAATTAATAGGCTTACAATTTGTATTTGCACCTGAATCAATTAATAAAAGTTTACTATGATGTGCTGGAAGTATTCCTGCCAATGCTGGTCTATCTATTCCTTTTATTCTTCCTACAAGTAATGTTGCTCCTGTAAGAAGAGCTCCTGAATTACCTGCTGATATAAAAACATCTCCTTCACCTTGTTTAAGCATTTTGAATCCTACTACCATTGATGAGTCTTTTTTATGTTTAATCGCTAAAGTTGGTGTATCTTCCATCTCTATCGTTTCAGTTGTGTTTTTTATAGATATTCTATCTGTAATTTCTTCTAATTCTTTATTACAAATTTCTTTAATTTTCTCTCTTATTACATCTTCTTTACCAATAAGAATAATCTCTGCTTCAATCTGGTTTATTGCATTAATAGCTCCTTTTATTGTAGCATATGGTGCATTATCTCCACCCATTGCATCTAAAAGTATTTTCATTCTCTGTCCCCCTAGTACATATATATAATGTAAATATTTTATTATGCACATAAAAAAAAATCAATACTAATTTTATAAATCTATAAAAAGAACATTAAAATATTTTCATAAACATTAAAAAAATTTTCTTATAATATATATTTTTGCTAACACATAGAAAATCTATGTATACAATTAAAACTTAATATTGGAAAATATTATATTTTCTTAAAAGACGAAAAATAGCGTTTTATCAATTAAAACCGCAAACACTTTTATCATAAGTATATAATTATTTAATATTAATTTCTAATTCATTAATTGACTCATATATAATTACTTTTGATTTAACTCATTCATAATAATAATCTTTGCACATAAAAAATTGTTATATGATTTTTACCTTATTTAATTTATTCAATTTTTAAATTATCTAAAGTAAATTTTATGCTTTCATTAATAAACTCATTTTTATTAGTTTGAATTGATAATTTTCTTAATTTAGTCATTAGTTCTTCTTCTATTCTGTATGTAAATTGCTAATATTCTATCTTTTTTTCTTGTGTACTATAAATATAATCACCCATTATGATTATATATTGAAAAAAGACAATCTATAAAGATCATCCTTTTCGATGTTATAAATTATTTTCAAAAATACGTACAAATTATGTACTGATATATTTTAATATGTTGAAGTTAACTAGTCATATCATTGATATTATTAATATTTCTTCAGTTGTTTATGAACATTTATCAAAAAATATTTTTGTATTACATATAAATATCCTTTTTAATATTAAGCAAATAAGTATTTACTTAATTACAACTCTGAAATTCAGAGTATTATGGTGCAATTATTATTTCTTTAGGTATAATAGTCTGTTTTTTATATGATTCGAATATAATTTTCATTTTACATACAAGAAAGAAAAATCAAAGTTTATGTAAAAGTTCCAGTTTCAATAAGTTAAAGTATTATGTTTAATTGAAATTTTATACCTCTCTTTATTTTTAGAAATTTAATCGAAATTGAACAACATTTTTTCATTACTCTTTTATTCACTTTAAATATATTTTTTCTTATTTGTATTGTTAATAAGTTTTTGTGTATATTAATTTTTTTTCTGTTATTTGTTTTTTTCTTAGCTTTACAAAATAAACCCATCATCCACTTGTATATACTAAAACCCATCACTTGATATACTAAGCCTTGTATAAATATTATAATTGCTATTTCTGATATTAAATATATACTAGATACTATTATTATTTGTATTATTTTCATTCATTTCACTTTCTTCCATTTTTATTTACTTATTTAGAATTATTTTTTTTAATATATCTAATTTAGTTTCAGCTTGTATTCTTCTTTCTTTTTCAGCTTCATATACTTTTCTTGATACATTATCTTTACCTACTCTAATTCTATATTGACCTCCTGATGTTTCTCTTACTTCTAATTCTTTTTTGTAAATCATATTTTTTAGTGTTTCATAGCCTATATTATATCTTTTCATATACTCTGTCATACTTATCCATTCTTCTTCCATTCTTTTCTCCCTTAAGTTTAATCTAACTAAACATTCAGTATAAAATTTTTACTATCTTCTAAAAAATTTCTGGCATTATTATATTTTTTTACTTTATTCTCTGTTTTCCTATTTCAATATTATAATAAATTATTAAACTTCTTTTTCTAATGAATCATACTGCATTTCTATAAAAACATCCTTTATTTTTTAATTATATTCACTTTTCATTTATCCTTTTAGTTTAATATTATTAAACCTTTATTGTGGTTATTATAGTTTATTAATATTAAACTGTCAATACTTTTTTAAAGAAATGTTTAATAATATTAATTTTGCATACATATATATAGAAAAATATAATTATTTACTTTGAATAAACAGTATGCTATAATGTTTATATTAAATAAACAAAAAGGATGCATTATGGAAATTGATAAAAAACTTGTTGGGAATAGAATAAAAGCATTAAGATTAGAAAAAAAATTAACTCAAGAAAATTTAGCACTTTTATTAGGATTAAATAATAAAAGTAGTATTTCTCAGTATGAAAATGGTTCTATTGTTCCTAGTGATGATATAAAAATAAAGATATGTGATATTTTTGATTGTCCTATGGAATATTTAATGGGTATTTCTAATGAAAGAACCTCGTCCAAATTTGATGATAAAAAAGATATGACTTCTTTCGAAGAAGATGAACTCTATATTGCTTTATCTAAGTCTGATAGAGGTTTTATTAGTGATGAAATTAAAGAAAAGATTTCAGAATTTGTAAAGTTTACTATTGAACAAGAAAAAAAGAAAAAGAAAAAATAGAAGTATAAATTTTTATTATGTATGTATATTACTTTCTCTATATAATAATTTTAGCACAAACAATAAAAAAACATACTTTGCTAATATTGTAGTAATTATATAAATTAATAGATTAAGTTATGTATTTAATATAAAATAAAACTATATTAAATAACTATTTGTATCAGATATATTAAAAAATAAATGATAAGATCAAATTTGTACATATTATCAGATTAAAAGGAAAAAAGACTTAAATATATCTATAATTTAATACAATCTTTTTATTATATTTTTTATTATCCGAAATAATTTCATATATAAAACATTTTAATCCAATGTATTTACATACATTCTAATTGTATTCAAATTATTTTAAACATATTTTTAATTATAAATATGTTTTTTTATTTTTATAAATAATTAATTGAATATAATTAAGTAAATAACCTTTATTAAAGAAAAAATCTAGATTAATGTTATTGAAAACCAAAAACTGCTTTATTATTAATATCTTGTTTTTAATTTCCTTTTCTATGTAAATATATAAGATCTATGAGAATACTTATATAAATTAAAGTATATTCTTTTTTATATTAAATTAATCATATTTATAAAATATCTTTTAAATACAATCCTCCATAATAATATAAAAAAATTGATATCAAAATAATTAAATAATAATAGATGTTTTCAATAAAAAAGTAAAAAACTAGTTAACAAAAAAATATCAAGGGTTTGAATAACATCAAACCCTTGATATTGAAGTTTTTGATAAACTTAATTATTGTGCTATTTCAGAAACGATACCAGAACCTACTGTTCTACCACCTTCACGAATAGCAAATCTTAATCCTTTTTCAATAGCAATTGGAGTTATTAACTCTATATCCATTGTTACATTATCACCTGGCATAACCATTTCTGTTCCTGCAGGTAATTCAATAACACCTGTAACATCAGTTGTTCTGAAATAGAATTGTGGTCTATATCCATTGAAGAATGGAGTATGTCTTCCACCTTCTTCTTTTGTTAGAATATAAACTTCTGATTTGAATTTTGTATGTGGATGTATTGTTCCAGGTTTAGCTAAAACTTGACCTCTTTCGATATCAGTTCTTTGAACACCTCTTAATAATACACCTATATTATCACCAGCTTCAGCTTGGTCTAATAATTTTCTGAACATTTCAACTCCAGTAACAACTGTTTTTGAAGATTCGTTCTTTAATCCTACGATTTCAACTTCATCAGATACTTTAACAATTCCTCTTTCTACTCTACCTGTTGCAACTGTTCCTCTACCTGTGATAGAGAATACATCTTCAACTGGCATTAAGAATGGTTGGTCTGTTGGTCTGTCTGGTGTTGGAATATAGCTATCAACAGCATCCATTAATTCTTTCATTGGAGCATATACAGGATCGTTAGGATCTGTAGCTGAACTCTCTAATACATTTAATGAAGATCCTTTTATAATTGGAATTTCGTCTCCAGGGAATTCATAAGTAGATAATAAATCTCTAACTTCCATTTCAACTAATTCTAATAATTCTGGATCATCAACCATATCGCATTTATTTAAGTAAACAACGATATATTTAACACCAACTTGTCTAGCAAGTAGTATATGCTCTCTTGTTTGTGGCATTGGTCCATCAGCAGCTGAAACTACTAATATAGCACCATCCATTTGAGCAGCACCAGTAATCATGTTTTTAACATAGTCAGCATGTCCTGGGCAGTCAACGTGAGCATAATGTCTGTTTTCTGTTTCATATTCAACGTGAGCTGTATTAATTGTTATTCCTCTAGCTTTTTCTTCTGGAGCTCCATCGATTTGATCATATGCTGAATATTGAGCTCTACCTAATAATTGTAAGTATTTTGTAATAGCAGCTGTTGTTGTTGTTTTTCCATGGTCAACGTGACCAATAGTACCAATATTTACGTGTGGTTTTGTTCTTTCAAATTTAGCTTTTGCCATTTGAAAATTCCTCCTTTTCTCTTTTTTTATTTTATTTAAATTTAATAACTAATTTAGCACTTGCATTTTATACTATTTCTTTAGAAAATGCAAGTATTTTGAAGATTTTAATAAATTAAATCCCTAAATTATTCTTCTTTCTTTGCTCTAGATGATACTATTTCATCTAAAACAGATTTTGGAACTTCTTCATAATGAGATGGTTCCATAGAATATGTTCCTCTACCTTGTGTCTTTGAACGTAAGTCTGTTGCATATCCAAACATTTCTGATAATGGGATATTTGCTTTTATTTCTTGCATTCCATCAACATTTTCCATACCTTCCATTCTTCCTCTTCTTGAGTTAACATCTCCTATAACATCTCCCATATATTCTTCTGGAACTGTTATTTCAACTTTCATAATTGGCTCTAAAATAACTGATTTTGCTTTTTTACAACCTTCTTTAAATGCCATAGAACCAGCAATTTTGAATGCCATTTCTGAAGAGTCAACATCATGATATGAACCATCAACTAATGTTGCTTTGAAATCTATAACTGGATATCCAGCAAGTACACCACTTTCAGCAGCCTCTCTAATTCCTTCTTCAACTGGTTTGATATATTCCTTTGGAACAACACCACCAACGATTTTGCTCTCAAATTTAATACCTGTACCCGGTTCTAATGGTTCCATTTCTAGCCAAACATGACCGTATTGTCCACGTCCACCAGATTGACGAATAAATTTTCCTTCTACTTTTACAGCATTTCTAATTGTTTCTTTGTAAGCAACTTGTGGTTTACCTACATTACATTCTACTTTAAATTCTCTTTTTAATCTATCAACGATAATATCTAAGTGTAATTCACCCATACCAGCAATAATAGTTTGACCAGTTTCATGATTTGTATAAGCTTTAAATGTTGGATCTTCTTCAGCAAGTTTTGCTAAAGCTATACCCATTTTTTCTTGAGCAGCTTTATCTTTTGGCTCAATAGCTATATCAATAACTGGTTCTGGGAATTCCATTGACTCTAGGATTATTGGATGATCAGGATCACATAATGTATTTCCTGTTGTTACATCTTTTAATCCTACAGCTGCTGCTATATCACCAGCATATACTTTTTCTATATCTTCTCTATGATTAGCATGCATTTGAAGAATTCTTCCTATTCTTTCTTTTTTATCTTTACTTGAGTTTAGAACAGTAGATCCTGAATCTAATGTTCCTGAATAAACTCTAAAGAAACATAATTTTCCAACAAATGGGTCTGTTGCTATTTTAAATGCTAGAGCAGCAAATGGCTCTGTATCTGATGTTTTAGCTTCTGTTTCTTCTCCATCTAATGTTTCACCTTTAATATGAGCAACATCAAGTGGTGATGGCATATAATCAATTATAGCATTTAATAACTCTTGAACACCTTTATTTTTATATGAAGAACCACATGTTACAGGAACTATTTTATTATTTATTGTTCCAATTCTTAATGCCTTTTTAATTTCTTCTTCTGAAATTTCTTCACCCTCAAGATATTTCATCATTAATTCTTCATCTTGATCTGCTGCAGCTTCGATCATTTCACTTCTAAATTTTTCAGCATCTGCTTTCATATCATCTGGTACATCTGTTTCTTCTATTTCTTTTCCTAAATCATCTTTGTGTATAAAAGCTCTCATTTTAATTAAATCAACTATTCCAACGAAATTATCTTCTGCTCCTATTGGTAGTTGGATTGGAATTGCGTTTGCTTTCAATCTATTTTTTAATTGATCTACACAAAGCATGAAATTAGCGCCTGTAATATCCATTTTATTTACATATACCATTCTTGGTACTGAATATTTGTCTGCCTGTCTCCAAACTGTTTCAGTTTGTGGTTGTACACCACCTTTTGCAGCAAGTACTGTAACTGAACCATCAAGTACTCTTAATGATCTTTGAACTTCAACTGTAAAGTCAACGTGTCCTGGAGTATCAATTATATTAATTCTATGACCCAACCATTGAGCTGTTGTAGCTGCAGAAGTAATTGTTATACCTCTTTCTTGTTCTTGTTCCATCCAGTCCATTGTAGCTGCACCATCATGAACCTCACCAATTTTATGTGTTTTTCCTGTATAGAAAAGAATTCTTTCTGTAGTTGTTGTTTTTCCAGCATCAATGTGTGCCATTATTCCTATATTTCTTGTTTTCTCTAATGGGAATGCTCTTCCAGCCATTATTTTTTCCCCTTTCTGGTTATTCACCTATATTAAATTTTACCATTTATAATGTGCAAAAGCTTTATTAGCTTCAGCCATTCTATGTGTATCTTCTTTCTTCTTAAATGCTCCACCATTACCATTAATAGCATCTATTATTTCTCCTGCTAGTTTTTCTGCCATTGTTTTTTCATGTCTTGTTCTAGCATAAGAAACTAACCATCTTAATCCTAAAGTTTGTCTTCTTTCAGCTCTAATTTCTATTGGAACTTGGTATGTAGCTCCACCTACTCTTCTTGCTTTAACTTCAAGAACTGGCATTATATTTTCTAAAGCTGCCTCAAAAACTTCTAATGGATCTTTTTGTTCTTTCTCTTTTATTATATCAAATGCTCCATATACTATTTTTTGAGCAACTGACTTTTTACCATCTAACATTATATTGTTAACTAGTTTTGTAACAACTTTGCTATTATAAATTGGATCTGGTAAAACTTCTCTTTTTGCTATAAATCCTCTTCTTGGCACTATACTTCCCTCCTTATATATTAATTATTTAGTATTAATATTTAATACTAAAAGGTACTCTGAAAAGATTATTTCACTTTTCCGTAATAGTGCTACTTATATATCTATACTCAATTTAAAAAACTGACCAACATATAATTTGCACTATTAGTAATTATAAGCTATTCCTAAATTTTACTTTTTAGGTCTCTTAGCTCCATACTTAGATCTTGCTTGCATTCTGTCTTTAACACCAGCTGTATCTAATGTTCCTCTTATAATATGATATCTAACACCTGGGATATCTTTTACCCTTCCTCCTCTTATAAGAACAACACTATGCTCTTGTAAGTTATGTCCTTCACCTGGAATATATGATGTTACTTCATATCCATTTGAAAGTCTAACTCTGGCAACTTTTCTTAAAGCTGAGTTTGGTTTCTTTGGAGTAACAGTTTTAACTACTGTACATACACCTCTTTTTTGTGGTGATCTTGCATCAGTTGCTATTTTCTTTTTTGAGTTATATCCTTTTTGAAGAGCTGGAGAATTAGATTTAGCTTTACTAGATTGTCTTCCTTTTCTTACTAATTGATTAATTGTTGGCATTTTTTAAATTTCACCTCCTATTTTATTTATAAAATATACGCTAGTTCTTATTTCCGTAGAGAAATATACTAGCGTATAATATTTTATCATCTTTATTTTTTTAAGTCAATATTTATTGTCAAATATTTCATATTTTAACCTATATGGGTATTTTTTATTCCATTATTGTAAATATCAATAAATTCATCTATAAGTGAATCTTGAGAATACTTATTTTGTATTTTCTTAGATATATAATTACTATCAAATATTGTTTTTTCATTAATTATGTTTTTAACTGACTCTGCCAAAGCATTTGAATCTTCTGTATTTACTAGTATTCCAACATCTTGTGTCACAAAGTCTGGTAGTCCACCTTCATTTGTTGCAATTACTGGAGTTCCGCAAATCATTGCTTCCGCTGCTACCAATCCGAAATGGCTCTCTTCTGGATGGTACACATGAGCATTTTGCTATATTGTATATATCATTTAATTTACTTTGTGGTTGATTACCTAAGAATTTAACATTTTTTAATTTTAACTCTTCTGACTTCTTTTCTAATTCATCTCTTAATTCTCCATCTCCTGAAATAAGTGTTATAGTATTTTCATCTTCATATTTTGAAACTGCATCTAAAAGAATATCTACGCCTTTAAACTCCGTTAATTTACCAACAAAACTTACTACATTTTTATAATCTTTCTCAATTCCTAAACTTTTTAATACATTAGATTTATTTACATTTTCATTTTTATAAAATACATGACTATCTACACCATTTCTAATCCACATAGTTTTACCTTGTAATTCTGGAAAAATTTTCTCTGCTAATTGGTTGCTATCCTTAGAAATTGTTACCACTTTATCTGCATATTCAATAGCCATCTTAGCCCATTTAGTACCCCAATTATCGCCTCGTTTTATCTCTTCTTGTATACCCATTAGATCAGTACCATGGCATGTTATTATTAATGGGATGTTGTTTTCTCTACAGCACTTTGCACTTATACCCGCTAACGTCCATATATGTCCAGCATGTATAACATCTGGCTTAAATTCTTTTATAACATTATTTATTTTGTTATAAAATACATCTTCATATATTTCTTTTTGTTTATCGGTCATGTCTCTGTAATTAAATGTACTTCTTGGATGTGTTGTAAAACATGGAAAATTCATATCAAGCTGTTGTCTATTTAATATTTCTTCTTTGTCTTTGAAAAAAACTGGATATAATTTTATGTTTTCATATTCCTCATATTTTTCTCTATTCTCTGGAAAAATTATAGCTACTTCATATCCTTTTCTCGTAAGACTTTTTGCAAGATTGGCTGTATAAACTCCACTTCCTGATCCAGTTAACGGAAAATGATTTACAAATAAAATCTTCATTTTACATTCCTCCCATCATAATTTTTTATAAATATATATTAATTAATAAACTTTAAAAAACTTATAATAGATAATTAAATGTACTTTTTTGTATATTATCATATTTTAATATTATTATCAAATGTTATTTTGAAAACAAATCTTCTATTTTTTTAGAATTATTTACCTTATATAATTTAAGAAAAAAATAACATTGTTAAATTTATCTATAAGTGTATAAAATTTCTCATACTTTATAATAATATACTCTAAAATAATATTTCTTATACTCATTTTTAAGTATTTAAAGAAACTAAAAAATTTATGTTGTATAATTCATATCTAAAATACATAAAACATAGAAAAAAATA
>CANOSM010000033.1 GCA_947569365.1 uncultured Clostridium sp. | reverse complement strand
CTCACCTCTTTTCTATATTTAGAATCATATCATATAGTACATATGTTCGCAAGTGCTTTTGATTTTTTTATCAAAAAAGTAGCACTTTCCTCGTATAAAAAAATGGTTATTACATTATTTTTAATATTTCAATTAACACTTACAATTTTATATTATAAGTTTTCATATTATGGAGATTTCTTAGTAAATATAGTTGCATGGCTAGGAAGTTTGACTTGTTTAATAATTGGTAAAATATATCTAAACAATAAAACAAGGATATTTACATCTTTAAACCATTCATCATTTCAAATTTATATTTTACATCAGTCTATATTAGTTATAATTGGATATTATGTAATATGTTATGGAACGAATAACATATTATTAAATTCAACAATAATTATGTTCTTAAGTTTTCTAATTACTATAATGGCATATAAATTATTAAAACATATCCCATATATAAGAAAATTGTTTGGAATGAATTATTAAATATATATATTAATAAAAGTTAATAATGAAAAATAGCTATGATATATATTTTAGTTTCATAGCCATTTTTTATAGAAATTTAAATTATAAAGAAATTGTGTTATAAATACTAGAAATATCACCAGTTTGTTCACCAGTTGTTAAAATTATAGGATAATAATTATTTTTTGCCATCCATTCATAAACTTCATAAGAATGATTACAGCTCATAGTATAAGCATCTTTTAAAAATTGTCGCAATGTAAGATTTATAGCTTCCATTGAAGCTATTGCGTATTCTTTACCAGCTCTTTTTAGTGTTAGAAAATAAGACAAAGCAATTTCTCTATCTGTTAAATGTGTGACATTAGTATTTACAGTTACTGATTCAGCAAGTTTAGAGTTATTAAGATTTTCTGTAAATATAGAAGTATTAAGTTCAGGAACATTTAATTTTCCTGTAGCTATGTCAGCATTTTTAACAAATTCTACTTTTCGATTATAATCTTCTACATGTATAGGAAAATGAGTTGATAATAAAGATTTTAATTCATTATCAGTAACTTGATTTTTAAATAATGACATACATGTAATTGTATTAACGCAACTACTAATTAATTCATTTAAATAACTTAGTTCACATATTGTTAATTTCATAAAAAGCACCTCCAAATTTCTAGAAATAGTATAACCGTATCAACAGAACATATACTGTTATATTATATATAGATTTTTAATATTGATATGTTTTTTTGTATTTTTTTAAATAGTAAATAGATAAAATAAGTGCTAGAAATTCTGATACAGGTACAGATAACCAAAGACCATTAATATTAAATAAAATTGGTAATATAATAATTGTGCCTACAAGAAAAATAAATGTTCTAGAAAAGGCAATAATTGCTGATATCTTACCATTGGATAATGCAGTAAATAACATACTTGAAAAAGTATTAAATCCAACAAATAAAAGTGCAAAAGAAAATAATTTATTACCATTAATAGCAAGGTTATAAGAAATAGTATTTGGACTTGTAAAAATACCTACCAAAACTTTAGAAAATATTATGGAAAATGCTGTTGTAATAATCGCTACAAGTCCTATCAATCTTAGACTTATACATTTTAATTTTTTTAGATTTTTACTATTTTTTTCACCATAAAAATAGCTTAAAAGTGGAGAGATACCAAACATATATCCCATATACATAGCACTCATTAAACTAAACACGTAAAATGTAATAGTACTTGCTGCCACTCCATCAACACCAGAAATTCTTAACATTTGGTGATTAAAAAGTAGCATGACAATTCCACTAACTAAATTAGAAGCAAATTCTGAAAAACCATTTGATATAGATTTGAATAAAGTAGATCTTCTAAATTTAGGAATAGTAAAATGTAATAAGTTATTTCTTTTAAACATTGGATATCCTAAAAGTAAACATGTAATTAACATACCTAATCCAGTTCCTATGGCAGCGCCTATCATTTTTAAATTAAATAATTTTATTAAAATATAGTCAAATATAATATTAAATATTCCACCAAGTATTGCACTAAACATTGCCCTTTTTGTATTTCCCGAAGCAATAGTATATATTTGTAAATTAGAGAAAAGTAAATTTGGAACTATAAAGAAAGCATATGTAAATAGATACTTAAAACAGTAGTCAGTAGCTATTTCATTTGCATTAAAAATAGATACAAGAGGTTTTGTAAAGATTAAAATAAAAATTGTAAGTAGTATACCTATTATAATATTTAATAATATTAAAAATGTGAAATCCTCTCTTGCTTCTTTTTCATTCTTTTCTCCCATCTTTTTCATTACAACTGCACTTCCACCAGATGCAAACATTGCAGAGATTGCAACAAAGAAATTTAAATAAGGTGATATTAAAGTAATAGAAGATAAAGCAGTATCTCCAATTATATTAGAGATGAATATTCCATCTATCATTGAATATGACTGTTGGATTAACATCATTATAATAGTTGGGATAGTAAATACAATAATAGCTTTAAAAGTAATATTTCTATTGTAAATTGATTGATTTTTCATTAAAACTCTCCTTTCTAAACAATTGCAATAAAATATTAATAATGATATAATAATATATACAGTTACTGTAATGTCAAGGAGGAAAGATATGAATGATGAAGTTTTATTTACAGTGGGACAATTTGCTAAAATACATAATTTAAATAGGAGAACTTTACATTATTATGATGAAATTAAATTATTCTCACCAAATTATAAGAAAGATAATAATTATAGATATTATTCTTTAAATCAAAGTGCTGAACTACAATACATTTTAGCTCTTCGAGAACTTGGAATGTCAATAGCAGAAATTAAAGAGTATCTAAGTAATCCAAAAGATGAAGATTTTATTGATCTTACAGATAAAAAAATAGAGGAACTAGATGAAAAGATAAATTATTTTGATAGTTTAAGAAAATATCTTATTAATAAAAAGAAAAATATTATATTAACACATAATGTTAAAGATGGTGATATACAAATCAAAAATTTAGAAGAGGAATTATTATATATTACAAAAATTCCACATAAGGAACACAATATAAAAGATATGGGATTTATAATGAATCATTTAGAAAAAGCCTGGAAATATAATGATTTCAAAGTAGGTTGTGGTAGTTATATAAGTATTGAAAAGATAAAAAAAGGGAATATAGAAATATATGATGGACTTTTTAGCCCTGTTACAGAGAAAAAAACCACTAATAGTAATATTATAAAAAGAGATAAAGGAACTTATTTATGTGGATATAATATTGGTCACTGGAATAAAATTCCTAGTCTTTATAAACAAATGTTACAATATGCAGAAAAGCATAATATAAAACTTTCTGGTAATGCTTATGAATCTGGTATTAGTGAATTTGCATCATTAAAGGAAAATGAGTATATTGTTGAGATATTAATTAAATGTGATAAAGCAGACTAAAAACAGAATGTACCTGATAAAGATATTATTTTTGTAACATCTTTTTATCAGGTACATTTAATTTTTCTTTTTTCCATTTTAAATTACATTAATGTATAATTATTTTGTAAATCTCCATTGTTTAAAAAATGTACATTTACCTTCTTTGTTTAATGAAATTTGGAAAATTCCATCTATTTCTTGTTGTGTATTAGTTTTAGTCATAGTTCTTGTCATTTGCCAATTTATAATACATGTATTTTCATTAAATAGAACTATCTCAAATTCATATGTAATATCCTTCTGGTTATCGGCTACAACATTCCATAAGTTTGTTACTTCTTCGAAATTTTTGCAAGGATTATCTATTGGATTTTCATAATATTTAACATCTTTACTTAATGTATTTAAAGTCCTTTGCCAATCTAAAGCTTTCCAAGAATCCATAAACTCTTTAGTCCAATTTTCATAATTTTCTCTAGTCATAAATTTCCTCCTTATTTATTTTATAATAATATTCTATACAAACATCTTTAAAACCAATTTTCCTATATATATCTGCAGGATAAAAATCATTTTCTGTTTGTAAGAATGCTATTTTTAATTTTTTATTCTTGCACATATGTAGTTGCTTCTTTATAATTTCTTTTCCAATACCTTTACATCTAAATCCTTTTTTTACAGCTAATCCATATATACCATAAATTTCATTATCATAAATTCCCTGAGTAACACCAACAATTTCATTATTCACTTTAACAAGAAAAAATTCTTCTGTACATTTTTTATTATTTATACTCTTAAAATTAGAATATTTGTCTTTATAAGCAGAATCTAAATTTCCATAAGGATCAGAATTATCTAAAGTTTGATACGCTTTAAAAAATTCTTCTGCGTATAATTTCATATTGGTTGTTTTTTCAAGATTAACATTAAAATCACAATACGTATTGATATTTTTTATATTATCAAAATTATCATATATTTGCCATACTTCATTTGATATCAATTCATAATTATTTTTATCAAAAAAGAGTTCTTTATTGTTATAAAACTCACCTGATAAAGGTAAAATAGCAATAGTAGGAATTCTGTTTTTAGATCGCATTTTTCTACTAGCTTCTAAAACAATATTATCAAATTCTTGCTTATTTTCTGCTTTTATATTTGTAATAAAGTTATACCAAGGGTCTTTTATCTTATTATTATATATGATTGTATATTTTTGAAATTCATCTATTACATCAAATCCAAATCCAATATTAGAATCAATATAAAAATCATATAATTTTTTTATTAATTTTAAATCCATAACTATTCCTTATTTAGAAGGTAAATTAATTTTATATTAAATATAATATATCATACTATTTAAATATTTGTAAATAAAAAATTACTACTTTGTAAGGTGAATATATAAACTAAAAAAGTAGAAAATAACTTTATGAAACAAAAAAATAGTAAAAAAGTTATAAAAGAATATAGATAGAGTATATATTAAATTTGTTTAATGTAATAAAATTAAACCGAGGTGAGAATAATGCCAGATTTTGTTATTAAGAGTAAAAAGAGAAAAGAATATGAACAATTCACTTGTAGAATAGAGAGTGAGCTATTAGAAAAGGTTAGATTAATAGTATTAGATAACAATCTAAGTTCTGTAAACGAATTCATAAATGAATGTATAAGATTTTCTATTGATAATTTAAAAATAATGGAAGATACAGACGAAAAATGAATATATTGGGACTGGTTTAGAAACTGGTTTCCACCAGCAAGAGAAGACTGGGATCTACACTAAAATTAAATACACTGTACTTGATGTATAAAATATATTGATATACTTAAGTATAGTGTATTTTTATATATTATTTAATGTATTATTGTTGATTTAAAAAAGGTAAATAATAAATTATATAAAAATATTGAAAAAAAATGTCATAATTGATATAAATAAGATACAAACAAAAATAGGAGATAATATGAAGCAATATTCATTAGAGAAATTTAAGAAATTTCGAAAAGCAAGAAAGAATTTAAAAGTAGCGATAATCATAATAATAGTTTCTATAATAATAGTATTATTAGCATTATATTTAGCAAATAATGAATTTAGAAAATTTGTAGATATTAATATACTTAGAAAAGAAATTAATGAGGATAATGCTGTTCAACTTAAATTAGATGTAGAAAAATTATCTTTTATATCAGTATTTAATAATAAATTTTTAACAGTAAATGGTGGAGTTCTTACATTTTATTCTGAAAGAGGAAAAGAAGAAGAAAAAATTGATGTTATTTTATCTAATCCAATTTCTGACTCTAGTAATAAATACTTAATATTAGGAGATAGTGGTGGAAATAAATTATATTTAATAAAAGACAAATCAATAAAGTGGGAAAAAACAGTAGATGGAAAAATATCTAATGTTAGTGTTAATAAATCAGGGTATGTTTCTGTTATTGTAACTGATACAAGGTATGAATCAATTATTATAGTTTATGATAAAAATGGAAATAGACTTTTTAATAGGTATTTATCAAGTTCATATGCAGTAGACTCAGATATATCAAAAAATAGTAAATATTTAGCAATAGCAGAAGTTGATTATTCAGGAACATCTGCACAATCAAAAATAAAAATAATTTCAATAGAAGCAGCACATAATGAAAAAGATAAAGATAATGCAATTGTATACACATATACAGGAAATGCAGGGGATATCGTTACGAAAATAAATTATCAAGAAAAAGATGCTGTTAATTGTATGTTTGATTCATATATTGTAAGAGTAAAGCCAAATGAGCATCAGATTATATATAATAATAGTGAAAATACTTTATTTACAGATATTAATTTAAATAATGAATATATAAAAATAGAGAGAGAATCATCTCAGATTTTTAAATCAGAATATAGAATGAGGATATGTAATTCTAACAATTCTAAAGAACACTTATATGCATTAAATGAAAATGTAAAAAGACTAAAGGCAGATGACGATATAATAGCAATACTTTCTAGAACAAATATAGAGTTTATAAGTAAAAGAGGATGGCTAAAGAAAAGATATATAATTTCCAGAGATATAAAAGATATAGTAATATCAAAGAACTTAGTAGCTATAGTTTATAAAGATAGGATAGATTTAATTTCTCTTTAGTAGGAAAGGAAAATATGGGAATAATAATAGATTTTATTACAATAATTATTTTATTAATGTGTATATTTTATGGATATAAACGTGGACTTGTAAATTTAGTAATTAGTTTATTTACTTTTGTAATTGCATTAGTTATAGCTATTTTCCTATATAGACCAATAGCAAATATTGTAATAGACAATACAAGTATATGTGATAATATAGAAAATTATATATTTGAAAGAATAAAGGATGAGAATATTGAAAAATCTGATAATGAAATAATACAATTAGCAGATAAATATATTTTAAAAGATGCAAAATCAGAAACAGCTGAGGTTATTGCAAGTAGCATAGCAAAGACTGTTATAGAGGTATTAACATTTATCATTCTAGTTACTGTTATAAGAATATGCCTGATAATTATAAATAAGATATTTTCTATAATTACAGAAGTCCCAATAATAAAACAATTCAATAAATTAGGTGGAGGATTATATGGAATTATACAAGGAATAATAATAAATTATATATTATTTGCAGTTATAATAGTTATAATACCACTAATTAGTACAAATACTACTACAGTGGTTGATAGTATAAATGATTCTAAGTTTGGAAGTATTTTATATAATGAAAATGTTATAATAAAATTAATAAATAAAAACTAAATCCTATTCCTATAATTTATGATTAGGATTTTTATGGATTAATCCTTGCTAATATTGACATCCTTTGTTATAATCTAAGAAATATGATTTATAATCTACAATATAGGAGTTGAATATATTGAGTAGAAGAGAAATAAGAGAGAGAGAAGAAAGAGAAGTACTAGAGAGAAAGTATAGAGCAAAACAAGAGAAAAAAAAAGTAAAAGATAATAAAAAAAATAAAAGTAAACTAAAAAGTATAAATTCAAAGAAAAGTAAATCTCAAAGTAACATTTTTATAAAACTTATAAAGTTAATTATAAAAACTATATTAATAGTAATTTTTATAGTTTGTTTACTTGCAGGAATCTTAATAGGATACCTTGGAGTAAAAACTGCTTGGAATAAAAAAGAGATGTTGAAATTATTTGCGAAAGAAACAACCATGATGATAACAGGTCAAACTAAAGAAGATATTGATAATTTAAAACCAATTTATTGTTTAGTAATGGGAGTAAGTAAAGATATAGATGTACAATTAACAGATACAATCATGGTATGTGCATATTATCCAAAAACGCAGCAAGCATCAATGTTATCAATACCAAGAGATACTTTTATTGGAAATAGTGAATATTCAGCAAGAGGAAATGATAAAATAAATTCTGTTTATGCTAGTAATGGAAATGATCCAAAAGCTACTTTAAAAAAAGTAGAGAAACTTACAGGGTTAGATATAGATAATTATGTAGTAATTGATAACAAAGCTTTAGTTAAACTTGTAGATAAAATCGGTGGAGTATATTTTAATGTTCCAATAAATATGAAATATGATTCTAAAAAACAGGATCTTCATATAAACTTAAAAAAAGGATACCAAAAAATAGATGGAAAAAAAGCAGAACAATTATTAAGATTTAGAAAGAATAACAATCATACTGGATATCCTGCAAGTTATGGTTCAGACGATTATGGAAGAATGAGAACACAAAGAGATTTTATAACAGAAACTATAAAACAAACTTTGCAAATAAAAAATATAACTAAAATAAATGATTTAATAAAGATTGTATTTGATCATGTTGATACAAATCTAGATGTTAATGAAGTTTTAAACTATATTCCAGCAGCAGTTGAATTTGATATAAAGAATATTGAATCTGCAACCTTACCAGGAGAATCAACAAGACTTGGACCATCAGAATTATGGTTCTTTAAACAATATGAAAAACAAACAGATGATATAATAGATAAGATGTTCTTGTTTAATGAGAAAAATGAAAATAATTCTAAAGTAAGTGTAGAAGATTTAACAATTCAAGTATTAAATGGAACAGGAGAAAGTGATGAATATGAGAAGATAATAAAAAGATTGGAGAATAAGGGATATAATATAATTGAAACTGGAAGAACAAATATAAACAAAAATACTAAGATAATAAGTAGAACAGGAAAATCAGAGAAATTTTCTAATGATATAAGCAAAATACTAAAAGGTGCAGACATAAAAACTGGAAGTTCTGATGACTATAAAATAGATTATACAATAGTTATTGGACAAGATAAAATATAAATAAAAAAGGGGCTAACACAAAATGTTTAGCCACTTTTATTTACTTTCATGTATTTAAATTTTTTCTTTTCTTCGGTTATACTTCTTTTCATATTTTAATCTTTTATGTATAAATATTCCTGTAATAAATAGTAGAATAAATGAAATAATCAATACTTTGATACATAGATTATATATAAAATCAGTTTTTTTATCCACATTTGAAGCTGCAATTAATTCACTTTCATATATATCTCCATCAAATTCATATTTAATCTTACCAACAACTTCTCCTTTTGAGATTGGAGCTGATAAATTTTCTTTTAAAACTATTGTTGGTTCTATGACAGAATTCTTATTGTCCAAATTAGATAGTACAGTTATATCTGAATTGATAAGTAAATTTAGTTTTTTTGTATCATCAGAAGCATTATCAATTTCTATACTAGTTACAGAATTATTTTTTGATTTTAATTTTGTAAATGAGTAGTTGTTAAATGCAAAATTAAATAAGTTTATGGTATCAATATATCTTATATCTTTAGCTCTAGCTCCTAATATTACAGTAATAAATTCAAGTCCATTATTATTTGCAGCTGATACTAAACAATTTCCTGCAGGTGATGTAAATCCAGTTTTTACCCCAATTGCAGATGGATAGTAAAAATTATTAGGAACATTATTTTTATTAACTATTATTAAAGAGTTAGTATTTGTAAAAGTTCTACTATTATATGGGTATACTTTAGTTGCAGGTAATGTATAAGATGTAGTTGAAACTATTTGTCTAAATGTTTTATTTTTCATAGCATATTGTGTAATTAAAGCCATATCATATGCTGTTGTATAATGAGATTTATTATGCATACCGTTAGCATTTATAAAATGTGTATTTTTACATCCTATTTCAATAGCTTTCTTATTCATTAATTCTGCAAATTCGCTATTAGAACCAGAAATATGTTCTGCGATAACAACAGCAGCTTCATTTGCTGAAGCTAACATTAAAGCATATAATAAGTCTTTTATACTAAGAGTTTCTCCAACCTGAATATTTGCATTTGTATATCCTGAAGGTATAGAAGTAACTGCATATTCACTAACTAAAGCCATATCATTTAAAGAAGACTGTTCAATAGCTATTATTGCAGTTAATATCTTAGTTGTAGATGCGGGATATTTTATAGCATTTCCATTTTTAGAATAAATGATCTTTCCTGTTGTAGCTTCCATAACAATTGCTGCACTAGATTTTATGGAAGAATTTATCTTTTTTAAATCTTCTTTAGTAGTGGCAGAAGATAGTAATGGAAAACATAAACTTTGAATAAGAAATATTATAATAAAGTATTTAATAAGTTTTCTGATAGTTTTCATAATAATCTCCTAAAAATTAATTAAATCTAATATACATTATTTTTCGACAAAAAACAATAGAAAGAAGGGATAAAATGATAAATAAAATAAAGAAATATATAGATAAGAATAAAAAACAATTAGTAATATTAATAATATTTGTTTTTCTTATAATAATGATAAGTATTGTAAAAAAATTTGATTCTAAAGAAAAAGAAACTTTTAATACAATAGGAATAAAAAGTAGTAATATGGAAATGGGAGGAGAAGAGCAAGAAGAGAAAATCGTTATACATGTAACTGGAGAAGTAAAGAAAGAAGGTATAATAAAGATAGATGAAGGAGGTAGAATTTCTGATGCCATAGATGAGGCGGGAGGATTGACAGAAGAAGCTGATATAGGTAGAGTGAACTTAGCTTACGAATTAGAAGATGGACAAAAGATATATATTCCTAATAAAAAAGATAAAAATTCAAGTGATTATATAACAGATGGTGTTGATGAGATTGTGCTAAAAGATGATGAACTTAATAGTAATACTAGTTATATAAATATAAATAAGGCTACAACAGAAGAACTACAAACGTTAAATGGAATAGGAGAGAGCCTTGCAAAAAGTATAATAGAGTATAGAGAGACAAACGGTAAGTTTAAAAATAAAGAAGATTTAAAGAATGTTGCAGGAATAGGAGATAGCAAGTATGAAAAGATAAAAGATAATATAAAAATTAAATAATATGGACAAAAAAGTAATGAGAATATATAATGATAAATAAATTATATTTAAGGAAGATATTATGATTAAAAAGATTAATATAATAGCAATAATAGCAATTATTATTTTTTCTATAGGCATTGTTTCAAAAGAATTTGAAAATGATTTATATTATACGATTGCTGTTGGAAGACAAATAGAAGAAACAGGGATTGATATGAAAGAACACTTATCGTGGCATAAGGGATTAGAATATGAATATCCTCATTGGCTATTTGATAAAATCATATATAGCTTTTATAAATTAGCAGGCTTTACTGGAATTTATGCTATGACTATATTACTTACAATAATATTAGGAATATCAATTTATCTATGTTTGAACAATTTAAAAGTAAATAAAGTAATATCGTTATTTTCTGTAATAATAACATTAGGTTTGATGAAAATGTATATGACAGCACGAGCGCAGATATTTACATATGTATTATTTGTGTTAGAAGTATTTTTTATAGAGAAGTTTTTAAAAAAGAAAGAAAAGAAATTTGCATTATTTCTATTTATTATTAGTGTTTTAATTGCAAATCTTCATTGTGCAACATGGCCTATGTTCTTTATATTTTTCATGCCATATATTGGAGAATATATCATTTCATTTTTGAGTTATGAAGAATATGGAAAAAGGTATTTAAGAAAATATAAGAGAAAACTCGATAGTGAAATAAGAGGCAAAAACAGAAAAGAAAGAATAGAGAGATATAGAAAAGAAGTTGAGTATTATAGTAATTATGTAAGAAATAAAGAAAAGGAAAATAAGAAAAAAGTTTATAAAATAGAAGTATATAGAAATGAAAATGTAAAGGATTTATTAATAATAATGTGTATATGTATATTTGGAGGTTTATTAACTCCTATAAATCTAGCACCATATACATATTTAATTAAGACATATATGGGGTTTACAACTTCATATATTTCTGAACATGGACCACTTCCTATAATGGAACAAATTAATGCTATTATTATTTTTATTTTACTTATTTCATGTACTTTATTTATAAATGTAAAACTAAAACTAAAAGATTTTTTTATGTTATTAGGACTTTCTGCATTAGCATTATATTCAAGAAGACAACTATCATTACTAATACTAATTTCAATGTTAATACTTCCTAGATTAGTGCAAGAGTATATAGAAAATAATGATATAAATATATTAAATGGATTAAATAAAATATTTGATAAAAAAAAGGTAGTAGATGTATTTATAATTTTAGTAATAATTGTATCATTATATAACTATAGTAATATAAGTCATAGTTATATTAGAGAAAGTGAATATCCAATAAAAGCTGCTAAATATATAAAAAATAATATGGATGTAAATAATATGAAATTATTTAATGAATATAAAGCAGGAGGATATTTATTATTTAAAGAAATACCAGTATTTTATGATTCGAGGGCTGATTTATATGATTCAACATTTAATGTGGAAGAAGTACACATTTTTGAGGAAGGAACTAATGTTGAATATGGAAGATGTAATTATGACGAAATTTTTAATAAATATGGAATTACACATGTTCTTGTTAATAAAGCTGGAATTTTAAATAGGATACTAGAAAAGGATAGTAGAACTAATATAATATATGAGGATGAATATTTTATATTATATAGTATGAGATAAAAAAAGAATGATATTTAAGTTGATTTTAAATATCATTCTTTTTTTATAATATTTATTTAATGTTCGATGATAGTAATTTTAATAATTCTATTATTGATGAAGCGGCAAATATAAAAATTGCACCAACAACATAAACAACAGCATGTTTTTTAACTTCAGCTTTATCTCCTGGAGCTGCTATCATATACTTTATAGCTACAACTATTATCATTACAGCACCAACGCCAACACCAACTATTTGTGCTATTCCTATTAAATTGCTACCAAATGATAGAATTTTATTTTCACCAGTAGTACTTATAGATAATCCAGCAACTGTAGCATTAACAGTTGGTAATAATATAAATAATATAGTAAAAATAAGAGATATTATTGTAATCAATTTCTTTTTATTCATATGTACCTCCTAATAATATGTATATTAAAATCCTTTAGCAATTATATAAGCTAAGTTTACTAGTCCAGTTGAAGCAAAAACAAGTATAGAGCCTATAATATAAGGTAACATTTTCTGTTTAATTTCTGCTTTATCACTTGGAGCACTATACATATATCTAATACCTAATACAATTGTTGAAATAACAGCTACTACTACCGCAACAGACATAATAACAGATATTATCTTTGATGCAAGAGTACTTGCTCCTGTGTCAGGAGTAAGATTATTATATATATTAGGTGGATTTTCTGCAAATACTACACTAGATAGAAGTAACATAATTATGAATAAAATTAATATAATTTTTATAGATTTCTTCATATGTTCACCTTCTTTTAATAAAAAAGATTATCACTGCTGATAATCTCCTTTATATTTTAAATTAAAATATAATATTCTATTTTACGTTGCCAGCAAGTTTTTGAATAATTCCTAAAATTCCTGATGCTGCAAATAAAATAACTGCACCAAGAACATACATAACAGCATGTTTCTTTATTTCAGCCTTATCTCCAGGAGCTGCAGATATGTATTTTATAGCTAATACTACTAACATTATTACAGCAACACCAACACCAATTATTTGTGTTATACCAAGAATCGCATTAAGTATTGAATTAAGGTTAGATGCTCCTGATGCTCCTGTATTTCCTGTTGGTATTGAGATTGCAGCAAAAACTGTAGATACAGCTGATAAAAGCATTAAAACCATAAGTACTGTAGATAAAATTTTTACCATTTTTTTATTCATTTGATCTTCCTCCTTATTTATAACGATATTTACAAATTTATTTCATTCAATTATATAATACCATAAATTCCTAAATTTGTACATATTTTTTTGAAAAATTCTATGATATTATTTAATATACTCATTTAATTTTATCATATTATTATTTTTTTTTGTACATATTTTTGAAAAAATATTAAAAATATATATTAAAATGTCAATTAAAAAATATTATATGCACTGTATAAAATAAAATTAAATGTGAATTCATTGAATATTTTTTATATAATCGAATATAATGTATTGACAGAGGGAATATATTAATATATAATATATTTAATATCGCGGGATGGAGCAGTTGGCAGCTCGTTGGGCTCATAACCCAAAGGTCGTAAGTTCGAGTCTTACTCCCGCAACCAAATAAATTGAACCCAAACTATAAAAGTTTGGGTTCAACTATTTTTTAGTACTAAACAAAGAAAGAATATTATATTCTTAGGTGTTTTATAATTATTCTATATTCAAAAGTCAGGTTTACTATTTCTTGTTTTATTACTTCAAATCATATTATTAGCTAGTGATAATTTATTTCTTGTATCTTTTTGTGAAAATATATTTAATCTGCCCATATTTTAATATATTTTAATGAAATTTTCACATTTTGCATTTCTTATAAGTTGTTTAAGAAAATAATATTTTTCTATAAAATTGCAGATAATTTGTAATTATTTTGTTAATGCAAAACTACACTAAAAAGAATTATTAAAGATTGTTACAAATACTTTATAATTTTGATATAGTGTATGTTTGTAATTTTATTATATTATTTTTTAGTATGTTGACTACTAGTATACCATATTATATTATTTTTATAGATAAGTAATTTATTATTAAGCATAGTAATTTGAATTTTACACTTTAAATATTTTATTATTAGAGAGTAAATAGGAAAATTAATGGAATTGATTTAGAAAAAATTAAAATAAAGAAATGTAATATAAATAAAGGAGCATAATGTTTTGATAGAGGATTTAGAAAAAAGCGAATTAATAGAAATAATAAGAAAATTGGAACAAGAAAATAAAGAATTAAAAGAAAAAATATATGGTGAAATAGAAAGGGATGTATATACAGAAACAAAAGCTATCTCATATGAACAAAAAGTAAAGATATTTATGAATGTATTTAAAGGAAGAACTGATTTATATGCTAAAAGATGGATAAGTAATAAAACAGGAAAATCTGGATATTCTCCTGTATGCAGAAATGAATTTTCATATAAATGCGAAAAGCCTAAAGTAAAATGTAATGAGTGTCAATTTAAAGAACTGATACCTTTAACAGAAGATGTGATTTTAAAACATTTAAGAGGAGAGATAACAATAGGTATATATCCGCTATTACCAGGAGACTTATGCAATTTTCTAGCAATAGACTTTGATAAGAAAACTTATGAGGAAGATGTAACAGAATTCTGGAATATATGTGATGAATTTAATATTCCAGTTTATGTAGAAAGATCACGTTCTGGAAATGGGGCACATATATGGATATTCTTTGAAGAAAGTATGCCAGCTAGACTTGCTAGGAAAATGGGAAACATATTATTAACAAAAACAATGCAAAAAACATCATTAGATTTAGATTCATATGATAGATTATTTCCAAATCAAGATACAATGCCTAAAGGTGGTTTCGGTAATTTGATCTCTTTGCCATTCCAAGGAGAAAGCAGTAAAAATGGAAATACAGTTTTTGTAAATAAGTATTTTGAGACAGAAAAAAATCAAATAAGTATTTTAAGTAATATAAAAAAGATGAAAAGTGACGAGATATATGCATTTACTGATAAAAATAAAGAGGATGATTATAATGAGCCAGAAGTAGAAGAAATTCTAGGTGATGATGAGGTACCACGAAAAGATAATATTAAAGATGTTATATTTACTAATGATATAGAGTGTATATTTAGTAATCAATTATATATTAAAAAGTTAAAGTTATTTGCAAATGAATTGACATATCTAAAAAGGTTAGCAAGCTTTACTAATCCAGAATTTTATGAAAAGCAAAGAATAAGATTACCGATTTATAAAACACCAAGAATAATAACTTGTTTTGAGGAAGATGAGAGATTTCTAAAATTACCTAGAGGGTGTATAGGAAAAATAAAAGAGATATGTAATATAAGTAAAGTTAAATTAATAATAAAGGATATGAGAGAAAAAGGAGAACAGATAGATTATGAATTTAATGGAAAACTTAATAAAAAGCAAGAGAAGGCAATGAAAAAGTTATTAGAGTATGATATTGGTGTATTATGTGCCCATACTGGATTTGGAAAAACAGTAGTAGGAGCTAAGATTATTTCAGAACTAAAAACTAATACATTAGTTATAGTAAATAGGAATAATCTCTTAGAGCAATGGAGAGAGAAGTTATCATATTTTTTGAATATAAATAAAAAGGAAATAGGTCAAATAGGTGCAAGTAAGGAGAAGATAAATGGTAAATTAGATGTAGCAAGTTTTCAATCATTATTTAAAAAGGATAATTTAGAAGAATTAATAAAAGGGTATGGTTTAGTAATAATAGATGAATGTCATCATGTTGCAGCATTTAGTTTTGAGAAGGTATTAAATACTATAAAAAGTAAACATGTTTATGGACTGACTGCAACACCAACAAGAAAAGATGGATGGCATAAGATTATATATATGCAATGTGGAGATATAAGAATTAGAGTAAATAATAGGGAAGTAGATCAAAGTAAAACAATTGAGCATACTGTAATTGTGAGAAAAACAAATTATAGATATCCAATTACAGAAATAAAAGATAAAATACAAATATCAGATATATTTAATGATATGAGTCATAATGTTTTTAGAAATAGTATTATAATAGAAGATATAAAGAAATGTGTGTCAGATGGAAGGGTTCCTATAGTTCTTACTGAGAGGGTTGAGCATTTAGAAGTTCTAAAGCAGGCATTAAAGGACTTAGATGTACCAGTTGTTATATATAAAGGTAGTATGGGGAAGAAGAAGGCAAAAGAGATTCAGGATATTTTAAGTGAAGCAGATAAAAATAATAAACCAAGAATAATACTTGCCACAAGTAGTTCTATAGGAGAGGGATTTGATGATAGTAGATTAGATACATTATTTTTAACAATGCCAGTTTCTTGGAAAGGAAGGATTATACAATATGTAGGTAGACTTCATAGGGAGCATGAGGATAAAGAAAAAGTAATTGTATATGATTATTTAGATAATATGGCAGTTCTAGAAAAGATGTATAATAGAAGACTAAAGGGGTATAAGATTGCTGGATATGAGATTGTAGAGTAAGGAGACATTATTAAATCATGTGAGTTAATACATATCTCATAACCCGAAGGTCGTAAGTTCGAGTCTTACCCCCGCAACCAAAGATATATCGTTACAGCTATCTAAGTTGTAGCGATTTTTTATATTCTCCAATAAGTTTACAATAATGATTAAAAATGGCATTCTTATGTCAAATTTGGGAAAAGTTGGGGAAATAATTCTCCAAAACGGTTGATATTTCTAATAAATTTTCAGTAAAAGACTATGGGAAACCTAAAAACTTTTTTAGTAGTCTTTTACTTATTTTTTATCGTGAAAAGTCTAATGACTTTAGTGAAATTTGAAAAAAGATTTTAGCTAATTTTGTGGTAGTAGCAAGTTTTCTAAAACACTTCCTGCTTTTCTATTATGAGAAATAATAGGATGAACATAGAAGTTAAAAGTTGTTGTAATTTGTGCATGTCCTAGTCTTGCTGCTACAACTGCTACATCAATATTTTGTGATATTAAAAGTGTAGCATTTGTGCCTTAATCCGTGAAAGTTAATTACAGGTAGCCCTATTTGAGCTACATATCTTACAAACCATTTGCTAATTGTAGAAGGGTGCATAGGTTTGCCATCAGCTTGTACAAATAACCTATTAGAATCAGTCCATAATTCGTTATATAACGATTTTTGTTCTTCATACCATAATTTATATTCTTCAAGTAGAGAAATCACAAAATCAGGTATTGCTACTTCTCTGATAGAACTTTCTGTTTTAGGTGTTTTTGTAAATACGCCTCTATCTGCTAGATACTGGATTGAACGATTAATACTTACTATTCCTGTTTTTAAATCAATATCATTCCATTCAAGTCCCATAAGCTCTCAAAGTCTAACACCAGTAAATACTGTTAAGATAATTGCAAATTTATATTTTATTTGGTCTTCGCTAAGTGTGTTTAAGTTTGCTAACAATATTTTGCATTGGTCATTGTCATAGTATTTTCTTTTAAGCTTTTAAGCTTTTAGTGGTTGAACACGTTCAGCAGGATTAGAAACTATCATTTGTTAATAAACAGCTTTGTGTAGCATTGCACGAAGTAATCTATGATGCTCTAATATGGTTTTACTAGATAAAGGTTTTAAAGTTTTACTTCCAGTATTACCGTTTGAATGTAATAATAAAGGAAGATTAGAAATAGGAGAGAATAATCCAATGACAATTCAAAATTTTTCAAAGATTATGGGAAAATCTAATAAAAAAATTGAAAGAATTTTCAAAAAGTTTCTAGAATTAGAAATGTAAAAAAAGAATGGGAAACATTTCTAATAAAGAATTGGAGCAAGTATCAAAGTATTGAAAAGTATGAAAAATGTCAAATACAAAATAGAGAAAGACAAAGGAAATATTGTGAAAAGGTTAAAAGTGAAAATGAGAAAAGTAACGTTACAATAACGTTTGATAACGCAGAAGAAAAGATTTAAAAGAAATAGAAGATAAAAAGAATATAAGAGAGGAGGGCAAAAATGGATTTAGGGAATATAAATGGTAATAAAGTTATACACAATAAATTAAAGAAATGTGAAATTTGTGGTCGAGAATTAGAGCCAATAGGATTAGATTATTTATATTGTAATATTTCTCCAGAATATATTGAATGCAAAAGATGTTCTTGTGAAAAAGCACAGGAATACTGGAAAAAGATAAACAAGAATATGAAATTAATAAGAGAAAGCATTTTAGAAGTATTATAAATAACATATATAAGCAAAATTATATTGGAAGAAAATTTCAAAAGCAGAATTTTTGAAAACTTTTATATTGATTCAAATAATGAATATGCTGTAAAAGTTGCTAAAGATTATATAGAAAAAAGTAAGAGTCAAATGCAAAACAATGGACTGATAATAATAGGCAAGTCAGGAGTTGGAAAAATGCATTTAGCAGCTGCTATTGCAAATAAATTAATTGAAAATGACAATATAGTATTAATGGGAAGATTAACAACTTTATTAGATATGATAATAATTTATGATCTTGGAACAGAGAAAATAAGTAGTTGGGTATTGGAAAAATTATATACGATTATTCAAAATAGAAATGAAAATAATTTGCCAATTATTATAACAACCAGATTTGATAAACAAGGATTAATTGAACGATTTTATCAAAGTCAAGATGAACAATTCGTAGATGCAACTATATCAAAGTTGTATCAAATGTGTTACGGAATAACATTAAAAAATGTAAAAGAAAAAGAGTTAGTATAAGTCGCTAAACTAAAAATACTAACCCCAATATTTATAAATATATTTTAATACAAAAGATAAGAAAAGTAAATAAAAATGACTAGAAAAGTACTTGGATTTTAATTTAAAAAGTCCAAGTATTTTTTCAAAATATAGAATGTATTTGATAAAAATAAGTGCTAATTTGGGCTAATAAAATGATTTAGCAAGCAATGAATTCCGCCAGCTCGAAATTCTATATGGGGAAAGTTCCCCAATCCCCTTTTTTATAAAATACGAAAGGAGAAAAAGAGATGGCAACAACAAAATTATGGAGTGTAAAAGGAAGAGTTGATAGTGCAGTAAATTATATAACAAATAAAGATAAAACTAAAAACGAATGTTACGATTATGGTATGGATAAATACGAGTCAATAAGAGATGTTATGTGGTATGTAACAAACAGTGATAAAACTGAAAAACAATTTTATGTGTCAGGAATAAATTGTAAAGCTGAAAATGCAGTTCAAGAGATGCAATTTGTAAAAGAGTTTTTTGGAAAGAAAAAAGGAATACTTGCATTTCATGGTGAGCAATCTTTTAAAGAAGGAGAAGTAACACCAGAATTAGCACATGAAATTGTAGTAAAACTTGCTGAAGAAATGTGGGGAGATAGATTTCAAATTGTAGTAACTACTCACTTAAATACAAAACATATTCGCAATCATTTTGTGCTTAATTCTGTTTCATTTAAAGATGGATATAAGTATTATGGCAATAGAGAAAATACAGCTCTACTTAGAAAAACATCTGATGAACTTTGTGAAGAATATGGATTAAGTTTTTTAAAAGAAAAGACATGCAAGTCTGGAATAAATTTTGAAAATTATTATAGAAAGAGTTTATCTAATTCTGATTATTATGTTTTTGCAAAAGAGGATATAGATTATGCAATAAAACATTAATATATATATACAACTAATGAATTTCATAAAATATTATTATTATCTTCTATGGAATATTACTACTATTACAGGGCAGGAAAATTTACTATAAGAAAAGAGCCACAAAAAAGGAATATGAGAGTAGAAAGAGCGTTCGGAGAAGAATATTCAGAAGAAAATATTATACAAAGAATACTAATAGAATGTGGGATAGAAAAATATTATAATAATATATCTGAATTAATAGAAAGAATTAAAAAAGTAAAAAATGAGATAATAAGTACTCCAAATTGGAAATATGTAAATATTATTGATAAAATATGTTATATATTTATTGATTCTGTGATAAATATTAATGATTTTGAAATTAAGAGACTAAAGAATATAGAGGCAAAAGATTTTTATAAAAATTTTATTAAAAAACAAAAATTTCAATTAAAGGATAGAATTAAAGACCAATATGAATATTTTAGGTTATTTTCTATTTCGTGTGGGTAAGTTACAATAATGATATTTACAACAACA
>CANOSM010000032.1 GCA_947569365.1 uncultured Clostridium sp. | reverse complement strand
ACCTTCATCATAACTATAAGTTTTATTTGACTCCCCAGCATAGCTGGGGGTTTAAACGCTAATGTTAAAAAAATTAGATGTAAATTCATTTATTTACATCTAACAGTATACCTGTAATTTTGCAGTTATTTTTAATGTTTTTCTGGTACCATTGATATATCCCTTATCATATCTCCGTTAATTATACGAACTTTATTTTTTTCTTCAATTTTTATCCAATTATCTTCTACTGCAACTATTTTTCCCTGTACTCCAAACGATTCATTAAATAATATAATAGTGCATACTTTTCCTATAAATTCTTTCATTAATTCTTGTGGCATTTTTCTTTTCCTACCTTTCTTTTTTCTATTCATTATTCCTAAATATAATTTATTTTTTCTTGATATTATCATACAACAAAATAGTATTATAACCCATATCCACCAGTAACTTATTTGTACCACCTCCATTTATAATAACAAAAATTTGTTATTTAATTGGAATATAGATTTCAATAATAGAATCTTCTCTATTCCAATGAAATTTATAATCATATTTTTCAAAATAAACAAATTGTCTGTTTTCTACTAAAATGTTATTTTTAGGTATTATTTCTTTATAAACATAATTGATAGTATCTTTTAATTTATTCATATTACCAATATGTTCTACCTTTAAATATTTACTTTTCAAAATTGTCTTTTCTGCAAAATCATTTGGTACAAAATCTTTTTTAGGAATAGATATATAGTAAAATATCCTATTTTCTATTTTTTCAATAAAAGCATATTTACACCAGTTACTTCCTAAATATAACTTATTATTTCTTAATTTACTATTAAATATTTTCCAATAATTTTGTGCTAATTTCACATTATTACTTAATGATTTTGATAATTCATACCTTATCCCTATTACACTAAATTCTTCTAATTCCATTATTTGATAATCCATCTATTTTTACCTTTTTAATTTGTGTGCTGTTATAATTGTGTAACTATATGAATTGATTGTTATTTTAATATTATCAATTTCACAATACCAATTTTTGCCCTGCTTATAGATATTACAATTTTTATCTAAAACTTTATTCTTACAATACTCAACAACATCATTTATATCTAATTTAAGGTTTTTCTTAATTCTATCAATACCCATTTCAGTAGTATGAACTTTATCTATATTATTAAGTAATATTTGTTTATCTTCCATAAATATCTCACTCCTAAATTGTAATTTATCTTTCATCTAAAAACTTTGTATTTGTTCTATTTCTTTCTTCTAATTGTATTTGTTCATTTTCAGATTTTGTTTCAGTATTATCAAATGATTTGCTTTTCAAGTTTCTATTTCTATTAGCAATAAGCTCGTTAATTGCTATAACATATTCTTGTGGATTATTTATGCTAAAATCTCCATGATAATAATTAGGTAATATTTCAATTCTACTTCCATTTATCTTTTGATGAATTATACTCGCTGATTTTTTCATTATTGGTCTTTCTTTATCTCCTACAACTACTAAAACTTTTGCTTTTGTACTTGATAAAGAATCTTTAATTTCATATTTTGAGTTTGCTTCCATAAAAGCAATCATATCTTCCTTACTAATCTTACAAGTATCTCTATAATATTCATTAAATAAATCTTCTCTTATTTTTAAAGACCTAAATTGCATTTGTGAAAACCATTTTTTCGATATTAGTCCATAACTCGTAGAAAAAGCTGGTCTAATCATTTTATATGTTGCTTTCATAGGAATTGCTAATGCACTTTCAACAATAGCATAATCACAAATATCTTCTTTTTTTGATAAAATTTCTAAAAGAATTTGTCCTCCTAAAGATAATCCTCCTATTAAACAAATATGACCATTATAATTATTAATTATATACTCTACAATTTCTTGTGCATTATCTTCTATACTTGTAAAATTTCTATCGCTTTCCGAATGACCATCTAATATTGGAAGAATAATATGATAACTATTTTTTAATTTTTCTGATTCTTCTCTATAATTCCACCAAGAAAGACCACCACCATGTAATAGTATTATTGTATCTTTACTGTTATCTCCATATTCTTTAAAGTTCATTTTTTATCCCTCCATTCATAGCGATTTATTGTAATTTATTATTCATTTTTATCTTTGAAATTTAAAACACTTGCTCCAAACCAAAACATACAAGCTATAAAACTAATTATCAATCCCAATGCACGATATAATGAATTATCCCAACTATCACGATAAATAGAATTTAATATTATATTTCCTATAAACATTAAAATTGTAATTGTACCAAATATGTAAGAAATTATACTAAATTTTTTTCTCATTTTCTCAATTTGTTTTTTCATCTCCAATAAGTTTGCTTCTGCTTTTTGATTATAAGTTTCCATTTTAATAACCTCCCCACTTAATAATTCATTTACACTAATATCAAGTTCATTACATAGTTCAAGCATTATAGAAGAATCAGGCATACCCTTTCCTGTTTCCCACTTTGATATTGCTCTATCTGTAATATTTAGCTTTTCTGCAAGTTCTGCTTGTGTCATCTTTTTATTTTTTCTACATTCAGCAATGAATTTTCCTACCTTTGCTTGTTCCATACCTTACCCTCCTTTAATATTATTGTAAAATCTTTATATATAAAAGTAAACATACTAATCGTTGAGTGAGGAAAACAACGATTAGTAGAGTTATAAAAATTGTAATTTTTAAGTATTATTATGAATTATAAAATTCTAAATACTTTTCTAGGTTAGATATTATATATTCGCCATTATGATGTCCTGTATAAATATGATTTTGAGATGTTATTTGTTTCTTTTCTAGTATATCTTGCAAAACTTTACAGCCTTCATAAAAATGTCCTTCATCTTGATTTCCTGCATCAAGATAAACTTTAAGTTCCTTTGAAATTTCATTATTTTTAGCAATCGTTATAGGATCATATTTTTCCCATACAGATATATCCTTAAAATATGGAGTATCTTCTTCCTCTAAAGTTAATTCTATTGCAGGCATATGTCCTCCAACCTTGCTAAACATTTCTTGATGTCTAAATGAATTATGAAGTGCTGCATATCCACCTGCTGAAACACCACCAATATATCTACCATTTTTTGTCTTTATTGTATTAAACATATTATCAATTAAAGGTACAACTTCCTTTATAAAGTAATCTTCGTACATTCCAACATTTATAATAATTCCACTATCTCCTGGACTTAATACTTCATTACTTATAGAAGATGAATTTACCCCTCTACTATTTTCAATTCTAGGGCAAACAATTATTAGTGGTTTTATTTTCCCACTTTCTATCATTTCATCTGCTATTCCTTTCATATCCAAATCAAATATAATATTTTCATTCCCACTTCTTCCATGAAGAAAATATAATACTGGTAGTGAATTATTATTTTCTTCATATCCTTTTGGTAAATACACATTTATTCCCATATCTTTATTAAGTATATCACTATGAAAATTTATATTTTTAACATTAGATTCGCTCATTTTACATTCTTCCTTTCACATTATCACCAATAAATTACTATAAGTCTTTCAAACTACAAAATTGTAATTTGAGAGTAAGGTAGAGCTATCTACCTTTATGTTTCTCTCTTTTTTTCTGTTGCTTTAAAGAATACAATTTTTCTTTTTCAAGTTCTTTTTGCTCTTTGTTTTTTGCTTTTCTTATTGTTTTACTTTGCTCTTGTTGTAGTTTTAATGCTTGCCACGATTTTGTGCCTACCCCCTTATTGTTAAGTTGCTTTTTTACATCTCTTTGAATTCTTTTAGGATTTATTTTTTCTTTAGAGACTTTCTCATTCAATATTTCTGGACTATATCTCAATTTGTTGTATCTATTTAAAACAAAATTTAAAACTTCATTGTCTTTTGGCTCTGCTCCAAATATTACTTTACAAACTGATAATTTCTCATCAATACTTCTTTCAAATATTCCTACCCAAAACGGATCTTCAAAATATACTGTAAGTTTTACTGATACTCTGTCCATATACCCTCCTTTAATTTTATAAAAAGAATAGACAACCCAGAGGGGCAGGTTACTACAATATATTTTATATTGTTTCTGGACTACCAACCAGAATGTGTTTTTATCTTTCCTTTATAGTGATAGCTCACTATTCTGTGCTTCGATTATAACATAAAAGGCAAGCAATTTTCAACTTAATTACCTGCCCTACTTATTGTTAATGTTCTTTGGTAACTTCTTGAATTTTTCTTTTTCTGTACTTGACAGTCTGACCACATTTCTTTTGAGATAATAGGCTCTACTACATCTTCATAATAGGTTGGGTATTTTGTTCTTTTCCGTGAACAAAATCACCTTTATATATTTCATTTTCAATAATAGTCTGTATTGTAGAATCTCGCCAGTTATTTTTTTCTAATACTTTTTCTTCGTTAAATAGATTACTTATTTTCTGATAAGAATAGCCATTATAGTACAAATCAAATATTCTAATTACAATATCTTTAGTAGCATAATCTATTACTAATTTTTTATCTTTGTGCTTATAGCCTAATGGGGCAACATGAGGGATATGTCCTGACTTTATTGCTCCTGCTAGTCCTACTTTTGTTCTTTCGCTAGTTCTTTCTATTTCATTTTGACTAACACTCATTAAAAGTCTTGAAATTATTTTGCCATTTGCAGTTGTAGTATTTATTTCATCATTTGCACAGTCAAGATAAGCATTATTTTCATCTAAAAAAGTTATTAGTTTTTCCCAGTCACATATACTTCTTGTTATTCTGTCTAGTTTTAGAGCAACAATAGTATTTATCTTTTTAGCTTTAATATCAGCTTTTAACCTTTCAAAATCTGGTCTATAATTACCAGTTTTAGCACTTATTCCAGCATCTTCGTAATAATCTACTATCTCATAACCTTTAAATTTACAAAAAGTTTCTAATCTTTCTCTTTGTTCTGGTAAACTAAATCCCTCACGGGCTTGATCTCCGGTGGAAACTCTCATATATAGTCCACATTTTTTCTTTTCTTCGTTCAATTTGCATAATCTCCTAACTTCGAAAAAAGAGACATCAAAGTACAATACGAGTACTACTGACATCTCTTAAATCCATTTATCATAAACTAAAATACAATAATGCAATATAATATAATTTTTTCAAAGTACTCATAATAGTATAGTTCCTCACGAACAACTATACTTAATCTATTGCTTATATTATACTACGATTTTAAGAAATATCAAATATTTACAATTATATGTTTTTTAAATATTCTTCTAACTCTGATAATTTAATCTTTTTAGTCAAGTTAGAGATATACACATCATTAGAGTAATTAAACACTAAAAAAGTAATGTTTTTAATTATCACTCTATGTGGTTCAATATATGTAAGATTAGTTCTTTCTAATTTTCTAATACTACCATTGATAAAAGTAGGAGTAACTTTAGAAAACTCACATATAAACTCTAGCCTTTGTTTTAGACATTCCTCAAATTCTAATTCTTGCTTAATTATCTTCATTTCAAACACCATCCTTCTATATAGATTTAGGATGATTTTTTGCAAAAGAAAAAATCAACCATTTCTGATTGATTTTTGTATCTCTCTGTTCAATTTAGTTCGAACAGATACGTCGTTGGTGGAGACGAGGAGAGTCGAACTCCTGTCCAGAATTTCATCCATATAAACTTCTCCGAGTGCAGTTTGTTATTGGTTTTTCAATAAATACTTATTAACAAACAAACGAGTATTTATTATATCTTCTAAAATCCATTTACTATCGAAGAAACTAGTAAATTCGTTTCCTACTAATCGGCGCCTTATCCTAAGCCGTAGGTTGCAAAGGTAAGACGTTGCTGCTCTTAGGCAGCAAGTGCTAATTCATTATTATCAGCGTTTATTTTTAAGTTGCATATTTTAAAGTGGCCATATGCTCCACTACTCGCTATTTATACTTCAAAAAAGCTGTCGAAACCATTACGTCCCCATATATAAATTTATTATATAATATTTATTTGCTTTGCACAATATAAATCGTAAAATAAACAGGATAAAGACACGAAATGAAAATTTGAAATCGTATAACAGGCTTGTATTAAAACTTTTAATGATTTTTTGAAACAAAATTTCAGTAAAATAGAAACTTAAGATTTTTAGAAAGTTAAAATACGAAAATCCGCTATTAGCAAGTATCCAATTTTTTAAAAAAATAGTTATTTTTTAAAAATGCTTATTTTTCAATGCTTACAGCGTAATTTTAGCATTAAAAATCTTTACAACCTTTGGTAATTCTTTGATACAAGTCATAAAAAATTTTTTTCATGTCTTTATCCTGTAAAATAAAAGTAACCAAAATGAGGAAAATAAAAATGTTTAAAAATTATAAAATTTCTAAACATCTAATTTTATTTTTTTATTATTCCTCTTACTCCATTCCACACATGATCTGATATTACATTCGTACAATCATTATTATTTATTAGTTCTATTTTATCTCTGGCTCCTACAACAAAACTAGATGTTGTAGCAGTATCTAAAATATATATTATAGCAATTGTTAAAGCAACTGTATTTATAAATTTCTTTGGGATCTTTTTTATAAACTTAAGTAGTAATGGTTCTATTTTAGTTATTAAAATAGTTGCAAGTACTCCAAATAGGATTGTTGTTACTATCCATACTCTTCCATTAATATTTAAGATATTAGCATCTGTATATTGCCACCATCTACCTCCAAATATTATTTCCATCGCATATCCTACTAAATATTCTATAACTGAACACCATATAGCTGAAAGGAAAAATAACTTTACTGGTTTATCTCTATATTTTCCAAATAATATTGTTATAAATAAGCAACCAAATCCATAAATTGAACAATATGGTCCCATTAAAAATCCTCTATTTACAAATGTATGTGTTTGAAAGTAGAATATAATTACTTCTAACCACCACCCTAAATGTGCATACAACATAAATAATAAAAAGTATTGAATTATTCTATCTATATTCTCTCTAACCTTATCACTTAAAACTTTCATATAATTCTCTTCTATTAAAATTTTTATCAAATATTTTATATTATATATGATATCTCTTTATTTTACAATAGTTTTACATATATATTAAATATCTGAATACAAACCAAAACTGACAAAAGCTACCAAGCATTACAAAAATATGAAATATTTCATGAAATCCCCAAGATTTAAAATTTAATTTTGGCCATTTTGTACCATATATTATTCCACCTATAGTATAAAATATACCTCCTGCAAGTAACCATAACAGAGCTTCTACTCCATTACTATATTTTGAAAATGTAACTATCATTGGATATACTGCAATAATCACAATCCATCCCATCATAATATATATAGTTGTAGTTAATCTTCTTGGAGCATTTATCCAAACTGCTGTAAATATTGTTCCAAGTATTGCCATCCCCCATACAATTCCAAATATAGTCCACCCCCAAGGACCTCTTATAGGACCTAAGCATATTGGTGTATATGTTGCTGCTATTAATATATATATCATTATATGATCAAATTTTCTAAATACTCTTGTTCCTTTTTCACCTAAATTTAACATATGATGTAAAGTACTAAATAAATATAATAAAATTAATGCTGTACCAAATATAGTACATGATACTATATCCCATGCTTTTTCATTACTATATAATGCACAAAAAACTATTAATAGAACTAAACCTATAATAGATAAAACAGCACCTATTAAATGTGTAATTCCACTAACTGGATCCTTTATTTTTGCCATAATTCTCTCCTCTCATCTAGTTTTGTTTACTAGATTATCATGTTTAAATAACATTGTCAATAATTATAATTTATCATCAAAATATTTACTGATTTTTTCAAGTTCATCAAATCCTGTTTTTCTATATACATCATATGCAACTATTGCAACAGAATTTGATAAATTAAGTGATCTTAAAGTTTCTCTCATGGGAATTCTAATAGTTTTATCTATGTTCTCTAATAATAAACTCTCTGGTAATCCTTTTGTCTCTTTTCCAAATAATAAAAATACTTCTTTATCTTGCATAATTTCAATATCAGAATATACATGTTTTCCTTTGGTTGTTACTAGAAACATTTCATTTTTATCTATATTATATTTCTCTAAAAAATCTTTTAATGAGTCATGTTCTTCTATTTCTAATTTGTCCCAATAGTCAAGACCTGCTCTTTTTACTTGTTTATCAGATATACTAAATCCTAAAGGTTTTACTAAATGAAGCTTAGCACCAATAGCAGCACAAGTTCTTGCTATATTTCCTGTATTTTGTGGTATTTCTGGCTCTACTAATACTATATTAATTTTCATTTTTTATACCTCACTTTCCTTAAATAATATACATCTATATTCTCAAAATTTCAATACTATAATACTTCTATAAATTAAAAAATGAACCCAAATAACTTTGAGTTCATTATATTATACTTAGTTATACTATTTTACTTTTATTGATTTTACCTTACTATAACTGCTATATACTTTCTTACCTTTAACAGTTCTATAAGTTCTAATTTTAAAGTAATATTTTGTACCCTTTTTTAACTTAGATTTTGTATATTTAACTGTTTTTGAACCTGCGGTCTTTATCTTTTTATAACTACCTTTAGTTCCTTTTCTCATATATATTTCATATCCTGTAGTACCACTTACCTTTTTCCAATTTATAGTTACTTTTTTCTTCTTTGTAGATAATTTGCTTATTGCTGGTACTTTTGTTGAAGTTCCTGTTGTTAATACTACTGAATTTTTTCCATTGTATTCAGTTCCATTAACTTTTAAATATGCTACAACTCTAAAACTATAATTACTTGCAGTTTTTAAACCTGTAACTTTACAAGATGTTGCTGTTGTTCTTTTGCAATATTCATATTTTTTTGTTGAAGGATTATATTTATAGATTTTATATCCTGTAACAGTTGAATATTTATTCCAAGCTAATGTTACATAGTTATATCCTGCTGAAGAAGCCTTAAATCCTGTAACTGCATTTGGTATGGTAAATGTTGTTAATTTTGTTGGTATAGAATATTGCTCTTCTCCACTTATTACTTTATATGTGCATATTTCGAAATTATATTCTTTTCCTTTTATTACGTTAGAAACTGGCATAGATGTTTGAGCATTTGTAAATTTTCCTACTACTTTTGTTGTATCAGCATCTCTAATAACAACACCATCAACTCCAGTTGGAACTATCCAGTTTAAAGTAGGATTTGCTTCTTCAAAAGATGTTGCTGTAAAGTCATTAACTTTAACATTTGAATCTACATTAATACCATGATATGCTAGTGTATAACTTGGTGTAGATTGCCCCCAGTTTACAGTTACGTCACTATAATTATGATCAGTTGGATAATCATATCTTCCCCATAATAAATATGAAGTATATGGAGCTTTATTTTCTCCATCATTCCATGTAGTATCTACATGATACCATTTTCCATTATATTCAACTAAATTCCAAATATGGTTCATTTGATTACTTGTAACTACAGTATTCTTTACTCCCATATTATCTAATAATTTATAATATAAAGTTGAATATCCTTGACATACCGCTGTTCCTTTAACAAGAGCTGCATATGCTGTATATTTTAATAAATAATTACTATTATTTAAGTTAGTATAATCATATGTTACATGATTACATACATAATCATTAAAGTCAGAAATTATTTGATATTTACTCTTTTTTCCTGTATTTTTATAGCTTTTTATATAATCATTTACTATTTTATTTAATTGAGCTTCTTGATTAGCTGTTGTATAATATTTTACATTAATTGTTGTTGTATATGTATAATATTTTGTTTTTTTATCATATCTTGTGATAAAATTACCTCCATGTCCACCAAAATGTAATCTTAAGTAGTTTCCTTCATCTGAAGTTTTTGCATATTTTTCAGACATTGCCTCTACTAATACATCTTCAATAAAACTTGAGTAAGAATATTCACTATAATATTTCTTTTGCTTCCAAACAAATGTAATTTTAGTTTTTCTCTTTACCATATTGCTTTTTACAGCATTAACAAGCTTACTATAAGAAGTATATGTAGTAGCATCATAAGTATTAACTAAATTATTAGATCTAGATCTTTCTTTTACTGTCTCTTCTTTATTTAATTCTTCTTTAATATACTCTTTTTCTTCTTTTGAAAGAACATCTTCATATATTGGATTAATTTTTGCATCCATTTCAAAAGTTCCTTCATCTGTACAATAAGAACAATTTGTTCTTCCTAGAATAATAAAACTTAGTGCTAAAAATAACACAATTAATAGTTTTATTTTAATCTGATTTCTTTTCATCTGATTCCTCCTATTCATTTTTCTATTATAAATATAACACATCTAAAGACTAAATTAAAGATATAAATTAAAAATATTTTTACTTTAATCTTCCATAATACATGTCACTAAAAATTCCATTTTTCTCTATTAATTCATTATATTTACCATCTTCTATAATATGTCCATTATTTAATACAATTATCTTATCACAATTTTTTAGAGTACTTAATCTATGTGCAATTGAAATAACTGTTGTGTTATTTTCTTTCTGCATTTTTTCTATTTCTGTTTGTATATGTTTTTCTGAAGTATTATCTAGTGCTGAAGTTGCTTCATCTAAAATCAATATTTTAGGTTTTCTCAGAAATATTCTAGCAATAGCAATTCTCTGTCTTTGTCCTCCAGATAAATTATTTCCTCCTTCAGAAATTATTGAATTAAATCTATCTGGTAAATTATTAATATAATCATATATATATGCTTTTCTTGCCGCTTCTTCTACTTCTTCTAATGAAACTTTTCTTTTCAAACCATAACATATATTTTCTAAGATTGTTCCTGCTATAAGAAATGGACTTTGTGGAACTAGCGCAATTTTATCTGATATATCTTTCCTTGATAAAGATTTTATATTTTTAGAATCTATATTTATTATTCCTTCTGCATCTTCTAATTTACATATTGCTTTAATTAATGAAGATTTACCACATCCGCTCGGTCCTGCAATACCTAAGAATGTACCTTCTTTTACTATTAATTCAAAATTATCTAATATCTTTTTTTGTTTGTCTTCATTATAATAAAATGTTAAATTTTTTAAAGTTACTATATTCTCATCTAATTCAGTCCCTATTTTTTCTTTATCTTGTACTGGCATATATGAAAAATCATTTGGTATTTCTACCATATTAAAAAAGTCAGTTGCTAGTACTGCTGATTCTGATAACTCATCAAAAATTCTATGTAATTCTTCTAGTGGTTTCATAAGTTGATTAAAACATAAATATGCTGTTAATACGCTACCAACTGAAATTATATTTTTAGTTGCTAAATAAGTAGAAATTCCAATAATTAAAACTGTAAAAAATGCTTGATTTATAAATTTTAAACAATCATACATTGCCATAGCTTTATGATGTTTCATTTCTTTATTTCTTAGAAATTCTGATTTATTATCAAATCTATTTATTTCAAAATCAACATTATCACTTATTCTAATAACTTCTATACCATTAATTAATTCTACAATTGTGCCATCCATTTGTGATTTACTTTCTAATAATTCTACTCTAATTCCCTTTTGACTATTAATTTGTTTAAATACAATAAATATTCCTATTGGTATTACAAGCATCATTGGCATAGCCAGAATTATAGGCAAGGTTATAAAGATTGTTATAATAGCTGCAATACTATTAAATACAGCTGGTGCAAAATCCATAAAAATTAATTTTTCAAGCTTAACAGTTCCTTCTAGACATCTATTTAATCTACCATGTATATTTCCAACCATATTTTCTCTAAAATATGAAAGTGGTGCCATAAGTAAAGATTTTATAGCTAATCCTCTAGCTCTCTTTTCTGTTTTTGTAGCTGTATCTTCTACCATTACTCTTCTTACTATCTTTATAATCTCATTTACTACATTAACAATTAATATTATTATTAAAAATGGTATTACTTTTACAAATTCAACAGAATTTTGCATTAATATATCATCAGTAAGCCATCCTATTGACTTTGGCGTAATTTGTGTTAAAATGGCTGATATTATCATAATAATTATAATTAATCCAAATGTAACTTTTTGTTTAGTATCTAATAACTTATATAATTTTCTTAATACTTCTTTAATAGTACTTTTTTTATTTTTCATATATCTCTCCTTATAAAAGATTATTCATATTATACTATCTTTTATACAAAAAGCAAATTGTTTATATAATTTGTAATATTATATAAAACTTATTTTGTCTCATCATCAATCCATTTAAAAAAATCCTCATTGCCATTTACAATATCATACATTAGAATTCCACAAGTCTCATATGTATGTATGCTCTCAATCTCTTCTTTAATCTCATTATATAATACTTTTTTTGTTATCATTTGCAAATAAAATTCAGATGTATGTTCTATTTCTCCCTTCCAAAAACATTTACTATCCATTTTTGTAATTCCACCACTTGCAATTAATCTTTTTTCCATAAGTATGTCTCTTACTTTATTTGCTTCATCAATATTATCAAATGTTGTTGTTACTAAACAATATTCACTCATTTTTATTATTACCTCCATACAATAAATATTATTATATTCTTACTATATATAATAATGAAACTGATAAATTTATACTTTATCATTAATTTAGATAAGTATCAACTTAAAAATGAATTTATTTCATTTATTTCTTTTTAGCAATAATATTATATATATGCCAATGTTTCATCTCTCCTGATGCAGCTTTTCTATCATTTTCAATCTCATCAAATCTTATTATTTCAAAAGAGTTTTTAAATAATTCTAATACTTGCTCTTTTGATAAAAATAATATATTTTTTTTGGTTTTTGCCCATGAATCATTTAATCCAAAAAAGTTTCCTACAAAATATCCATCTTTTAAAATACTATTACATATCTTATTCCAAAATTCATTAAAATTATCTTTCTTACAAAAAGGAATACTAAAATTTGCAACTATTAAATTATTTTTTTCTAATATTATTTCCTCAAAATTCTGTTTACTAAATCTAAATCTTCGTAATTCATCATTATCTAATTTATCAGTTATAACTTCTTCCATATTTTCTTTATCTATAGACAAAACTTCCCAATCACTTTTTATTAAAAATATTGTATCTCTTCCCCCGCCACATCCTAATTCAATAGCTTTTTTAGGTTCAATTTTCATTTGTACAAATTTTTTTACAATTGGACGTGGAAAATAATTATCATTATAAAATTCTTCTATATCGGTCATATAAAGTATTTTCCTTCTTTTTCATTTATTATATTGATAGCATTTTCAATAATTTATGTATTTATTTTTATATTATATATTATATAAAATTAGAGCAAAATGAAAATGTCCATTTTACTCCATTTAGTAATTAATGATTCTATAAGATTATTTTATGATAACTTATTACTTTCGTATTTTTTATATATACTTGAAATTATTTCATTTTATTAAACTATATTGATGCTTTTTTTATAATCAAATCTATACATTCCTATTATAGTTGAAACTGCCATAAAAGCATCTGACATTCCAGCAGTATATGCCATAGTTGTAAATTCATATATTGTCCATAATACTGAATTTAATAGTACAATTTTTCTTATATTCTTTTCTTCTTTTTGTACTATACTTAATGTATATAAAATAGAAGACATGATTGGTAATATATCTATACAATTTTTAAATGTAATTAAACCACATATAATAGATATTATAATATAAGTTCCTATTAATATTTTTGGAATTTCTCTTTGTTTTCTTTCAAAAAAGTAATTTATAAAAATCTGTATAATAGATAAAAAACAAATAATAGCACCACTATAACTATGCAATAATATAAAATTAAATGTAGAAAATAAATTTGCGAGCATGAACATAATAATCATATGTCTTTTCTGTTTCATTTGCATTGATAGTACATTTGATACTATGACTAATATTCCAAAAATTTGGGCCATTAAAAACACTACTTATTCCTCCATATATATTATTTTTAATAATTAAATTTATTTTTTCTTAATTGTAATTACCTCTATTTCTATTTTACACCCTTTTTTTACTAAACTATTTACTTCTACTAATGTACTTACAGGCTTACTAACTGCAAAATATTTATTTCTAATTGGAGACACTGTTGAAAAATCATTTCTGAATTTCCTAAATATACTTTTAATCCATGAGAATAAGCTCCCATAATTTCTGCTCCACCTTCTGGCATTAAACTTTCTTTAAACATACTACTTTCTCCTTTTTAATAACTATTCTCTATTCATATTCTATTGGAAATCCAACATTTTTTAATGCTTGTAATCCTTTTTCACAAAGTTCCTCTTTTATCATAATATAATCTTTTGAAAAAGTAGAAACAATTAAAACATTCATTCCTTGACTTGCAATTACTTCTGATATTTTAGCTAAAAATCCTACCGTTTGAAAAGGTACAGCTGGTTTAAATTCTATAAGTTTATAATTTCCTACTAATTCTAAAACTTTTAAATTCTCTATATTTTCTTTCTTAGTTACAACTGTTATTTCATCTTTATCTTTTGAAACCATAAAATGAATATCTGGCTTTTCCATAACATCAGTTTTAACATAAACATATGTCCCTTTTATAACTGTTGCTATACTTTTAGGAATTGCTTCTTTTAAATCCATATAAACCTCCTTAATTTATTCAGTATTTTAACATATATTTTATAAAATGTGTTATAATTTAATGATTTTATAATTATAAACTTCCATAATTTATATCCAAAAATAATAAGTAATTTAATAAATAAATCCCACTATTTATAGTATCTTTGTTATTGTTTTATCTCAATACTTTCTCTATATTCTAAAATCTCCTGTAAAAATTTTTCAGGTTGAACACCAGTAGAATTTAAAGTTATATCTATAATTTCATATCCCATTTTCCTGTTTTCTAACATAGCTTTCTGTTTGAAAAATGATGACTTATTCAAATACTTATCTTCATTCTTTAATTTTACTAATATAAATTTATTAGACAATATTGAATTAATGTAAATTTCATTAATATCTTCCCAAGGTATAAAGCCTACTGAAATAACACTACTATTATCAGTTATTCCATTCTTATCTACTATTACTAAATCTTTATTTTCTTGATTTCTCTTGATATAGAATAACATACAATAACCAAAGAACATTACATCTGCTAAAGCTGCTAATTTTATTATAAAGTTTAATATACTTGATGAAAATATCTCATATCCCATTAACAAAATCCATAATCCTATTAAAACAAATATTAATGTTCCAACTATATATGTGGTGTTACCGTTTGGATTTTGCTTAATTATCAGTTTATCTTTATGCAAATTATTTGCAAAGTTACTTTCTACCTTATTAATATTTGACTGTAACTTTTCTCCACAATATTTACAGTAATTATCACTATTATTATTTTCTTTTCCACATTTACTACAATACATATTCAATTTTCCTTTCCACCATATTATCAAGTCAATTATATCATTATTAGATAAATTGACTATCTAATCTTTATCAAGACTTTTTGGTAAATTTATTATATTATTTTTTTGTATGGCAAACAAGCGAAAACGATATATTTTTTTAAAAATTGTATCTTTTTCACTTCTTTTATACTAAAATTTAATTATATTTATTCTTCTAAGAATCGTTTATTATTTTTGCACATAGTATATATATATAACATTCTTAGAATTTTAGTTGAACAAGCAGTTAGGCTTTCGTAATAGTGTTTGCCTTCTGCTTTTTTTATTAAATAATAATTATAAACTGGATGACTAGGACATTGATGTCCTAATTTAACTACCATTTGGCTTATATATTAAATAATATCCACCTTGCATATTTATTGTCTCTTTTTGATATTGCTCCTTTAACATTTATACTTTTTCCAGACTGAACAATTTATGGATCTAATCCACAAAAAGCAATCAACTGTTTATGATCATCAAATCTTGTAAGTTATGCTTTATTTCTCTTGTATCAATAAGTATCTCTCCATTACTATTTATAAGTATTATCATACTTTTATTTTTAGCAACATCTACACTTAATACTGTTTTCAAAATTATTCACCTACGTTCTTTTTGAACTTAAGTCTTTTACCTCTACTATTATTTCATCATGCTTGTTATATAGAGTCTATGCCCTTACTATCTAAAACTAAATTAATAATAGGAATAAACGTCGAACTGTCAATTTGGTAGATTCTAAGACCTCTGTAATTTGATGTTCTAACTTAAATTCTTTGTAAATAATTTTACAGTTACTTTTTACTTGATAAATCTCTACAAGTTTCAGTTATTATTTCTCTTAACTTTTCTTTATTATCTATATCATCAACTAAATACATAGTTTTAGCACTTTCATAAGGTATTTGTTCTTTCATATTATATTTTTTATTGCTATCAACTATCTTAATAAGTAGCCTATTATCATATATTCCACCAAATAGAACATTATTATAATATAGTAGATATTCTCCCATCATTGCTCTGCAATTTATATTATTCAATAATTCTAATTGCTCTAATATAAAATCTTTATAATCTTTTGATGTTACCATAATTAAATCTCCTCTATATACTGTAATTAGTTAGTTACATTTCAAATTCTTTTGCATATTCAACAGTAACTTTTATTATTGCATCTGTATCATTTAATTTTATAGCCATAAAGTTTTTATCTGGTACTTCAAAATGTGCTTTTATTCTATATTGTATTGCTGGAATATAATTAAAATTTGGATAACAATTTTCACTACCCAAAACAATAGAATAGTGATATCCTAATTCTTTCGCTATTTTATGCCCTTCTTCTATTAGCTTTTTTCCTATTCCTTTTCTTTGATATTGTGGCAATACTGCTAATGGTGCTAAAACTATTTCTTCATATTCTCCTATTTTAATTTTTGTAAATAATATATGTCCTACAATTTTGTTGTCTTTTATTACTACTAATGATAATTCTGGAATAAAATTATTACTTTTTCTTAATGCTGTAACTAAATCGTGTTCGTTTCCACTACTATGCTCTGCTGTTTCAAATGCTATTTTTACAACATTATATACTTCCTTATAATCATTTTTACCTTCTTGTCTTATTTCTAAAATATTATTTCTCCCATCTGCTCAAAAACTTATAATTCTTTAGTCTTTCCATTGGTCTGTAAATGCTTTTAAATCCTTTTTTGTTTCTTCTGATAATTGATTATATTCTATATTACTAACTGCTCCTTCAAGAGTATATAAATGAACTAAACATATTTCTGGATATTTCAATTTTAATCTAAACCAAGTATCTTTACTTCCAATTTCTTTTAGTTCTTCTGCTGAATTTATACCTATTGATTTTAGTTTTCTTTCAATTTCTTTTCCAATATTTTTTAACGAACTTAATTCTGCCATTTTCTATCTCCTTTACGCATTGCAATTTTTTATTCTAATACTAATTCTTTTTTAGGACAAAAGTTTGAACATTTACCACATCTTATACACTTATCATAATCTATTTTGGGTGCATCAAAATCTTTTTGACTTAATGCTCCAACTGGACAAACATTTATAGCTGGACATTTATGATTTTGAGGACAATTCTCTATCACTATTTTTAATTTTTTATCCATAAATCTTCTCTCCTTTTGGAATTGTAATTTATAAATTGCTAGATTCTATAATATTCTTCTAATATTTTTGCTAATATCTTTGGATTTTCTTCATTTACAACATGACCTGTATTTTCAATAATTTGTAATTGTGCATTTCTAATATTTTCAGATAAATAGTATGCCGATTTAATATTGGCGCTATCTTTTTTTCCACATATTATTAATGTTGAACATTTTATATTTTGCACTTTATTAGTAAAATCTAATTTTTTCATAGATTGTCCCAATACAAAAGTATCTTTTTTGTTAAATGCCATATTCTCAAAAATAGATTTTGGTATTAATTTAAAAATTACGTTTTGAATCCCAAACATTACTCTTGGTACTTTGTATGGTGTCCCTATTAAAACTAATTTTTTTACTTTATCTGGAAAGTCTATGGCATAATTTAATGCTAATATACCACCTAGTGAAAGACCACATAAGTTAATTTGTCCATCTATATTATTACAATTTTCTACAAATGAAGAATATAGATTCATATAAGTTGACTCTTTTCCATTAAGAATCGAAGCTAAATTTGGACACAATATATCTTTATCATCTTTCATATATAAAATTGTTTTATCCCAACTTGTTGACTTATGACCTGAACCATGAATTAAAATTGTTTTCATTTTACCTCCTTGTTAAATAGTAATTTTGCAATTACTTTGTATTTTCTTTTATTGTATTTTTACTTTTTCTATATAATATTAAAGTACACTCTTTTTTATAGTTTCTTTTCTTAAATTAAACATTTTTTCACACTACTAAATTGACTTGTAATTTATCTATTTTACTATAAATCTATAAATTGCATAAACTATTATTGCTATTATCTAGTTCATTATTTTTTTCTTATCCATTATTTTATACCTCCTCGATAGATTGTAATTTAACGAACTCCTATAATCTTTTTTAGAATAGGAATTTTACTAATAATTTCAAAAAATAATATAGTTACTACAAAACTTCCAAAAAGAATCATACATATTTGCCAGAAAATATTATCTAGCATTGTTAAAGAATAGTAACCAATTATTACTAAAATCGTTTGATGTAAAATATAAATTGGAAATGATGCTTTCTTAAAATAATTAGTAACTTTATTTTCTTTATTTAAGTACAATTTACCTATAATTATACAAGATAATATTCCCATCCATCCAACAAAGTTTACAAAGAAATCTCCATAGTAAGAAAAATTATAATATACTATTACTAGCATTAATTGAAATAAACAAAATAGGCCTAAAACTACTCTCTTATTTTCCATAATTTTATCTATAATTTTTTTATTACTAAACATATAATAACCTAATAAGAATAATATAAAATACTTACCAAGGCTATATCCTCCAAAATTACCTATATAATACATTAGCCATACAGGTATAAATAACAATATTATTATAAATATATTTGCTTTTTCAAACTTAGTAACAACTTTTTTATAAGGTATATATTTTATTATTAGTAGTGCTAAAAGAGAGATAATAAACAAAAATAATATAAACCATAAATGCCCTGGGGTAAAACCTCCATCATAGCCACTTAAATCTGTAAAATTTGTAAAAAAATATTTATAGTTATCTAAAATGCTACCATTATATCCATAAAAGAATTTTCTTGCATATAAAGTCTGCATTGGTACAAGTAATATTATTCCACAAATAAATGGAACAAGTAGTTTACTAACACGTTCCTTTATAAATTTCTTTGTATCTCGCTTTTCTAATGAATATTTTGCACACATACCTGCAATAACAAACAATAGTGCCATAAACCAAGGATTAACTATAATAATTAGTGAACTTAATAATTTATTTTCTCCACCCCATACATAGAATTCCCCTCCATAATTATTCCAAATCATAAAAGTATGAACAGGAAATAATAATAAAATCATTATTGTCCTTAAATTATCTAAATAATATTTTCTCATAATTTAACTCCACTTCAAATTGACTATCTAATCTTTGTTAAAACTTTTTTGTAAATTTATTATATTATTTTTTTGTATAGCAAACAAGCGAAAACGATATATTTTTTAAAAATTGTATCTTTTTCACTTCTTTTATAATACTAAAATTTAATTATATTTATTCTTCTAAGAATCGTTTATTATTTTTTCACATAGTATATATATATATATAACATTCTTAGAATTTTAGTTGAACAAACAGTTAGGCTTTCGTAATAGTGTTTACCTTCTGCTTTTTTTATTAAATAATTATAAACTGGATGACTAGGACATTGATGTCCTAATTTAACTACCATTTGACTTTTATATATATTAAATAATATCCACCTTAATTATATCAAAAAAAGAACAAATCATAAATATGATCTGCTCTATAAATTATAATTTGTCAAAGACTTATAATTCATATAATAAATAAGTATTAACTGTACTATATTGTCTAATTAATTCTCTTTCTTCATCTGAAAGTTCTTGATTAGGAAAATTAGCAACCAATGAGCAAAGATAAAGATAAGTTGGACTATATCTTTGAGAAAATTTTTCTCGACCAAACTTTCCTTGTATTATATCAAATTCATACTGAATTTGACTCGTATTATTACAATTAGCAAACTTCATCACAATATCTAAATTGTTTTTACTTGTATTATCAATTATTGACTTAGCTGTATTTACCACAACATATAACCATACTTCTAAATTAGTTACTTGCTTTGGTCTATCTTCTAACTCTGTTTTTATTTTGATGTGTTTTTCATCTTCCATACTTAATTATCTCCTATAACTTGTAATTTATCTCTTTAGATAGTTTAAAACTTTTTTATTAAAGTCTTTTGCTTCTTCATATACTGCATGCCCATAATCTTCATATAAATATAATTCACTATTACTAATCCTATCTGCTATTTCTTTTGAAGAATCCACTCCTACAATACTATCTTGTTTTCCTCCAATTATTAAAGTAGGACATTTAATTTTACTTAAATCATCATATACATTATGTGTTAAACATGAATTAGCTTGAATGATAAATCTTTTATGATCTTTTGGTTTGCTAACTCTCCATAGAATATTATAATATTTTCTATATCTCTTTAAATACTTTTCGCTATAAGATTTTTCAGCTGTGTCTATGAATATATTTTTAAAATCTTCCTTCTTTGCTAACTGAATCCAGTTTCCAACAACATTATTTATGATTTCATTAGACTTTGAAGATGTTACTGCTAAAACTAATTTATTTACTTTTTCTGGATTGTTAATTGCCATACATTGTGCTATCATTCCACCTTGAGAAACTCCTAATATATCAGCTTTTGATATATTTAATAAATTCATTGCTTGAGCTATATCCTGCGCCATATCTTGTGTTGTAAATCCATTTGTTAGATTATTCCTTCTACTAAATATATATACTGTATATTCTTTGGCAAACTTTTTATACATAAATGCAAGTGGAATAGCCATACCTTTAACAGTTCTTAATCCATCTCCAAGTCCTGGTATTATAATAAGATTTTTATTTCCTTTTCCAAAACTTATATAATCCATATCACTTTGTCCTATTTTTATATTATTATTTTTTGCATTATAAAACATGTTTTCACTCTCTTTCACATTACTATTTAATCTCAATAATAACTTACTATTTGTTTTTTATAATTATATATTAAAAATATCTAAATATAAAGCATTTTGCTTATTTAATATTCTTGTTCATTTTCATTTAATTTTAATTGCTGAAACATTTCATTAGTAAAATCGACATTTTTCTTTGAAAAATATCACATTCTTAAACTAGGCTCGCATTTTGCTTTTGCATTTGTTCCAAAATAACCACCAAGTATTAAGCCGCCTGTACCATTGCAAATATTTATTTCAAGTACAGCAACATCAATACGAGTGCTTGTGGGTTTGTAACTTTCCATTACAGCAAATACAATTCGTCATTACATATTCAGTAGCCCTCTAAGTATATTCTTTTATCGTGATAATCTACAAACTTTGCTTTACAGATATTTTGCTTTTGCTTTAATTCGAATATGTATTTATCAGGTGCAAACTGTTTTGTTCTAAAATTATAATCATTAAAATACACATACAATTTATCAGTACCAAAATGGTTTTTAGATTTATTATTTTGACTTGTTCTATTAGTATCATTTTCGTATAATTCAGCCTCATATATTCCTAGTTCTTCGCAAATTATACAAATATCTTTAACATCTGGTAAAATTTCTCCTGTTTCATATCTTAAATGTACTTTTGTTGTTTTATTTGGTTTTAAATTTTTCTT
>CANOSM010000031.1 GCA_947569365.1 uncultured Clostridium sp. | reverse complement strand
TAAAATTATAACTCAAATCTCATTTTTCGTTGGGACTTTTTTTACAGCCCCTTTTTATTAAATACATATGTGATCCGAATAAAATTAATTGGTAAAAAGTAATAATTTAAAGTTAAATAATTATTTATATTTTACTGTTTCTTATTCTTTTTTAACTTTCTTGAAATACATATTGCTACTCCTATTAGTACTACTAGAAGTATTCCAAGTCCTATTTTAACAGCTACTACATCAATATATGTTCCTGTAAATGGTACTTTTATTTTATTTGTTGTATCTTCTTTATCTTCTCCATAGTTTTTATTATTATTTACAGTTGTATTATTATTTTTGTCTTCGTCTTTATCATTGTCTTTGTCATTATCTTTATCTGTATCGTCTTTATCACCTTTATTATCATTCTTGTCATCATCTTTATCTGTATCTGTTTTCTTTACTATCCAATCTACTTTGGCTATTGCTCTTCCTTCATTTCCTGCTTTGTCTGTAAATATAAATTCAAACTCTCCATTTTCTGTAAAGATATATGTATTTTTTCCATCATTATTTGTTATTATTATTTCTTCTTCTGATTCTAATGTTGCTGTTACTTTTTTATTTGTTTCTGTTTTTATATCATATTTTACTGTCGCTTTTGGTGCTTTCTTATCTATCCAGTCTACTTTTGCTAGTGCTGTTCCTCTATTTCCTAATTTATCTACATATATAAATTCAAATTCTCCATTGTCTGTAAATACATATGTGTTTCTTCCCACATTATTTGTTATTATTATTTCTTGTTCACATTCTAATGTTGCTGTTACCTCTTTATTTGTTGCTGTTTTTATATCATATTTTACTGTTGCCTTTGGTGCTTCTTTTTGTATCCAACTTACTTTTGCTAGTACTGTCCCTTTGTTTCCTAATTTGTCTATATATTCAAATTCAAACTCTCCGTTTTTTGTAAATACATATGTATTTTTTCCATCATTATTTGTCACTTCTATTTCTTCGTCTGATACTAAAGTTGCTGTTACATTTTGATTTGTTGATTCTGTTATATCATATTGTATTCTTGCTACTGCTACTTTTTTATTTATCCAATCTACCTTTGCTACTACTCTTCCTTCATTTCCTGCTCTATCTTCATAGATAAATTCAAATTCTCCGTTTTCTGTAAATACATATGAATGATTTCCATCATTATTTATTACTTCGATTTCTTGATCACATACTAGAGTTGCTGTTACATTTTGATTTGTTAATTCTGTTATATCATATTCTACTCTTGCTTCTGGTGCTTCTTTTTGTATCCAATCTACTGTTGCTGTTGCATATCCTGTTAATCCTTCTTTACTTATATATTGGAATTCAAAGTTTCCGTTTTCTATAAACACATATGTGTTACTTCCACCATTGTTTAATATTGTAATTTCTTCTTCACATTCTAAAGTTGCTGTTACATCTTCTCTTGTTAATTCTTCTATACTATATGTTATTGTTACTTTTGGTAATTCTTTATTTATCCAATCTACTATAGCTAAAGTTCTTCCTTCATTTCCTGCTTTATCTGTATAAATAAATTCGAATTCTCCATTTTCTGTGAATGTATATGTTTTACTTCCATCATTATTTATTACTATTATTTCTTCATCACATTCTAAAGTTGCTGTTACATTATTTGCTGTTGGTTTTGTATTATCATATTTTACTTTTGCTATTGGTGCTATTCTATCTATCCAACTTACTTTAGCTAGTACTCTTCCTTCATTTCCTACTCTATCTGTATAAATAAATTCGAATTCTCCATTGTCTGTAAATACATATGAATGACTTCCATCATTATTTAACACTGTAATTTCCTCATCGCATTCTAGAATTGCTGTTACATTTTCTTTTGTTGGCTCTTCTATATCATATTTTACTCTTACTTCTGGTGCTTCTTTTTGTATCCAATTTACTTTTGCTGTTATTTTTCCTTTATTTCCAAGTCTATCTTCATATTCAAATGTAAATTCTCCATTTTCTGTGAATACATATGTTTTACTTCCACCATTGTTTGTTACTATTATTTCTTCTTCTGATACTAAGCTTGCTGTTACATTTCTATTTGTTAGTTCTTCTATATCATATTCTACTTTAGCTTTTGGAGATTTCTTTTGAATCCAATCTACTTTTGCTAAAGTTCTTCCTTCGTTTCCAGCTTTATCTACATAGATAAATTCAAATTCTCCATTTTCTGCAAATGTATATGTTTTCTTTCCATCATTATTTGTTACTGTTATTTCTTCTTCACATTCTAAAGTTGCTATTACATCTTGATTTGTCATATCATTAATATTATAAGTTATTGTTCCTACTGGTGCTTTTTTATCTATCCATACTACTTTGGCTATTGCTCTTCCTTCGTTTCCTAATTTATCTGTATAAATAAATTCAAACTCTCCATTTTCTGTAAAAGTGTATGTTTTACTTCCATCATTATTTGTCACTGTTATTTCTTCACTGCAGTTTAAAGTTGCTACTACATCTTTATTTGTCCATTTAGTTATATTATAAGATATTGTTACTGTAGGAGCTTTCTTTCTTATCCAGTCTACCTTTGCTTTTGCAGTTCCTTTATTTCCTGATTTATCTTCAAATTCAAATGTAAATTCTCCATTTTCTGTAAATGTATATGTATCTTTTCCACCATTATTTGTTATTGTTATTTCTTTACTTGGATTTACAAGTTTTGCTACAACATTTTTATTTGTTAATTCTTTTATATCATATTGAATCTCTGCAGTAGGTGCTTCTTTATCAGCATTTGTTACATCTTCAAAGAAGTTAAACATTCTAGCTCCAATGAAACTTCCCCCACCTGCTGTAGAAGTTCTTGTTCCTACTAATTTTATATATTGAACCTTAACTGGTTCTTCCCATTCAATAGTTTTTGTTGCATCATTATTTGCCCATGTTACATTTTTAATTTCAGTAAAGTTTTCTCCATCCATGCTTCCTAAAATTTGAGCTTGTAATATTTTACCATTACCACCTGCACATGGAAAATATTCCATAGCAGATAGCATAACTGGCTTATCTAATTTTATAGTAATATATCTATTATTATCACTTCCATTCCAAGCTGAATGCCATCTTGTATTATAATTTCCGTCTATACAAAAGGCTGCATTACCTTGATTTGAAGTTGCCTCAGATGAAACATTGTGTATTGCTAAACGAGCAATTTTTATATATTTTCTTTTATTATTGTTATCATCTTGTGTAAAAGATAATGTTGTAATATCACTTGCAAGTCCTGTTCCAGAAGGTGCTTTTCTTACTTGTACTGTTTTATCTCCTGTTAAATCAGGTTCTTCTGTTGCATAAGATGTCCATGGGTCTGTATCTTTAAAACGCCATTCCATTATATTCGTTGTACCCATTACTTTATTTTCTAAGTCATTATTATATAATGTTGGAGCTGCTTGTTTTGTAATATCTATTTTATATATATTTTTTTCTTCATAATTCATACCTACTATATGAATATATATATCTGTTTCTGCTGTAATACTATCGATTTCAGCTTTTGTTAATTGCAATTTATGTTCTTCATCTGCTGTAAATGAAACTTCCTTCCATTTATTCTTTCCATCTAAACTATAATCCCAACGAACTCCTGAACCATCAAAACGATTTGATAATACTATTTTACCAGCATTTTCTCCATCAAATGAGAATGTTGCAAGATTTTTATCTAATTGACCTAATAAATACTTAGCAACAGTTCTTGTAATACTTGGTTGATAAACATCTACTGTTTCTGGTGTTGCTACACTACCTTCAGTTAAAATACGAGTTTGAAGTAATGTAAATGCAAAAGCATATTCTGGACTTTTTAAATTATTTTTCAATAAATTAGTTAGATTATACATTGGAAGTGGAAATGCTTTTAATTTCTCAGCCATCTCTTCTGCTAAACTAAAATATTCTGCTTCTGTTTTTGTTTTATCTGCTTGATATAGTTTTATAAGTTCCCACCAAGCATCTATATTATAAGATTCAACTTTAAGAGCTTCTCTTAAATATTGTTCTTTTTTAGTAGGATTATCATTATATACACTTGCTAACATAATTAATTTTTCTGACTTTTCATATTCATCAAAATGATTTAAAGCTTCTTGTGCTAGCATTATATAAGTTGCATTATATCCTTTTACATAACTATCATTACCCCAGCCAAGAGGTTTTCTTTCTCCTCTTTCTGATTGAGCCCAACCACTTACATCATTATCAATTGTCCAATATCCTCTTCCTTGTGCATCTTTTCTATAATAAATTATTGCTGCGTGTCCTGGTTGGCCTATAACTGCTGATGGTGTACCATGAACTGCACGAATATTAGATCCAATTTTAGAAATACCACCACAAACAGCTCCATTATCTAAATTCATCCATAATTTATATAATCCTGGTCTAAATGTTACTCCATAGTCTAAAAAGTTACCATATTTTTTACTCCACATTTCTTTATTAGCTTCATCATGATATTCAGCTTTTCCATAATTTGGCCATATATATTTCATATAATGATGTGGTTGTAAATATTCTTCTTCTTTATTTGGATGTGCATCTATATATTTTTGTGTATATTCATTTAACCATAATATTTCTTCATCATCTATTATGTTATTTAAAACATAACGCATTTCTTCTACTTTCAATTCTTCAAACCATTTTGTATGATCTTGTCTACTTGAAACAACAAACTTATCATTTTTATGTAAGTCCTTGTATATTTGATAACGTGTTACTGCATCAGATTGATTTTCTGGTGCACTAGGTTGCATCCATAGTGCTACTCTACTTGAATGTGTAAGTGAAAGTGTAATTACCATTCTTTTATATAAATCACCTAGTACAGTACCATACTTTGTTTTAGTTTTAATTTCAAAATCACTCTTATACTTATCATATAATTGAGATAAAACATTTAAAGAATTATAGTAACTTCCTCCATCTGGTTTACCACCCATAATATATAAACGAAGATTTTCTAAATTTCCTGTTAACCATGTATATGTTTGTTTGTTTAAATCACTCTCTGATACAAATTTTCTTAAAGCATATTGACCAACATTATTAATTAATTCTCTTTGAAGAAGTGTTAATTCATATTCTTTATTTGTTAAATCTGCAGTTGAAAATTTAGTTTTTATTTTATTATCTAATTCTTCTACTGTTGGAACTAATTCTTCTCCTGGTTCCTTATATCCTTCTTTTATTAATTTAGCATCTGCCCAAACAGAATGGTCATTTCCATTTGAACCATTATCATTAGCATATAATTTTAAGTATTTTACACCTCTAATATCTATTTTAGCAAAATTAGCATCATAAGAACTCATCATAGCTTTAGGTGATTCATCTGTCACATTAGTCCATGTTTTTAAATCATTAGATGTTTGAATAAAGAATTTAACACCATTTCCTCTATTTCCAGAAGTTGTGCAAACACCATAATAAGTTGTAAAATATGTATACTTTTCATTATAATTAGTAAGATCATATATTATCTCTGATGTAGCATGTGCCCATATTCCTTTTTCAAAAGCAGTAGATGCTCCATGAATCATCAAAGTAATCTGAGTATTTGAGGCTGTCTTATCCATAAGTATACTTCCATGTCCAGATTTTGCACTTTTATATGAAATATCTGATAGGTATAAATGATCTAATTCTTTACCAGTATCATCTAAATGTTTCACTGTCTCTTTTTTGAAAATTTCTTTTACATCATTAATTTTTGATTGATTTAATACTATATATAATATTAATGAACTTAATATTATAATAAGTATTCCAGTAATTAATAACTTTTTTTCTTTTCTTTTAATACTCATATTATACATAAAATCCTTTCTTTTTTATTTTAGTTTCTATTTTCACTTTTATCATTATACCATTTTTATACAAATTTATCAATATTTAGAGTATTTTTTTTTTTAATTTTTATAAAAATATTCTAAATTTGTTATATCTATTATCAAATATCTTAATAATACTTTTCAGAAATATCCTAGAATTTATTTATGTAATTCATATATATATTAGTATATTTTTCAATATTTTGTTACTCTTACATTTAAATAGATTTGATATTTTGATATTTTGGTTAAATTTTACTGCATGATAAAGTCATGAAATTACTTTTTAAAATTGTATAATACACTTGTATTAAAAGCTACAAGGATTTTTTAAAACAAATTTTCAGTAAAATATCAACTGAAAATTTTTAAAAATTTAAATCGCTGAAACTCGCTATTATCAAGTACTAAATTTTTGAAAAAAATAGTTATTTTTCAAAAATGCTATTTTTTCAGTAGTTACAGCGAATTTTCACTATTTAAAATCCATGTAACCATTGAGATTACTTAAATACACAAGACAAAAAATTTTTTTTCATGATTTTATCCTGATTTTACTGTTATTTTACTTGACTTTTAATCTTATTTGTATTAGAATAATTACGCATTATATTAAAATATGTATTTATAAATTACTTCTCCCCGGTGGTAGTTTTATAAATTATATATAGATAAAAATTAATTTATGAATGGAGGGTATTTATTACCATGAATAATACTACATATAGCGCAAAAAAAAGCGAAATAGAAAGTAAATGGTATATAATTGATGCAGCAAATAAACCTTTAGGTAGAGTTGCTACTGAAGCTGCAAAATTATTGCGTGGAAAACACAAACCAACTTATACACCAAATATTGATACAGGTGATCATGTAATTATATTAAATTGTAAAGATGCTATCCTTACAGGAAGAAAATTAGATCAAAAAGTTTATAGACATCATTCAGGTTATATTGGAGGAATGCATGAAACATCAGCTAGAGTAATGATGGAAAATACTCCTGAAAAAGCTATGATGATTGCTATAAAAGGTATGCTTCCTCATACTAAATTAGGAAGACAAATGGTTAAAAAATTAAGAGTTTATGCAGGTAATGAACATGAAAACATAGCTCAAAAACCAGAAGTATGGGAGGTAAAGTAATATGGCAAAGAAATCTGATAAAATTGTTTTTATAGGTACTGGAAGAAGAAAAAAATCAATTGCTAGAGTAAGATTAGTTGAAGGTACTGGAGCAATAACTGTAAATGGTTCCTCTTTAGATGAATATTTTGGAACAGAAATATTAAAAGTTATAGTAAAACAACCATTAACAGCTACTAATACATTATCAAAATATGATGTAATTTGTAAAGTTCAAGGTGGAGGTTATACTGGTCAAGCAGGTGCTATAAGACATGGTATATCTAGAGCTTTAGTAGAAGCAAATTCTGAATATAAATCAACTTTAAAATCAAATGGATTCTTAACAAGAGATCCTCGTATGAAAGAAAGAAAGAAATACGGTCTTAAGAAAGCTAGAAAAGCTCCACAATTTTCAAAAAGATAAAAAGAGTTTTTTATATGCAAAAGCGGTAATCTATTTAGATTATTGCTTTTATTTTGCTTTTAAGTTATTTAAATATTATATAAAATATTAATAAATTTTAAAATTAGATGAAGGAGATTATTTTTATGATTAAAATTGCTTTTTTTGATACTAAAGAATATGATAAAAAATTATTTGATGAATACAATAAAAACTATGGTTATAATATTACTTATTTTAAGTCTATATTAAATATTGAAACAGCTCCTCTTACCAAAGGATTTGATGTTGTTTGTATTTTTGTACATGATAAAATAGATGAGCAAACTTTAAAAATTTTAGAAAACAATGGAATAAAGTTAATAGCTCTTCGTTGTGCTGGGTTTAACAACGTTGATCTAGAACATAAAGGTAATATTAAGGTAGTTCGTGTTCCTCAATATTCACCATATGCTGTTGCTGAACACGCTGTAGCTTTACTTTTAAATATTACTAGAAAATTATATAAATCTTATCAACGTACTAGAAAGTATAACTTTACTTTAGATGGACTTATGGGATTTGATATACATGGAAAAACTGTAGGAGTTATTGGTACAGGAAAAATTGGAAAAGTATTTATTCAAATTATGAAGGGATTTGGCACTAATGTTATTGCTTATGATTTATTTAAAGATGAATCAGCTAGTAAAGAAATTGGATTTGAATATGTATCACTAGATGAATTGTATGAAAAATCTGATATTATTTCTTTGCATTGCCCTTTGACTCCTGAAACAGAAAACATTATAAACAAGCAAAGTATTAACAAAATGAAAGATGGAGTTGTTTTAATTAACTGTAGTAGAGGAAAATTAGTTGATACTAATAGCCTTATTAAAGAAATGGAGACTGGTAAAATTGGTGGAGTTGGTCTAGATGTATACGAAGATGAAGATGAATTTTTCTTACGTGATATGACAAACTCTTACAAAAGAGATAAAAACCTATCAATTCTATTATCTATGCCAAACTTAATTATTACCTCTCATCAAGCCTTTTTTACCAAAGAAGCATTAAATAAAATTGCAAGTGATACATTACAAAATATTAAGGAAGTTTTAGACGGTATAGAATGCAAAAATGAATTAAAATAATTAACAATGACTTTTATATATACATGACAAGTATATAAATTTTATTTAATCAACTATTAATATATATTTTTTTAATTGTATAAAAAGCTAGCTATACTTAAGTATTCTTTAATATAGTTAGCTTTCTTATTTTATTAACATAAAAATATATAAAATTTACTTAGAATAAATACTAGATGTTGAAACTCCACCATCTACAGTATATATTCCTCCTGTTACAAATGAAGACTCATCACTTGCTAAGAAACCTACTACATTTGCTACTTCATTTGGAGTTCCAATCCTTCTCATTGGTATTCTGTTACCACATTTATTTTTATCATTTTCATCTGAAAAACTTTTTTCTAATAATTCAGTAAGTATTGGCCCTGGTAAAACACAGTTAACTCTAACTCCTAAATCTGCATATTCCTGTGCTAGACATTTTGTAAACATGATAATTCCTGCTTTTGTTGTACAATATAAAGGAGATGTTAACTCTGGAACTAATCCTAAACAAGAAGCAATATTTACAATACAACCCTTTGTTTCTTTTAATTTATCAATCATATTTCTAGTGACTTTAAAAGTTCCTTTTATATTTATATCTACCATATAATCTATATCATTATCAGTTGTTTCTTCTAAATATTTTTCAAAATATACTCCTGCATTATTTACTAAAATATCTATTTTTTCTATATTCTTAATAGCTTCTTTTATTTCTATATCTTTTGTTATATCTACTTTATAATATTCAAAATCTCCCTTTGGCTTTTTTATATCAAAAATGATAACTTTAGCACCTAAATTTTTTAATTTATTTGCAATTGCTTTTCCTATTCCATCACTACCACCAGTTACTATTGCTGTTTTTCCTTCTAAATCAATCATTTAATCTCTCCATTATTCTTTTATTATTTCTTTAACTAAAACTTTTCTATTTGTTTTAGTACTGGGAATTCTTTTCTAAATGTTCTTAAACTTTCAATGTCTAAATCTTCTACTATAATTCCTTCTTCTTTTTCTATATTAGTTAAAATTGTACCATCATAAGAAATTATCTGTGTATTTCCGCATCTTTCTTTTTCTGCTATTCCTCCTGTTTGATCACATGCACAAAAATATGCTTGATTTTCTATTGCTCTTGCTCTTGTTAATATATCCCATGCTAGTTTTCCTGTAGCTTTTCTAAAATTAGCTGGTAAAAATATTATTTCAGCGCCATTTAATGCAAGTGTTTTAAAATACTCTGGATATCTGATATCAAAACATATTCCAATTCCTATCTTTACTCCGTCAATTTCTACAAGTCCTAATTTATTTCCTTTTATTGTATCTTTTCCCTCATCTATTTTTAAATCATCTTTATCTACTGTATACATATAAATCTTATCATATCTATGTATAATTTCTCCTTTTCTATTTATTACAAGTGTAGTATTTGTTATGTTATCACTACCCTCAACCTTTATAGCTAAACTTCCTAAAATAATATTAACATTATTTTTCTTTGCATATTCTTTAAAATTAGTAATTATGTCTGAGTCCATACTTTCAGCTCCTCTATCTTTTCCCCAATATAAAAACTTTTCAGATAAACATATAATATCTGAATCTTTTTTAACTGCTTCATCCATAAATTTAATTGCCTTTTCTATGTTTTCCCTCTTATTATCTTTTGAATCCATTTGTATTAATGCTACTTTCATAATCTTCTCCTTTTTATTTTTTGTTAACTCCAAAAGTAATTTCCCTCTTTATCTTTATAACAATCTAATTTTAAATAATTATTTGTTTTACCATAATAAAATTCATTTATCATAATTTTATCACTTTGTATAATACAATTAGAATTTTTAAATTCTTCTTTCGAAAACCACTTATATTCAAATTCTGGATTTAATATTTCTTGATTTTCATCCATTACTAATTCACAAATCTGTAATATTGTAGTAGACTCTTTATCATGCATTATCTCTGTTGCAGTTCCCAATAGTCGATTAAACTTTAGTATTAATCCAAGTTCTTCTTTTATCTCTCTTTCTATTGCAGTATCAAAATGCTCACTTTCTTCGACCTTTCCTCCTGGTATTCCCCAAAGACCTATAAAATCTCCTCTTTCTCTTTTTATTAATAAAATTTTATCTTGCTTTGTTATTACTCCTATTACCACATTAACCATATTTATCACCATTCCTTTTTATTTTATATAACAATTACTCCTCCATAATCATGTACATTTAGCTTTTTAAAATCTATTAATTCTAATCCATGCTTTTTTAAAAAAGTAATAATTTTATCTTTATTTTTTAAATAGTCAATATCTCCAAATAAAATAAACTTATTTTCAATTACACATGAAGCTCCTCCTATAAAACCTCTCATATTTGTTTCTTTGCCTTTTGAGTTTAATAATTTTATGTTTTTCTCATCTATATATAAGACATCTATATCATTCTTTTTTAATTTACTATAAATTCCGCTTATCTGATGTTATACATGCATTTTCACTAATTACACTTATACTACAATTAGAATAACCTTGTTTTACTTGTATCTTATTTAAATTATATTTATTTATAGTTTCTATAACCCTTTCATCTGTATATCTAAAATCATGAACGACGTTATTTCCAATCTGACATATATTATATTTTATATCACTTGGATATTTCTTTTCAAGATATTCTTCGCCATATTCACAATTTTCTATATTAATATAATTATCTTCTCTTAAATTTGGAGATAATATAACTTTATCATTTATTTTGCATATGAAAATATCTGGATGTCCTGATATTTCTTCATATACATCTAATTTTGGATTAATTTCAATTATCTCACCATATTTATTTATATATCTCTTTTCTTCTTCTCTCATTCTAGAATCTATTATTAATTTCATATACTTTTCCTTATAAATATTTATTAAAGAAGTGCATATAATCTTTTTACAGAATATATGCACTTCCCTGTTCTAGTCAAATACTCTACTGTTTCTAATCTACAATATATATAGTTCTTAATTCATATTTCATCTGTTTAATTAAAAAGTTCATACAAGCATTATCCTCATCAATAAACTTTGTATACAGTAGATTAAGTGTAACTGGTGTAGTAAGCGGATATGTAGTTGGTACTATTGTAGTGGCAAAGAACTTCATCTTTAACCTACGTTCTTTAACTTGGTATTCTATTACATCTAACATCTCATACAATTCCTTTTCAGGAACCTCTGTTTTTGTACCTACTAACACTCTTGGTATTATATACCGTTTTGCTTCTACCACCATTTCTCTTAACCCATTTAGGGTTATAGATTGCTCAGTTTTTTTAATTATCATAGTATCCTCCTCTTGTAAATATACTGAGTAAACAACAAGTTACAACTAGTCTTTTTCTAATCAAGTTATTAATTATTATACCATATAAGAACCAATATTTCAAATATTGCTATTTTTGCCTTATATATATGTATATAATAATATTTATGTACTAATAGAAAAAAGTAAGATAAATTTTATACTCTTTTATCTCACTTTTCACTTATTAAATATTAATTTTTATGCTACCCTTGGTATATATAGCTTTTGACCTACATCAATTACATTAACATCTTCAATATTATTAATCTCTGCAATTCTATCAACTGTACTTCTAAATCTCTTAGCAATTTTCCACAAAGAGTCACCTTTTTGTACAAAATATATTATTATACTATAGTTCTCTCTAGCTTCTTCTTCTACTTCTTCTATATCATCTATAACTTCAATACATCTTGTATCACTTGCTACTCTCTCAACATTTAATTCTATTTTGCTATCTACACTTGAATCTGGTAAAATAATAAAATTCTTACTTGATATATTTACTTGTATATCAGTATTTTCTTCAACTTCAAATTCAAAATCAAATTTCTGAATAATTGATTCTATATTATTATTATCAAATGTATTATAAATATAATTTACTTCTACTGTTCCTACATATTTATCTAATCCATCTTGATTATATTTGTTTGTTATTAATACAGAAACATTAGTATCATATAATTGATTTATATTATCTATTAAAACTTTTTCATTTATATTCTTAGTAGTAACTTTTTCTAAATTCATATCACTTAATTGTATTTTATTTTTTCTATAATTATAAGACTTTCTTATGCCATACATATCATCTATAATATTTGTATCCATTTTTTCATATACATAACATTTATATTCGAACTCCATTTCTAAATTAATTGTACTATCATTATTAATTGACATTTTTATATTTCTTAATTCATTTCTTAATTTACATTCATTAGTATCTGAAACATCTTGTATATCTATAAATCCCATTATTGGAAATCTTGCCTCTGCTTTATTTATTATATTCTCTTCATTTCTATATAATATATTTAGTACTACATCACTTTTAGCAAGTACTTTATTATAACTAATCTTTGTATCAATATTTTCTAATGAATATTTAAAACTTACAATATTAATTACTTTTTCTACATCTGTTATTTTTACATTTTCTTTTAAAGAACATTTTGTACTTCCTTTTCCTATCAAATTTTCTAATGTAACAGTCTTCTCTTTTTTCTCAATCTTATTATCACAATCGTTAATTTCTTTTACTATATCCATTTCATTTTCAGAATATATATTTATCTTAGATATAACATTTGCATTAAGTTCAACTTTTCTTTCATTAACAATCTTAAGTTCTAATTTATTAATTGATATCTCTGTTTCAAAATCATCATTTGTTATTTCTCTTTCTATATTACCAATACTTATAAAATCTGAAAATGGCATTTCTAGATCTAAACTATTATTGTTTCCTTCTCCATCTATGTATAAATTAAGTGCTAAAATACTTCCTTCTATTTTTATTCTGTCATTCTGAACTTCTTGTTTCTCAATAAAGATATTTCCAGATGTATTTATAACCTTTACAATATCTGATTTTATATCTGGAATTATATAATTTTGATTTATATCAAATTCTTTTTTAGCTGTATTTGATAATTCCATTATCTTTATCTTATCTTTTATAATATCCATACATTTCCTCCTTGGCATTATTATTATTATTATATGTATATTATAAAACTCAAAAAAAATTCCCAATATTTTGGGAATCTTTATATTTATTGTGCAAATCCTTGTCTATTTTTCTTTGAAATTATAGCTGGAGGTTCTAATGCTGTAAATTGTTCTCCATCGAATATTTGTACTTCTACTGATTTTGTAAATATGTCAGTATAATTATAAGAACCTTTTCTATCATTCTCTTCAAATTTTACTCTAAAATAATTTGGATATGCTTGTTCAATAACGGCCTCTTTTTCCAACGGTTTACTTCTTTTACCAGGTGATTCTTTTATTATAATTTTCTGTCCTATTTTGGCCTCCATATCTTTTCTTAAACTACTAATATCTGATTTATATATCATCACATCACCTACTTCATTTTTGATAAGCACAGTATAGCATCGCAGGCGAAAATTGTCAAAAAATGATGTGATCTGTCTTTTCTCTGAATATATTGGTACGACTGCATTTAAAGATTTTTCCCTTGCTTTTTTACTTTTATTTTACATTTTCATTACGCAATGTAATATAAAGTACTATTCCATTCCTCTAGCTCTAGTTCCTCCTATTGCTTTTTCTCCATCTGATAACTTTGGTAGTATATCTTTAAGAGTAATATATTCATTTCTGCTAGTCTTAGCTATTGTACTAGCAATTATCAGAGGATCTTTATAATCAATTAATATTCTTCCTGGAGAAGATGCAAAATTTGCTCCTTCTGACATTATGGCTTCAAAAAAACTTTCACATGCTCCTGCAATTATTGCAAATTCATCTTCATTTCTGTTCCATTTTCTTGCTTCCCTTACTGTCCTTACAAAATACTTTGAATTTTTATAATTATCTAATCTAAAATATCCTTGTCCCTTTTTTAACATCAAATCATGACCAGTGGTGACTAATATATTTGGTTTATATTTTTCTAAAAGCATCCTAACCATAGTCTGCTGTTTAAATTCTGAAATACTTTCTACAACTGCTTTTAACCCTAAATTATTATAGTATGATTTTGCTCTTCTTGCATATTTTATATCTCCATCTAAGTGTAATATTAAACATTTGCTATTATTTCTACTTAAGTTTCTTTTATCCATTTATATCACCTAGTATAAAATATGTTTTTTATACTAGGTGTGTGATAAATAAAATGAAAAAATAATCTTAGAATTATTTCTAAGACTATTTTTATTTATTATTATATTTTTTATTTTAAATCACTTTCTAACTCTAAAAGTCTATTATATTTGCATACCCTATCAGTTCTACAAGGTGCTCCAAATTTTACTTTTTCTATATTTAATGCTACTACTAGATCTGATATTGTTGTATCTTCAGTTTCACCAGATCTATGTGAAATAATAACTTCATATCCATTTTCTTTTGCATATTTTATAGTTTCTAAAGTTTCTGTTAATGTTCCTATTTGATTTAATTTTATTAAAATACTATTTGCTATATTATTTTTTACACCTTTTTCTAGTCTTAATTTATTAGTTACAAATAAATCATCACCTACAATCTTTATCTTTTTTCCTAATGAATCAGTTAGTTTTTTCCAGGCATCCCAATCATCCTCTGCTAATGGATCTTCTATAGAAATAATTGGATATCTTCTTGTTATATCATCATAATATTCAATCATTTCATCTGCTGTTTTTAATTGTCCTGTTTTCCAAAAATAATATTTTCCTTCTTCTTTTTTAGCTTTTGCCTCTTCATACATTTCTGTAGCTGCAACATCTAAGGCTAAATTTACATCTTCTCCTGCTCTATATCCAGCTTTTCCTATAGCTTCTAATATGCATTTTAATGCTTCTTCATCTCCATCCAAGTCAGGTGCAAATCCGCCTTCATCACCTACTCCTGTATGTTTATGTTTATTTTCTAATACACTTTTTAATTCTTTATATATTTCTACAGACATTTGCATTTTTTCAGAAAACTTTTTATCTTTACTTGGAACTATCATAAACTCTTGTATATTTATATTATTACTAGCATGTTTTCCCCCATTTAATATATTAAGCATTGGTGTTGGAAGTTTCGTTCCATTTATTCCACCAATATATTTATATAAATCCATATCTAAAGAATTTGCTGCTGCCTTTGCTACTGCTAATGACACACCTAATATAGCATTAGCTCCAATTCTTTCTTTATTTTCAGTTCCATCTATTTCTATTAATCTTTTATCAATTTTTTCTTGATTATATACATTCATTCCAATTATCTCATTTTTTATTACTTTATTAACATTTTCTACAGCTTTTGTTACTCCTTTTCCATTATATCTCTTCTCATCTTTATCTCTTAATTCTACAGCTTCATATCTTCCAGTTGAAGCTCCAGATGGCACTATTGCTTTTCCTACATCACCAAAAGCTGTCTTTACTATGACTTCTACTGTTGGATTTCCTCTCGAATCCAATACTTCTAGTGCCTTTACATCTGTAATTTCAAGTTCATTATTCATATTCATTCCTCCAAACTTTATTTGTTAAATTAATTATTTCCAATATCTGCTTTTTTAAACAAAATAATATTTATTTTTTCCCTTGTTTTATCTTTATTTTGTGATATAATGCTAGTAGATATTTTTAAATATCTAATTTAAATCGATTGAAAACTTTTTTGAACCTTTCTTTATAGATAAAATAATGAGAGTCATTAGTATCAATAGATTAAATTATCTTTAAAGAAGGGAGAATAAAAATGGCAGATAAAACATTGATTTGCAAGGATTGTGGCGCTGAATTCATTTTTACTGAAGGTGAACAAGAATTTTATGCTTCAAAGGGTTTTGATAATGAGCCACAAAGATGTCCAGCTTGTAGAAAAGCTAGAAAAGAAGCTAGAAAAAATCAAGCTAATTAATTTATAAATGAAAACGAGAACTATATCACATATAATTCTCGTTTTTATTTATATTCATATTTATCTATTATATGAATTTTAGTAAACCTTTTTAGTTAAATATTAACTAACTTTATTTTTTTGTTCACTATATTTTAGTTTTGTAGCCATCCCTCCTCTTATATGTCTTACTGCTTTATTTTCATCTAATATTTTTCTAACTTCCATATAAAGTGACAAATTTATATTTTTAAGTCTTTGACTTACATCTTTATGTACTGTAGACTTAGAAATTCCAAATTGTTTAGCAGCTCCTCTTACTGTATCTTTCGTATCTATAATGTATCGTGCAAGTTTACAAGCACGTTCTTCTATTGATATATTCTTCATAAAGAAAACCTCCAACAAGAATACTTTGTTTAATTGTATTCGTTAGAGGTTTTTATTATGCCTGATTATCTTTTTTTTATTAAATTTTATTTTTATTGATCTTGATTTTTGTAATATGAATCTCCATTTCCCTTTATATTATCCATATTTACAAAGTATCCTATCATCTTTTGATCAATCATTATAGTCGTAATAGGATTTTTCTTATTTAATATATTTATTTTTCCTTCTTCTAGTTCTGATATCTTTTCTTCTGCATATCTAATTGCATCATTAAAGGCAATTTCGGTAATTGTTATTTCTTTGTGCTTTTTATTTTTATAAATATTTATTGTTATATTGCTATTTTTATTAACAAGTTCTTTCATTTGTTCTAGTACATCAATATATTCTAAAATAATATCTTTATCACTAAAATAAGATGCTTTACTTGGAATATTTCTACTTATATTCATTAGTTCAATATACGCCTTTTCATCATCTGTTTTTGGTTTTATATCTTTTAGTTTTATACTTGCTGCATCATAATTTCCATTTATAAATGAACTAAGTGATTTAGAAAATATTTCTTCTTTATCTCTTTTTTGAATTTCAATATGTCCAATTACTCCTAAAACTATTAAAATTACTATTATTACTAAAACTATCCTAAATATAGTTCTTTTACTTAATTTTATTTTATTTGCTTCTAAATTATTATTAGAATTTATTTCTTTTTCTTCTCTCTTTTTTGTTTTCGATTCTTTCTTTCTTATTTTTTCCTCTTTTTTTAATTTTTTTACATCATAACATACTTTTTGATTATCTAATTTCTCACCATTTTTCTTTGAAAAGAACATATTTCTCTCCTTTATATTTTAATATTCTTCTATTTTTACATATACTTTATCTTCTTTTCCATATATCTTATCTATTGATAATTTAGTAATCTGATTATCATCTTTAAAGGCTAATTTATTTAATGCATCTAATATAATTTTTACTATATTATCTATATCTGGTTTTTTAGTTGGACTTATTTCTCCATTTAACATTTTTTCTGTATTTGCCTTACTTGTCCCTTTTGGTACTTTAAATTGTGCTACTATCTCTATATAAATTCTTTTTTCAATTGGAATATATCTTGGATATTTAAGTAAAAAGTATTGTTGTATTAAACTTTCATATTCTTTCGTTTTAGTAGGTGTATATACTATATTTGTATATGTATTTACTCTTGGTCTTCCTTTTCCTATTACAGGTCCTAATATTTCAAATTCATATATCATTTTTTGCTCCAATCACTTACAACTTATATTTGTAGTTTATTTTTAATCAATATATTTTTCTATTTTACTCTGCTCATAAACCTCATCACCTATCAAAGTAATAGCACATTTAGGACAATTATTTATACATCTATAGCAAGCTGTACAATTTCCTTGTGGTATTGGTTTATTATCTATAATTTCTAAATTTTTTGTTGGACAATTTATCGAACATTTTCCACAAGATATACATTTACTATAATCAATCTTTAATTTATTTTTCAATTCTAATGTTTTATTATAAAACCATAATCTTTGTCCAAATAAACCTGCTATGTGATTAAAGAGGTGTAGTCCCTCTTTGCTATATATACCATTTTTAATATTTGTCACTGTCTTTTTAATCTTTAAATCTGCTTTTTTTATTACTCTTTTATTTTCTTCTATACTTTTTTTTAGAAGTTTTACATCTCCAATACAATCTGGCATTTTTAAATGAATTCCACCAATAACGTTTGCACCATATTTTTTTAATAATCTTGATGAACATCCTGTTCCATCTCCACTAAATAGCCCCATTGTAACAATAATAAATATATTTTTATTTTTGAATACATCTTTATTATTATTTAAAAAGTTCTTAACAATAATTGGAATATCACTATAATAAATTGGATAAGCAAATATAATGTCTTTATTTTCTCTTATTCTTTCTATGCACTTATCATCCTCAATTGAATATATTTCATTTTCTTTATTATCATTATAATATTCTAAAAACTTGTTAATACAATATTTTGTATTTCCTGTTCCACTAAAATATATTCCTATCATCTTTATCTCCCTTAAAATTTATAGCTATGATTATAACATTATTTTTAAAAAAAGTATATATACGTTTTTATTCTATAAAACTATTTTTTATACTTAAACCTAAAAATAGCCTTTATTAAACGAATAATAAAAGCTATTTCTTATTTTATTTAAATTATCTAATTTTTACTTTTGATAAATCAATATCTTTTTCATCATAATTCTCTATATAGTCTAATATTTCATCAATTGTATTACAAACCTTATATAGTTCTCTACAATCATCTGTTATAAATCTTTTATCAACTGACACTTGCATCATGTTTTCCATATTTTCAAAATAGTTATTTAAATTCCATATAACTATTGGCTTATTATGTCTTCCTAATTGCTTTAAAGTTAATATTTCAAAAAATTCATCAAAAGTTCCTATTCCTCCAGGAGATACAACAAAACCATTTGATTTTTCATCTAATAAACGTTTACGCTCACGCATTGTATCTGTATGGATAAATTCTGTACAGTTATCATAAGAAACACCATCTACATTAAAAAATCCTGGTGCTATTCCTAATATATATCCATTCTTCTCATTTACTCCTCTAGCTAAGGCTCCCATCATTCCATTAGCTCCACCACCAAATACTAATCCATGTCCTCTTTCTACCATTTTTCTTCCTAGTTCTTCTCCAGCCTCTATAAAACTTTTATCAATTTCACTACTAGCTGCTCCATATACGCAAATATTCATAATAATATCATTCCTTTCTCTTATGTTTATCTACTTTGTTTATTTTATATATATAAATTTACCTTCATTATTATATCAATATCTTTTTATTTTGCAAGTGTTTATAATGTATTTTTATTTATAAAATACTTTATTATGTAATTATTTCCAATTATTTTTCAATTTACTCTATATGAAATAATTTATTTATATGTTTTTTATAATAATAAGTTATTGTATACAATATATATATACTTTCATAATATTTTTGTATTCACCTTCTCAAAAAGAGTTTTATATAAGTGAATTCATTTGGATCAATCATTAAATTAATTGTATTAATTTTAATACATATATTATTTTTAATATGTTTTATTAATAAATACTAACGACAAAAAGACTAGAGATATACATCTAGTCTTTCTTTGTGCCTATTTGCGAGTAATACTAATCGTCAAATCATTAATAAAAAAGTAAATTTTTCTTTACTTAACTTATACAGTCTTTTTTATATTGATCAAGACGTATAAGAATTATTAATTTTCTAATATATTTATATAACAATCATTATTAAAAGATAATTAATATACTATACATTTTCACATTCTAATATATTTACATAACAATATTCAATAATAATATATGTATAATTATTAAATAACTTTTTTTGTATTTTACTATAATTATATGATTACTGTCAATCTCATTTTTTAAGCTTAGGTATTTTGGATATCTTTTTCTGAGTATGCTAATACAACCTAATTTACTCTTTTAAATGATAAACCATTTAATTTTTACTGAAATCTTATTTTATTAATACTACTAAATTTTAATTTAAAAAAATACCAAACTTAAACATATTTAAAGTTATTATTCCAAATTATAAATTTCTTGTAACAATAACCATTACATGGATTTCAAATGAATTTAAGCTAAAAATAGTATGTTTAGGAGTTTTTTCATTTATAATTAATTTTATCAATTCTCAAGATTACTGTAATTACTGCATTTTTTATTAAAAATCAACTGTGAATTGTAACTATTTAAATTATAATTTCATCTTGTTTTTATAAATGTATTGACATCTTGTGTCTTATAAGATATAAATATTATTAATATTCTTTACATTGGTTTAACTGTTAAGCATATCTAATATTTAATAAAAATTTTTAACAAAGGAGGAATTTATATGTATTTAATGTACGCAGACGAAAGTGGAAATACTGGAACTGACTTAGATAATAAAGAACAACCTATATTTGTACTTTCTGGAATATTAGTTGAAACAAACAAATGGCATCACATTAATGATTATTTTAATAGAAAAAAAATTGAAATATTACCAATTTTAAAAAATACAGAAATTCATACAACAGAATTATTTAATTCATCAAAAAAATCAGTATTTCATCAATTTTCTTGGCAGAAAAATCTTAAAACAATTGAAAACCTTATTGATGTAATAGCTGAACTCGAGCTAAATGTTTATTATATAGCTATTGATAAAAAATGCTTTAAAAAAGGGGTAAATACTATATTTAATAACTCTTTAGAAATAGACCCTTATATTTATTCTTTTGGGAAATTATATAATAATGTTTCTCAAATACTATATGAAAGTGGAAATAACGGAATAATATTTTTAGATAATATGTTATCTATACCATATAAATTGCATAATATTTATCCTACAATTTTCCAAAATAATCATACTATAATTGAAGAAGCTATTTTTGTAAACTCCAAAAGTACTAACTTCATTCAAATTGCTGATATTTTTGCATTTTATATACAGAAATATATTTCCATTAATAATAACTATAAAACATATGATAAAATAAAACAAAAACATTGCTTAGATATGTATAAAAAATTATCTAAAAAAATAAACACAAATGCATCTGAGTTTATAAAATATAAATTCTTTTAAATGTAAATAATATTACAAGAGGCAATTGGAATAGGAATTTAAACCTGCTTAGTAGGTTCACCTTGAGAATCCACTGCCTCCTGCGATGTTAAATACATTCAACATATTAGATTTAACTTGTTAAATATTTGACTCTAATATATTATGCAAATATTTTAAAATATGTTAAGATTAATTTCCTAGTCATAAAAAACTGAAAAATTTGTCATAAGTTATTATAATATTATTTCATGCTCATTTTTAATAAATAAAAATTTTTTGTCAATTTTTATTTTTCTGTATTAATATACTATCTCGTATTCCTCGTAAATATATTTTATTGCAAATTTCTATATTGTTCAATATAAATCGTCTTTCGTCTTCTTTTAAATCCAATTCTTCAATTCTCTTTTTTAATATTTCTTCCATTTTTTACATCTCCTCGTATACATTTTATATATTTTTTAATATATATAATATATATTTTGTAACTTGTAAAAAAGTTATGGGTATGAATAAATATTTATTTTATTTATAAAAAAACATAAAAATAACTGTTTTATACTAAATTAAAATTTTTATTACATTATTTTAAATTTATTCTAAAAAAGAGCTATTAGAAGATCGCTGAAAAAATAGCCTCCTTTGCTCTATTTTTTGTATTATATTAATATTTACATATAGTTTTTGAACTTCAACTGATATAGAAACAGTAGCACTAACTATTGGATTATTACCCATATATAACTCTTTTGTTTTAATATATTTTATTATATCTC
>CANOSM010000030.1 GCA_947569365.1 uncultured Clostridium sp. | reverse complement strand
TTAAAGATTTTTAATTTTTTAAGAAAAAAGCGTGCAATTAATGTTGCAATTTTCCATTAATCCATTTTATAAAAATAAAATTGATAATTAATTTATTATATGCTAATATGTATTTTAATAAACAAATAATGGAAATATCTATAAATAAAAATAATCATATAAGGAGAGAAAAAATGGAAACATTATTAAAGAGTAAAAAAATAAAGTCAAATGAGAGATGGTATCCAATACCTATAGAAACTTATAAGAATTACTTAAAAATCGATTTTACAGTTAAAGATGGTCATTTAATCCAGAGAAATATAGCATATAATTTGCAATATCTTGAATATTTAGAAAAACAATTAGAAGAACTAGAATTATCTAGCGTTTTATATGTAATGACTTGTAAAAGTTATATAGTGATTGGTATGGGGATTATTGAAGGATTACTTACTAATTTATTAAAATCAAAAAAATTATGGAATATGACTGAATGGGAAAGTATAAAAGTTATAAAATCGAACGAAAATGAATTATATAAAAAAAATATAAAGCTACAAACAGAAATATTTGAAAAAGTTGAATCTAAAAATTTATTGAAAATAGAGCATTCAAATTTCCCTGTAATTAAAAAACTAAGAACTTTAAGAAATAGAGTACATTTACAATTAGGAGAACATCATTCAGATAATGATTATAATAATTTTGGCTATGAAGAAAAGGAAATGATGGGAAGAATCTTATATACAATTCTTACTACCGAAGAATTTTGTTCTAATATAAAATATTGTAAAAATTATGAATTTCTAAAAGTAAATTTTAGAAATGAAATAAGTAACATTAAGTAGGAGATACATATGGAGTTATTATTTGAAATAATATTAGATCTAATATTGGAAGGAAGTATTGAAGCAAGTTTAAATAAAAAAATACCTAAAATAAGATATTTATTAATAGTCTTAATTTGTTTATTTTTTATTATTGTAATACTTGGTCTGCTTATTGTTGGAATATCTTTCTTAGATAAAAATATATATGCTAGCTTATTTATGATTTTCATAAGTGTTGTAATGTTAATTACTGCCTTTTATAAATTTAAAAAAGTGTATATTAAAAAAAGAACTAGAATATAAAATGAAAGTGAGATAAATAGTAATGGATATATCTTTATATTACATAGAAAAAGGAAAAGGAGAACCATTTATTCTTTTACATGGTAATGGTGAAAGTAGTGATTATTTTAAAAATCAAATAGAATATTTTTCTGATAGATATAGAATGATTGCAGTAGACACAAGAGGACATGGGAAGTCTCCAAGAGGGACAGAACCTTTTACAATTACACAATTTGCAGAAGACTTAAATGAACTAATGATAAAATTAAATATTTCAAAAGCTATTATTTTAGGATTTTCAGATGGAGCTAATATAGCAATAACATTTGCATTAAAATATCCAAACAAAATTAAAGCTTTAATATTAAATGGTGGAAATCTTAATCCAAAAGGAGTAAAAAGAACAGTTCAAATTCCTATTGAAATAGGCTACAAAATTACTAAAATATTTTCTAAAAAGTCGGAAGAAGCAAAAAAGAATATGGAGTTACTTGGACTAATGGTTAATGAACCTGATATAAATACTGATGAACTATCTTCTATACATGTGCCAACACTTGTTATTGCGGGAACAAAAGATATGATTAAAAATTCTCATACACAAAAAATTGCAAAGAGTATATCAAATTCACAATTATCAATAATTCAAGGTGATCATTTTATTGCAAGTAAAGAATCAGAAAAATTTAATAAAGCAGTTGAAACTTTTTTACAATCAGTTAAATAAATTATAAAATTAAAGGAGGAATCTACTATGTCAGAATGGAAATGTGTGAAATGTGGAAATACAGAATTTGAGAAAGATCAATTTCAAGCAACAGGAGGTAATTTATCTAAAATATTTGATATCCAAAATAAAAAATTTATAACAGTAAGTTGTACTAAATGTGGATATACAGAGATTTACAAAACTGAAACAGAAGCAGGAATGAATATACTAGATTTTTTAATGAATTAGATTATTAAAACATTCTATTTATAAATATTTTAGTCAAATGTTAAAACTCTTTGCGTAATTTCCAAAAGTTTTTGGTAGAAATATTTATTTAGAAAATATATAATTTTTTGTGAGAGGAGAGAAGAAATATGAGTTTAAATGAAAATATTTTAAATTTAAGAAAGAAAAATGGACTTTCACAAGAAAAATTAGCTGAGCAAATAGATGTTACAAGACAAACTATTTCAAATTGGGAATTAGGAGAAACATCTCCTAATCCTGAACAATTAAAACTTTTATCTAAAACATTAAATGTTAGTATTGATGAGTTAGTTGATAATACTAATTTTATGAATTCTAAAGAAAAAGTTAACTATTCCTATAATTATGAATATGTAAGTAAAACTAAAATAAATGGAATTCCATTAGTTCATATTAATCTAGGATTAGGTAATGGTGTAAGAAAAGCTAAAGGAATAATTGCTATTGGTAATGTTGCTAGAGGAATTATAGCAATTGGGGGAATAGCAATGGGACTACTATCATTAGGAGCTATAAGTATTGGATTAATTTCAATTGGTGGATTAGTGGCTTTAGGCCTTTTATTATCAATTGCAGGTATATCTATTGGTAGTATGGCTATTGGAGGTATAGCAATTGGTTTATTTACAATCGGTGGACTATCAATTGGAATATATTCAATAGGCGGAATGGCAATTGCTAAAAATGTCGCTTGTGGTGATCATTCTTATGGATATATAGCTATAGGAAATTATGTAAATGGAACAATTGAACTTATAAAAAATGAAGTATCATCAGTTGAGATTAAAAATATCATATTAGAACATTTTCCTAACACATGGAATATAATAGCTTCAATACTATCGAATATAAAGGTTTAAGGAATAATTATAAAGTATATTTGAATTATAATCGTATTAGTAGTATAATTAATATAGATTCTATTATGTGATCCTTAAAGCTACATCATAGGAATACATATTAGCAGAAAGTATCATTAAGGAGGCTAAAATAGTGGAAGTATTAGAAGTATTAATGTGTATTGCATTTTTTTTATTAGCACTGCGGTTTGGTTTGAAAGTAATTAAATGTGTTGTCAATATAGCTGCATTTATTTTAGTTTCAGCCATAGTTATAGTAATAATATTTACTATTGCTAAAGTACTATTATATATAATATGTATAATAGCTGTGATAAGGATACTAGTAAAGTTATTACAATAAAACTAGTACTGATAACATTAGAAATGGGACAATGTTTTATAATAGTCCCATTTTTTTTAGTCTTTTTGGATGGTGATGTATAATTAAAAAATACCATATAATTAGAATATTATTATATTATATAATAATAATTTGATAATTACTTATTATTTTTGTATATAAGAAATACAAAAAGTTCAATAATATTTCAATGTTTAAATTATAAAATATAAATGGTGATGATAATGAAAATTTTAATAATAGAAGATGAATATAGCTTAGCAGATGCTATTTCAGAAATGTTAATAAAAGAAAATTTTTCTTGCAATATAATAACAAATGGTGAAGATGGTGAAAATGAAGCATTAACTAATATTTATGATTTAATACTATCAGATGTCATGTTACCAAATAAAAATGGATTTGAAATATTAAGAAATTTAAGAGGTGAAAGAATAGAAACACCAGTTATTATGTTAACAGCAAAATCTGAAATATCTGACAAATTAGATGGTTTAGAAAATGGAGCTGATGATTACATTACAAAACCTTTTCACATGAGAGAATTAATGGCAAGAATTAAAGTAATATTAAAAAGAAAAACTAATATAAAAAATACAAATATTTTAGAATATAGTGATTTAATATTAGATTTAAGAACTGGAAAAATGAGTTCTAATAATACTGAAATTTGTATAAATGGAAAAGAACTAAATTTATTAGAAATGTTACTATTAAATAAAAATCACATTATAAGTAGAGAGATTTTGGCAAATAAGATATGGGGATATAATAGTGATACTGAATATAATAATGTAGAAGTATATGTTTCATTTTTAAGAAAAAAATTAAAACTCTTAAAATCAAAAGTAAAAATAAAAGCAGTAAGAGGAATGGGATATAAAATGGAGGAAGAAGATGATTAAAAAATTAAGTCAAAGAATATTTTTACTAATTATGATACCACTATCTGTAATAATTTTAGGAATTATTATTTTATTTGCCTTTTTAAATTATGATAATACAATAAATATGTCTACTTCAATGATGAATAGATTTATTGATGAAAAACCAAAAAGGAATTTAGGAAATAGAGAAGAAGAATATAAAACGAACCCTAAAGCTAATATTGAAGGATTATATAATGTTGTAGTAGAAAATTCTGTCATTATACAAAATTCTGATAACTTAAATGATAAAGTTATAAATGAATATGCACTTAAAGTATTTAAAAAGAATAAAAAGAAAGGAATAATTGGAAAATATATTTATAGAACTAAAAAAATAAATAAAAACACAATACATATTACATTTATAGAAGATGAAAATACTATATCACACATAAAAACAATATTTATATGCTCTATTATTTTATCAATCATATCTATTATAATAATTTATATTATTGCAAAAAAAGTATCTAAAATAATAGTAAGTCCTGTAGAAAAAACATTTGAAAAACAAAAACAATTTATTTCAGATGCTTCACACGAACTAAAAACACCATTAGCAGTAATTCAAGCAAACGTAGATGTATTAGAAAGTGAAGTAGGAACTAATAAATGGATAGAATATATACAAAATGAAGCTGATAGTATGAACAAATTGATAGGAGAATTATTATTACTTGCTAAAATAGAAAATATAAATAATATAAAGGAAAATACACAATTAAATCTATCAAAAGAAGTAGAAATTATAGTTTCTATGTTTGAAAGTATGGCTTATGAAAAGCAAGTAAATATAAAAAATAATATTAGTGAAAATATTATAATTATTGGCAATAAAGAAGATATAGAACATATTGTATCTACTTTACTCGATAATGCTATCAAACATACAGAAACCAAAAAAGAAATAATGGTTAATTTAAAAAAAGAAAAAAGTGCAATTATTTTAGAAGTAAAAAATATGGGTGACCCGATTCCCGAAGAAGAAAGAAAACAAATATTTGAGAGATTTTATCGTATTGATAAATCAAGAAATAGAAAAGAAAAAAGATATGGCTTAGGTCTTGCTATTGCTAAGTCAACAATTGAAAAATATAATGGAAAAATAGAAGTATCTTATAAAGATAATTTTACTATTTTTAAAGTAATAATTCCAAGTTAAATAAAAAAAGTATTTATAAGAATAAAAATTGTTGATACTTTTTTATTTTTTCAATAATTCTTCAATCTTTATATATTATATTGTAAATAAAGATTAGGAGGAGATAAAAAATGTATATTTTAAAAAACAGCTTGATTTCAATTATTAGAAATAAAGGAAGAAATATTTTAATAGGAATTATTATAGCCATCATTGCATGTAGTTCAACTGTTACTTTAGCAATAAGAAATACAGCAAATACACTTGTAAAAAATTATGAAGAATCTCATGATATAATTGCAACAATTTCATTTGATAGAAAAGGACTTTCTAAAAACTTTAAAGGAGGAGAAGATGCAAAAAAAGAAAATATAGAAGCTTTTAATAATATAAAATCATTTACAATTAATGATATAAAAAATTATGGTAATAGTAAATATTTAAAAGGATTTTACTATATTTATACTACATCATTAAACAGTGATAGCTTAACTAAAGCATCAGATTCATTTGAATATGAAGTAGAAGATAAAAAAACAACTACAAGCTCATCTAGTACAACTACAGGAGGAAATACTGGAAAAGGAAAAGGTCCAGGATTTGGTGGAGAAAGACATACTATAACCAATAATAATACTACTACTGTAATAACAAAATCAAAAGAAACATTTCAAAGTTCACGAAATTTAACTGGAGATTTTGAAATTAATGGCTATTCCTCATATGATGCAATGACTGAATTCGCAAATGGAACATATAAAATAACTGATGGAGAAATGATAACAAACTTTAATAAGTATGAATGTGTTATAAGTTCAGAGCTTGCAACATTAAATAATATAAAAGTTGGTAGTAAAATAAAGTTTAAAAATCCTGAAAACAGTAAGAAGACATACACCTTTAAGGTAACTGGTATTTATACAGATAATTCAAATACTGATGACTCTAAAAATATGTATATGCCATCTGCTAATAAAATTATAACAGGAAGCGGGGCAATTGATTTATTAATTAAAGATGATAGTACACTTGTAACTAATATAACACCATCATTTATAATTAATTCAGAAGAAACAATTAATAATTTTATAGAAGAGGTAAAACAAAAAGGATTAAATGAATATTATACAATTAATACAAATCTAGATGAATTAGAAAATGCAACAAAATCAATTGAAAATGTAAAAACCTTTTCAACAACTTTTTTAATTATTACATTAATAATATCTTCTGTAGTTTTATTTGTAATAAATATGATAAATATAAGAGAGAGAAAATATGAAATAGGAGTTTTTAGAACAATAGGTGTAAGTAAATTCAAATTAACAATGCAATTTGTTTTAGAATTATTAATTGTAAGTATTATTATGTTAATAATTGGAACTACTATTGGAAGTTATTTATCAAAACCAGTAGGAAATAGTTTGCTTAGAAATGAAATTGAAGATGCTAAAGTTCAAAATGAAGAAACATCAAATAATTTTGGAAAAAAAGAACCAATGGATATGATGTTTAGAGATAATATAAAAGTGCAAGAAATTGATACAATTAATGCTGTTGTAGATATTAAAGTAGTAATAGAACTACTTGAAATAGGAATAATTTTAACATTAATAAGTAGTTTAGCTTCAATGATAAGCATTCAAAGATTTAGTCCACTTACTATATTGAAAGAGAGGTCTTAAAAGTATGGGAATATTAAAATTAGAAGATGTAGGATATAGGTATAAAGGTACTGAAAAAAATAATTATGTATTTAAAAATATAAACTATGAATTTGAAGAAGGAAATATGTATGCTATAAAGGGGAAAAGCGGAAGCGGAAAAACAACTTTATTATCACTTATAACAGGACTTGAAAAGTGTACAGAGGGTAAAGTACTATATGATGGAAAAAACTTAAGAAAGCTGAATTTAGATAGATACAGAAATACAGATATAGGAATAGTATTTCAAAGTTATAACTTACTTCCAAGATTAACAGCAATTGAAAATATCATATTATCTATGGATGTAAGTAAAGTAAAAATTAAAAATAAAAAACAAAAAGCATTAGAACTTATGAGAAGTGTAGGACTATCTGAAGAACAAGCAAAAAGAAAAATATTAAAACTATCAGGTGGTGAACAACAAAGAATAGCTATTGCAAGAAGTCTTTCTTACGACCCAAAGATAATAATTGCTGATGAACCTACAGGAAATTTAGACAAAGATACAGAAAATGAAATTTTAAAAATATTTAAGAAATTAGCAAAAGAACAAAACAAATGTATCATAATAGTTACACATTCACAAAATGTATGTAGTGAAGCTGATATAGTACATGAATTAGCGGTAAAATATAACAAATAAAGATATTAAAAAATAATAAAGATCGCTTTATATTGTAAACACAAGAATTAGTATAACTTAAATAATACTACAATTAATAGGCAAAGTGTAAATTTTAATAAATTTTATATTAAATAACTGTAATTATTTTGTAATTAAAAAACAATAATTTACAGTTATTTTTTAATCTTTATTTATTAAATTTTTTTATGTCATATATATATTTACTTTTATTTCTTATCTATATATAATAATATTCTATTTTGTAAAAATGATATTTAACAACTTTGACACATCCTATTTATATACTATGAATTAAAAATAATGTAATGTTACTATATCACTTTATTTTTATAAATTAATGATATATGAACTAATATTCAAATTTAGGGAGAAGAGTTAATGATAAAAATATTAATTGTAGAAGATGATAAATCTATTTCAAATTTAATTAATATAAGTCTATGTGCTGAAGGATATAACTGTTCATGTGCTTATGATGGTAATGAGGCAGCAAATTTATTAGAGGAAAATATATATGACTTAGTTTTATTGGATGTAATGTTACCAAAAATAGATGGATATGAGTTGTTAGAATATGTTATACATATGAAAATTCCTGTAATATTTATTACTGCTAAAACATCGACAGATGATGTTATAAAAGCATTAAAACTTGGTGCAGATGATTATATAAAAAAGCCTTTTCAAATAGGAGAAATAATCGCAAGAGTAGAAGCACTATTGAGAAGAACAGGAAAATTAGAATCTAAAATATTAGAGATATTAGGACTTAAAATTGATCTTGAGTCTAGAACTGTAACTAAAAATGACAAAATAATCGAGTTGACAGTAAAAGAATATGAACTACTCATATATTTAATTCAAAATAAAAATATAGCAATGTATAGAGATAAGATATATGAAAGAGTTTGGCAAGAAGAATTTACTGGAGAAACAAGAACTTTAGATACTCATATTCAACGATTACGAAAAAAGTTAGGTCTGGAAAATAATATAAAAACAGTTTTTCGTATAGGCTATAAACTCGAAGTATAATAAAAAAGAAAGGATTATATTTTCAAAATGAAAATATTTTTTAAATTATTTGTTTCAGTAGTTCTTATATTATGTATTGCTCTTTCAACATTTGGATATCTTTTAATAATAAATGCATTTCAAAATAATATTCAAATGGAAGTTTCACAAACATTAGAACAATTTGAACTTATTAAATTTTCAATAAAATCTAATGTATCTACATTATATTCTGGAAATGAAATAGCTCTATCAAATGTAATAAACAATGCTTTAAATAGAAATATATACACTAATTTAATTAGTATATATTCAGGTAATAAAGAAAAAATAACTTCATCTTTTCCAGAAAATATCGACATTACAGAAAATTTGGAAAAAGTAGAATCTTCAAATCTTGTATATGAAATAAAAAAGATTGATGATAAATATATTCTTATAACATCAGGATATTTAAAAGAAGATAAAGAACCAATTTATTTAATAATTGGCAAAGATATAACAGAAATAATAATAAAATATGAACAAATGAAAAAAACTTATATGTTTATATATTATTTCATATCTCTAGTTAGTATGCTTGTTATATTAATACTTACATTATTAATTATTACTCCAATAAAAAAAGTAAATGATTTAGCAAAAAGAATAGCAAATGGAGATTATAAAAGTAGAATAAAAATTACAAGTAATGATGAATTAGGAGAACTAGGAAAAAGCTTTAATACCATGACAGAAGCTATTGAAAAAAGTTTTGAACAGATAAAACAAAGTTCAATACAAAAAGAAGAATTTGTAGCAAACTTTGCTCATGAATTAAAAACTCCTTTAACTTCTATAATTGGTTATGCAGATATGATCTGTTCTAAAAATTTAACACAAGAACAATCAAAGGAATCTGCACAGTATATATGGAATGAAGGAATGAGATTGGAAAGTTTGTCTCAAAAACTAATGAATTTAATAATGCTGAATTGTCAAAATTTTGTATTTGAAAAAGTTCAAATAACAGAGATTTTTCAAGACATTACTCAAACCATAAGGCCTATATTAGATAAAAATAATATAATATTGAATAATAACATAGATAAAAGTAATATATTGTTAGAATATGATCTATTTAAAACACTTATTCTAAATATTATAGACAATTCAAGAAAAGCAAATGCAACTAAAATATTTATAACTGGTAAGAAAAATCTAGAAAACTATGAAATAATTATTAGTGATAATGGGTGTGGGATACCAGAAAAAGATTTGAATCGAATAACAGAAGCATTTTTTATTGTAGATAAATCTCGTGCTCAAAAACAATATAGTGCTGGAATTGGACTTGCTTTAGTAGATAAAATTATTAAGTTACATAAAGGAACTTTAAGATTTGAAAGTGAATTAGAAAAGGGGACAAAAGTTATTATAACTTTATAAAAGGAGAAAATTCATGTATAAAAAATTATTATCATTATTAATACTATTAATCACAATAATAATATTGATTGGAAATTTTATTTTCTTTAATTTTTTATTAGAGAAAAAAGAAGAAGAATTAATAAAAAAAACAGGAAGAATTGAATTATCAAAAAACGATATAAAATCAAATTCTACAGATATATCATTAATAAATATAATTAAAAATGTAGCTTCTTCTTATTCATTTTATGGAATCTCTCATCAACCATTTGAAAATCAATTATCAATGAAAGAAGCTGTACAAATATCAAAAAGTACTATAATCAAATTTATTCAAAATGGTATTATATTAGATACTAATGATATTAAGAAAAAAGTTGCAAATGAAAAAAATTATAATTCAAACTTAAGTACAAGAGCAGATAATACAATGCAATTAAATCCATTATATAGTTTGTGGTCTATTACATGTAACGATGATAATTTATATATACATATATACTTAAATGCTACAACTGGAGATGTTTTATATCTAAGTGTTCACCAACATTTTAAAAAGAGTAAACAAAATTTAAATATAAAGTCAGCTGAAGAAGTTCTGAACCTATATTTAGAATATTTAAAATTAGAATACTTGAAAACTGATTTCTCAAAACAAAATAATACATATGCTAAATGTAAACTAAAAGATACAAATGTATATTTGACGGTAGCACATATACTTGATAATGAAAATTATTATTTAGATATAAGTTTTTACAAATAATACACAAGTATTAGACAACTAATTAACATGATATACCTATAATTATTTTATGCAATAAATGATCTATATAAAAAGTTATAAATCTAATTGCAAAATAAATAATATAGGAGTTATGTACACATATGATGAATATTGATAATAATAATAAAGAATTGGATAAATTTTTATATACTAATCCTAAAAGCCATTTGTTTCAATCAAATGAGTGGGCTAAAGTTAAAGAAAAGTGGAAACAAGAAATAATTGTAGCTAGGAAAAATGGTAATATAGTAGGAACAATGAGTATATTACTTAGAAAAATGCCAATAATAAATTCTTATATGATGTATTCTCCACGTGGATTTGTTTGTAATCCACAAGATAAAGAAACTTTAGAAAAATTAACAATAGGAGCTAAAAAGATTGCTAAAAAGTATAAGGCTTTTATTTTTAGATTAGATCCAGATATTCCAAATAAAGATGAAGATTTTAAAATATTAATGAAATCTCTTGGATATAAATTAAAAGATAATATAAGAACTATTGATGATGTCATACAGCCTAAATTTGTATATAGGCTTAATATAAAAGATAAAACAGAAGAAGAAGTTTTTAAGTCTTTTAAAGAAAAAACTAGATATAATATAAGACTTGCATTAAAAAGAAATGTAAAAATTAGAGAAGGAAAAAAAGAAGATATACCTATATTTTATAATATCTTGAAAGAAACTAGTCAAAGAGATAATTTTTTTATACGAGATATAAAATATTTTGAAAAAATGTATGATATTATGTATCCAAAGTTTTTGAAAATATTAATTGCAGAATACGAAAATAATCCAATAGCAGTAGCTATGCCAATTTACTATGGAAATAAAGTATGGTATTTATATGGTGGAAGTTCAAATGAACATAGAAATTTAATGCCAACATATTTATTACAATGGGAAATGATAAAATGGGCATTGGAAAAAGGATGTGATACTTATGATTTTGGCGGTGTTTCTGGATATAAAGATAAAGAAAGTTCTATGTATGGTGTTTATCGTTTCAAAAGTGGTTTTAATGGAGAAGTAATAGAATTTGTAGATGAACTGTATATTATATTCAATCCATTTATAAATACTATTTGGAATATTATTTCTTCTTGTCACACAAAAATCTTAAATATGAAAAATAAAGGAATTAAAAAATAGTGAAAACAAAAAGTATTAAAGAAAACTATCTATATAACTTATTATATCAAATGCTTATATTAATAGTACCTATAATTACAACACCATATATATCTAGAACCTTAGGTTCTGAAAATGTAGGAATTTATAGTTTTACGATTTCTATTGTAACATATTTTATGTTATTTGGTTCTTTAGGAGTATCTTTATATGGTCAAAGAGAAATTGCTTATATAAGAGAAAATATAGAAAAACGACAAAAAGTATTTTTTGAAATAGTAATTTTTCGTTTTATTACAATGGCAATTACAATAATTATATATTATCTAATATTTGTTAGAGATAATATATATAAACAATATTATAGAATACTTATAATATATTTATTTGCCGCTTCTTTCGACATTAGTTGGTTTTTTCAAGGACTTGAGGAATTTAAAAAAACAATTACAAGAAATATTATTGTAAGGACTATTAGTGTCATATGTATATTTATATTTGTAAGATCTCGGAAAAGATTTAGGAAATTATTTATTAATATACTCTCTAGCAGATTTTCTAGGAAATATCTCATTATGGTTTTATTTACCTAAATATTTGAGTTTTCGTAATATAGAAAATTTAAATATAAAAAAACATATTTATCCTATTATATTATTATTCATTCCTCAAATAGCAATAAAAGTATACAATATAATAGATAAAATAATGATAGGTTATATGATTTTAGATAGATCAGAACTAGGAAACTATGAAGAAGCATATAAAATAATTAACGTATTATTTACAATAGTTTCATCTCTTAGTGTGGTAATGATACCAAGAATTGCAAGTATTTTCTCAACTGGTAATCATAACGAACTAAATAAGTATCTAAAAAAATCATTTGAATTTACTTTCTTTTTATCTTTTCCAATTATGTTTGGAATTATTGCAGTTTCAAAGGAATTTGTACCAATATTTTTAGGAGAGGAGTATAAAAAAGCAACATTAATTGTTATTAGCTTAGCACCAATAATACTATTTTGTGGAATTACTAATGTTATTGGAAATCAATATCTACTTCCAACCAAAAGGCAAAAACAATATACAATATCTATAATTGCTGGATTAATAGTAAATTTTACATTTAATTTAATATTTATAAGGATATTAGGAGCTATTGGAGCAGCATTTGTAACAATAATATCTCAATTTATTGTTCTATTAATTCAGATCTTTTACATAAAAAAACAAATTGATATTAAAGAAATAGTTATCTCCAGTATAAAATATCTAATTTCTTCATTTATAATGTTTGTTGTCTGTAATATATTAAACATGTTAAACATAGATAATAGAATACTTTTACTAATCTTAAAAGTATTAGTTGGAGGTATTATATACTTTATTTGCTTATTTATTTTGTGTAGAAATAGTATAAGTAGATTTTATAAATTACCATAATAAAATTACTCAATTTATTGTTTCTTTTTAGTTAATAATATATAATAAATATAATTTTTACACTTTATACTGGGAGGAAACATAATAAATGGAAGAAACACTAACTGTAAAAAAACAATTAAAAGTATCTCTACCAATAGCATTTGAAAATCTTGTTAATATTTTAATGACACTCATAGATACTCTTGTTGTAGCAACTTTAGGTCCTAGTCAATTAGGAGCAATAGGAGCAATGGCAGTAGTATTGATATAATGCAAATGAGTATTCAGTCTATAAATATTTCTAATATAGCATTACTTTCAAAAGCAATAGGCGAAAAAAATGAAAATCAGATGAAACTTATAACAGGGAATTCAATTATAATCACATTTTTTATATCAATAATAACAATTTTATTCGTATATTTTATAAGAACAATATTTCCTGAAGTGTTTAATGTAGACAAAGTATGTGTTACATATATTACAGTAAGACTAATTGGATTTATACAAAGTTCTATTGTAACAGTGCTAACTGGTCATCAAAGGACGATTGGTAAACAAGGTTTAATAATGATATTAAGAATTGTTGCTGTTATATTTAATCTTATATTTGATTTATTAGTTATAAAATTAAACTATGGAGTAGCAGGGATTGCCTTAGTAACAATTATAATAGATACCATCCTTTGTATTTATCTTATTTATAAATCAAAATCCACTGTAAAGTATAAGCTTAGTAAAGATATATTAAATCAAATTTTCAGTTTATTTAAATGGAATTGTATTGAACGAATAGTTTCAAGAATAGATAAATTTATATTTAATATTCTTGTTTCTAGAATTGGACTTTAGAATATGCAGTACATGTAATTGTTATACAAATAAGAGATGTTTCACAATCCTTTATACAAGGATTTAGTGATGGTATAACAATAAGTGTTGGAATAGAAAGCAATAATAAAAATAAGGAAAGAATGAGTATATCTAAAAAAGTGATACGAAAACTTATAAATATATTTTCTATAATTGTTCCGTTTCTTACAATTATTATAGCAGTTATTATTGCTCATATATCTTTCAAAGCAAATGAACTCTTATTAATTTTTTATTCTGTACTACCTTTACTAATAATTTATTGTAGCAACAGTTTTATCATATACAGTATTAGGAATTAAAGGAGTATGGATTTCTTATACTATTTATTGTATTATGCAAAAATATCTATCAAAGCGTAGATACAATATGTTAGAAGTAGAAATAGAGCAAAAAGAATATGTAAATACAGTTTAATTAAAAAATACTATATAGTTATAACACTATGTAGTATTTTTTTGTAATATAATTTTTATTAAAAAAATGGTAACCTTTTTATAAAAGATGGTAATATATAAATATAGATATTTTATGGGAGTCCCAAAACAAAAAAATGAAAGAAAACAATCTAATAAAAAACTATATTAAAAATAATCAGTTAGATATTGAAGAAATAATACAAAATTATACACCTTACATATATAGCATTATAAGAAATAAAAATTCTAATATAAGTAATGAAGATATAGAAGAAATTATTTCTGATGTGTTTTTAGCAACTTGGAAAAATCAAGAAAAATTAGATGTAAATAAAGAATTATCATCGTATTTAGCTAAAATTGCAAAGAATCTATATAATAAAAAGTTAAGAAATACAAGAAATGACATTGATATAGATGATTATATAAATATTTTATTTGAGGAAGAAAGTATTGAACTAAAAATAGAAAATACAGAAAGAGAACATTTGATATATATGTTAGTAAATAACATGAAACCCGAAGATAAAGATATATTTACTTTATATTATTATAATTCAATGACAATGAAACAAATTTCTAAAATATTAAACATAACAGAAAAAAAGATAAAATCTAGACTATTTAGAATAAGAAAAAAAATAAGAAAACATTTAGACAATGGAGGTGTATAGCTATAATGGATGAAAAGATGATTAACAGTATTATATCAAAATCACAAATGAAAATTGCTGTATCTAAATTTAATGAGGAGGATATAAAAATGAAAAAAAGGAATATATCAAAATTAGTTGCTACTTTTATATTAGCAATAACCGTTACAGGAGGTTTAGTATATGCCACAGGAAGTACTATATATGAAAAAGTATGGAAACAGCCAGAAACTTATAAGATTACTCAGAATTTAACAGAAGATGAAAAATCTAAATGTATATCTGAAGAACAAGCTAGAACAATAGGTAATAAATACTTAAAGAAAATAGGATTTAATAATCAGACAATAGAACAATTATCTTTATTGAAGGAATTTATGAAAGATGATAATATATGGATATTACATTCTGAGAAAGTCACTATGGAAATTGATGCAGAAAATGGAAAAATAAAATCAATTAATATTCCAACTTTTGAATATAAAATACCATATAATTATGGAATAACCAGAAAACAAGCAAGAAAAGTTGCAAAAGAACTATTAGAAAAATATAGACCTGAAAATGATAAAGGTGAATATGAATTAATTAGTTTAAAAAGAAATAATGAAGAGGATAAACAAGCATATATATGGTATGCAGATTTTTATAAAAAATATGGAGATTTAATAAATCCTGCAGAAAAAATATCTATTGGGTGGGTACCAAATATAAATGGACTATATTCTTTAAATATTGAATCTAATACTTTTGAAAATAATGAACAAAAAATATCTAAAGAAGAAGCAATAAAAATTGCAATAGAAAAAGATAAGCAAATAGAAAAGAACAAGACTATAAAAAAGACAAAAGCCAAAATTAGAATTAAGCAGATGAATGAAAATGTATATTTAAGAGAAAATTTTAAAGAAGATTACGAGAATAGAACTCTTTATTTTGAAAAAAATGGAGAAGATGGATATACTCTAAAAAAAGATGCAACTATATATAAGACAGAAAAAAGGGTAAGAAAAGTGTGGTGTATAGTTGTTTATTATGATATGGATAATATAGGTGATTATACATATTATATTGATAGTACAACAGGTGAAATTATAGGAGGAGAACTAGGTGATGATTTTTACAGTGAAGATGTATTAAGAGAAGATCCTAATAATGTAATTAAAAAGTAAAATTGTCAGAAGATAATAAAATTATCATTGTCGATTATAAAGACATTAAGGAAATCAAAGGAAATATTAGCCTAAAAATTTAACTTTGCAAAATTTTGTGTAAAGTAGGGGAAAGAGGCATAAAAATAAGAATGGTAAGAATTATTAAAATTGTAAGAATCTATTATTAGTAATATATTAAAAATTTTTTTATACCAACTAAAAATTAGAATCAATAAATTTAAATTTGATTTTTAATAATTATAAATTTTAACAAATTCAAAAAACGAACATTTGTCTAAAATTATAATTTAAAATTTTAAAAGCTTATAAAATATTTTACATTATATTCAAACCTCTGAAAATCATTTTTAAGCAATTTTTATTATTTAATCAATAAATTACTTTATTATAAAATTACTAATCTAATTTAGATTTATGAAAATATGCTAAAAATGTAAGATTATCTGATAATATATTGATATTCCTAGATTTATAATAGATACCAAATATCACAAAAAAATACTAAAAAAGCGACGCACGAAAATCGATTTTAAGGCGTTTTTAAAAATTAGCTATATAGTTTGTTGTATAAAAATATATGTAATTTTATAGAATTTCAAGTATTTTAGGAATTATAGAAAGATTATAATATATAAATCAAAATTATAATAAAAAATTTTTAATTAAATAAGTTATTAGGATAAAATATGAAAAGGCTTTAATAAGTAATAATTAAAGATTATATGTAAGAATATAAATACAAAAGAATTAAAATGATATAAGTGAATATTAGTAGTTGTAAAACAGTTAGATACTAGATATATGTAGAAGTATAGGTATTTAGCTGTTTTATATATTAGGTCTACTTCTTTTTGCACAAAACTTTTATTTTGTGCAAAGTTTGTATCTTTTTTCTATACATGTTTTATTCCTCTATTTCTATTTAGAATTTATAAAATCATATTTCTTCTGAAAATGAATAATTATAAACACATAAATTATAACTCTTGTAGACTACAAATATATATTCCTTATAGTATACAAGAGTCATTAATATTATAATCTTATTATTATTCAATACTTACTAACTTGTATTGTGAATATTTATAATCTGAATTAATATTTATAGTAATTTTTGCATTTTTTCTTTCTCTCTTTTTTACATATTCTTTATATATCTTATCATTAAGTTCTTCTTCACTAATGCCTGATGTGTTAGAATTATCATTTAAATATGTATCATAATATTTAAAATATTCGCTTTCATTAAATTCAAAATACTCTATATCAAATATTATATCACCATTATCTTTATATGTTTGATCTTTTATTTCCGTAAAATATGGAATATAACTATTATTTTCTTCAAATTTATATATATTATTATTTTTATCAATATCTAATCCATTCAAAATATTATTAGCTTTCTCTCCTAATAATTCTTTAATTATATTATCTATACTATCTTTACTATATATTTTATTTACATTAGAATCTTTAATATTATATTCATCTTTAGAAAGCTCTTCTATATTAAATTCATATATACAAGAATTTATAATTGGAATTTTCATATTCTCATTATTACTTGATATATATATTGGAAGATAAAATCTTTCTAGTTCTTCTAAATCACTATTTGATAATTTGCTTGTAATTACAGTTCTATTATCATCTTTTCCATTATTATATCTATTTTTCTTTTTAATTCCCATAAGTAAAACTATAACTAATATTAAAACCAATATAATTATTGCTATAACTTTTATAATATTTGCTTTTTTCATAATATATTCTCCCTTTTTAATTATATTATAAAGTCAAACTTATCTATTTTTGAAAAAGTAATCTATTTTAGTCAAAAATTCATTATTACTCTTTGTACTTGTTATTATCTTTATTAATTGTTCTGTAGCTTCAGCATTAGATATATTAGAAATAGATTTTCTTAGAGTATATATTGTACTTAATTCATTTTTAGATAATAATAATTCTTCTCTTCTTGTACCAGATCTTTTAATATCTATTGCTGGGAATATACGTTTTTCTGATAAATCTCTATCTAAATGTACCTCCATATTACCAGTACCTTTAAATTCTTCAAATATAACATCATCCATCCTACTACCAGTATCTACTAAGGCAGTAGCAAGTATAGTTAAACTTCCTGATTCTTCTGTATTTCTAGCTGCTCCTAAAAATCTCTTTGGTTTATGAAGAGCGCTTGGATCTAAACCACCAGATAATGTTCTTCCAGATGAAGGAATTACTAAGTTATATGCCCTTGCAAGTCTTGTAATACTATCTAATAATATTACCACATCTTTATTCTGCTCAGTAAGCCTTTTAGCTCTTTCTAGAACCATCTCAGCAACCTTAACATGGTGTTCTGGAAGTTCATCAAATGTAGAATATACAACATCACCATTAATAGAACGTTTCATATCAGTTACTTCTTCTGGACGTTCATCTATTAATAACACTATTAATTCTATTTCTGGATGATTTGCAGTTATACTATTTGCTATTTGTTTTAATATAGTTGTTTTTCCTGCTTTTGGAGGAGCAACTATTAGACCTCTTTGCCCTTTTCCTATAGGACAAAGTAAATCCATTAATCTCATAGTATAAGAATTAAAAACTGTTTCTAATTTAATTCTTTCTCTTGCATACAACGGTGTAAGTGTATCAAAGGATTTTCTTCTCATAGATTTTTCAGGTAAATCTCCATTTACTTCTATAACATATATAAGAGCAGCAAATCTTTCCCCTTCTTTTGGTTTCCTTTGAATACCCTTTATTTTATCTCCAGTATCTAATCTAAATCTTCTTATTTGAGTTGGAGACACATATACATCATCATTAGTAGAAAGATAATTCTCTCCTCTTAAAAAGCCAAATCCATCTGGCATTACTTCTAATATCCCTTCAGCTACACTATCATCATTTGATATAGTATAATTACCATCAATAACTTTTTTAGTTTCATCTTTAATATCTTCTTCATTATCTTTTATATCAATTTCTTTTTCGTTTTGTAAATTATCTTTCATACTATTGCTAGCTTCTTCTAGTATATCTAATAATTCTTGTTTTTTTAATTTTGATATATTTTTAATTCCTTGCTCTTTTGCTAGTTCCCTCAATTCAGTAATAGACATTTCTTTAAAATTCATAATAATTATTGCCCCCTTTATTTAAATTATATAATAATTGATTTATCCATAAATCTCTTTACAAATTATGGAAATAATATATACTACACGATTTTTTCTATTTTATAGAATGTATTTTTAATTGAAATTTTTAATGGTAAGTTGTGAAATAAAATGTTTAGAATATAAAAAAATACAGTAACTATATTTTACTACAGCTACTGGGAAATATCAATATAAACTCGCTCATTTGGTAAAAACATATTTAACTTTTCTCTTGCAACTTGTTCTATGTATTCATTAGAATTAACATTTTCCTTATCCTTTTCTAGTTCAGCTTGATACTTTTTAGCTTCAGTTATCTTTTGAGTATAATATTCTTGAGATTCAGCATAGTTATTTAATTTAGATTGCTGAGAAATTAACTCAAATATAGCATATAATAATAGTCCAATCACTATTATATTTATATAAAACTTTCTCATATTAAAAGACTTTTTCATCAGTATGATCTCCAAAAATTCTTGTATATTTATTATATACTACATTTTTCTACAAAATCCTGCTTTATTTGATACAATATTATGTTTAGCAGATTTAATTTTATTATTATTAGAAATAAATTTTTTATTTTTTAATTTACAAATTATCTTATGTACAACTTTAATAGGAATGAATAATATCTTTATTATATAATTTAAAATAGTATTTAATACTTTCAGCACACCTGTTCCTATATTTGTTATAATACTACTTATAGAACATGTATATAAAATTGCACCTATAAATACACTAAAAAATAAATATAGTCTGATACTTCCTGAATTAAATTTAAATATAGAAAATAATAATATTAATCCCGCTAAAATCCAAAATAAAATATCTTGGATATATATCATTATATCAGTAAATTTATATACTTTTCTCACTATTCTAAACATATCAAATATAAAAGAAATTAATATTCCAACAATAATGAATATTAAAAATATTTTCGCTTGATCGACAGCTATCATATTACTTAAATAACTTCCCTATTATACCAGATTGTTTATTATCAAAATGATCTTTAGAATAGTTTAAATTATATATTTCTCCTTCTAAAATTACATCTCCTGTATCTATGCTTAATTTATTTACTTTTAAGTTTTCTCCTTTTATAGTAAGCATTCCAAGATCTGTATCTACAATTACTAATTGATCATCAAAACTAATAACATCACGAGCACCAGTGATTGTAAGTTTTTCTTTATTCTCAAGTATTAAATTTTGTGACATTCCTTGAGATGTATTTATATTCTTAATATTCTTATCTTCCATAGTAATATACAATCTCCTATCTTTTTTTCTATTTCCTATAAAATATTATATGCTGAAATTACATGTTTAGAACGATATATTTTACTAAAAAAAGAAAGAACTTTTATAAAATATTATAAAAATTCCTTCTTTTTTATTTTATATTAATTTTGATTTCCAAAAAATTTTTCATGAATAGCATTTACTGCTTTATCAGCTTCTTCTCTATTCACTAAAACAGATATTTTTATTTCAGAGGTGCTAATCATATGCATATTTATATTATTTTCATATAATGCTTCAAACATATCAGAGGCAACTCCTGTTTTATTTGCTATACCAATTCCAATAATAGATATTTTTGATAAATTATCAAATTGTCTAATTTCTCTGGCTCCAATCTTATCTAAATTATCATTTAATAATTTTACTGCATTGTCTAAATCAGATGTTTTAATGCTAAATGATAAGTTTTTATTTACATTTTCACCAAATGATTGGACAATCACATCTACATTTATATTATTATCTGCTAATAACTTAAATACATTATAGGTTTTTCCAATTCTATTTTCTAGACCCATAACTGTAATCCTAGCAACATTATCATCTTTTGTAACTCCACTTATTGTTAGATCTTCCATATATTTGTTATTTACAGTTGTTCCTTCACTATTCTTTTCAAAAGTAGATTTTACAACTATTGGTAAGTTATATTTTTTTCCTATTTCTACACATCTATTATGGAGTACTTTTGCTCCCATACTAGATAATTCTAACATTTCATCATAAGATATCTTATCTATTTTTCTTACATCATTTACTATTCTTGGATCTGACGAAAATACACCATCTACATCTGTAAATATTTCACATTTGTCAGCATTTAAGCTTGCAGCAACCGCAACAGCTGTTGTATCAGATCCTCCTCTTCCAAGTGTAGTTATATTTAATTCTTCTGATATTCCTTGGAATCCTGCTATAACCACGATATAACCATCATCAAATAAGTTTAATATCTTATCACTATTAATGTACTTAATTTTAGCATCTCCATGCACATTAGTTGTTACTATAGGAATTTGCCATCCTGTTAAAGAAATAGCTTTATAACCAAGCTTTTCAAGCATTATTGCAAGTTTTGAAATTGTTATTTGTTCCCCTGTTGATACTAATACATCATGTTCTCTTTTATTAGGATTTGTTGTAATTTCCTTTTCTTCTGAAATAAGTCTATCTGTTGTTTTCCCTTGTGCTGAAACTACTACTACTACATTATTACCATCATTATATTCTTTAATGATATGTTCACATACTTTTAATAATTTTTCTGTATCTGCTACAGAACTTCCTCCAAATTTTTGTACTACTATGCCCATAACCTGGCACCTTCTTTTATTTTTATGAAAGCAAGTTTAAATATAAACTCTGCTAATTATCTATATAATATATTATACAAAATGATAATATACTATGTGAATATATTACCATTTATTATTTCATTTTTCAATATTAATTACAAAGAAAAACAGGATTAAGAAATGAAAAAAATAAAATAATTTATGAAAGTATATATAAATAAA
>CANOSM010000029.1 GCA_947569365.1 uncultured Clostridium sp. | reverse complement strand
AAAGTGTATAATAAAGAAAGTTATACGCTAAGTGAACGAAGTTCACTTTGTTCTAACAAAAGGATGGTGCAAAAAATGAAGACAATTAAGCAAGTACTAGAATAGGTATTATATTAATTAAGGTTATTTATAAAATCTTTTAGAATTGTATGAAAAATATAATATATAAAAAGTATAAAAAAGAGAAAAGATATTATCACTTATGAATTTGCAAAGTATCCTGATGGTACATTGGGGGTATTTTCTAACATTGGAAAAAAAGAAAATGGCGAAGAATATATCTGTATTACTTTTGAAAGACCTATGGAATATGGTTTTGATACTTATGTAATCGAACTTCCAAGTTATGAAGTAGTGTTAGAAGATGGACACTATACAGAAGAAGAAAAGAAAACTTTTATGGAGATTGTAAAAAATGATTATTCTTCTTTTTTTCAAATATATACGTTTAGGAGTATTAGAAATTGCCTAGTATTTTTGAATTAAAATGGATATAAAATTTATTTATTTTTGGACAAATGAAAATGACGAGCCTATTCACGTTCATATTTCAATTGGAAAATATTCAGAAAGAATTAAATATTATATATGAATATATTTCATTATACTATTTTCAAATTGTTGAAAAATGGAAAGCTATTCATTCAGGTAATAAATAATTTTACTGCTAAAATAGTAAAGTTATTTATTTATTAGTACATTTTTTGCACACAATATGCACATAGATAATGATAAAACACTTATAAATAGTGCGCTAATAATATATTTAGAATTATACAAAACATCTACTGTTAATTAATAAGTATGTTTTCAAAATTATGTAATTTTATTCATTATTTTTTAATTCCTGTACACAATATGCATATAATAATTATTTACTGGTCTTATAATTTAAGTTGTTAACAAGACTAGTTGTATTAATTTTACTAAAAAAATAAAAAATATTATATGAAATTGTAATCAAGGAGTCAATAAAAAAGTTCAAAAACACAGGACAAAGACATGAAATTAATTTATTATAGTATTTAAATTTAATAAAACCAACGTTTCGAGCATTTAAAAATACAAAAAAACGCTGTAACTATTGAAAAATCAATATTTTGTAATTTGAAAAAATTTCTCAAAAAATAAGTATTGAAAAATCAATAGTTCCATTAAATGAATTCTTAAAAATTTTATTTTGAGTAAAAACGTAATTTTGAGTAAAAAAATTCTTATAATCACTGATATACTTGAATTACAGTGATTGAAAAAATTTTTTCATGTTTTTGTCCTGTCAAAAACAATTGATATTTGCAACAATTTATGGTAAACTATATATATAGTTTTATAAGTCAAGTACAATGATGTATATGTAACTCGTAAATAGAATTATTATGGAGGTGCTTAAATTATGACTAGTAAAGATTTAGTAAAAAAGATGTTAGAACCTACAATTGATAATGCAATACGGGATATGAAAATGTCAAAATTATTATTTTTAACAAAAGATAATAAATTTTACTCTAGTATTGCAGATGAGTATATGAAAGATAAAGAAAAATTTCTTCCTTTCATCATAGAAGAAAAGAAAAAAGAATTCATTTCAAAATATACTCAGGTTTTTCAAGAAGTTGGAGTTGTGGATGATACTGAGATTACATGCAGATTGTTAAACTGGGAACACGCTGGAAATGTTATGATGTTACTTAAAGCTGATACTAATTGGAATACAGTATACGAATTGTTGCATTTACAAGGTTACAATGGAGAAAATATAAGTTATTTAGCCTCTAAGGTTCTATATTTTTCTCCATATGGTTTAGAATTTATTGAACATATATTGGGAGTGGAAGAAAGAAAAAAGGCTGAAAAAGAAATGGCTTCTCTAAAAACATCTACAACAAAATAAAAACATCTATTAGTCAGTATTGAATAATAGCAGAGTGTATCAAAAAACTCTGCTATTATTGTTTTATATAAATTATAAAATAAAAGTAACTATAAATTGTAAAATAAAAGTAACCAAAATGAGGAAAATAAAAATCAAGAATAAAGAAGTATCAACGGTATTTTCATTAGCATACTATTGCAATACTGATAGCATTTATTATCTATAAAAAACACATCTTGAATTTAATGAAAAAATTTCAGGAAAAGAAGTAATTGTAATAAGTGAAGTTGCAAAGATTTATAGATATCTCTTTGGGCTTATAAGAGATTTGAAAATTTCTAACAAGATTAGGTTTTAACTAATTATATAGGAAAAGTTCTATTTATAATAATTATGGAACAAAACAAATAATTGAAAAATACAAAGAATTACACTTGGAATGTTTAAAGTATCCAAGTAATTTAAGTTGTTAACAAGAGCAGTTGTAATAATTTTATTAATTTTACTAAAAAAATAGAAAATATTATATGAAATTGTAATCAATGATTAAAAAACACTATCAATTAATAAAAAAATATGCTAAAATAATGGAAAGTAATTTTATAGATACTCCTATAGAGTGGATAGTAGTAGCATTAGTTGAAACAAGTTAATCTTGAAGGAGGTATAATAATTATGGAACAGACATATGAAACAAAACAAATAATTGAAAAATACAAGGAATTACACTTGGAATGTTTAAAGTATCCAAGGATAACTCTAGGAGAAAATGGAGTGTACAAAGATCCACAAGGATATGCAAAAGGTGGATTTGTAGAAATGTTCTGTATGTCTAAATAATTAACTGATTAGTTAATAAGGACGTTCCCCAAGCATGAGCTTGGGGAATTTTAATATATATAACAAATCAATGATAACTAAGTTTGATTTGTAAAATAAGTAATGATATAATTTGTTTATTAAAAATTCTATAATAATAAATGAATATAAATAAAAGAATATTTTTACGAATAATTACTGTTACACTAATTGGAAAATATTCAGAAAGAATTAAATATTATATATGAAGATATTTCATTACACTATTTTCAAATTGTTGAAAAATGGAAAGCTATTCATTCAGGTAATATTAAATTTTACTACTAAAATAACTTATTATTATAAATAGTGCGTTAAATCAATTCAAGTCCGCTCTACTGCACCGAAATAAAATGTTAGGTATTTATTATGATATTTAACATTTTTTTCTGTATTATATATTATTTTTGTATATAATAATAATATAAGTGTTGACATTATCACTATATCGTGATATGTTACATATAATAAGGAGAAAAGAATATGCCAGTATTATCAAGATTTTATGGAATTACAATAAGAATGTATTTTCAACAAAGTGAACATAATCCACCACATATTCATGCAATTTATGGTGAACATGTTGCTGCAATAGATTTTCAAGAAAAGAAAATAATTGAAGGAGAATTACCTCCAAAAGCTCTAGAATTAGTAAAGGAATGGATTTCTATTCATGAAAAAGAATTAAAAGATATATGGGATACACAAAATTTTAAAAATATAAAGCCATTAGAATAAAGGAGGAATATTTATGTTTCATAAAATAAAAAACGTAACTGCACTTCCTGATTATAAAATATCTATTCAATTTTCAGAGGGAGTTACAAAGATCTATAATGTAGAAGAATTAATTAGAAAAAATCCAATGTTTAAGAATTTAAAAAATAAAGAATTATTTTATAATGTTGAAGTTGATATTGGAGGCTATGGAATAATATGGAGTGATGATATAGATATTTCTTGTGATGAATTATTTGAAAAAGGTAAAACTATAGAAACCCCATTTGATGGGTTAATGGCATTTAGTGATGCAACTTTAATTTGGGGATTAAACGAAAGTACACTTAGAAAAGCAATATCATATGGAAAACTGATAAATGGAATTGATGTATGTAAATATGGAAAACAATGGGTAGTTTCAACTAAAGCAATGGAGAGAGAATATGGAATGCCCAAAAATAGATAATTTATATTTATAAGAGAGTTAAAATCATTTCTATTAAAAAAACATTTTACACAAGTTATAAAGATTGTAAAATAATTTTATTAAAAAATCTATAAAATTCTATAATAATAAAGGAATAATAAATGAAAGAATATTTTTACAAAAGAGAATGTAAATATATGTACTTAAGTAGTATATCTTATAATTTTGCAAATGCTCTAATTGAAACATTTGGAGCAGTTATGCTATATAAAAATGGGATACCAATATGGCTTATTTTATTAATTTATGGATTAAGATTTGGAATAACAGGATTATGTACACCATTATTTATTACGATATCTTCAAAATTTGGAATTGCAAAATGCATTTTAATTTCAAATATCTTTAGTATAATAAGTGCATATATGATGTTAGATGGAAGTAATTTATATAAAAGTATAAGCTTATTTATATTATCTATGGGATTTATGGGAATATCTAATCCTTCTTCAGATTCAATATCCAGTAAATACATAGACAAAGATTATAGAGGAAGAGTAAATAGCTTTTTGAACATAACTAAAATAGTAAGTCAAGCAATTGCAAGCTTTTTAGTAGCTTGGGGAGTAATTTCTAATAATAATATTGTGCTATTTACAATAATAGTTATATTCTTCTATATGCAATATGTATTTGTTAGAAAAATAGATTATAAAATAGAAAACAAATCAAATGCTTTTAAAACTTCTATAAAATACATATTTGAAAGTAAAAGCAGATATAAAATCATATATGCACTAAGGACAAACCATATAATAGAAAGACAATTTGTACCTTTATATTTATTTATAGTATTAAAAGACTTTTCATTATTTTCGTCAATTATTATAGCATCATTGATTTTACAAATAATTACTGTTACACTAATTGGAAAATATTCAGATAGAAATTTATCAAAAGCCAATAATATAGTAACAGTTATAAAAGCTGTTATAACAAGTATATTCTTATTTACTAAAAATAAAGTAACAATATCTTTAAATAAAACATTAAGTGATAATTTTGAAAAGGTGTATGAAACGTCAATTCAAACATCAATACAAAATATTATAAAAGAATCAAAAGAGAACAATGAGCTTTTATCAGCAGTTGGTCAAATGACGTTATGTTTTACAGAAGTAATAATTTTTATTATACTTGCAATTATAAGTAGTTTTATAGAAGAAAAAGTATTTATAGTAATTTTTATATTATCAATAATTTCGACAATTTTAATAAATAGTAATATTAAGAAAGAGAATTTAAAATAAATTAGATTATATAATATAAAAAACATAAAAAATGATGTAATTATATAAAATGTAATTATATCATTTTTAATTTTCAGAAATAAAAAATATTTTTCTATAAATTGTAACCTTTTGTTGTGAGATGGTATTATATAATTAAAGGTACTTTTTTTAAGGAGTTTAGATCTAAATTGAAACATTGTGAGACTATAATAGATTTTGAAAAAGATAATAAAATGGATATTGAAAAGGTAATTGAAAAATATAATAATTATATTTACACAATTCTAAAACAATCAATAAGCAAAGAAGAAGATATAGAGGAATTATTATCAGATGTATTTACTATTTTTTGGAGAAATTATGATAAACTTGATAAGAATATAAATGTAAAAGCTTATCTTATAGGAATAACAAGAAACTTAATAAAGAAAAAATATAGAGAAAATTACAATATAAAGTTAGATATTAAAAATATTGATGATTATGAAAATAGTATTAGTTCATATATCAATATAGAAGATATTATTGAAACAAGAGAAAAAAGTAAAATAATTTCTAGAGAAATAGATAATATGAAAGAAGAAGAAAAGCAAATTTTTATAATGTTTTATTATAAAGAATATAAGATCAAGGAAATATCTGAAATGCTTAATATATCAATTACTAAAGTAAAAGTTAATCTACATAGATTGAGAAAGTCTGTTAAAAAGAAAATTAAAGAAAAAGGAGATAGCTATGGAAAATAAAGAATTAAATAGTAGAATATTAAAAAATGTTAGAAACAAAATAGTTATTTCCAATTTAGAAAGAGAGGAAAATATGAAATTAAATATAAGAAAACAAATAATTACATTAGGTATAGTTTTACTACTTGTTTTATCAGGAGGATTTATTACTACAAATGCAGCTACTAATGGAAAATTAGTAGAAGGTATAAAAGATAATATAAAAGTAAGATTTATTAAAGAGGGAAAAGAGGAAGTATTAAATGGAAAAATGAAGATAAATTCCGATGAAAATAGTATAACTATAGAACTCAAAGAAGATATAGAAGATAAAAATAAAGATTCAAACGAAACCAAAGAGAAAGCTGATTCAAAAATAACAGATACTGAAATTGAAGTTGAAGTTGAAAAAGACAAGTAATAAAATAATAAAGTAGGAAAAATATAAAAGGGATATACAAAATATAAAGTATATCCTTTTTAAATATGTTGTATACTCTTCTATATAAAGTAATATATGAATAAAAAATGCAAAACTTTAATTTTTAGAAAAATTCTAATATTCTAAATTGTATTCTTTATTATGAATTTATTTTTTTATTAAAAATGTTATAATATAAATATTAATAATATAAGAAAAAAATATATGAACTTATAATTATCATAGAAATTGGTCCAAAACTAATAAAAAAGTAAAATGCAACTGAAAATTGACAAAAAACAACCTAAAATTGGTAGAATGCAACCAGTAGAAAATGTAATACTTATTACAGAAAGGAGAAGAAATATCATGAAATTATCAGATAATTTAAAAATTATAAGAAAAGAGAATAATCTATCTCAAGAACAATTAGCAGAAAAGTTAGGAGTATCAAGGCAAGCTGTTTCAAAATGGGAATCTGGACAAAGTTATCCTGAAATGGATAAAGTCTTATTAATTTGTAAGATGTTTAATTATAATATAGACGAACTTATGAATGAAAATATTAAAGAGGTAAATGATGATAAACAATCTAAAAGCAATTTAAATAAATATATTGAAGATTTTTTTGAATTCGTTACAAAGACAACTAATATGTTAAGTAATATGACATCTAGACAAATAATAAAATGTATATGTGAACAAATAGTAATAGGAATATTTTTTGTTTGTATATTTGCAATTATTGGTTCAATAGGAAGTTTAGTTGTGAGTGGTATAATAGGGGGACTACCATATAATGTATCACATATAGTATATAATATTTGTGAGTCTATTTATATTGTATTATGTTTAATTGTTGGAATAACGATTATGCTACATATATTTAAAATTAGATATTTAGATTATTATGAGATAGTAGAAACTGATGAAGGAAAAGATGATAACAAAGATGAGGCATATTCAAAAGACGTAAGTTCAGATATAAATAATGGCAAAAAAACATTTATAGAAAAGAAAAGAGAAAAGATTATTATAAGGGATCCAAACCATTCAGAATCTAAGTTCTTAAATGGCATAATAAAAGCAGTATTACTATTTATAAAAATTATGGTTGCTTTATATTCATGTATATTTATGTTTAGTTTTGTTTTTCTAGTAATATTATTAGTACTAAGCTTTTTATTTATAAAAACAGGAGCAGTATTTATAGGAGGATTTCTATCATTATTAGCAGGTATTATAATAAACTTTATAATATTAGAAATACTTTATAATTTTATTGTAAATAAAAAATGTAAAAAAACAAGAATGGCAGTTTTATTTATTACTTCATTAGTAATTGTTGGAATTGGAATTGGCACAATATTTATAGGACTTACTCAATTTGAATTTATTGATGAAATAGATAAAGATTTAAAAGAAGAAGTATATGAAACAGAAATGACAGATAATTTATCATTAGACTATATGTGTAGTAATCTAAAATATATAGAAACAAATTCAAATAAGGTAAAAGTTGTAGTAAAATATTCTGATTATATAGATGCAAAAATAAATAATATTGATGATACTATAGACATAGATTTTCAAAGTAATAATAAAAAAATTTCTGAAAATATAAGAGAAATTATTAAAGAAATTAATAATAAGAAAATTAAAAATTATGGTAAATTTGAAGTATATGTATATGCATCAAAAGATAACATAAAACTTATGGAACAAAATAGAAAAAGAAAATATAAAGAACAAGAAATAGAAGAAAGAAATAATACAATAGAAATGTTAGAAAGAAAGATTGAAGATTTAGAGATAGAAGTTTTAAACAAAGATGAAAAGATAAATAACTTAGAAGAATTAATAAATGTAAAAGAAAATTACAATTAGTAAACAATATAACTACTAAAAATTCCCTATTTAAAATATAGGGAGTTTTTTACTATAATAATATTTGATTATAAAATATTCCATTTATGCTTTTTTAAATCAACATGATATTCGTCTTTAAAAGTAACACCTTCATTTTTTAATAAAGTAATTTGTTCATTCCAACCGTGGAACAATTCTCCCTTCATGATTTACAACCCTATGACATGGAAAGCTACCATATCTAAAAGACATTTTTAAAGCTCTACCAACTAATCTAGAATTATTAGGCTTTCCGATTAATCTAGCAATTTGTCCATAAGTTGCAACACATCCTTGAGGTATTTCTTCTACTATAGAATATATTAAATAAGATAAATCATCATCTAAAAAATTGTACTCAATATAAATCACCTAATATTATTTTATAATAAGTGAAATAATAAATCAAATGATAAGTATATATATTTCATTTGAAACAAAATGGTAAATTATAAATTATGTTTTAATGTAATATGTATATAGGGAGGTAAAATGGACTTTTTATTAATATTTATTGAAGGAGTGGCATCTTTTCTATCACCATGTGTACTGACAATGCTACCAATGTATATATCTTATTTTGCAGGACAAGATAAGAACTTAAAAAGAACAATTATGAATTCTTTAGGATTTGTTTTAGGATTTACAATTATTTTTGTATTACTAGGTATATTTGCTAGCACATTAGGAAAAGTAATAATATCTAATATTAAATATATAAATATTATATTTGGTAGTATTATTATATTATTTGGAATGCACTATATGGGATTATTAAATATTAAAATATTAAATAAATCTAAGGGAATGAAAAAAAGTAGAGATAATTTGAGCTTCTTTTCAGCAATAATATTTGGAATGATTTTCTCAGTATGTTGGACACCATGTGTTGGAGTATTTTTAAGTAGTGCATTAATGATGAGTGCTACATCAGCAAATATTTTAAAAGGTGGATTTATGCTACTTATTTATTCTATAGGATTAGGAATACCATTCATATTAACTTCTATATTTTTAGAGAGATTAAGAAATACATTTAATACTATTAAAAAACATTACAATATTATAAATAAGATAGCAGGGATAATATTAATTATTAATGGAATAGCACTAATTTTTTAGAAAGGAAAGCTATGGATAAAAAGAAAAAATTAATAATCGAAATTGCCATATTTATAATATTATTAGTAGGTCTAACAAGTATTTATAATTATCTAGTAAATAAAAATACTAAACAAGATATACAAAAAGAAAATACTTTAAAAAACATTAAGGAGGATGAGAAAGTGGAAATAATAGAGATAAAAGATAGTGAGCAATTTAAAAAGGAAGTATTAAATGAAGAGAAAACAGTCTTTGTTGATTTTTATGCTACATGGTGTATGCCGTGTAAGGCAATGAGTCCAGTTATTGAAGAAATAGCAAAAGAATATAAAGAAGTTAAATTTGTAAAAGTTGATGTTGATGAAAATGAAGAGATAGCACTAGAATATAATGTTATGAGTATACCAACAATGATTATAATGAAAAATGGAAAAGTAACAAAAAATTTTGTAGGTGTAACGAAGAAAGAAGATATAATTAAAGAATTTTAAGTAACATTTTTTCCTATGAAATTTAATTATTAATTGTTTATTTATGTTATAATAAGAAGAAAATATTATTTAAATGTGGAGGAACAAATATAATGAAAATTTCAACTAAAGGAAGATATGCTCTAAGAGTAATGATAGATATAGCAATAAATAGTAGAGGTGATTATGTACCACTAAAAGATATTGCAAAAAGACAAGAAATAACAAATAAATATTTAGAACAAATAATTTCAATGTTAAATAAGGCAGGATTTATAGAAACAGTTAGAGGAAATATTGGTGGATATAAATTATCTAAAAAACCAAGTGAATATACCATAGGGGATATATTAAGAGCAACAGAGGGAAGTCTAACACCTTTGAACTGCTTAGAAGATAGTAAAAGTTGTAATAAAATAGAAAATTGTAAGACATATTCTTTTTGGAAGGGATTAGATGATACTATTAAGGATTATATTGATAGTAAAAGCTTACAAGATTTAATTTAAGTAGCTTTAAAAAGAGTTACTTATTTTTTATTGCTATTCCCATTGACTTACTAGGAAAAACAGTATATAATTCCTAGTATAATAGTAGGAGGTAAAAATGAAGAATATATATTTTGATAATGCAGCTACAACAAGATTAGATGAAGATGTGTTAAATTCAATGATACCATATTTAAAAGAAGAATATGGTAATGCATCATCTATATATAAAATGGGAAGAGAGAGCAGAAAAGCAATAGAAGATGCAAGAGAAAAAATAGCAAAAGCAATAAATAGTAGTCCAGATGAAATATATTTTACATCTGGTGGAACTGAAAGTGATAATACTGCTATAAGAGGGATTGCATATAATTATAAGAAAAAAGGAAATCATATTATAACATCAAAAATCGAACACCCAGCAATTTTAGAGACATGTAAACAATTAGAAAGAGAAGGATTTGAAGTATCTTATATTGATGTAAATTCAAATGGAATAATAGATTTAGAAAAGCTTAAGAAATCTATAAAAGATACAACTATACTTATTTCAATTATGTTTGCAAATAATGAGATTGGGACAATACAGCCTATTAAAGACATAGGAAAAATAGCAAAAGAGAATAATATCTATTTTCATACAGATAGTGTACAAGCTATTGGGAGTATAAAAATTGATGTTAAAGATATGAATATTGATAGTCTTTCTATGTCTGCACATAAATTTTATGGCCCTAAAGGGATAGGAGCTATTTATATAAGAAAAGGTATAAGTTTTCAAAAATTTATGAATGGAGGGCACCAAGAAAAAAACAGAAGAGCAGGAACAGAAAATGTAGCTTCTATAGTTGGTATGGGAAAAGCTATTGAACTAGCATATAAAGATTTAGAGGAGCATGTTAAACATATAAAAGATTTAAGAGATTATTATAATAGAGAAGTACAAAGAAGAATACCATATATAAAAATAAACGGAGATATAGAGAAAAGATTACCAGGAAATAGTAATATGTCTTTTAAATTTATAGAAGGAGAAGGTTTATTATTAAATCTAGATTTAAAGGGGATTTGTGCATCAAGTGGTAGTGCATGTACATCAGGATCGCTTGATCCATCACATGTACTTTTAGCAATTGGTCTTCCACATGAAGTTGCACATGGCAGTTTAAGAATTTCTATAGGAAAATATAACACAAAAGAAGAAGTAGATTACTTATTAGATAGTCTAGAAGAAATAGTAAGTAGATTAAGAAATATGTCACCATTATATGATAAATTTCTAAAAGAAAAGAAAGGAGAAAAAGATAGTAATGGAACCATATAATGATAAAGTAATAGAACATTATTCAAATCCAAGAAATGTTGGAGAAATAGAAAATGCTTCAGGAATTGGAGAAGTTGGGAATCCAGTTTGTGGAGATATAATGAGAATGTATTTAAAAATTGAAAATGAAATTATAATAGATGTAAAATTCAAAACATTTGGATGTGGTGCTGCAATCGCAACAAGCAGTATTTCAACAGAAATGATAAAAGGAAAAAGTGTAGATGAAGCATTAAAACTAAGTAATAAAGATGTAGTAAATAAGTTAGGAGGATTGCCTAAAGTTAAACTTCATTGTTCTGTACTAGCAGAGGAAGCTATAAAAGAAGCTATTGCAGATTATTATAGAAAAGAGGGATTACTATCTGAAGAAGAAATCATAGAGAAATGTAGTTTAAAGAATAATGAAGGATGTAGTAGATGTAGTGGAGTAGAAAAATAAATAATTAAAAACAAATAAATTTTACTTAAAATTCAAAATGTTTAACCAATATTTGAAAATATAAGATTTAAAAAAAGCATTTTACATTATCAATTTTATGTCACACTAAAAATAAAGTATAGGTAGAGAAAATAAATAAAGTTAAAAGAATGAATAGAAGAATTATAGTTGATAATTATTAATGAAGAAGAACAAATTGTAAATGTATAAACTAATTTATATATAATAAATCTAATTACATCATTTTAGCTTCAATTGCAATTAAATTACTCTACTTAAATTACTAAATATTATTGACAATTGCCATAAATAACACTAAAATGTTGTATATAGAAGGAGATATGGCAATTGAGAAAATTTAATTTAAAAAATGAAGTTGAAACAATTTTAACTAATAATATAATAAATTTAGTATCTGCAATTCATGAATATAAAGGAAAACAAACTTTATATATTGAAGCAAATCATGATATTTTAACCAGTTTATTAAAAATTGCAAAAATTCAAAGTACAGAAAGCTCTAATAAAATTGAAGGTATTAAAACAACTGATGAAAGAATAAATGCATTAATAAATGATAAAGTAAAGCCCAAAAATAGAAATGAGGAAGAAATTGCAGGATATAGAGATATACTAGAGTTAATTCATGAGAATTATGAAAATATGGATATAACACCAAATGTAATACTTCAAATGCATAAATATTTATATAAATATAGTTCGAAAAGTATAGGTGGTAAATTTAAGAATTCTGAAAACATAATAGAAGAAACAGATGAAAATGGAAATAAAAAAGTCAGATTTAAACCATTATCAGTTTTTGAAACACCTCAAGCAATGGAAGAACTCTGCTCATCTTATAATAGCGAAATTTGTAAAAATGAAATTGATCCGTTATTTATGATACCTATATTTATTTTAGATTTTTTATCTATTCATCCTTTTAATGATGGTAATGGAAGAATAAGTAGATTACTGACTTTGTTGTTATTATATAAAAGTGGGTATATTGTTGGTAAATATATCAGTATTGAGAAAATAGTAGAAAATACAAAGGAATCTTATTATGATACGTTGCAACAAAGTTCAATAAAATGGCATGACAATAAAAACAATTATGAATTTTTTGTTGAATATTATCTAGGTATTATATTATCAGCATATAAAGATTTTTCAAGTAGAGTTGAATATATATCAAATAAGAAAATGACAATAAAAGAAAGAACTGAAACTATAATTAGAAATCATTTAGGTAAAATTTCTAAAAAGGAAATTATAAATATATGTCCTGATGTAAGTGTTGGAAGTATAGAAAGAGTTCTAAATGAACTATTAAAAGAAAATAAAATTTTAAAAGTTACAGGTGGAAGATATACTAAATATATTTATAATAATAAATAACTTAAATGTTTGTAATAGAAATATTGCAGACATTTTTTACTTGTGTTTTACTTCTTAGATTCTTTCCAATTTGATAAATAATTTTAAATCAGTTATTTTATCTTTATTTTTTACGCCATCATGGAATTAAAAAAGTAAATAAAAAATATATATAATAATATATATCTATACATATTAACATAATATGTATATCTACATACTATATAATATGGAGGAGAAGGAAAATGACGAATATATTGTATAGTATAGCAGGAATTCTAATACCTTTTGCAGGAACTAGCTTAGGAAGTGCATTAGTATTTTTCTTAAGAAAAAATATAAATGAAAAATTCCAAAAGATTATTGTAGGATTTGCAGCAGGTGTTATGATAGCAGCTAGTGTATGGTCACTTATATTACCAGCAGTTGAAATGGCGGAAAATCAAAATATAATAGCTTGGGTTCCAGCTGCAGTTGGTGTAATATTGGGTGTTGTATTTTTATTAGCTATTAATAAAATTGCTGAAAAATTTGAAACTGGTCCAAATGGTAAAAAATTAGATATGCTTATATTTTCAGTCACTCTACATAATATTCCTGAGGGAATGGCGGTAGGAGTGTGTTTCGCAGGATTTTTAGCAGGAAACGCAGGAATAGCTTTATTAGAGGCAATTGTTTTAGCAGTAGGAATAGCAATTCAAAATATACCAGAAGGTGCAATAATATCAATGCCACTAAAAATGGAAGGTGCAAGTAAAAAGAAAGCATTCATATCTGGAGTATTATCAGGAATAGTAGAGCCAATTAGTGCATTTATAACAGTATTGTTAATAAATTTTGTTGTTCCAATATTACCTTATTTATTATCATTTGCAGCAGGCGCCATGATATTTGTAGTAGTTGAAGAGCTAATTCCAGAGATGCATAATGGAAAAAAATCAGAATTAGGTGTAATAGGTGTAACTGTGGGATTTATAATAATGATGATATTAGATATAGCTTTAGGATAAAATTTATAAGTAAATCTTTAAATAAATTAAAATATTTTTATATATTAAATTCTATAATGTAGATAAAAAGAAACTCTAGTATAATGAAGATTGTATTAGAGTTTTTTCTATTATAATTATAGAAACGAAAGTAATATTATGAGGAGTATTGTAAAAAATATATATAATAATTATATAAAAATTATTTAAGTTTAAAAGAAAGTATTTAAAATACATAAATATAATAAAAAATGAAAGTAATATAACTGATCCTAATTTAGTAGATATAGAATATAAAATAGAAGTGTATTGACAAAAAATATTATAACGACTATAATAATATTAAATATTAAAATAGTCAAAAAGAGGTGAGAATATGAAATATATAGAAAGAAGTGCTGAAAATGTTATAAAGAAACAAGAAAAAATGTTTAAAGCTATTTTGATTACTGGAGCTAGACAAGTTGGAAAAACAACAATGCTTAAAAATGTAAAATCTAACATAAACTATATAACATTAGATGATATGTTGCTAAATCAATCAGCTAAAGAAGATCCAAGTTTATTTTTGAAATCAAACAAACCACCAATCATTATTGACGAAATACAATATGCACCTGATATACTTAGATATATTAAAATAGAAATTGATAATAGTGATAAAAAAGCAATGTTTTACTTAACTGGTTCACAACAATTTCATTTAATGAAAAATGTAAGTGAAAGTTTAGCTGGAAGAATTGGAATATTGAATCTTCTAGGATTAAGTTTAAGAGAAATTAAACAAATAGACTTTCATGAACAATTTATGCCAACTGAGGAATATATTGAAAAAAGAAAAAAATTAGATACAGAAATTTCTTATGATGAAATTTGGAATATTATACATAAAGGAACTATGCCAGCTTTATATCAAGAAGAAAGTGATTTTGAAATGTTTTATTCAATGTATGTAAATACATATATTGAAAGAGATGTTAGAAATTTAACACAAGTTGGAGATACTTTAACTTTTTTAAAATTTATGACAGCACTTGCAAGTAGAATTGGGCAGCTTCTTAATTTAAATAGTATAGCATCAGAAGTAGGGATAACTGTTCCAACAGCACAAAGATGGTTATCAATTTTAGTATCATCAAATATTGTATATTTATTACAGCCATATTATAACAATATAATGAAAAGAGCTATAAAAACACCTAAAATTTATTTTCTAGATACAGGACTTGTGTCATATTTAACAAAATGGAAAAATAAAGATGTATTAGAATCTGGAAATATGGCAGGAAACTTTTTTGAAAATTTTGTTGTAGTAGAAATCATAAAAAGTTACTATAATAGTGGTGAATTAAGACCACCAATTTATTTTTATAGAGACAAAGAAAAGAAGGAAATAGATTTAATAATAGAACAAAATGGAAAATTACACCCAATAGAAATAAAAAAGTCTGCGAATCCAAGCAAAGATATGATATCAAATTTTAAAGTACTAGAGAAAGTTGGAATTGTTGGAGAAGGCGGAATCATTTGCATGTATGATAAGGTTATTAATTTAGATAATAAGAATAAAGTTATACCATATAGATATTTATAAAATAAATAAGTGAATCTTTAAATATATTAAAAGATTTTGTATATACAAATTCTATAATATAGATAAAAAGAAACTCTAGTATATTACTTGATATAATAGAGTTTCTTATATTATAATTATAAAAATGGAGGTAGAATTATGAATAATGAGAATTATAATGAATACTATAAAAAATAGGTGATAATTATAATAAAATTCGTTTAGATTCAAAAGAAAATATCGAGAATACAATAAATATTATAAAAAGTGAAACTAATATAAGTAATCCTAATTTATTAGATATAGGATGTGGAACAGGAGTATATGGACAAAAATTAGAAAATAATAATTTTACTGTTACAGGTATTGATAAGTCTGAGTCTCAAATCATGCAAGCTTCGAAAATAATAAATGCTATTTGTGGATCTGCTAAAGAACTACCATTTGAAGATTCTAAATTTGATATATGTACTATGATTATGATGATTCATCAACTACAAGCAGATGATAGAAAAAAAGCTTTTAGTGAAAGCTATAGAGTATTAAAAAAAGATGGAAAATTAATTATAAAAACTAGTTCTTATGAAGATTTAAAAAGAAAGTTCAATGCTGTTTATTTTTCTAGAATATTTGAAATAGATAAAAAAAGATATCCTGATATTAATACAATCCATGAGGAATTAAAAATGTTTAATAAAATAAAAGATATTCATACATCAGTTAAAGTAAAATATGATAAAGAAGATTTAATAAACAGAATAAGACTTAGAAGAACATCAAATTTATCAATGCTTACAGATGAAGAATTAAAACAAGGATTAGATAAAATAGAACAAGAATATAAAAATAGTAGTATAATAGAATGTGATATTGAGAATACTTTTGTAATTGCAGAAAAATAGTTGAAATAGTATAAGATTAAAATATTTATTAGCCAAGATAAACGAATTTACTGAAAAATTAATTAATATTACAAAAGATACATATAATAAAATAAGTAGAAAATATGCAGAAGTAAGAAGAATTTTTGATTTATTAGATTAAGAATCTGAAAATAATAAAAATTATTGACATTTATTATTCATATAAATATAATATAAAAAAGAGGTGTACTATGAAAGAAATTATAACTATCAAATTAAATAAATGGTGGAATGTATGGGAAGTAAATACTCATACACGTTTTTAGTGCACACAAAAATATATTTTGTAATCTACAAGCACATGTATGAGTAAAATATAAAAATTTACTTATATATGTGCTTTTTGTTTTTTAAAAAGGAGGTGGTATATATGGAAGATGATTGGCAATGGCAAGAAAATAAAAAAAATAATTTAAAGAAAGAAGGAATTTATTATGAATTATGGAAAATTTGGTGGGCAATATGTACCACAGGAGTTAAAGAATGAATTAAATTATATTGAGAAGGAATTTATAAAAGCTACTGAAGATGAAGAATTTAAAAAAGAATATTTATATTATTTAAAACAATATGTAGGAAGACCTACACCATTATACTATGCTAAAAATTTTAGTGAGTTTTGTGGTGGTGCAAAAATTTATTTAAAAAGGGAAGATTTAAATCATACAGGTGCACATAAGATAAATAATGCAATTGGTCAAATTCTACTTGCAAAAAGAATGAATAAAAAACATATTATTGCAGAAACAGGAGCAGGACAACATGGTTTAGCTACAGCTACTGTATGTAGTTTATTTAAAATGAAATGTACAATATTTATGGGAAAAGTAGACATAGAAAAGCAAAAAGTAAATGTTGATAAAATGAAATTACTTGGAGCAGAAGTAAGAGAAGTTTCAAGAGGGCAAGGTACATTAGCAGAATCGGTAGATGAAGCTTTTGAATACATGTTAGAACATAAAGATGTATTTTATCTAATAGGATCAGCAGTTGGACCATCTCCATATCCAGAAATGGTTAAATATTTTCAAAAGATTATAGGAAAAGAAGCAAAAGAACAAATACTTAGAGCAGAAGGAAAATTACCAAAAGCGATAGTTGCATGTCTTGGAGGTGGAAGTAATAGTATAGGACTTTTTGCAGATTTTATAGAAAATAATGATGTAGATATATATGGTATTGAAGGTGCAGGAAAAGGATTAGATACAGGAAAACATGCATCAGCAATGTATGAAAAAAATATTGATATAATACATGGGATGAAAACTTATGTTATGAAAGATAAAAATAATAACATTACAGAAGCATATTCTATATCATCTGGTCTTGATTATCCTGGCATTGGACCAGAACATGCATATCTAAATGAAATAAACAGAGTAAAATATGATAGTATAACAGATGATGAAGCTATTGGGGCTTTTAAAATACTAACAAAAGAAGAAGGAATAATTCCTGCTTTAGAGAGTAGTCATGCAATTGCATATGTAATGAAGATTGCTAAAAAATATAAAAAGAATGATTGTATAATAGTTAATCTATCTGGAAGAGGAGATAAAGACATAAATACAATATTAAATCTTAAATAATTTTAATAATAATTGTGAGGAATATATTGAAAATGAAAATAGAAAAATTAAAAAATTTAAATAAGAAGATTTGTAAAAGTAATATTTGGAAATAGATCAAGTTTAAATAATTTTGAATATAAAATAAATGAAGTAAACATTGCAGATAATTGGAATCCAGATAAAGATCATCCAAAGGATGTAGGAGGTTTTAGCTTTTCTACAGAAGATAAAATATTAAGATGGTTAGTTAGAGGAGATACAATTTATGAGGTTACTTTTCCAGAAGATAGTCAAATTATTGAATGTGAAAATACACAAGGTATATTTCTTACAAATAAAATAATTCTAAATAATCCTAGAATTATAACAGATGAAATGACAATGGATTTATATAAAAAATCAGATTTACCAGAAAAATCATATTTTAAAGCTATGGCAGGATCTGCTGTTAGAGGACATATAAAAACTGCTAGACAAATATTTAAAGATAAAGTAAATAAAGAAAATATTAATATAGCAATAAAAGAATTCGAAGATTTCTGTAATCCAAAATACATTACTAGAAGCGATTCATATAAAGGAAGGATAGATTGTGTGAAAGAAATATATGAGATGTTAACTAACTTTAAAATATAAAAATAAATTACTAAAAGGTCTAAAATAACACCATTATATATATTAGAAAATACTTTAATTTTATAGTATAATAGTGTGTATGTTATAAATTATATATATATAGGAGGACAGTTATGTTCAAGAAAATAGTAATTGTAGAGCCTGTCTTTATGGACAAAGAAGCTATAAGAAATGGATATCACATAGCATATGATGGATTAGAGATACAAATATAGTTTTAGGAGAAAAATGATGAATATAGAAATAAAAAAAGCTACAAATAAAGATGAAAGTCAAATACTAGAAATATATCATTCTTTAATAGGAACTTTTGGATGCACTTGGAGTGAAGAATATCCTACAATTGAAGATATAAGAAATGATACTTTAAAAAAGTCATTATATACAGTATGGAATGACAATAGAATAATCGCAGTTGCAGCTGCTGGAAAAGATCATGAATTAGATAATTTAGATTGTTGGGATACAAATATAAAAAATCCATGTGACTTAGCCAGAATTGGAGTATTAAAAGAATTTCAAAATAATGGCATAGCAAAACAATTAGTAGAGTATATAGAAATAGATGTAGTAAAAAGAGGATTTGATGGAATACACTTTCTAGTAAGTAAAACGAATCCATCAGCTTTGGCATTATATAATAAATTAAAATATAAAAATTGCGGAGAAACTAATATGTATGATATTAATTGGTTTTGTTATGAGAAGAAATTAGATGATACAGATATATATAATGAAAAATTCAAGAAATAACCAAAAATCAAATAACTTGCAAAAAAATGGGTAAATTTAACAGAAAATTTAACTAATCAAAATATTTCTACTATAATATAAAATATATTTTAAGAGTATATCTAGGAAATGAAATTCCAAGCGATATAGGGTAACATGTAAAAAAGTTGCTTACACTTAAAGTAAGATTATTAAGATATAAAGTCTTACAAAAAGGAGTCTTAAAGCTTTCTTTTGTAAGGCTTTTTTTATATTTATAAAAGGGGAGGAACATAATATGCATATTAAATTAGATGAAGAATTAAAAGTAGAAGAATATAATAATTTAAGGAGAGAACTTGGATGGAAAGAAAAAGACTATAGAGTAGTTGAAGAGGCTATAAAAAATAGTAAATTTATAAAAAGAGCAATTATTAATAATAAGACTGTAGGTATGGCAAGAGCTATAAGTGATGGAATATATGCATTAATTGTAGATGTAGTTGTAAGTCCAGAATACCAAAATAAAGGAATTGGAAGTTTACTTATAAATAGCTTACTTAAAAGTATAGAAGATAGTATAGAAGAAGGTGAAGAAATTAGTGTTAATTTAGTATCAATGAAAGGAAAAGAAGAATTTTATGAGAAGTTCGGATTTCAAAAAATACCTTATGATTATACTGGATATGGAATGAAGAAGAAAATTCAAAAGTAGAAGGGAGAAATTAAAAATGGATTATATAATAGAAGAAATAAAAATAGATGATATACAAAATACATTATATCTAGTAGAAAAAGTTTTTAATGAGTTTGAAGCACCAGATTATAGTAGTGAAGGAATTGAAAATTTTTATAAATTTGCAAATTATAATAATATAAAAGAGAACTTAAATAAAAATCTTAAAATATTAATTGCTAAAGATGAAGAAAAAATTATTGGAATGATTGCATTTAGAGATTATTGTCATATTAATATGTTATTTGTAGATAAGGAATATCACAAAAAAGGAGTAGCAACAAGATTAGTTAATAGTGCAAATAAATACTGCAAATTTAATAACAAAGAATTAGAATACATAACAGTAAATTCATCTCCTTATGCAGTAGAGTTTTATCGTAAATTAGGATTTGAATGTACAGACTCTGAAAGAACTATTGATGGAATAAGATTTACTCCAATGAAACTAAAAGTAGATCAAGATACAATAAAACTAGTAATACCAACAGAAGAATATAAAGATCAAGTAATGGAATATAGAAAAATATTTTTAGAAAATAATGAATCTTTTGATGGGTGTGCTGGACTAGAAGATGTAAGTTCATATGAAGAATGGCTTGACTTTGATGAAAGACTTAAAAATAAATATGGAAAAGATTGTCCACCTTCTATAGTATATTTAGCAATAAGAATTAAAGATAATAAGTTAGTAGGAATAATCGATCTTAGATATAAATTAAGTGATTTCCTTTATAATTATGGTGGAAGTATTGGATTTAGTGTACTACCAGCTGAAAGACAAAAAGGATATGCAAAAGAAATGTTAAGATTAATTCTAATAAAATGTAAAGATGAAAGAGAAAATAAAAAATATAATTTGGGCAGAGTATTAGTAACTTGTGATAAAGAAAATATTGCTTCTTCAAAAACTATAATTGCAAATGGTGGAGTTTTAGAAAATGAAGTGATTGATAAAGCTAATTTATCAGAATCTGGAATAATTCAAAGATATTGGATTAGTTTAAAAAAACATTTTGCAAATTTTGTTTTGAATGATCCAAATGTAGAAAGTGTTAAGCAGAAATTATTAAGTATAAATGATAATGATTTTAAAGGAGATATATATTTAAATAATTTTACTAAAATAAAAAATCCATATATTCTTGAAAATGGTATATGTATGAGAGATACTGGATACAAATGGCTTGAATTTTATGACTATAATTCTAGAGTTAGATTAACTGCTATGTATGATGAAAAAAATGAAATTGTTGAATGGTATTTTGATATTGCAAGAATGATTGGAAAAGAGAATGGTATTCCTTATGAAGATGATTTATATTTAGATGTCTTATTAACTAAAGAAGGAAATATTATTTTACTAGATGAAGACGAATTAAAAGAAGCATTAGAAAGAAGAGAATTAACAGAAGAAGAATTTAATGAAGTATATAATGTAGCTAATGAATTAGTTAATAAAATAAAGGGGAAAGTAGAGAAAGTGAAAAAATTTACAGATAAATATTTAAATTTATTATTAGAGAATAATTAGAAATGAAAAGTAAGAAATTTGAAATAAAAAAAAAATATATATATTAAATATTGTTTTATTTACATTTTAAAATATAGTGAATATATATAATTTTCAGTCTAATACATATATGATTTTCTTTTATTTTATATATTTTATAAAAAAAATTATTGTTTTTTTTGAAACATTTCTCTTATCTTATTGACTCTTATAAGTGATATCAAATATGTACATAAATGATAGGAGGTAATAATGGAGGAATTAATAGTAAAAGCACAAAAAAACGATAAAGAAGCTTTCACAAAGATTATTCTAGAATTTGAAAATGACTTATACAAAATTGCCAAAACTAGAATTACGAGTGAAGCGGATATCCAAGATGCAATTCAAGAAACTATGATTGAAACATATAAATCTATAAAAAAGCTGAAAGATCCTAAAAAATTTAAAAAATGGCTGATAAAAATACTTATTAATAAATGCAATAGAATTTATAAAAGAAAATATAAAAAAGATATATCTATAGATGAATATAATTTAGACAACTATCTTATTTTAAATAGCTATAAAGATATCGAAGATGACTTGAATTTTTATTCATTAATAAAAGACTTAAAATATAAAGAAAGAATTATTATAATTTTATATTATATGGAGCAATATAGTTTATCAGATATTAAAGAGATTTTAGGAATGAATGAAAATACAATTCGTACACATCTTTTCAGAGCAAGGCAAAAAATAAAAGAAAGTTATAAAGGAGTGGTCAAAAATGGATGAGTTAGATAAAACAATAACAAAGATTGTTAGTAAAAAAATAAATACACCAAAAGAATACCATGAAGCAATTCAAAATACTTTTAATACTAAAGAAAATAAACTTAAACGTAATTGGATAAGAACAATAAGTGCTACTTGTGCAGGAGTTATCTTATTTGCAGGAATTGCATTTGCTGGATATAAAACATATGAGCAAAAAGTATGGAAAGAGCCAAGATCATATGATGAATCAAAAGAAAAACCAGCAATAATAAGTGAAGAAGAGAAAAAAGAAGCTATATCAGAAGAAACAATTAGAAAAAATGCTAAAATAGTACTTGAAAAATTAGGATATCCTGATAAAGAAGTAAAAAAAGTGGAATTAATGAGAAGTTATGCTATAAATGAAGATTATAAAGAGACATATTATTGGACAGTAACAGAAAATGATTTTGGTGATGAGAAAAAAGGAGGGGCTAAAGGAATTTATTTAGCATTTAATAGCAAAAATGGAGAATTTGAGTATGCAACAAATAATGTTTTTGATGATATAAAAGATAAACTTGAAAAAATTGATAAAGAAAAAGCAATAAACATTGCTAAACAAACATTAAAGTCTCTAGGTGCTGATATAGAGCCATATGAAATGAGTTCTTGTGTAAAAATTGATAAAGAAGAATGGAGTGTTACATTTACAAAAATGTATAATAATATTTATAATAGATATGATGAGATTTTCATATCTTTTGGAGTAATAAACGGAAAACATGTTGTAGATACAGTAAGTGTAGACCCAATAGGAGAATTTGATAATAATGAATTTATAATAACTAAAGAAGAAGCAATAGCTATTGCAAAAAAGAAAGAATTAGAGTTTACTAATGAAAAGATTACAGAAGAAATAACAGCTAGGAAAGATATAAGAATGATAAATGCGTATATTTATTGTTTGGAAAATAATATAGAAAGTCGATTAGATGTAAGAACAGCACATAATATAAGAAACGTATGGGTTGTAAAAATCAAACATAAAGAAGATGTACCTGTTAATGAGGAGATGACACTATCTGAGGTTGAAAAAGAAAGAAGATATTATAGTAAACAATATTATATAGATGCAACTACTGGTGAGATAATTGGCGGGGATCCAGGGGGATTTGATGTAGAATAATTAATATAATAACTTAACAAAAAAGTTTTATATGTAAAATTTTATTCCTTTTAGTACTGTAAAAATTTTAAAATATATTGAGCAAAAAGAAATGAATATTTTATTTTTTGAATTAGTTATAAAGAAAAGGGGCTGTAAAAAAAGTCCCAACGAAAAATGAGATTTGAGTTATAATTTTA
>CANOSM010000028.1 GCA_947569365.1 uncultured Clostridium sp. | reverse complement strand
AATTTATAGCAAGGACTATAAGAAATGAAAAATAAATTTCATTTCTTAATCCTGGCTTTATTACATGTGTATCTCTATATTCTTTTTTTAATACTAAATTATAAAGATACATATTATTATGTCCTATATTAAATCCTATATTTTCTAGACTTAGATAATCTCTATCTAATATATATTTTTCTTTTCCTTCATCTGATAGAAATATACAATTTACATATCCAATAACATTATTATTATTATTTAAAAGAACAAATATCCCATCCTTTGAATTTTGATATATCTTTCTAAAATAGTTATCTGGAAATGAATATTCTTCATCTACAGAAAATATTGTTCTATCAAAATTTAAAATTTCGTCTAATAATACATCATCTATTTCATTATTTTTTTTAATTACTAAATTTTTCATTAAATTCTCTCCTTAGATTATTTTTAAAATTTTATTTTAACCTAATACTTCCATAGTATTTTTATACTTTTGAATATAATGTTGTTTACTTTCTTCAGATAATTTTTGATAGCTTCTTTGTAACTTTCCTTTTACAAATTCTTTTCCTTCTTCTATATCCATATTTTTTTCTACATAAGCCAAATATAATAAACTTGGTATATTATCAAAGTGAGAAATAGCATCAGCATCTGCAACACATTTCTCTTCTATTGTTGATTTATCAAGTTTTACACTTCCTCTATGACTTACTATACATTTTTTAACTAAATCAATTTTTTCTTTATCATAACCAAACTTTTTTAATAATTCTTCTGCAATTTCTGCTCCATGAATATGATGCATTTCATATAAACTATAATCTGTTATTGATGCTATATCATGAAGCCATGCAGCTATTATTACTACTTCTTTATCTGCATTATATTTTTCTGCTAATAATTCTGCATTTTTTACAACAGCTTCTATATGATAATAACATCCAATTCCAAATTTATTTTCAGGCTTTATACTCCTTGAGTAAACTTCTTGTTTTAAATATTTTATAATATCTTCTCTCATATCTTATAATATCCTTTCTTATAATATCCTTCTAATTATTTATAGTTTTAAAACTGCTGTTCGTATTTTATATTATATTAACTTGTTTGTCAATTATTTATTTGAATATTAATTTATATATTTTAATTTATCATTTCTATCATTTTATTTATTTCATTAACATTATATATAATCTCATTTATAGATTGAATTACTTCATTTTCTGCAAGTTTGATTTCTTCTTCATTATATGTATTTTCTATACATAGTGATCTTTTTAAATTATAATCTATCCATTCTAAACCACTATAAACATTTGCATATATTAGCTTTTTTATATTACTATCAATTTTTATTTTAGAATTTGCTTTATATGTATCTATAATTATTTTGAATTTATTGTAATCAATATTTTGATTTTCTCCTCCAGACCAATACCATGCAACTTGTATTATTTCAATTGTAGGATTAATATATGAACTTGCTTCCCAATCAATAATAATTGGATTATTATCTTGCCATATAACATTTTTTCTGTCTAAATCTGTATGACTAATAATTAAGTTATTTCTTGCATATTCTAATACTTTATTTGATTTATAATTTATCTCTTTTAATAATTCACAATTTTCTTCTAATAATTTAGTATATCTCTTGTTTTTAACTTTTGATAGTTCTAAATAATAATCCCATTTAAAATTTTTTAGACTTATTTTCTTTTTATCCTCTTCTTCTATTTCTCTAAAATTTATATTATGAATATTGGCTAAGTTTTTTGCAATGATTCTGCAATGATTTTCAGTTATTTCATCTGGTAGTAATACTTTTCCATCAACCCAATCAAAAATCATAAAATAATCGTTATCAATGTTTTTCATAATATCATTATCTAATTTTATTGCTCCTACTGCTGATATTCCATTTTTTATTACAATATCTGTTACTTTTTCTGAAAAAACAAAATTTGAATATGTATCTTTTCTTTTCATTATACCTTGATTTAGTTCTTTTATAGCATATACTCCTACATCTGTAATTACTTTATACATTCTATGAGATAGTCCGCCTACTACTTTATTTATACTCAATATTTTGTTTCCTAAATTATTATTTTTAATTAGCTTTTCAATTTTTTTATTTACATTTTTCCTTAGATATAAATTATATTCATATGTATTATCTTCATGGGTTTCGCTTAATCTTGCTAATAGCTCATTAAATCCGAATTTATTGTATATATGAATTGCATTTTTGTTGTCTTCTTCTACTCCTATTGTAAATTCTGTATATCCTTTTTGTTCTAAGTCTTCAATAACAAATTTTAATAATTGCTGTCCTAATCCTTTCCCTTGATATTCTCTTAAAACTCTATATGCAGATAAATATACTCTAATATTAGAAATAGTTTCTTTTTCACTTTTATTATTGTAATGTACTGTTATTTCTCCTATAAACTTATTATCATTAATCATAATATAAATATCTCTAATATTATTTTCAATCTCTTTTATTACATTATTTTTATATCTTTCAAAATTTTTATGTTTAAACAAATATTTTAAATTATCCGCTTCGTCTATTTTTAATTTTCTAATTATCATTATTTATCATTTACTCCATTAAGTTTTTATAATATTATTTTAAAATTCATATAATTTATATTGATCTTTTTCTTTAAATAGTAGTGCTTGATTATCTTTTAAAGTAAGTAATTTATACTTCTTGTTATATTTATTTATAATATCATTATGTCTGCTTAAATATTTTTCTCTTTCATAATGTGGCAAAACTACAAAATCAATTAAATTTAATCCTGTAGTATCATTTAATTTTGTAGCTTTCTTAGGATCATCTAAAGTTTTATATGGTTCTAATGTAGGAGAGCATAATGCTCCTCCTGCACTTGTTCCAACATACAATTTGTTAGAATTTATAAAATTCTCTATTACTTCTTTTAGATTTTTTTGTTCTATTTGCTGTTTTAGATAAAAAACATTTCCTCCTGCTATATATAAACAATCTACTTCATTTATTTTTATAATACTTTGATTTGTAGAATTTTCAGTAATATCAATATCTATTATTTTATATCCATATTGTAATAATAAATCTTTATCTTCTTTTATCCATATAGGATTTTCATATACTTCTCCTGCTGCCTTTATAAAACCTATTTTACTTTTTTCTGGTAATATATCTTTTATAATATCTATTTTTCTAGAAAGTAATAATATATTCATGTATTTTCCACCTTTTATCATATTTTCTTTATTTTACAAAAAATCAGCAAAAAAATAAAGTATATAACCAAATAAATATTATATACTTTATACATAAAAACTTTTCTTTATAAAGTAGTACTATTATCCTTTTCCAATTTCTTTAGCAATGTTTTTTTATCTTTTTATAAATAATTCTTTATTTTCTAATAGAGTTTGCATCTCTTCTAGATAATTTAAATATTTTTTATCTGGATAGTACATTTTAGCATATCCACCTTTTCCATATTTACTTGATAATTTTTTATATGAATATTCTATTACTTGCTCAGTAGTTGGATTTTCATCTTTGTGCTTATCTGCTTGATATAAAAATGATCTTTGTAGCATGTTGTTTACTGATATTTCTCTATCTGCTGATGAAACTATTTTTCCATATATACTTCTTGGCTCATACTCTAAGCTTGCTCTATGATCTACAATTGCTTCTGCTATTACTTTTATTTGTTCATCATCAAAAAATTTCTTAATGTTATAATCACTTTTAAAAATTTGGCTAGACACTTCTTCATGTTCATCTGGATTTTGTTTATATCCTATATCATGATATGATGCTATAGTATATATTATATCTTTATCTACATCTAAATTAAATTCTTTAATAATTTCATCGCATCTATTAATTACATCATAAATATGCTCGATTCCATGTCCTCCTATATTTGAATTATATCTTGGTAGTATATTTGTATCTATATATTTTTTTAACTCTTCTTTGATTCCATTCATAATTTATTCCTCTATATTTATATCATTAAAAATTATATGTAGCTTTAGCCTTTTCATCTTGTCCATAAATTGTTGAAGTTACATCTGCTAAATAAAATGTTTTAAAATCTGGATTATCTAGTGTGTATCCTGCATCTTCTGCCCAATCAAATTCTGTAATAATTGCTTTCTTAGCTTCCATATTAGCGCTATCATCAACTAGTTTACAATTTATCCTAATCCAATCTTTATTATCATATGCGACTATACAGACATTATTATTAGTCTCAATTTGTTTTGCAACTTTTTTTCTTGCATTTGTTAAAATATAGATTTTACCATCAAATAATACTGGATCGCCAAAAGGTCTACAACTTGGTCTGTTTCCATCAATTGTTGAAATATAGTTCACTTGTGTTCTAACTTTTAAGAAATTAAATGTTTCTTCCATATATATCTTCCTCCTAATTTATATATATATATAATTTAATTTTATATCTTATATATATATATATCATATTTATTTTAATTTTACCATTGACTTACAAATGAAATATTACTATTATATATATATTTTTTTTATTTATTATAATCTTTTTCTAAAACACATCTTATAAATATACAAACTTTATAATTTATTGTATAATGGCTCTAACCTATTTTTAAGAGGTATCCCTTTATGAAGGGAGGTGTCGCAATGTCAGGTTACACACTTGTATTTTTGTTACTACAAAAAATAGAAGAATTACAAAAATACAAAAACAACAGCAAGAATAAAAACTAATTAATTTTAGTTCAGAAGGCGTTTTCGTTACTATGGCCTTCTGTTTTTTTATAACAAAAAAAGATATGTGTCGTTACTCACATATCTGGTATCGTTAAATGTCGGTTACACTCAACACTTAAGCTAATTGTATTATAATACATTACTTATTATATGTCAAATTTCATATTTTATTCTATTTGTATTCCTATTAGTAAAGTAATCTATATTTATTAATTTTCATTCTAAAATTTCTATTGTTTAACTATATTTCACAATTTAATTTTTCTTTACTTAATATTTCACATTTAAGTTCAATTACATTAGATGTTGATTTTATAATCTCTATGAATTCATCCATTGCACATTTTAGTTCTTCTAATCCCCCAAGAGTATCAAACATTATAAGTACTTTGGTAGTATTTTCATCTATTTTTGTAATTTCACTATCTTTATTATTCCAATAACGACATACTGGAATATCTTTGCTATAATAACATATTTCTGCTGGATCTTTGATTTTTTCTAATTGACCAGAAAGTCCCATAGGCTCAAACTTTACTCCTACACAAACAGCATACTTTAATGTTAGCTCTTCATATGGTAATTTTGTAATATCATATCCTCCCATAGGAATACCATGTTTCACAGAAATATAATTGTAACTATCTACAAAATAATTTATTGGTTTTAATTCTCCAAAACGTTCAATAATATTCCATAATGCAACTACTGATGGTAGCCTTTTCTCACTTGCATTCATATCATGAAAAACTTCTAACCATTCCTTTGTAATATGTTCTTTATCAGCTATAGTGTTTTCATACTTCACTTTTGCTTGTAACTTCTCATAGTTTGTATTTTCTACTTTTATTTTTATAAGTCCCATTTTATATTTAGGATATTTTTCTAATATTTTATCTTCAATTGATATCTTCATAAATTTAACTCCTCTTATAGTATTTTTTAAATCTTTAAAATTTACTATACAGCTTTAAATTTCAAGACGACCATAATCAAAATCTAATTTATAAATTAGCATATTTTATTTCTCCATCAATTCTTTAATCTTACTTTCACCTAAATATTTTTATAATTCCTTATTCATCAAACATATTGTTTCTATTATATTTTTTGCAATTTAATTCTTCTTTTAAGTATATACATTCTTGCAAATCTATATCATTTATATTAGCAAGGCATACTATATAATACATAACATCTTGAAGTTCTTCTTCTATTGTTCCTTTTATAGATTTTCCTTTTTCGATTCGTTTATTTTTTCTGATAACTTCTGCTAGTTCTCCTACTTCTTCCATAAGTTTAAGCATATATTTATCATTTGAGCTATTTTTATGATCTATACTTTTTATACATTCTTGTAGTTTCTTTATTGTTAAATCTTTTTCCATATTATTCTCTCCATTATTACTATTTATTTTAAGTAAAAAAAATATATATATACTATATTTAAGAATAGGACTTAGATAACTAAGCCCCATTTCTCATTTTTTATATGTACTGATCTGATTTACACTATACTATACTATACTTTACTACTTCTTCACTCTTTGGATATTTATATAATGTTTTAACACCCATCCTTAATTCCTCTAATATGAATTCTTCAAATCTATTATCTTTAATTGTAACTGTGAAGCTTATATAGCCCTTCATCTTATCTAATGAGTCGTACAATGCAATTATAACACTTTTTCTATCATTCCAAAACGTTCTAAAAAATGTTATGTCTTTTTTTGTCGGCTCAGCACATATTTTGCAGAACACATCATTATTTATAGTAATTATAAATGATATTTTTTCTGCTTTTCCTTTTTTTACCAGCTCCTTCACTAAGTATAGTAATTGCTTATTACCTAGATCGTGCTCCTCCTTCCGTATTACTTTATAATTATTCATTATCATAGTAACACCTCCTGATTATTAATAAATATAGTAAGACTATGTTTTTATATTATACTACATATTTTACATAAAATCAAATAATAAATAAAATCTAAAAAGGATCTTCTACTTCAAATTCTATTGGCTCTTGGTTTAAAAGTTCCAATTGTTTTTTTGATAAGTATTTTTTATCTACTACTATACTTAGTACAAATTCATTAAAAAAATTATCATTCATTATATAATATCCATTTGCTTTTTCTTCATCTCCACCACTATCTTCAACTTTCCATCTTTGAGGTTTATTATCTACTAGATTAACTCCTGTAAATGTCATAATATGATGCATACTAATATCATATAAATTTAATGCCTCTTTCTTTGATAATGTCTTTAAATTTAATGTTTCTTTATAATTATATAATCTAGTATCTAATACTCCAGATTTTTTATCTCTAAATTTAAAAATATATACCCCCATATATACTGGAATATTATCTTTTAATTGTTTTATTGTAAGTTCTTTTAAATCTTCAATTGGTAAGTTCAAATATTTAACATCAGAATTTATATATATATTTCCTAAATATTTTTTCTTGTACATTTTATTGTATTGTTTGTTATACATTGGAATGTTTCCTATAGTCACAAAATCATCTAGATTTAAACTTAAGAACTCATTTTTAAATTCTATTGGTGTTAATTTTTCATATCTTATATATTTTCCATTCTTATCCCTATATTCATAATCAAACTCAGATACAGGTTCTCCCAAAATTTTTGATAATAAAATATAATTTTCTTGTAAAAATTTATTCTTTATTTCTCTTAATTCATTTATGTGTTTTTCTTGTTTTTTTAATTCTATTAATTCTAAAATATCTTTTTTTACTTTTTCAGTATACAAATATTCTAGTTTTTCGTAATTTGTACTTTCGGTTGCATTTGGATAATAAGAATATGGAACTATACCATATTTGTTAATTATAGATACAAACCATTGGAAATAACCGCCTTCTGAAACGCAAAATTTTATAATTTTTTCTTTATGAATATAATCTAAATCTATATTTTTAGAATTTATAATATTTTCATATGTATTATTTGATTTTTCTAATTTATCAAAAAATGCTATATAATTATTTGATAACTCAAAGGCCATTAAATTTATATTTAAGTTTTGTGCAACGTTATGTTTTATCAAATTAAGTCCACCAAATATCCAACATTTATGACTATTTTGCTGATTATATCTCTTACTTTCTGGTAGTTCTATATTAAATACTGGCTGATTCTCAGTTATTATATCACTATTAATACAAGCTTTTTCTAGTCCATTATTAGTTATAGAATTTTCTATTACTTTATTTATTTTATTGCTATTATAAGCTTTACTATAATTTTTTATTTGTTCTAATGATATTTGACTGTCCATATTTTATCTCCTTTTTTATACTTTTACATCTTTATTTATTATCATATCTATCATTCCATCTTTTAAATAGATAATCTTATCTGAATTTTCAATTGTAGATTTCCTATGTGCTATTATAATTACAGTGCTTTCTTTTGCAATTTTGTCTATTAATTTTTGTATTCTATCTTCTGTTTTTAAATCTATATTTGAAGTTGGCTCATCAAATATATAGATATTTGCCTTGTGTAGAATTGCTCTTAAAAATGCTATCATTTGAAGCTGTCCATATGATAACTTGTTTTTTTCTATTTTTTCTTCTAGCCCATTTTCAAATTTATTTAAAGCTTTTTCAAATCCGATTTCATTTGCTGTATCTTTTATCATTTCATCTGTAATTGTTGTATCTCCTAATATAATATTATTTTTTAAAGTATCATTTAATATATATGGTGTTTGAGAAATATATGAAATATTTTTTCTTATGTCTTTTATCCTTATACTGTAAATATCCTTTCCACCAATTAATATCCTGCCACTTTTAATCTTATATAGTCTCATAAGTATATTTACAAGTGTTGTTTTTCCTACTCCTGTTTTTCCTGCAATTGTTACTTTATTTCCTTCTTTTATAATAAATGATATATTATGTAGTACTTTATTTTCTCCATATTGCATACAAACGTTTTCAAATTCAATGTCACCTTTTAAATCTTCTTTTATTCCTCCAACTTCTATATCTTCTTTCCCTTGCTCTTTTAACAATTTATTAATTCTCTTTAATGATATACTTGAAGTTTGTATTTCTTCTAACTCATTAAATATTTCATTTAATGGTCTTCTACAATTTTGTATATAATTTATTACAAGATAAATACTTCCTAAAGAAATTACATCATTACTATTAAATACATAAATCAAAATTATATAAATCGCAACTGCTTGTATTGTTATAGCAATTGGGAATATAAAATGCTCATAAAAAATCCATTTTCTTCTATGAAAAAACTCTTCATCTAATGTCTTACATATTTTGTCTTTATTCTTTTTTTGTAATCCAAATAAATATGTTAATTTATTTTTATTATACATCTCAGAAAATTGTCTATTTTCCTTATCTCTTTTATCCATAGCCTTTTTATTACATTTTGCAATTTGATGTTTAAAATTATATGATACTATAGCTGTTAAAATAATTGAAATACTTCCAATTATAGCTACTCTTATATCTGCTAGAAACATAAAAAATACCATAATTACAATATATGCAATATTATTTAATACAACTTTCATTGTTCCTAAAAATAATGCTGATACATTATCTATATCTGCTGTTAATCTTGTATATATTTCTGATGAATTATATTTTTGATATGTTTCCATATTCCATTTTAAAATATGACAAAATAATTTCTCTCTTAAATCTTTTAGTATTTTTGACATTGCTTTATTTATAATATTATTTCTGATATCTTTTGAAATAACTAAAATAATATGTATAACAGCATACATTAAAAATAATTTTATTAAAATATTGTCTTTTGTTATATCTATATCTAATATCTTTTTCATTACTAATGGATGTGCTGCAGATAAAACATTACATACAATTAGTGAAATTCCAACTAATATTAATATCTTAACATTTTTCTTTAGTATATATTTCATCTATTTCTTCCTTTCTTTCAAGGTAGTCTAGTTCTTTATAAAACTCATTTCTTTGTACTAATTCTTGATGTGTACCACAATCTTGTATTTTTCCATCTAATAATATATAGATTTTATTTAATTTTTTAATATTAGATATCTTATTAGATATTACTATTAATGTGTTATCTGATACCTCTTTTATTAATGTATCCATTATCTTTCCTTCAGTTTTAGAATCTAGAGCTGAAAGTGTATCATCAAAAATATTAATATCTCTAATTTTTCCTAAATTTCTAGCGATCGATATTCTTTGCTTTTGCCCTCCTGATAATTTAATACCTTTTTCTCCGACACATGTACTTTCTTTATTTTCAAGTTTATCTATATCTTCTTTCAGTTCAGCATTTTTTATAATTTTTTCTAACTCGTCATTTTCTAAATCTTCTACAATGTCAATATTTGATTTTATAGTATCATCTAATATAACATTTGATTGTATTGCATAATTGTATTTTTCAAAGATTGTATTTCTTTGATATGTATTAATATCTTTATCATTTATATATATCATGTCATTTGGTATTTCATAAAAACCTGACAATATATTCATAAGAGTAGTCTTTCCGCTTCCCACTTCTCCTATAATCCCTATTTTATCTCCTTTGTTTATTGTCATATTTATATCATTTAAAACTGGATTTTTTGCATCATTATACCAATATGATAAATGGTTTATTCTAATTTTATCTATGTTTTCTAACCTTTCACCACTTTCCTCTAGTTCTTCTAAATTTAAAAAGTAATTAAAACGATTAATAGATTGACTAAAATATGGTATTCTTTGCAAAAATGTTTCCATTGCTGAGACAAAATCTCCAAGTATTTGTTTTATATATCCTATAAAAGCTATAAGACCTCCTACAGATATCATTCCTTTATCTATATAATAAATTCCTATACCAAATCCTACAACATAACAATATGCCCATAATACACTTATGACATTACTAATTTTATTTTTAGCTATTCCTATTTCATAATCAGCCTTATACATTTCTTCATTTATTTTTTTAAATCTCTCTATCTGCTCTTTTTGTCTATTATAAGATTTTATAAGTAAAAATCCTTCTGTATTCTGTTCTATATTTTTTGATAACTCTACATATATTTTCCTTGATACTTCAACTTTTTCTTTTAGTTTTTTATAATAGTAATACATTGCTATTATTACCATTGGAAATGCTGGAATTAAATAAATAGCTAGTTCTTTATTAAGTTTACTCCATATAAAAATAATTCCCATAATTGGAGCAATAATCATTTTTGTCATCCAAAACCAGAAGTTTCCTAGGACTTTTTTTATCATTACTATTTCTTTTGATAAATATGCTAAAAATGCTCCTTTATTTTCCTTCTCAAAATATTCTGGCTTTACTCTTTGCAAATGTTTTACTACTTCTTTTCTTAAATATGTATCTGATTTTCTTGATATAGTAAAATATAATACTCTATATAAAGATCTTGGTACAAATACAAAACTTGAATAAAATATTACTAGATATGCTTGATGTATTATTAAATCTTTTTCTACATTTCCATCTATTAACATATCTAAGATATTTCCTATACATTGTGGTATTTTAAAACACATATATATTACTACTGTATGCAGAATTACTCCTAGTAAATGGTATGGTAATATTCTATTTAGTTCTTTAGTTAGTATTTTATTATATTTTTTCATATGTACTCCTGATTTTTTATCTCATTATATAATTTTTTTCTTATATTTGCTTTTATTTTAATATATTTATATATTTTTTACAACATAATAGAAATGCAATTTATTTCTTAAATATACATTTCTACCAACATAATATTTTTTATTTTATATTTTTTGTGTATAACAAAATTATATTTTAAGAATACTGAACTACATATATTTTTTTGTTACTTTTATTTTACAATTTATAACTTTTTTTGTTCCCAAAATTAAAAATAGGAAAATTCTGCAATCATTTTCCCACTTTTTGACTATGTAATAACACTTTTAGTCTTTATCTTTTTTGTATTCTTCTAATTCTGGTTGAAGTTTGACCTTTTTTCTTTTTCATCTAATAACTTCCAATCAGCTTTAGAATAGAGTCAGGTTGTGTCTTCTTATTTTATATCTTATCTTTTCAGTAAAACTACCCTTTAATTATACAATATTTTCTAATATTCTTTTCAATGAATATATTTAAGCTTCAAAGAAATGTTTTTAATACATTTTCATATTTTAATATATTATACTAATAAATTACCTTTATTCCTAATATTTCATCTATAAACTCATTATCTATACTATAACATAAAACATATAATAATGCTTTAGCTCTTGATATGGCTACATAATTTAATGATCTAGATTCATTATCTTTTGTTTTATTAACATCACATAATATTATAACTTTAGATTCTAAACCTTTAAATTTTCTTATTGTAGCAAATTTTATAAAATCTTTTGTATCTTGTTCACTATTATTTTCTTCTCCTACCATTTCTATTTTTGTTGATAAATCTTTTAAAAAATTTTCTCCCCTAAATATACTTTCTTTATAAGATTTTTCAGATAATATTGTTATTTCGCTATTTTTTATTCCAGCTTTCTTTAAATCTTTAATAATATTTATTACTTTATCTTTCTGTTCATTATTATATTTATATGTTAATTCTTGTACTTTTTCTCCATGAACCTCCTCATTTCTACTTTGCTCAATATTAGTAAATTTAAAATTAAATTCTGAAATTTGTTTAGTATTCCTACAGTTTTTTGTAAGCTTTGCTGTTGCTGGTCTTATTTCACTTTTTATACTGTTAAGCAAGTCTTCAAATTCTGTGTTATTATATACATTTTGATTTTCATCTAAGCACATATACCATTTTCCATTTTTTAATCCACCTTTTACTATCTTATTTAAGCAATTAAAATATGTATAATTTAATATATCTTGGGCTTCATCAATTACCATAACATCATATGATTCATTATCTATTTTTATAAAATCATTAGGTAACTTTTTATTAAAATAATTTTTTTTATCCTTACGTTTTTCTTTACTTGTATATTTTGAAATTTTATTAAGTTCATTTTCCATATATTTATGTAATGTTAATATCTCCACATTTTCTTTTACTTGTTGATTTTCCTTTTTTAACATATTATTTAAATACTGACTAAGAGATCTATTATAACATATGAATATTACCTTTTTTTCTTCTTTAGCTAGTCTTATAGTCTGTTCATATAATAAAATCGTTTTTCCAGTACCACATGTTCCTTTAATTATTACTCTATCATTTTCTATCATCTTATCCAAAACATCTTTTTGCTCTTCTGTTAATCTTACCAAAGCTTGCTGAGCTTCTTCTAAGTCTGCTGATAAACTTTTCACATATCCTGCATCTTTTATGAAAAACTCTTTAATAGCTTGTATCATATGTTCTTCTAAATCTTGTTTCATATAATTATTATCTTCGCATTTTTCCTTAGCCTGTTCAAACATTTTATCTATTAATTCTTTTATGTTAAAATCTTGTTTTTTTATATTTTCAGTATTTATTAATAATTTCTTATTTATATCATTATCTTCTCCTTTTACTTCAAACCTTTCATCTGGAATTATTACACCATAGGCAAATAATACTTTATAAATATTACAATCTTTAATATTTCCTTCAGCATATTTTTTAAAATATTCTAATAAAGAATACATATTTCCACGAGCTTGCATAAATGGACTTTCTATAATATTATCATTATTATTTCTGTCTATAACATGCCAAACATGATTTTTTCTATATACTCGTCCACCTTTTACTTCTAAACATAAAACACCTTTTTTGCATATTATTACAAAATCTATTTCTCCTTCTACTTTATTATTATGATCTTTTAATGGATAAGAATATATGACTATATATTCATCTGGTAATCCTCTCAACATTTTAAATACCTTTTTTTCAGCATTACTTCCTTTTATTATATTATATGGGATCATCATTGCCATTTATCTGCTTTCCTTTCTTTTTTTACAATATATTACCATATTTTACATATTTTTACAAGAAAAGTATTTTTAATGTTTTTATTAATAATTATATGTATTTTTTACTGTTTATACTAGTTTTTTATTATCCTAATATTGAATTTAATTGTTAATCATTGCTAACTAAATTATAATATTCATTTTGTTTTTTCATTAATTCATCATGATTTCCTTGTTCTATTACTTTCCCATCTTTCATTAATAATATCTTGTCACAGTTTCTTATTGTTGATAATCTATGTGTAATAATAATTGATATCTTATCCTTTATAATCTCTTCTATTGCATTATTCACTAGATCCTCATATTCATAACTAAGTGCTGATGTAACTTCATCTAAAATAACAACATCACAATCTTTTGCCATTACTCTTGCAAAATTAATCATTTGCTTTTCTCCACATGATAATATATCTATATTACTAGATATATCTGTATTATATCCATCTTTTAATTTAGTAATTTTTTCGTGTAATTTAAGTTTTTTAAATATATTTTCTATTTCTGTCTGTTTAATATTTTCATTTACATATCTTATATTATCTATTATTGTTCCTGGTAAAATACAAACATCTTGCATTACATATCCTATTTTATTTCTTAATGAGCATATAGAATATTTTAAATAGTCACTACCATTAATTTTTATTTTTCCATTTGTGGGTTCATAAAATCTACAAAGTAAATTTGCAATTGTTGTTTTTCCAGCTCCAGTTCTTCCAACTAATGCAATTCTTTCCCCTTTATTTAAAGTAATATTAAAGTTTTCAATATTCTTTTCATAACCATTATATGAAAAATATACATTAGTAAATTCTATTAAGTTTATTTTCTCTAATTTCTCTCCTTGTTCTATTTTTTCTATATCATTTAATTTCAAGAATTTTATGATTTTTGAAAATGATATAAATGATTTATTAAAATTGGATAGATGCTTTATAAACCAATTAAATTCAAATTCAAGTGAGCCACTATATTCAATTAATATCATTATCTCTACATATGTCAAAATTCCTTGCATAAACTGAATTCCACCATAATAAATAATCACTACTAAAGATAATGATACAATAAAAGAAAATATATTATTATATATAGACACTATTTTCTCTAGTTTATTATTAGAATTACTGTATTCTTGTAATAGCCCTTGTAATTCATTTTCTTTTTTTTCAATAATGTTTAAAATCTTTATTGTTAAAAATCCTTGTACTCCTTCATTTATCTTACTATATAACTCTATATTCACTTTTCTTATTTTATTTATTATACTAATTGTTTTTCTATCAAAGAATAATGTTACAAAATATCCAATAACATATAATAACAATACTATTAATGTTATTTTTACATCTATAACCATTAATAATATTGTGACTATCATAAATCTTATTAGTCCCATAAAGTACATTTCTGTTATAATTTCTGCAAACATTGCTCCTGCATCATTTACATCTGTTTGTAAAAACTGTAATATTACTCCTGTATCATTTTCATCATAGAACTTAGATCTAACTTCTCCCATTTTGCTGAAAACTTTTTCTCTTAAATCTTTTTGAATTTTTCTTTTTAATATTGACCTCATATTACAATGTTTAAGAGTAAAATAACATGAAATTAATAAAAAAATTATATATATACATCCCCAGATTATTAGTAATTTTATGTTTTTATTAGGTATATGTATATCTATTATTTGTTTTGTTATATATGGTATTGATATTATATCTATTACTGCAGCTACTATTATAATTGTAAATAAGATTATAAAGTTCTTATTATATCCAGAAATTTCATACATCTCTTTTACTTTATTTAATTTATCTTTCATTCTACACCTTTATTATATCTTCTCTTATATATATTAAATTTCTATAATTTTCATTTATATCTAGCAATTTCTTATGTGTACCTTTTACTGTAGTTATACCATCTATATAAATTATACTATTTACATAGTTTATAATCTCTAAATTATTACTGGCTAATATTATTGTTTTATCATTGTATTTATTAATTAAGTTTAATAATATATTTCTTCTTGTTTTATTATCTAACTTATTTAATGCCTCATCTAATATAAAAATTGGTTTTCTATTTACTAATGCCCTTGCTATTGTAATTCTTTGTTTTTGTCCACCTGATAATTTGGTACCTTTTTGACCAATTAATGTATCGTATTTATCTTTAAATCTATGTATTTCTTCTTTTATCTCACAATCACTTGCAATTTCTTCTATTTTTTTCATATCTATATTGTTATTTAATTTAATGTTTTCTAATATACTACCAGAAAACATATAAGATTCTCCTAAAATAATTTCAATATTTTCTCTAATATCACTTTTATTAAGCCTTTCTATATTATGACCATTGATATATATTTTTCCTGTATACTTATAAAATCCTAAAATAGTTTTTGCAATTATACTTTTTCCACTTCCATTTTCTCCAATAATTGCAATCTTCTCTCCTTGTTTTATAATGAAATTTATATTTTTTAAAAAAACTTTATTTTCTATATAAATAGAAACATTACTAAAGACTATATCTCCTTTTAAATCATATGCATTATTTATTTTTTTCTCTTCTTTTTGTTCTAATAACTTATTTATCTTTTTGGTTACCACATGAAAATCATCTATTATCTCTAAATCTTCTCCTAAATTATATAACAAATCAAATATTTTTTCTGCTAGAGTATGAATTGCTATTAATGACCCCATTGTCATTTCTCCGATTAATAATTGAAATTCCGCCTATCATATATATAATAGGACTTTTTAAATATGTTAAATGTTCAAGTATAATATCATAGAATAACACTAGTTTTATAAATTTCACTTCTTGATTACAATAGTTATCATTTAAAATTTTATAGTTATTATTTTCTTCTTTTTGTTTATTAAACATTCTTATAAATCTATAATTATTTATATTTCTTATTGTAGCTTTTAATAATTGTTTTCTTTTCATAATTAAGTTTTCAATTGATATATTTAGTTTCTTGAAGTACCAAGTAGAAAATAATATCATTATAATTATAGTTGCAAAAATATATATTATAATTTTGTAGTTTAATTGTGTTCCATTTTGTATAATGAATATGCTTAAAAAAATTACATCTAGAATAATATTAAATTGATTATTAAAAAATTTTGAATAAATATCTGCATCTTCATTGATTCTTTGTATTATTTCTTCTTTATCATATGCATTATAACTTTCATATTCTAAATTTAGCATATGTTTATATAATTCTTGTTTTAGATTTACATTTATTTTTAATTTAAATTTTGTTGTAGTTCTATTTCTAAAATAATTTAATAATTTTTGTACTATATTAAAGCTGATTATTATAATAGCAATTATTAATAAATCGTATTTATAATTATGATTAAAAATTTTATTAATATATATTGGAATATCACTATAATTATTAAATAAAATACCATCTATTGCATACATAACATATAAAGCTATTTGAACTTTTATATATGAAATGCTCATACTTAATAATACTAATAATATTAAATATATTTTTGTATCTTTTAATGCTAACTTTATTACATCTTTTTTCATTATATTAAGTTCCTTAAAATTTAATTTCTTTATTTATCTTTTTAAACATGTTATTGTTTTCATTATTTTTTAAGCTATCAAAATTAATTTTTTCCATTTCTTTTTGCTCAATTGATTTCATAAGAAAATCTGTATATTCTCCTTCTTTTAAGTTTTTTATTCCATATATGTTATTATTTATATCCTGTATATTCATAAAAAAACACCTCCTAAAAATATATATCATTATATATTTTTAAAAGGTATTTTACTTAACTTTTTAAATATCAAATTTATTAAATTATTTAACTGGTATACATATTTCACAATTATTTTCATAATAAAGCTCTAATTGTGGATAATTTAGTATTTCAGTATATTCTGATGATGGTAGCCATTTAGTATATATTGTATTATATAATTTTAAAATATCATCTTGATTTTTATTCTTTAGCTTAAAACATGCCCATGTTGCTTTTGGAATTTCTATTCTGGTAAATTCTTGTCTATTTACTTTTCCTGCTATGTAGTACTTAATTTTTTTAGATATATCATTATCAGATATAATATCTTTTGATACTCCATAATATCGTACTTTTCCATCACTATTATTAATTATAAAATCTAGTATTTTTTCTTTTCTTGATCTGCTAAATAAATCTTGTATTGCTTTACTATTGTCTTCTTCTATAATTCCAGTTGTAATACCATATAACATTTGTTTATCTAATTTTTGTATTCTATATTCTAAATAATCTATTGTTTCTATTACAGGCTTAAATTGTATTTTGGGAAATGTTTTTACAGTCTGATGTGTTCTTCTAAAATTTTGTGGACTTACTCCATGCATTTTTTTAAAAGAATTTGTAAATGATATTGGAGAATCATATTGATATTTTAACGCTAAATCTATTATTTTTATGTCTGTTATAAGTAGCTCTTCTGTAGCTTTGCTGAGTCTTCTTTTTCGTATATATTCTGTTAGAGTAGTGCCAGTTAAAAAAGTAAATATTCTTTGGAGTGTATAACTTGAAGTTCCTGCAATTTTTGCTAAATCATTATATTCGATTTTTTCTGTTAGATTTTCTTCTATTTTATCTATTATATTATTTAGGCTTTCATAATAATTCATTTTAATCTCCACATAATATATATTTTTGCTATATTTTATCACAGAAACTTTTAAAAAAGAAGTAATATAAATAAAAGCAAATGTCTCTTCTTATCTTAAAATATTACACTCTTATTTTTTTATATTAATTTTTATATCGTTTTTCATTACTTCATATGCTCCTACAAGTAATAATATACTGTCCCCCAGTACCATAAACCAACTTTTATAATAGATATAATATAAACCATAAAAAATTCCAGTTGTTATCCCAGAAATTCTTACTAATTTCATATCTGTTTGCCATAAGCAATATGTTCTAATTAATGATCCTATTGTTGGAAGCAAAGATACATATCCTGCCCATGAAAAGTAACAATTTATAATTATTATTCCTTCAAAAAAGAATAATATTACTAAATATAATAATTTAGCTATTTTATCTTTATTTATAAATGTAAGTGTTCTTATTATATTTATTATACCTAATATTGCTCCTGTAAAAGCTGATATAATAAAATTATATATCATTTCAAAAAAGCAATTTAATGCTTGTATACATAATGATTTTTTTCTGTCTTTAATACATATACTTAAAATAAGTGCTATAAATGCTAATACACTAAATATCATTTTTATTACTCCTATATTTTCTATTATTTCTCATTTTCTATATTGTTTTTTAAAAGTTCTTTTGTAAGTAATGATGCTCCCATTATCCCAGTTTCTTCAAAAGTGGCTAAATCAATTACTGTTTTTTTAGCTAAAGGATGTGCTTTATTTTTAAATTCTTCTATAACTTCTGGAAAAAATCTTTCTTTTGATTTTAAAACTCCTCCTCCCAAAATTATTATATCTGGATTTATTATTGAAGAAATATTTAATAGTAGTACTGTTAAGTTTTTCTTAAATTCATCTATTATTTCTCTTGCTATTTTGTTATTATTTCTTTCTAACTCGAATATTTCAAAAGCATTATTTATATCTTTATTTATTCTTTCTTTAGCTTTATCAATTAAGGCTGTTCCACTTATTAAAGAATTACATGTATTTTTTAAGTCTAATATCATTGCTCCAAAATAGGCTCCTAAATTATTACTTCCATGATAAATCTTTTTATCAATAACTACTGTACCACCTAGTCCTGTACTAATTGTTATATAGCAAACTATCTTTTTATTTTTTCCTGCTCCTTTTATTGCTTCAGCAAATCATGCAACTCTTGCATCATTTTCAAGATATATAGGAAGTTTAAAATCTTTTTTTAGTTTTTCTACTAATGGAAAATTATTTAAAAGGCTAACATTTTTTGAACTTATTATTTGTCCTATATTATTATCCACTGATCCAGGAGCACCAATTCCTACTGCTTTAGCTTTTTCATATTCTGGAACTTTCTTTATTAATCTTTTTATTTTTTCATATAAATTTATGCTTATTTTAACATCTTTAAAAGTTGGTTCTTTATATGAATATATAATATTTTCATTTTCATCTATCGCTCCAACTCTAATATTAGTTCCTCCAATATCTATTCCTATATATTTGGTCATGTTTCCTCTCCTTTTATTATTTCTTTCTACTTAAAAGTATTATCTTTCTTATTTTAGTTATTATTTATTTCATAAATGATGTTATATGATATGATGTAAATCCTTCTTCCTCGGTTTTTCTTATTGTTGAGTGAACATCATCTACAAATATAATATCTTTCTTTTTTATATTTAGTTTTTTTGCATATTGTTCTAATGCTATTAACTTTAATGAGGAATCTGCTACAAATATGATATTTTCCTTTTTTATAAATGGATAATATTTTTTTAGCCATTCATATTTTTCATCAACTTCATGATTTGTTGTTACTGCTCCTAAAACATATACTTTACTACAATCTAATTTTTTTATAAAATCTACCATAGTTTGTAATGGTCTATTATTTACAAATACATCTCCAAAGAATAGTTCTTCCCATGTTTGTCCTCCCCAATCATTTTTTCCACTAACATGATTATTAAATCTATATTCTGATAAAGTTCCATCTAAATCAAAAAATATATATTTTCCTTTTAATTTGTCTAGCATATGTATATTCTCCTTAAATAAATTTATTTTACTTATAATTTTTCTATCTTTTTCTTTTACGTTAAATTTACTTTATTCTAATATTATATTTAATGTAAATCAACTATTTTTTAATAACTTATTTTTATAGTTTTTATCTTTTTTAATTTCAATATGTCGAATTAATTCGATATATTGAAATTTTTCTTTATTTTTTCAATTTACCAAAGTGGTCGCATGTTTAGTTTTGCTATGATTTTCTCATAATATATAGAAAAGAGGTATTTTTATGAGATTATCAATAGCAATACGTAAAAGAATTAAATATTATTTAAAAACTGAAAATATGAAAGTATGGAATTTATGTGCAAAAACTGGCATTCCTTGTTCTACTATTAGTACCTTTATGTCTGGAAAAACAGAACTTCTAAAATTAGATACTTTACTTCATATATGTAATGGTTTTGACATTACTTTAAAGGAGTTTTTTAGTGATTCTTCTTTTGATACTGCTGAACAGGACTAGCATTTTATTAATTGGTTATTTTTAATTATTATTTAGAATTTTATAAAGCACAAGTATATTAATTTATATCATACACTTGTGCTTTATTTATTATTATAATTCTGTCTATCTTTCATCTATTAAATATGTCATAATATCTTTTAGTACTTTATCTCTATTAAAAGATGTATCATAAAATTTTATGTTATTTTCTTTGCATTGTTTCTCTAATATTTTACTATATTCTATGTGATTTAAAATTAGTTGCTTTACTTTTTCATCTGTCATTTTCTTCGTATAGCTATTTTCTTTTTCATTTTCTCTTATTAACTTAAAAGCTTCTTCACAAGTAATTTTAGTATATCCTAAACAAACAATTTTTACATTTGTATCTTTAAATAATTTTGATATCTCATTTGGATATACATGCCATCCTTCTAAAAGAAAATTAATGTCTGGATATTCATTAGTTATCTTTTTCATATACGAATATACAAATTGTGATAATAACTTAAATTTATTTTCAGTATTTGAATGTGTAATTCCTAAAGATGGAAATCCATCACGCAGAGCACTAACAAATGAGTCTATAGAAATTATAGAATAATTACATTTGTTATGTATCATTCGTGCTAATGTTGATTTTCCAGCTCTAGCTGCTCCTAAAATTATTATATTTGCATTTTCCATATCTTTTCTCCATTATTATTAATTGATTTTATTTTATTTATATATTTTATTATAATATTAAACATTTTTTATTTTTTCATATATCTCTTTCCAAGTACTTACTCTATTTAAATCTGTTTTAATTTCCATATTTACTTTACTATTAAATAATATTGTTTCAATTCCTATATCACTAACTTTTTCACAGTTTTCAATAGAATCATCTATAAATAAATCTATTTTCTCTTCCTTACAAACTTTTGCTTTATCAAAATCACAAATTAATTTATCATAATGAATATTATTATTTTCTAATTCCTGAGTAGTTGCTTTATATTCATCTTTATATAATGTTTTATCTCTTGCTGTAATAATTATTATTTCATTTCCTAAATCTTTAATTTTATCAATATACTCTGAGGCTTTAGGCTTAAATGGTGTAAATGGGATAACTTTATCATAATATGTTTTTGCAAATTCAGATTCTCTTTCTTTCATCTTTTCAGTTAAATTATTATATGAAATATTATTATCCTCTAAATATTTTATATCAACTTTAAAAAATTCTGATATACATGGCATTAAATAATCAAAAGTATCTGCCATTGTATCATCTATATCTATCCCTATTTTCAAAATCTTCCTCCTTTATATCTTTTTTATAAATGCTCTATCTCTATCTCCATCATATCCTAATTTCTTATATAATTCATGTGCTCCCTTTCTATGATATCCACTAAATAAGTATATCATATCCACATTTTCCATTTTTGCTATTTCCTCAGCTTTATTCATTAATTTTGTTCCTATTCCTAATCTCCTATATTCTTCTTTTACTGAAAAATCGCATATTATGGCATCTTTTCCTGATGGTAATATTGAGATATTTAATGTTATTGTTCCTACTAGATTATCATTTATATAATATCCTAATACATGAATATTTTTATCGTTTTTAGATATTTTATAAAATTCTTTCATTTCTTCATAGCTTATATTATTATTAAAAGTATTTTTTAACATTTCTTTTAATATTTCTAAATCTTTTTCCTGTACATCTTTTATTATATCCATTTTTTACTCCTTCTATTTTTTCTATATAACTATTTATAAATTTTCAATATAATTTAATATTGCATTTAATAATGTTTGTATATTTTCAATATTATTAATATCTGGAATATGTATAAAACCAATTTTAGATCTTAGATTATGTTTTTGTTTAAAATTTAATGCTCTAAAAAACACATTATTACATAAATATTTTCCTGCATCATATGAAGTTAATACTTTATAATTATTATCTTCCAACTTTTCTTTTAGCATATCATAATGATAATCAGTTACTAATTTTATTCCATTTATAATTGCGTTTTCTTCTAAATATACTTCTTTTGTATTTGGTTTTTGTCCAAAAATTAAAACTATATCATATTTATTTAATAATTTTCTTTCTATTTGGTTACTACTTATTTCAAAATCATTTTTTAAATATAAAATATCTTCATTCCAATTGTTCTTTATATTATCTAATAATATTTTTGCTGAGTTATCTTCACCTTCAAAACCTGCTATTAATATTTTCATTTTACTTCTTCCAATCTATAACCTACTTCTAAAATATTTTCTTCATTATCTACTTTAATATTCATTTTGACATTATATTTATTGTTAATTAATCCTTTTAAAAAGAATTTATCTAATATCATTATACAAGATAATATTTTATCCTTTTGTAGTAAATCATTAATTTCTATCAATTCTGCTGTATTTTCTTCAGATTCTTGCAGACTGCCTTTACTTTCATTTGTTATAAATAAATCAAAATCAAATATTTTTTCAGGATACTCAACTATCATATTTCCTTTATACTTTAATTTATTAACTTCTAGTCCAGTTTCTTCTTTAATTTCTCTAATTGCTGTTTCTCCAGGCATTTCTCCTTCTTCAATTTTTCCTCCTGGTATATCATAATATCCTGACATTTTATTTCCTTGTTTATATTTAATAGCAACTACTTTTTTGTTTTTTATTAAATAACATCTAACTGCTTTTCTTACTTTCTTTTCCATTTTTATATTTATCCTTTAAATTAGTATTTTTTTTGATTACTCTTCTATTATTATTTTATGTTGTTCTTCATACCATGCAGGTGTACAAGACATACATATTGTGCATTCTGCATTCCAGTAGTACATTTCGCCTTTATTAATTAGTATTACATCACCTCTACTAAACTCAATTATTTTATCTTTTTTATTTAAAGTTCCTGAACCTTCTAAACAATAAATAAGTTCCTTGCATTCTTCATTTATACAATATCCGCTTCTTAGGATATCTTCCATTTATAATTGCAGTCGAAAAATCAATATCTTTATCATTTAATGGATACTCAAGTCCACTACATGTATCACTATTTGAGAATTTCTCTGATTGTTCTAATTTTACTAATTTCATTTTTACCTTCTTTCTTTACAATCTAATTCCTTTAGGTAAATCTTTTATCTCTTTAACTTTTTCTGTTTCTGCATAAGCTACTGCATAAGTACAATAGTCTGTCGCTAAAAATCCACTTGGCCTATAATTTCCACTATCTTTAATTCCACCAAATGGTGCAAATTTACTAGCACCTGTTAATTGTTTATTTAGACTAATAACTCCTGCTTTTATGTCTCTTTCAAATATTTTATGGTTATTTTTCATATCGAGTGGGTATATCTACATAATATAGATATACCTAA
>CANOSM010000027.1 GCA_947569365.1 uncultured Clostridium sp. | reverse complement strand
TTAAAATTATAACTCAAATCTCATTTTTCGTTGGGACTTTTTTTACAGCCCCTTTCTATTTAGTTAGAAGCTCTAATATTTTCGGATATATTTCAGTAGCGTTTGTATTCCAATTATCTACAATAGTTTTTGCTTGTTCCTTTGAACCTGCAAAAGTTTGAACTTCAAACATTATATTATTATTTTCGATTATTTTACATTTTACAGTAAAATGATTATCATCTATAGGAATAAAATCAGATGAAATAGATAATTTATCTTCAATATCATCAAGATTTTCTTTTAAAGAATTATCTACTTTTAATGTTAATATTCCTGGAATCATATCAGCAGTAAGTTCAATAGCTCTTTTACCCTCAGGAGTAATCATGTATAAAATCTCTTCATCTTTTTCATATGATATAACATATTTATTTTCAATTAAATCCAAAAGGAACTGCTGAAAATAGAAATAATTCATATCAGTAATAGAAACAATTAATTCTAATAAAGCTTTTTGATTTATTGGCTTTCCTATTTTATTTAAAATATATAATACTAGTAATTTGTTTTCTGCTAATGTAGAATTATCTGTTGCAAGTTTCATTTAAAGTACCATCCTATAAATAAAATTTTATATAGAAAATAAAGTATTTACATACTTTCCATACAAGCATTACATATTATATCATATTTTTTATAAAAAAAATATAATAATATTAATAAATTTCAAAAGGCGAGTTTTGTCGAACTATGAGTGATAAAAATACTTTACAAATACTGTAAAATGTAGTATCATATATTCACTTTAAATCATTAAAATTGCAATTTTATTCTGGCTTTTCTAAGCCGATTTAAATTTCCAAAAATATAAAAGTTAAAATTTAATAAAGATTAAATTAAGAAATTTTATACAGTAGTAGTATATCTAAATATTATTTTTTATCAATAATAATTGTACTTGTAAATATCATCTTAATATAGTCACGCTTACATTAATAACTAGTATGTGAAAAAATAATTTATATATTAAGAATTATAATAGTTATTATGTAATATAAGATGAAAAGTACAATTTGCCTAAAAATATTTTTTATTTTATTCAGTAAAAATTAACTCAGAATAAAATTATTTTTTAAATGTTCATATAATCACATTATTAATAACTCATATAAAATTAGTTCTTAATTATTAGTTTATTTCGAAATTATAGTTTAATCAATTCAAATTAAAAAGAAATTTAAAGTTTTTTATACTTATCTTAAATTAATTTTGAGATATGAGTATTTTATGACATTTAAACACAAATATATTCTGATATTAAAGTCAATATAACTATTAAATTAATAATGAATCTTCTAATTTCATATTATATCCTAAAATATTTATAAACTAATAAATATTTTAAGTACTTATAAAATGATTTTATATTTATACATTGCAATTATTTTTATAGACTTTATTAGTATCATTATTTTTTTAGTGTTTTGTTCATTTATGCCATTTCTATGGATACTATTACTTAATTTTAATAGAAATCTTTATTAATATTAAGACATATATTTAGTAAACATCAAAATAGATGGAGGATACAAAAGTGTTATTTTTTAGAAATATAAATAGAACAGCATTGTTAATAACAATTATTATCAGTTGTGTAATACAAGCTATTATAATAAATATAAATAGTCCAATAGAAGATAAAAGTTATGATTCTTATTTTAAAATTAATTATAAAATAGAAGAAGATTTTATACAGAGATATAAACAAGTAGAAAAAGTAGCAAAAGCTCAAAAAGTAGTAAATAAAGATGAAAAAGAAATAAGTAATAAAAAATGGAGATTAGAAATTGAAAGTATTGGATTAAATGCAAACATTTCAGAAGGAACAGATTTTAAAACTTTGAATAAATATATAGGACATTTTGAAAATACAAAAAAGGCAGGTGGAAATATTGGACTAGCTGCACATAATAGAGGCTATAAGGTTAACTATTTTCAGAATATAAAAAAACTAAAATCAGGAGATAAAATTACATATTTTTATAATGGTAAGAAATATATATATAAAGTATTTACAAATTACATAATACTTGATACAGATTGGAGTGTTCTAGAAGAAAATAATAAAAGAGAAATAACACTAATAACATGTGTAGAAAACGAGCCATCTCTTAGAAGATGTGTAAAAGGAATTTTAGTAGATTAATTTTGTGAAAGGAAGAAAAATGAAAATAAAAAATATAATAAAAATAATAGCACTTATTTTAATAGAAATAACAATTATGAATATTTTTGCAATTAATACATCATATGGAAAAGAATTTTCAATAGATAAAGCTAAATTATATTCAAAAGGAAAGTGTAAGAGTCTTTTAATAAATACTCCAACAGGAGGAACAATTTATGTAGATAAAGTTTTTTATAAAAACGGAAATACTGAATATCCAGCATATTGTCTAGATGTTGATCTAAAAGGAGTAGATGAGGATAATGAATATAGTGTAAAAGTTTCTAAAGTAGTTAATAATGAACTAGTTAGGAGAGTAATAATAAATGGATATCCATATAAAAGTTTATCTAGTTTAGGAGTAAAGAATGTAGATGAAGCATTTACTGCAACTAAAATGGCTGTATATTGTGTTTTATATAACTATGATAAAGATAATTATACAAAGTTTAAAGCAATTGGAGAAGCAGGAAAAAGAACATTAAAAGCGATAAAAAAGATTGTATCATCAGCAAGAAATAGTAAAGAAACATATAATGATCCTAGTGTATATATAGAAGAGATAAATTCAAAATGGTCTATAGATAAAAATGAAAAAAGTTATATAAGTAAGAGATTTATAGTAAAATCTTCTATTGATATTAATGAATTTTCTATAGATATAAAAAATAGCAAATTAAAAGGAGTAAAAATTAAAGATGAAAATGGAAAAGAAACAAATAGCTTTAAAAATAAAAAAGAATTCAATATACTGATACCAATAGAAGAGTTAATACAAAAGGGAGAATTTAATTTAAATATTAATGCAAAAATTAATAGTAAGCCAATATTATATGGAGAGGCTCCAAATTCTACTTCACAAAATTATGCTCTTACAGGAATAAGTTATGAAGTAAAGACTAATGATTTAAAAGTAGAATATCCAGAAAATACAACAACAGTAACAGTTGAAAAGGTCGATTATGACACAAATAAAATTCTAAATGGTGCTATATTTAATATTTATGATGAAAATAAAAAACTTGTATATAAAGATATAAAAAGTGATGAAAATGGAATAATAACTTTAAAAAAGATGTTACCAGGAAAATATTATATAAAAGAGGTGAGAGCTCCAGAAGGATATAAGTTAGATGAAAAGATGAAACCTTTTACTGTAGGTTATAATGAAAGTATAATTGTTACAATAACAAATAGCAAAATAAAAATAACAACTGAAAAAGTAACAAAAAAGAGACTTCCTAAAACTGGATTCTAGAAATATAATATTATATAATAAGAAAATAACATGATTTATATCATCTTATTTAAAGAATGCTAACAAAGAAAAAATGATAGCATTCTTTTTTTATTTTATAAAAGCAAAAATTTAAGTTATTTTTATTAATTACATATATTGTAATATATAATTATAAATGTTGAAATGTTAATATTTACTTACAGGTAATACAACAAAGATATTAATTTTATAATAAAAAACTACTTTATTTTTGAATTATTTTATTGACATTATTAAAAATTAAGGCGAAAATAGATATAAATAAAAAAGATGTTAATGAGTATATTTATAATTAATATAAAAAAATTACTAAAGAAGCAATTTATAGGAGGATTCTAATGAAAAAGATAATTTTAAAGAAAAGGAAATTTATAAGTATAATAATATTATCTGTTATGGTTTTATGTAGTTTATCTAGTATAGTAAAAGCTGATGTAAATAACATAATAGATTCTAAAAGAAAAGCTTCTCTTGAAATTATAAAATATGAGAATGCACATGGAAGTGGATTAGATGTAACTCAAAATAGACCACTAAAAGGTGTAGAATTTACAATATATAAATTAAATGAAGAGAATATGGAAAAAACAGCAGAAGAAATAGTATTAGGAATGGAAGAAGGAACTATAGTAGGACTAGATAGTAAAAGTCTAGTAACAGATAAAAATGGAATAGTTAAATTTGATGAACTTGAACTTGGAAGATACTTAGTTGCTGAAACTAAGGTTCCAATTAATGTTTCAGTGAAAATGAATCCATTTTTGATTGATCTACCAAGAACAGCAGATGATGGACAATCTTGGGATTATACTGTTAGAATCGAACCTAAAAATGAGACAGTTTATGGAGATGTAATACTTAATAAAACAGATAAAAATGGTAAGACTCTAGCAGGAACAAAGTGGGAATTACAAGTAAAGGATAATTCAGATTGGGTTAAGTATGATTATGAAGGAGTATTAATAACAGATAAGCAAGGTAAAATTAATATAACAAACTTACCAGTTGGAGAATATAGATTAATAGAAATAGAAACTTTAGATGGATATATATTAGATCAATCAGAAGTAAAAGAATTTAAAGTAACAGCAAAAGATACTTCTTTTACTTTTGAAGCAATCAATGAAAAACCAGAAATATCAAAAGAAGTAAAAAATAATTCAGGATATTCAGAACATGCAAGTGCTTATGCTAAAGATGAAGTGGAGTGGAAAATCACAGCAGAAGTACCATCAATTATAGAAAAAATGGATACATATTATATAACAGATACTTTACCACAAGGTTTAGAATACAAAGAAGATTCATTAGTAATTGAAGGGCTTACATTAAATACGCATTATGAAGTAGAAGAAAATGACAGAATAATTAAAATTACATTTAATACAGAAGAATTATCAAAAACAAAGAAAAAGGAAGTAGTTATTACTTACAAAACAACATTTACAGATGATGTATCTTATGGGGAAGCATTAGTAAACAAAGCAGATTTAACATATACAAATAAAATAGATATTAATGGAACAGAAGCTAGTAAAAAGACTTCTGAAGGTGACGAAGCAGAAGTTCATTTAGGAGCAATACTAATTAAAAAGACTGATAGAGAAGGAAATGGCTTAGCAGGTGCTAAATTTAAAATTGCTACAACAGAAGAAAATGCAAGAGATGGGATATATGTAAAAGGTTCAGATGGAGAAGATTTAATTGTTACATCAGGAGATGATGGTAGAGCAGTATTTAAAGGATTAAAATATGGTGTAGATGGATCTACGGCTGAAACTGGAGAATCACAGTATTATTTAGTTGAAATTGAATCACCAACATATATAGATGAGAATGGAAATGAAAAGCATTATAATTTGTTAAAAGGACCTGTAGAAGTAACAGTAAACCATAGATCAGAAAAAATTATAATGGCAACTGTAATAAATGATAAAGGATTTGTTTTACCTTTTACTGGTGGAACTGGAACAACATTATCTGTAATACTAGGTATTTCATTAATGACATTTGCTATTAAATTAAACAAAAAAGAAAAAACAAGAAAAAGAAACAGAAAATAATTAACTGAAGACTAAAGAGTAATATAAAAAGTTTTTTTACTATTTTAAAACAACTTTGAGAAAAAGGAGATTGTAGTTAGTAATATGGGAAGAAATAAGATTATTAAAAGAGGCATTTGTATTTTAATATTATTACTTTTAATATTTCAATATTTTAATGTTAATATTTCAGTAGCACGAGCAAAAGTAGATGAAAATAATATAGTCTCTGAAGCAACTAGTGAAAAAGAAAACGATAAAATAGAAAATACTTATAATAAAAAAAGTACAAAAGATAAATTAACAGAAGAAAATGAATTAAGTGAAGAAAAAGTTAATAAAACATATAATGCTACAAATGCAGAAATTTCAAATTTTACAGCTTCAAAAGCAGATAAAATAGACCCAGATGAAGTTTTTCCAGAAGATTATGGATGGTGTTTTAAATTTATAGAAGGTGTAACGAAAGTTGAAACATATGGTATGACTAAATATAATTCAGATCTTAAATTTTATTTAAGTGGATCATCAGTTTCAATAGATACAAAAAATGTTGTTTGTGCTAGATTAACATCTACATCTCAAAAGGGAAAAGTTTGGATAAAGTATAAAAATATTGGAACTTTTAAAGGAAAGAAAGTAAATTTAAAAGTTACATTAGAAGATTGGAATTATCTTCAACCAGCTAGAAAGTCAGGAGCAGAGGCAAACTTGGGTGGTGTAAATTATCCATGTGTATTTTTCTATACAAATAAAATTCAGACAAATGTCACAAGCATTCCAGCAATTGATAGTCCAGCTTTTTCATATAAATTTACATTTGAAGATGAAAATAAAAGAGAGACAAGTGCAGCATCACTTAAGGGACATTTTACATTTTGTGATATAGATTCAGGAGAATATTTTAAACCAATATGTGGATTTGATGAAATCTATGCATATGCTATAACAAATTTAAATTTATCTAAAAATAATATAGGATGTGTATATGGAAAAAATTCAGGGCTAGAAGATAAAACAAACTGGATAACATCTTTCTTCTCAGGTGATACAGTCAAGTTTATTTATACAAGGGAACAAGATGTAAAAGGAAATACGTATAGAGATATAACACAAACTGCTTCAAAGAAATCTAGATCAAATTATGCTTTCTTAACAATTTCTCAAGCAGTAGCTCCATTTGTAAATCCAGATATTGATAAACAAGCGAAAAAAGTAGTAGTAGGTGAAGAAGAATATGAGTATACTATTCATCAGTTTATACCAGGTGAAAGCTCAGACAATTACTACAAAAAATATTGTATATTTGATACCTTAGATGATTCTTTAGAATTTGCTTATGGTGAAGATACAAAAAAAATAGAAATATCTGATGATTCATTTGGAAATTTAAAAGATCAATTTGATATTAAAATATCAGGTCAAGATATAACATTTACTGCTAAAGATTCCTTAATCAAAGATGGTAATTTCTATAATAATAATATATATTTTAAAATACCAGTAAAAAAGAAGAAAAACTATGACATGAGTAGTTATGTTGAAGTTTATAATAAAGAAGATTTAAAATATACAGAAGATGGAAGGGAAGTTTTTGTAGAAAAAGGTAATAATGTTTGTGTAGTAAGAAATAAAGCTACAAGCGAAATTACTAGAAAAGATATTGTTATTGCTGATGGAGATTCAGTTATTATTAATCCAATACCAAAATCAATGAAACAAAAAAGAACATCAAATGAAGTTGAGACATATTTCTTTGCAGAAATAAGTACATCTGCAATAAATGGAGAAATTGATGATTATTCTTCTAGTGGACCAGATGCAAAATTTCAAAAGTATCAACCTCTTGGAACAAGTGTAAAAATAAATTATGAACCTCATAAAGGTTATACATTACAGTCAGTAACAGTTGATGGAAAAGAAAAAGATGTAACTAAATATCCAGATTCATATAAAATATCAAATTTAATAAATGCAAAATATAGTGTAGATGTTGTATATGCAAAAAAAGAAGTTAAATATACAATAAATTATTATAAAGATGGAAAATTGCAAAAAAATGATACAGAAATAATAAAAGAATCTATAAAGCTTGATGAGAATAGCGTAGATATAGATTATAGTAAAGTTAACACAGTTGATAAATATAAAAATTGTGTATGTATAAAAGTTTCATATATGGAATTTTCAGATAGTTCTGTTATAACAGTTCCAGTCGATGAATTTAATAATCCTAAAACAATTGGTGATGGAGGAGAGATTAATATTTATTATATATCACTTGGAACACTTAAAATAGTAAAAACAGGAGAGAATTTAATTGGCACTCCAAAAGTTTTAGCAGGAGTAGAATTTGAAATTGTAAATACTGACACAAAAGAAGTATTTAAGGGAACAACAGATGAAAAAGGTGAAATCGTAAAAGAGGTACCTATTGGAGAATATGAAATAAGAGAATTAAAAACTCTTGATGGATATAGATTAGATACAAATACATATAAAGTAATAATAACATCAGATAAAGAGCAGGAATTAAGCTTAGAAAACAAATTAGAATTTATTCTTCCAAATGCTGGTGGAAAAGGAAGTTTTAAATTTATTATAGCAGGTGGCATTTGTATATTAATTTCTTTAAGTATATATATTAATAATAAAGAAATGAAAAAGAATAATAGAGGCAAAAGAATAAGTAGAGACTAAGTTTAAATAAAGATAAAGAAACTGTTTATATAAATCTTAAGCAGTTTCTTTATTTATTTAAGTAAAGAGAAGGTGAATAATACGAAAAAAAGAATTTTAATAATAATTATATTTTTACTGGGGCTTCGGAATCATTCTTTATCCTCTTATAAGTAAAGTGATATCATCATGTAATCAAACAGTTGCTGTTTCAAAATATGTAGAGGATGTTGAAAAATTAGATAATGAAGAATTGAAAGTACTAAAAGACGAAACAAATGATTTAAATGAAAAACTTTATTCATCTAGAACTTTTGATGCATCAAATGAAAATGCAAGAAGTTCTATTGATCTTCTAAAAAAATTCGATATAATCGCATATATAAATATTCCTAAAATAAATGTTAAATTACCAATATATGAAGGTGTAAATAGTAAAATATTAGAACAAGGAATAGGTCATATTCCTCAAACATCAATTCCTTGTGGAGGGATAAATACACATGCTGTATTATCAGGACATAGTGGACTAAGTTCAGCTAAGTTATTTGATAATATAGATAAATTAGAAAAAGATGATGTTTTTTATATAACATATCTAAATGAAACCTTAAAATATAAAGTAACTGATATAAATAGAGTATTACCTGATGAAACTGGAAAAATAAAAATAGAAGAGGGTAAAGATCTAGTAACACTAGTAACTTGCATACCAAAATACGTAAATACTCACAGACTTCTAGTTACAGGTAGCAGAGTAGAGTTAGATAATTACGAAGAAAAAAAAGCTTTAAATAATGAGATTAAAAAAGAAATTACTAATAAAAAGGCTGCTATAGATAATATGTCTAGTATTTTTATAATAATATTATTTGTAATTGTATCAGTATTAATTACTGTATTAATAGTTGTTATTTTTATAAAGGTTAGTTATTTTATAAATAGTAAAAAGTGAAAAAAATAAACTTTATAAATATTAGATAAAATAAGAAACTTAGAAAATAGTAAGAATGTATAAATAAAAAGAAAATGACAAATTTATATTATTATCATTTTCTTTTTTTACTTAAATTTGAAGTATTTTTTTAGCTTTATCAATTTGTTCTTCAGTAGGGGAATTTAAGTTTTCTAGTTCATATTTTTCTCCAAGTTCTTCCCATTTAAATTTACCATAATTATGATATGGAAGTATTTCTACTTTTTTTACTGTTTTTAAGGAGTCAATAAATTTTTTTAAATCTTTTAAATCAGTTTCATTATCAGTATATCCAGGAAGCAAGACTTGTCTTATCCACATTGGAATATTGTTATCACTTAGATATCTTGCAAAATCAAGTTCATTTTTATTAGATACTCCAGTTAATTCAATTGACTTTTTATCATTAATATGTTTTATATCTAATAAAACTAAATCAGTATAACGTAATAATTCTTTAATTGCATCAGTGATTGGTAATGCTCCAGACGTATCTAAAGCAGTATGAATTCCTAAACTTTGAAGTTCTTTAAAAAGTATTGTTACATTTTTAGTTTGTAATAAAGGTTCACCACCAGATACAGTAACTCCACCATGAGATGCCTTAATATAAGTTTCAAATCTACTAATTTTATGGATAAGTTCTTCTATTGGATATTCAGTTCCTGCATTTTTAAATTCCCAGGTATCTCTATTATGACAATATTTACATTTTAAAGGACATCCCTGAAGAAATATTATATATCTAAGTCCAGGACCATCAACAGTTCCTAAACTTTCAAAAGAATGTACTTTTAAAGTAATTGTGTTTGATGAATTTTCCATTTATTCCTCCTATTAATTATAATATATAAAATGCCTTTCACAAGAAAGACATCTTATATTATTATAATTTTTATTAACTAAATTTTTTCATGTATTGTTCTATTAATAACATCTAGTTGTTGTTCTCTTGTTAATTTAACAAAATTTACTGCATATCCAGAAACTCTAATTGTTAATTGAGGATATTTTTCTGGATGATCCATTGCATCTAAAAGTAAAGCTCTATCAAAAACATTAATATTTACATGATGACTTAACTGAGCGAAGTAACCATCTAATAATGATGTTAAATTAGTTACTTTTTCATCTTCTGTTTTTCCTAATGTTGAAGGTGTAATAGCAAAAGTATAAGAAATACCATCTTCTGAATGTTTATAAGGTAATTTTGCTATTGTATTTAATACTGCAAGAGCACCATTTGTATCTCTTCCATGTATTGGGTTTGCACCAGGACCAAATGGAGCACCAGACTTTCTTCCATCAGGAGTATTTCCTGTTTTCTTTCCATAAACAACATTTGATGTAATTGTTAATATAGACATTGTTGGTTTTGAATTTCTATAAGTTTTTTGTTTTCTTAATTTATCCATAAATCTTTTTTGAATATCAACTGCAATACTATCTACTCTATCATCATCGTTTCCATATTTAGGAAAGTCACCTTCTATTTCAAAGTCAATAGCTAGACCAGATTCATCTCTTATTGGTTTTACTTTAGCATATTTGATTGCTGATAAAGAATCAGCTGCAACTGATAATCCAGCAATACCACATGCCATAGTTCTTAATATATCTTTATCATGAAGTGCCATTTCTAAAGATTCATAGCAGTACTTATCATGCATATAATGAATAATATTTAGTGCATTAATATATACTTTTGCAATCCAATCCATCATTGTATCAAACTTTTCCATAACTTCATCATAATCTAAATATTCAGATCTTATAGGTTCAAACTTTGCTGGTGATACTTGTTTTCCAGATATTTCATCTCTACCACCATTTATAGCATATAATAAAGTTTTAGCTAAATTACATCTAGCTCCAAAGAATTGCATTTGTTTTCCTATTCTCATTGCAGATACACAACAAGCTATTCCGTAGTCATCTCCCCAATACTCCCTCATTAAATCATCGTTTTCGTATTGGATAGAACTTGTTTTTATAGACATAGAAGAACAGAATTTTTTAAACCCTTCAGGTAAACGAGTAGACCATAGAACAGTTAAATTTGGTTCTGGAGCAGGACCTAATGTTGTTAATGTGTATAATACTCTAAAAGAATTTTTTGTAACTAAAGTTCTTCCATCTATACTCATTCCACCAATTGATTCAGTAACCCAAACAGGGTCACCACTAAATAATTCATCATATTCAGGAGTTCTTAAAAATCTAACAAGTCTTAGTTTCATAACGAAGTGATCCATTATTTCTTGAGCTTGAGATTCTGTTAAAATACCAGCTTTTAAATCTCTTTCGAAATAAATATCTAAGAAAGTAGAAGTTCTTCCAATACTCATAGCAGCACCATTTTGTTGCTTAATAGCTCCAAGATATCCAAAATATAACCATTGAACAGCTTCTTTAGCATTTTTTGCTGGTTTTGATATATCATAGCCATATTTTGCTGCCATTTCTTTTAACTCATTTAATGCAATTATCTGATCAGATATTTCTTCTCTTTCTCTTATTAATTCTTCTGTTAAATCATTAGAAACAGTTTTAGAAAGAGTATCTTTTTTATCTTCAATTAAAACATCTATACCATATAAAGCAACACGTCTGTAATCACCAATGATTCTTCCACGTCCATATCCATCAGGTAGACCAGTTAATATATGTGATGTTCTACATGCTCTAATTTCTGGAGTGTATGCCATAAAAACACCATCATTATGTGTTCTTCTATGATGATGATAAATATTTTCTATTTCTTCAGAAACTTTCTGATTATAAGCTTCACATGATTTTTCAACTATTCTTATACCACCACTTGGCATAATAGCTCTTTTTAAAGGACTATCTGTTTGAAGTCCTACTATTTTTTCTAAATTTTTATCAATATATCCAGCTTCATGGCTTGTAATAGTAGATGCAACATCTTTAGATATAGCTAAAACACCACCATTTTCTTTTTCTTTTTTATAAAGTTCTAAGACTTGATCCCATAACTTTTTAGTATCATCTGTTGCCTCAGCTAAAAAAGATGAATCGCCTTCATATGGTGTATAGTTTTTTTGTATGAAATCTCTAACATTAATTTCATTTTGCCATTCACCTTTAGTAAAATTTTGCCATTCGTCAAATTTCATTTCAATCCTCCTTAAATAATTATATTTTTTTATTTTTATATGTATAGTTTTATAAATAAACAAAAAACTATTCTAAAAAATCGACTTAAAAAATTTTTTACAAAAATTTCATACACATTATAGCATATGAATATATAAAAAACAATATATAAATTTATATACGGAAGTACACAAAAGTGAATATATTACTAAAAAATAAATGATAATGATAAAATAGAAAAATGACAAAATTTGATATTATTAGTAAAAAATAGTATTGAAAAAAAAAAAAGTATATGGTATAAATAAAATGATATATACACATAAGAAAGAAGGAAGTATAATATGGATAAAAAGAAAATATTTATGAAAATTATGACATTTATTATTGTAGGTGGATTAATAGCTGCGATGTTAATTCCAACAATTTATCAACTTACTATGATGATAAAAGGATAATAAATTAATATAAACAAAGAGGTGAGTAATGAATTCATTAAATGATGGATTGGAAAATCTTATTGATATTAATATTATGCAGTATATAAAAAATCTATTTTCTCATCCTTTCAATGTAGCTATGTTTATATTAGATATTGCAATAGTTGTTTTTTGTATATTAAAGATGGCAAATTTAATCAAAAATACAAGAGCATGGCAATTATTAAAAGGAATAATTTTGATTTTACTTGCAACATTAGTAAGTAAAATATTAAAATTAACAATAGTAAATTATATATTAACACAATTTATGACGTGTTTTGTATTTGCTTTAATAGTAATATTTCAACCAGAACTTAGAAGAATGCTTGAACAATTAGGAACAGGAAAATTTAGAAAAGCATTTGGTATTGAAATAGAATCATCTGATATAAAAATGAAAGAACAAATATATAAAGTAGCAATAGCTGCCACAGAGATGTCAAATTCAAAAACTGGTGCTTTAATAGTATTTGAAAGAGATATAAGACTTAATGATATAATAAGCACAGGAATAGAATTAGATGCAGAAGTTTCGCCACAATTATTAGTAAATATATTTGTTACAAGAACACCACTTCATGATGGAGCTGTAATTATAAGTAATAATAAAGTAGCAGCTGCTTCATGTATGTTACCACTTTCAAATGATTCTAGTATACCACAAGAACTTGGAACTAGACATAGAGCTGCAATAGGAATTTCAAAGGAAACAGATGCTATAGTAGTTATTGTATCAGAAGAGACTGGTAAAATATCTATTGCAAAAGATGGAACTTTAATAGCAGATGTTAAACCAGAAGTATTAAAGAAAATTTTAATAAAAAATTTAATTACAGAAAAAAATGAAACAGATGAAAAAGGAAAAAATGAATAGGTTAATATAAACTTAATTATTTTTTAATAAAAGGAGGATAAAAAATATGAAGAACAAAAGCAAAAGTTTGTTAACATGGATTACTTTTATTTTTGCGCTGATATTACTAAGTAATCTTAATATAACAAAAGCAGAAACAGAATTTAAGCCAAATATAAGTACATGTGGTCCTTATATGGGAAATAATTCAGTATATTTTTACACAGGTGAAGATATAAAAGGTGAAATTTGTTTCAACAGAGAGTTAAAAGAAGGTGTAGATTATAGAGTAAAATATATATCTACTGATTTAAAATATCCAGGAGTAAAAAAAATAACAGTTGAAGGAATTCATAATTATATTGGTTCAGTTGATCTTTCTTATACAATAAGACCTGCAGAAATGAAAGAGTTTAAAGTTACAGATGTTACTGAATCTACAATAACAGTAACATGGAAACCATATGATAGTGGTGCTAGGAATTGTGTTTTAGCTTTAGCAGAAAAAGAAGAAGATTGGATACATGTTATAAAAACAACTGGAGCAGAAGTACCATATACAAATGGTACATATACATTTAAGAATTTAAATGGTGGATCAAGATATCAAATAGTAGCTCATGGTGGATATTCATCAGAAGATGATGGAAAAAATTATATAGGTGAGGAATCTTCTGTTAAAACAATAACAACACCTAATAGAGTAAAAAATTTAAAAGCAGATATCATAAATACTGAACAAACAAAAATTACTTGGTCAGGAAATAAAAAAGCAAAATATGAAGTTTATTATAGAAGTGATAAATCAAAAGATTGGACAAAAGCAGGAGAAACAGATAAAGAATACTTTGATATAAACACAAGTGATTTAACTGGAGCATATGAAATAAAAGTCTTAGCTTATATAATAAGAGATGAAGAAAAAGTATATTCAGAAGAGGCTATATATTCAAGAGAACTTTTACCATCTGCACCAAGTCAAAGTATAATTGAAGTATTAAATAATGCATTAAAATTAAGATGGTCTTCTAAAGAAGATGTAAAAGGATATATTATATATAGAAAAAGTACAGTAGATACAGGATATAAGAAAATAGCAACATTGAATGGATCAGTAAAAACATATACTGATAAAAATGTTGTAACAGGTAGATTATATTCATATAAAATTGTAGCTTTTAATGAATCTACATATAATGTATATTATAGTAAAGATTCAAATATTAGAACTAGAATAATGGTTATTACACCTAATATAAGTATTACAACATATGCAAAAAGTGCTAAGATTTCATGGTCAAAAGTTACAAATACAAAAGGTTATAAGATATATAGAGCAAAAAGTGCTAAAGGACCTTATTATTTAGTAAAAACTATAAAAGGAAGTTCAACACTATCATATACTGATAAAAATCTAGCTAAATATAAAAACTATTATTATAAAGTAAGAACATATTATCCATATAATTCAAAAACATATTATAGTAATTATTCATCTTATGTAACTAAACAAGCACTAGCAAAAACTAATTTTAAATCAGTTACATATAATTCAAGCAAATATAATAAATTAACATGGGGTAAAGTTAGTTATGCTACTAAATATCAAGTTTGGAGATCAACTTCAAAAAATGGAATTTATAAAGTAAGAGCAACTGTAAAATCAACAACTTATAAAGATAAATCAATAACACCAGGAGTAACATATTATTATAAAATAAGAGCTTGTAGAGGAAATTTAAGAGGACAATATTCAACAATAAAAACAAGAACTACAGGACATGTAGCACAACAATTAAATATAGTAAAATTAAAGAAGAAATCAACTGGTGATAAAACAAAAGACGCTATGTTAGAAAATATGATAAAGAAAGCTATAACTAGAGAAAGTATGTCAAATTATGAAAAAGCAAAAGCTATATATGCATATGTACAAAAAAATCTAAATACTAAAGATGGATGTAATAGTAAACACTTTGCAGGAACATGTTGTGAATTATTAAGATATATTGGTATAAATGCTAATTGTGTATCTGGAAAACTTAAAACATCAACAAGTTATAGAGGACATGTTTGGGTAGAGTATACTTTAAATGGAACAACATATATACTTGATCCATATATGGATAATGCAAATATGAAGAAAAATAAAAATAAAGTACAGTATCAAGTATTTTTAAAGACAAAATCTTCATTAGCCTCAAAATATAAAAATGGTGTTAAATCATCTTATTATGTAATGAATATTCTAACAAAGAAAGTTGCTTATATAACTAAATAAAATAAAACAAAGAAGGTAAGAAATTATCTTCTTTGTTTATTTTTTAAACTAAAAATTCTAAAGTAAAATAATATATATTTTTACTTTAGAATTTCTTATAAATTAATATTTATATTATTATTATTAAAATCTATAAACTTATATACAGCTTCTGCAAAAGCACCTTGAGAAACATTATGCTCAGTAGTATATGTTGCAACTTTTTTTACTTCATCATAAGCATTTGCTACAGCAACTCCAATTCCAGAATGTTTTATCATACTAAAATCGTTTAGATTATCTCCAACTGCCATTACTTCATTGTTTTGTAATCCTAAATATCTTTTCAAAAAATCTAATGCTTTATTTTTATCTGTATCTTTTGATGAAATTGATAAATATTCATATTCTTTACCAATAATTAAATCTTTATATTTTCCAAATTTTGAAATAGTAGTAATAGAAAAATCATTATAAAAAGATAATTCACTTTTGATATGATTTAGATGAACATCACTTGAAATTACTATTTGAAAAATTGATAAATTATTTTGTTTAATACATTCTAAAATATCATCAGTAATTAAAAACTTTGAACTAGAGAAAAGATTAAGTTTGTAATTTCTAAGATCCATATATTTAAGTCCAGTTGTTATTACTTCATTGTCACTATAAGCATGAACATGAAGATTATATTTATTTGCTGTCTCTATACAACTTTTTATTTGATCTATTGAAAGTGTATTTTTATAAATTGATTTTCCTGTTTTTAAATCAACAATATGTGAACCATTTCCAAATATTCCATATTGAGCATCAAATTTTGAACATAGTGATTTACCAATAGAATAAGACTTTCCAGTACAAACAGCAAAGCTTATATTCTTTTTATTAATATCATTTATGGCATTTATATTATTAGGCGAAATAAAATTATTTTCATCTATAATAGTACCATCTAAATCACTTGCAATTAATTTAATACTCATAAAAATCACCTACAATAGGATATTACTTCTATATAAAATTATATAATAAAAATATTATATTAGCAAGTAATAGATTAGTATAAAAGTAAATAAAATGATGATAAAAATATATAATTATCGAAAAAAGTATTTCTAAAATAGAAAATAGATTATAATGAAAATATAACAACAAAAACTGCAAAAATATTTTTATTGACTGTAAATTAAAAAAGCTGTATAATTTAATAAAAGTAAAGAGAGAAATTCGTTCCTCTTTATTAATAACTTAATTAATTGTATCCATAAAGGAGCATAAATAAAAGACTAGAGGTGCTACTCTAGTCTTTTACTATGTATTAATCAAACATCTTAAGAATAAGATATATTAAAATTAATACAAATAACTTAATTATTGTACCCACAAATTTTCACCTCCTTTTAGAAGGCGGGCACAAAAATATTATAAAATACAATATTAAAATATACAAGAATTATATTAATAATTAAAATTGAAAATAAATATAGTAAAGCTTAAGTAAATATATATTTGGAAAAATTTAATTTTTATGATATTATTATAAATATTTAAAATAATATAAAAGCTATATTAATCATAAATAAAAATTAAAAAAAGCAATGGAGAATTAAAATGCGTAATATAAAATTAATAATAGAATATGACGGAAAAGGATTTAATCGGATGGCAAAAACAGCCAGATAAGTTAAATATTCAAGGAGAAATAGAAAGAGCAATTGAAGATATAACAGGGGAAAAGATAGATTTAATAGCTTCAGGAAGAACTGATGCAGGAGTACATAGTTTAGGACAAACTGCAAATTTTAAAATTGAAAATAATAGCATACCAATTGAAAAATTTCCTATAGCATTAAATTCAAAACTAAAAAAAAGTATTGTAATAAAATCAGCAGAAGAAGTAGAAGAGAGATTTCATAGTAGATATTGTGTAAAATCAAAAACTTATAGATATGTAATAAATAATTCAGAAAATGGAACAGCTTTGTATAGAACTTTAGAATATCATTTTTCTCAAAAATTAGATGTTGAGAAAATGAAAAAAGCAGCAAAATACTTTGAAGGAGAGCATGACTTTAAAGGATTTAAAGCTAGCGGTTCAAATAATAAAAGTAGTGTAAGAAAAATTTATAAAACAGAAGTTAAAAAAGAAAATGATAGAATTATTATAGAAATTACAGGAAATGGATTTTTATATAATATGGTAAGAATAATTGTTGGAACTTTAATTGATGTAGGAATTAGAAAAATTGATACAGAAGATATTCCAAGTATAATTGATTCAAAAGATAGAAAACTTGCAGGTAAAACTGTACCGCCACATGGACTATACCTTTTAAAAGTAGAATATTAATAAAAATTACAAATGTTATACTTTCACTAAAGCAATACTATGAGAATACTATATTGTATAATAATTATACATAAAGGAGAGAGTATAATATGAATCAAAACTTACTTATATATTTTGCAATTCCACTTGCTGTAATAATACTATCTGCTATATTTGAAACATTTATAAATTGTCCATTAAAAGTGGCAGGAATAACATTTGCAATATTATTAATAGTTGCATTTTCTGCATTTGGAACAGAATTTTTAGTTGCAGTTATAATATATACAATATTATCATATATTACAGCTTTTATAATAAATAGATATAATGAAAGAGATGATAAACTACAAAATATAGAAAATTTAATAATTAATAATCAATCAGAGAATAATAATAACAATAATAATGAATCTAATTGTATAAATTCAAATTGTAGTTGTAATAGAAGATGCAATAGAGGAAGATTATTTTAAAATAAAAGGAGAAGAAAATGAGAATAGATAAATTTTTAAAAATGAGTAGAGTTATAAAAAGAAGAAGTGTAGCAAATGAAGTAATTAATTTAGGAAGGGTTTCAGTAAATGATAAAGTTGTGAAGCCAAGTTATGAAGTAAAAGTAGGAGATATAGTATCAGTTCAATTTGGAGATAAAACATCTAAATTTGAAATTCTATCTATTCCAAAAGTACAAAATGTAAATTTAGCTGATGTTATAAGACTAATATAATAATTAATAAAAAGTACTCTTCGAATAAAATCGAAGAGTCAATTTTTTTTTTCAAAAAAATATACTGAAAATTATTAAATTATATGTCAATATTGATAAAAAGCATATTGTATGATATAGTTTGCATATAAAAAGGAGATTAAATATGTCAGATTTTGTACATTTACATGTTCACAGTGAATATAGTTTATTAGATGGAATGAGTAGAATTAAAGATTTACCAGTAAGAGCTAAAGAGCTTGGAATGAAAGCAATAGCTCTTACTGATCATGGAGTTATGTATGGAGCAGTAGAATTTTATAAAGAATGTAAAAAAAATGATATAAAGCCTATAATTGGATGTGAAGTTTATGTTGCAAGAAGAACAAGATTTGATAAAGAAGCAAGCATTGATAGTGGATATAATCATTTAATATTACTTGCTAAAGATAAAATCGGTTATCAAAATTTAATAAAATTAGTTTCTTTGTCATTTACAGAGGGATTTTATTATAAACCAAGAATTGATAAAGATATATTAGAAAAATATAGTGAAGGTTTAGTGTGTTTAAGTGCATGTTTAGCAGGAGAATTGCCACAAGCTTTAGTAAAAAATGATTTAGAAAAAGCAGAAGAGATTGCTAAATGGTATAAAAACATTTTTAAAGATGATTATTATATAGAAATACAAAATAATGGATTAAGAGAGCAAGTGATGGTAAATCAAAAACTTATAGAACTTGCCAAAAAACTAGATATACCATTAGTAGGAACAAATGATGCACATTATTTAAAAAAAGAAGATGCTTATAATCATGAAGTGTTATTATGTATTCAAACAGCTAAGAAGATGTCTGATGAAGATAGAATGAGATTTGAAACAGATGACTTTTATATAAAATCACCAGAAGAAATGAAAGAATTTTTTGTAAATATTCCAGAAGCAGTTGATAATACAGTAAAAATTGCAGAAAAATGTAATTATGATTTTGAATTTGGTGTTACTAAACTTCCAAATTATGATGTACCTGAAGAATTTGAGACACATACAGATTATTTTAAAAAACTTTGTTATGATGGATTTAAAGACAGATATGGAGACAATCCAGATAAAGAAATAAAAGATAGATTAGAGTATGAATTATCAGTAATTGAAAAAATGGGATATGTAGACTATTTTCTAATTGTGTGGGATTTTATAAATTATGCTAAAAGTGTAGGAATACCAGTAGGACCTGGACGTGGTTCTGGTGCAGGTTCAATTGCTGCTTATTCTATAGGAATAACAGATATTGATCCTATTAAATATAATCTGATTTTTGAAAGATTTCTAAATCCAGAAAGAATAAGTATGCCAGATTTTGATATAGACTTTTGTTATGAAAGAAGACCAGAAGTTATAGAATATGTTGGAAGAAAATATGGAATAGACCATGTATCACAAATTATTACATTTGGGACAATGGCCGCAAGAATGGTTATTAGAGATGTTGGAAGAGTATTAGATTTTCCATATTCTGAAACAGATAAACTAGCTAAAATGATTCCAATGGAGATTCATATAACAATAAAGAAAGCATTAGAACAAAATAGAGAATTAAAAGAATGGTATGATGCTGATGAAAATGTAAAACAATTATTAGATATTGCAATGGCTCTAGAAGGACTTCCAAGACAAGCTTCAACACATGCTTGTGGAGTAGTTATAACAAAAGATCCAGTAGATACTTATGTTCCTTTGTACTTGAATGATGGAAATGTGTCAACACAATATACAATGACACTTTTAGAAGAATTAGGACTTCTAAAAATGGATTTTTTAGGACTTAGAACTTTAACTGTAATATCAGATTGTATAAAACTTGTAAAACAAACTAGAGGAATAGATGTAGAATTTGATAAAGATATGTCAGATCAAAATGTTTATAAACAATGGGGAGATGGAAATACTTGTGGTATATTCCAATTTGAGAGTGCTGGTATGACAAATTTCATGAAAGAGCTTAAACCAGATAGTTTAGAAGATATAATTGCAGGAGTATCTTTATATAGACCAGGTCCTATGGATCAAATACCAAGATATGTTAAGGGAAAACAAAATCCTGGACATAATGAATATACACATCCAGCATTAGAGCCAATATTGAATGTTACATATGGATGTATGGTATATCAAGAACAAGTTATGCAAATAGTAAGAGATTTAGCTGGTTACTCTTTAGGACGAGCTGACTTAGTAAGAAGAGCAATGGGAAAGAAAAAACTAGATGTAATGGCAAAAGAAAGGGAATATTTTATAAATGGTCAAATAGATGAAGAAGGAAATATTATTGTACCAGGATGTATAAGAAATGGAATTGATGAAGCATCTGCCAATAAGATATTTGATGAAATGGCAGAGTTTGCAAAATATGCATTCAATAAGTCTCATGCAGCTGCATACTCAGTTGTATCATACAGAACAGCATATCTTAAATATTATTATACAGAAGAATTCATGGCTGCAACTTTAAACAGTTTCCTAGGAAATTTAGACAAAGTACCAATATATATAGATGAGTGTAGAAGACTAAATATAGAAATATTAAAGCCAAGTATAAATAAAAGTTTTACTAAATTTACAGTACAAGACAAGAAAATAAGATTTGGACTTGGTAGTATAAAAAATGTTGGAGTAACTGCAGTAAATAATATAGTAAGTGAAAGAGAAAAAAATGGAGAGTTTAAAAACTTTACAGATTTTTGTGAAAGAGTAAAAAATGAAAGTATTAATAAAAAATGTGTAGAGTCACTAATTAAAGCAGGATGTTTTGATGGAATGGGGCAAACAAGAAATACTTTACTTGCTTCATTTGAAGGAATATTAGATACAATAAATAATCAGGGTAGAAATTCTATTGCTAATCAAGTAACTATGTTTGATTTAGTAAGTGATGATAAATCAGAAGAAATTAAGTACAATTATATAACACTTGATGAGTTAAGTAAAAAAGAAATATTATCATATGAAAAAGAAATGCTTGGTATATATATATCAGGACATCCATTAGATTCTATAAGAGAACTTATAAAGAAAAATACTAATATAAATTCTCTTCAAATGAAAAACATTGAAGGTGAACTAAAAGAAGATAATAATAGTATATTTAAAGATGGGCAAAATGTTAAATATGCAGGAACAATAACATCTATAAAGAAAAAATATACCAAAAAAAATACAATTATGGCATTTATAACGGTTGAAGATTTATATGGCAGTGTAGAAATAATTGTTTTTGATAGTGTATATTCAAGAATTAGTGATATTTTATATGAAGAAAATATTATACTAATAGATGGAAGACTAAGCATTAAAGAAGATGAAGCTCCAAGAATAGTTGTAAAAGATATTACAGAATTTAGTGAGAATCCAAGTGAAAGAAAAAAGAATACTCTTCAAATAGATATTACAGAATTAAATGAAAATCAAAAAAAGAGATTAAGAGGAGCAATAAAGTTTTTCAGTGGTGATAGAGTAAACTTTAAAATACAAGTAGTTGATAAATCAGAAATAAAACCCTGTGGTGCAATTTATTTAAATGAACAAATTTTAGATGCTTTTAAGGAAATTGTTGGAGAAAATAATACTTATATAGTATAATTATTTGAAAATATGTGTTAAAATATAAAACGAAGAAAAATTTTACTAAGTTTTAATAAGATATTTTAATTTAGGAGAAAGATATGGAAGATAAAAAAATAGATCAGGAAGAGCATTTAGCATTGAAGAATAAGAATATATTAATTGAAAGAGCTATTTTTATAATTTCAATAATTTTAATTATTTTTGTAATGTTATTTTTTATAGGGAAAAAAGAGGGTATTCATTGTGATGAGGCGTTTTCATATGGATCAGCAAATTCAACATATTCAAATACATTTTATTCATATTGGAAAACAGATCCAGAGAAGATGTTTTTTGATGAATATGTTAAAGATACTAATATATTTAAGACTATAGGAAATGTAGTAGATTATTATGTTAAAAACCCAGATAAAAAACAAGAACTAATACAACAAGAAGAAAAAAAGCAAAATACTAGATGGAGAACAAGGGACGAGGCTATAGACTATATGCAAATTACAGGGAATGGAGATGAGTTTAACTTTTCTTCTGTTTTCTGGAATCAGATAAGTGATGTTCATCCACCATTATTTTATGTAGTTGTTAATACAGTATCATCTATTTTTAGAAATTCATCATCAAAGTATATAATATTTGGTATAAATGTTGTATTTTTTATACTTACTGCATGTGTAATGAGAAAAATACTAATTGAAATAAAGAAAAGAGAACTTGCTGCACTTACAGTATTACTTTATGGATTAAGCATTGCTGGAATATCTACAGTAATATTTTTAAGAATGTATATGATGCTTGCATTTTTTACAGTATTATTTTTATATTTAAACATAAAAATAGTAAATGGTGGATATAAACTGAGTAAAAAAATGGCACTGACACTTGTACTTACTACAGTTGGTGGATTTTTAACACAGTATTTTTTCTGTATATATGCTTTAATTGTTGTTATAATAATGGTTATATCATTTATAATTAAAAAGAAATATAAGGAATTGTTTAAATATATAAGTATATTTATTATATCAGCAATAATAGGAATAGCAATTTTTCCAATGTCTCTATATCATATGTTCTTTGGTGAAAGAGGAGTAGGATTCTTTGGAAATAATGGATATGGGGAAAGATTAAGAATATTTGCAGAACTAATTTTAAATACATTTGGAGCAAATAATATAATAGGAATAGCTCTACTTATATTATCAGTAGGAGTTGTTGTTATAATAAAAAGAAAAGAAAGTTTACCAGTATTTTGTCTTATATCAATACCAATAGTATTTGATGCATTAATTATTGCTCAGATTGCACCATTTACTGAACTTAGATATATAATGAATATTCTGCCAATAGCATCAATATTTGTAGTAATGATGGTAGGTAGTATGTTTGATAATAAATCTTATGAAACATTACTTGTATCAGTAATGCTGGTAGGACTAGTAGCATATGGATTTATAACACAAGAGCCTATCGGATTATATAAAGGATATAATAAATATATAACTGTTGCTGAAGAAAATAAAGATTTAGATGTTATCCATGTAGGATATTCATTCTTTAATCATATTCAATTTATGCCTGAATTTATGATTTATAAAAATACTCTTATAATGTCAGCAGATGATTTATATTGGCTTGATGATGATACCCAATTAGATGATAAAAATGAATTTATTTTAAGTATTGAAACAACATGTTGCAATGCAGACGAGGTTTTAAATACAGTTCTAGAAAAGACTGGTTTTGAAAATTCACAAGTATTATTAGAACCAGAAAATGGACAATATAATAGAATTTATAAAATATATAGATAGTAAATTATGAAGTAAGTATCTATTTAAATAAGGTACTTACTTTTTTAATAGAAATAGCAATAATAAAAATCTTTATAGTAATATTTTACATATATAGGTTATTTTTACTTTACATAATAAAATAGACCAATATTGTATAATTAAATGCACGTTGTAGACATAAAAATATAGACACATAAT
>CANOSM010000026.1 GCA_947569365.1 uncultured Clostridium sp. | reverse complement strand
TTATTTATATATACTTTCATAAATTATTTTATTTTTTTCATTTCTTAATCCTGTATAGCTCTTTTTCTTAACTTTAAAAAATGAGAGAAATATGGTATAATTTATATAGATTTAAATGTTGTATAAATCCATTAGACAAAAGGAGGTACATTATGATGTATTTTATATGGATATTTTCATGGGTTGTTTGTCAACGGGGGATGATGTTTTTTAAACTAGTTGCTGAGAATACCTGGCAGCAGACCATAGGAATTACCATCGTAGCATTAGTAGCAGGTTATTTTTCATATAATACCTGGTTATTACCAGTCTATGTTATATGGATAATATCTTGGGCTATAAATTGCTTCAAATCAGGTGGAATTATAGCAGGTATAATGGTTTTTATATTCCATCTATGGTTGTACTTCATTTTTTTAAAAAAAGACCAGACAAACTAACCATTTCGGCATAGGAAAAAGTGACTTCACATTTTCCTATGTCGTTTTTTATCGAAAAGTATAGTACGAAAATCCTTGACCTTCTAAGAGAAAGGATTTTATAATATTTAATATAAATATGAATGTTTTAGAAGGGAAGTTAAAAGATAATGAGAAAAATATTTTCAAAAGTTAATTATGGTGCAGAAGAATTAGTAGATAGTAATATACAAAAGTTAAATTTAGAATATTATAAAATATTCAAGGAAAATAAAAGAAGTTTTGGAATAGAAATTATAAAGAAAGAATTGAAAGAGAATAAAGAATTTATTGAAAATAAAAAGCTTGAAGATATAAGTAATAATGAAACAGAAGTAAATAACATATTAGAAATATTTACAAGAACTAAGGTTACACCCATAATATCTGAGTATGTAGTAGAAGATTATTATAACGATTTGAGATAAAAGTAGAAATAAATAAAATAATGTTGACAAATAGAATAAAAAATGCTATTATATTCTAAGTTATGGGTCAGTAGCTCAGTTGGATAGAGCATCGGCCTTCTAAGCCGAGGGTCGGGGGTTCGAATCCCTCCTGGCTCACCACAACAGTCTTATATGAATTATAAGAAAAAGTCATTTCAATTTACATGTACTGTATTTGAGATGACTTTTAATTTTTCATATAACTTGTAAGCTATAATTATATATATTAAATGTTATTTCCTTTTCTCAAAGTAATTTTTCTAATTGTCTTTTTAATGTATAATATCTTGATCTTGTATTTTTATTTTGCAACATTATATTTCTATTTACTAATTGTTAATTGGAATACTCAACTTCATGTTTAAATTGGGAGGATGTAAAATCAACAGGCTTACCATTTATAATATTAAAGTAGTGACTAATATTTCCAATATAAACTTTACCCAATTTTCCACCAAAATAATCATTTAATATTAATGCTGTTATTGCACACATTCCATAACATTTATTATCCTCACTCCAATTTTGAGAAACTTTAGGAAAGCATAATTCTTTTGTATAACATTTATATAATAATTCTTGTAAATATTTTAAATCCATAGTATTTTTTTTCCTTCCTGTAAATCAATAAGATATATATATAATAATAAACGCTATTATTTATTATAAAATATAATATAAAAGTTAATTTATTTTGAATTGACTTGCTAATTTATCAATTGTAATACCACCTTGATTTTTCCAATCAATATCAATATTATTAAATCGTTGGTCTTGAAATTTGTTAAGTATTTCTATGTCATTTTTTTCTAATTTAAAATCTAAAGATTGTATATTATCATTTATATTTTGTATTGTATTAGTTTTTATTATTGTGTTTAATTTCTTTTCTTTTATAATCCAATTAAGTAATACTTGATTTTGTGTTTTTTTATATTTATTAGCCAATTCTATTAAAAATGGGTAATTCATTTTAGTTATATTATTTCTTCTTAATGCTTGATAACATATAAATGTTATATTATTTGTTTTACAAAAATCTATTAAACCTATATTTTCATAATATTTGCATTCTAAATTATAAACACCTTCAAAACTAAATAATTCAAAATATTTTTTAATTTCTTGTAATTCTTCAAATGATGTATTACTTGCAGACATATATCTAATTTTTCCTTTTTTCACTAATCTATTTATTTCTTCATATGTTTCTAATAGTGGTATTTTAGAAACATATGATGCATGAACTTGTAAAGCATCTACATAATTGATATTCATTCGATTTAAGTATTCATCTAATTGTTTTTCTATATCTTCTTTTTTTTCTATATAAGGTTCTAAATGGCAAGTAATAAATATATTATCTTTTTTTATTTGTTTGAAAAAGTCGTATAGAAAGTTTACAACATTACAATCATCATATAAAAGACTTGTGCTTATAAAATTCTGTCCTTTATCAATAGAATATAATAATGAATTTAAAGTTTTATCTTTGTTTTTTAAATCAAGGTTATAAGTACCAATTCCAATTGGATTTATTTTATTTAATTCGATCATATATTCCTCCAAATATTAAAAATTTAATATATAAATATATATCTATAAAAGATAGTAAAATACTTCTTTATTATACATATTTATTTATAAAAAACAAGAGAATAAATAAAATTATAATAATTATTATGAATAACTTAAAAAATAATTTTATGTTATACATACATGATAAATAAGGGAATATATTGACTTGGAAGGGGTGTTATTTTATAATAATGATGTTATATATATACTAACAACTATTAGAAAGGAGTAGAAAGGAGAAATAATGTCTACAGAATTATTAGATGTATTAGATGAAGACGGAATCTTTACTGGAGAGGTCTTATCTAGAGATGAGATACATAAAAGAGGATTATGGCATAGAGCTATAGTTGTAGCAATAGTAAATGAGAAAAATGAGATATTATTACAACAGAGAAGTGAAAAGAAAGAAAAAAATGCTGGGATGTGGGATATTTCTGTTGCTGGACATATTTCAGCAGGGCAGGATTCATTATCAGCAGCGGCACGTGAAATAAATGAAGAAGTAAGTGTATTACTTGGATATAGAACAGAAATAAAAGATTTTAGATATATGTATTGTTTTAGAAAAGAACAAAAATTTAGAGATGATTTTATAGAAAGACAATTTTATGATTTTTTTATTCTAAGAACATCAGGTGTAGATGATAAAACTTTATATTTTCAAAAGGAAGAAGTGCAAGCTGTGAAATTTGTTGATTTAACTACAATACAAAATATGATAGATAATAATGAACTTGTTGAGAGACCAGAAATATATAAAGTACTAATAAACTTTTTATTTAGATTCTAGAATACTTAAAATTATTCCTATTATATTTAGACTAATATAATAGGAAAACAAAATTATCAGAAGTAGAAAAAAGAATAGACAAAAAACAAGAAACTCTTATATTGTGAGAGTTTTTTTGATATCTTAAAGAATAAATTTTATTTATAATTTTAGAAGTACAAAAATGTTTAATCTAGCAGAAAGAATTGCAAAAGGAAGAAATTACTATATCAATCATGATAAAAGTAAAGAAAATGATGAATGAGCTCATAATAAACTATTTGATTATAGCTATCTTTTAGAAGATATATTATTAACTAATATTTATTTAGAATTAATATTAATAAAAATGTTATAAAAAAAGCATTTAGTAATCCATTTTATTACGATATTAAGTTGTTATAAATCAAATTAATGTAAATTAATAGTAAGATAATTGATAGGGACTTAGAATATAATTTTTATTATATATATGTCTAGATAAATTCGAAAGTTCGAAAAATTAAGATTCATATGGAAAATTATATGCATTATATTTTATACTTGAAGGGGAAAATATAAGGGGAAAATCAATTTATTTACAAAAAAACTCTCAAACTTGATTGAGAGTATGGTGCAGCAGGAGGAATTCGAATCCCCGACCTCTCGGTTCGTAGCCGAGTGCTCTATCCAGCTAAGCTACTGCTGCATATGAAAATTATTATAGAACTAAAAGCTATAAAAGTCAAATATAATTAACACATATTAGATATATTTTTTTAACATATTAACAACTGAGCATAATGAATTTTCGATTGTTACTTTGTTAAAAGTCTTATTAAATAGTTTTGTTGACAAACTAAAAAACTTTTTATTTATTTCTATTTGAAAACATGGAATGTTGCAATTACTTGATATATAATTTGATATACAATTTGGATCTTTTGCTTTGAATGGTTCGTCAACTGTAACAGAAGAGATACCATTTGAGTCAAAAATTGATATAATTTCTTGCAATATATCATAATTATTTAAAATATTTTTTCCAGCATTAATTGCTATACATATGTCAGGAAGCCTTTTATCTGACATAGTATGTAAATCAATTAGAAATTTTATATGATTTTTATTTATAAATTGTTCTAATTCAGTTTTGTATTCAGATGTTTCATCAATATTAACATCATCATTTAAAAAGGCAGTTTTATAAATACAATTTATATTTTCTTTTTCAGATATACTAATAGCAAAATAATCAGTATATTGTTCTTTACTTTGTACTTTACCATTTCTAAATTGTTTAGCTGAATGAGGAGCCGAAATCATTATTGGTATACTTTTTTCAATAATAGTATAATCTTTTATTTCCATATTATTTTTATTTTCCATAACAATCTCCTTATTGATGAATATAATATATATATAATTATATTTTATTTTTTATAAAACAACAATAGAAAATGTATAAAAAGTAAATAGATAAATTGATATATATCAATAAAATTTATTAAAAAATTTAAAAAACTATTGAAATGAATATAATAATATGTTAATATATATAAGTAATTTACTTATATCGAGGTGTAGCGCAGTTGGTAGCGCGCGTGGTTTGGGACCATGAGGTCGCAGGTTCGATCCCTGTCACCTCGACCAACTTTTTATAAAGCAAAAAATAGTAATAGCAAGTCTTACATGACCTGCTATTTTTAATTTATATTTTAAAAAGTGACGAAAAAGTGACGAATTTTTAAAATGATAAAATATTTAGATTACAAGATAAGTGAGAAATTGATATTCAAAAATCGCACCTGTGCGTAATTTAATAAAATAAATTAGTAAATTTAATTAAATATGTTTTTAAACTTGTTTTATGTGTAAAAAATTATCCATTTTATTAGCTACTTCTTTAAATCCACTATCAAAGAAATGTGAATATATATTGTGTGTTATAGAAATATTTGAATGACCAGCTCTTTTACTTATAATTTGAGTTTGAATACCGCTACTTATTTGTAGAGATATACTTGTATGTCTTAAACCATGAAAAGTAATATCTTTTAAGTTATATTTTTTTATAATGTGTTTTAATATCTTATATGGTCTATCTGGGTGCATATCTTCACCATAATCTGTTGTAAATACTCTGATTGAATTTTGCCATTTATTGCCTAATAGTAATTTTTGTTTACTTTGTTCAGATTTATATTTCTTTAATATTTGAATTGTTGTAGGAGTAATATACACAATTCTATTACTTGTATCTGATTTAGTAGATTTTTCAAAAGTACCATAACCAGATACATATTGTGTAGCTTTATTAATCTTTATAGAAGATTTTTCAAAGTCTACATCATTCCAAGTAAGTCCAGTTATTTCCCCACGTCTGCAACCGCTATCCAATGCTAATAAAATAATAGCTTGATATTTAATAGGTTCATTTTGCAATACTTCAATTAGTTTTTCTACATCTTCAGGAGAATAACATTCTATTTCTTTTTTATGAACTTTAATAGGTGTTATACTTTGATTAGGATTAGAATGTAAATATCCCCATTTTATAGCTGTATTAAATATTTCAGATACTAAAGTATAATGATGTTTTATAGTTTTTTCAGAATATCCTGTTTTATTTTTTCCTTTTCCTTTACAATGTTTAAGCTCATTATAAAAATCTTCTAACATTTTTACATTGATATCCTTTAGTTTAATATGTCCTATACAATGACTTATATTTTTACAATATCGCTGATATTCCTGATAGGTCTTAATTCCTATAATACTTTTTTTACTTTTTAGCCATTCTTCAATTAATTCTTGCATAGTCATATTATTTTTTCTGATATATGTATTATTTTTTAATTGTAATTTTAGTTCATTTTCACGTAGTTTTGCTTCTTTTTTACCACCATAAAATGTTTCAATATGTCTTATTCTTTTATTACCATTATAACCTATTGGTATATCTATTTTATATTTCTTATTTTTTAATAGTTCTTGTATTGCCATTTATATTTCCTCCATATAGTGTAGTTTTGTAACATCTATATAAGTTGCTTCAGTTTTTTTAATTTTATTTCTGGCTTTTTTTATAATAGATTTGCCAAAACCATAATCACAATCAATATCTAATATGTCTTCATAGTATTTATCTAAATCTTTATAATAAATACAATAAATATCATTTAAATCTGGGGCTATTTTTTCAGTCATACTATCAAATGCTTTTGAAAAGCTATATTTATGAAAGCATATATAACTTTCAAATTTTCTTGATATTTCTATTATGGTATTTGCAAAATTTGTATAATCTAGGCTTGATATTGAACCACTTTTAATTAAAGAAGTAATTTTTTTAAATGATTTTTCAATAATCGAAAAATCATTCCTAATAGGAAATTCTATCAAACTTTCAAGTTCTAATAAACTTTTAGAACTAATAAGATATTTTATTTTATTATCATAAATATCCAATAATTCATCTATTAGTTTCTTATTATTTATATTCTTTTGTATATACTCAGAAAGTGCAAATATAGTAATAAAAAAATCAATATAATTAATTTTGATAGAATGTAAATATTGTAAATTCTTAAAATATTCTAATATATAGATAGGAGTATGTTTAATATAGTAATTAAATCCTTCTGAAAGACCATATTTGTTTATTTCTAATATTTTATTAATTACTTCGTCAGATAAATTTAATTTTTTTCCTATATTTGTATTCTCATAATCTTTATTTTTACAATTATCATCTAGTAGATATTCATAAGGAACATTAAAGTAATTTTTTATAATTTTTAATTGATATGTATCAGGTAATCGTCCATTTTCATAATTTCTTAAAGTAGATATTGCAATCCCCATTTCTTTACTTACTTGTTCTTGGCTTTTTCCTATAGATTTTCTTAATTCTTTAATTTTTTCAGCAAATGTCATAAAATACCTCCATATATTTTGAACTTAAAATTTAAAAAGATATACAACATTGTGTATTACTATTGAAAATAAAATACGTATGTATTATATATATTTATATCAACATGATTGTATTTATCTTATTAAGAATATACATGATTATGATTAAGATGTCAATAATAATTAAGAAAGAAGGTGAAAAAATGGAGAATATTGAAGAAATTGCAAGACAAATTCGTAACAAAAAAGCAAAGGAATGGAGGGATAAAAATAAAGAGAAAGTAAAAGAGATTAATAAAAGATATTGGATTAACAAAGCAAAAAAAGAAATGGAAAAAAAGGAGGATTAATAAGAAATGAAAATATTCACAGTTAAGGAACTTGCAGATTATTTGCAATGTTCAGTGTCTAGTATAAGGACACTTGTAAGAAAGAAACAAATACCATATTTTAGAATAGGTAGTAAACTAAACTTTAATAAAGAAGCGGTTGATAATTGGATACATAATCAAGAAATATATAATATGCAAGATAAAGAATATCCAATAAAAATAAGAAGTTTATAAGGTGGTGAAAGTAATGTTATCTGAAAAACAAAAAAAGCAAGATTTTATATATACCTTCCAAACAATAATAAAATCTTACTTTTATATAATAACTTATATAAGTCATCTACATATATTTTACTCTATTTTTACTGTAAAAACAACTGTTAGCAGGTGATAAATTATGAGTAGAGGATTAAAAGCTCCTTTTAAGGAATATGAAGGAAAGAAAATTAAAGACAAACATATTAGAATAACTAAAAGTATGTTAGATAACGAGAAATTTAAAAACTTAAAACCTTCTACAATAAAAGTATATATGTATATGAAACTGTGGGCTAATGGTGAAATAGAATTTGATTATTCAAAATCATTAGGAAGTAAAGTTGTTTCCCAAATGACTTTTGCAAATGCAATTAAGGAATTAATAGAAAATGGCTTTATAGAAAGAGTATATTTTTCTAATGGTGGAGGTCATAAACCAAATCGTTATAGATTTTCTAATAACTGGTACAAAAGAAGCATTTAAAAAAAACTGGTATGGTAATATATAATATTATGTATAAAAATTATATACGAAATAAGACAGTAATAAATAATAGAAAATTTGTTAAAAACATTGTCTTCCCAATAAAAACAAATAAAAATATACAGTATAAAAAATATACACCATACTAAATATAAAATAGAAAAATGATAAATCTGGTATATAAAAATTATATACATAGATATATATAAAATAGATACTAAAAAATATATATCTGGAGGTAAAACATGAACAATAAATTTTATAATACAGAATATGAAGAACAGGAAAGCATTATAAATATAGATTATTCAAAAAAAGAGATATGTTTATATACAAATAGAAAAGCTGTATATGAGAGAATAATAAAAAAGATAGGTAAACCAACAAAAGAATATTATACGCAAAATAAAATAAGCGGTGCCAGTTGGATTATTCCTTTTGAAAATAAAAAAGTTATAACATCTATACTATCAAGACCAATATTAATAGGAAATATGAAATAGTAAATATTATTCTTAAAAGTATCGTATAACTATATTTTTTAAAAATAATATAGTTAAGATATATAATTTAATTACTTATAATTTTAAATTCATAAATAACTTATAAAAGATAATAAATAGATAGTAAAAACATGATATAATATCTTAAATCTTATTTTTTCGGAAGCGGAAATATAACCGCTTCTTTTATTTTAAGTCGAGATGAACTCGAGAGAAAGAGAAATAATGCTGAAAAATATATATAATTAATATTTTATATTATTTAGTAAAACCTAACTTTTTCTATTATATATTACTTTTCTTATTGTTGAAAGTTACATTTTGTATATGTTCTTTTTTGAGTTTCAAAAAATATCTTGAAGAATATACAAAAAATAATATTTCTATTACTCGGAAAATACTAGGTTGAAATAATATATTATATTGTTTTAACTTTTAAAAAAATAATAAAAACTTATATTTTTTTGACACGATAATGTGCGCGAAGAAATAAAAAAGAGTGTTTGAATATCACTCTTCTAATAGTTTATTATATTTTTCTTTTAGTTTAATGTTATTAGTCTTTAGCATTATATACTTCTTTTCTTGTTATTTTTTTATTTTCATTTATTGGAACAACTTTTATAGTATATCCCATTGGATATAATAACTTTATAAGAGTTGTAGCTTGTGGAGATTGTGCAAAACTTTCAATTTTGGCGATAGAGGGTTGTATTATTCCACTTTTTTCGCTTAATTCTCTTTGAGTTAAGTTAGCCTTTTTTCTTGCTTCAATAGTCGCCTCTATTAGTTCCATTTCAAGTTGCATTTCCGCTTCTTCTTCTGGAGTAAAATTTAATTCCTTTTTTACATCTTTCCAATTTTTAAATTTACTCATATTAATCACTCCTTTTCCTATAATCTTCTAGTAATCTTTTTGCTTTTTCTATTTCGCTTTTTGGTGTCTTTTGAGTTTGTTTCATAAATACACTTAATAATACAAACTTATTATTACACCAACTTGCAAATAGTATCCTATCTCTTATAGGTCTTAATTCCCATATATCTGTATCTAGTTTCTTAATATACGGTTCTGTTAATGTCAAACCATGTTTAGATAAAAGCTCGATATACATATTTATCTTTTTTAGTTTTATTCTACTATCTTTATTATTATTCTTATTTAATTCGTTAATATACTCATATACTTCACTATATCCGTTCTTATCTTCATACAATTCTATTTGATACATTTTATGCTCCTTATTCAAAAAAGACACATTTAAAGCAATTTAATATCTTTAAATTTATGCCATTCTGTAATATTATATATTAATTATACCTTAAAAGGTATCAAAAGTCAATTAATATATATTTTTTAAAATTTCTTGTCTATGGAATTATAAAAGGCGTTACCTTACTTATTACATTATAGCAAAGAAAGCGGAAATAAAACAAAACTAACAATAATATTAAGTACATTAATAGTCAAATTTGTAATTAATAAGACTATAGCAAAAATTAAATACAGAAATAATTAAATGTAAAGCCGTGAAGAAGCCGAGAAAAAACAAAAAATATATATAATTTTCCGACACTATAAAAAATAAGTAAAAATAGGTAAAGTCATATTAAGAGAAATAATTGAATATACCAATAAGGATAATGAATTTTTTTACATTAGAACAAGGGTATATAATTATTGCAGAAAGTATAAAGGCAGAATTATAATAAACCTGAAAAAACCTGAGTTTTGTTTTTATAAAATTGTCAAAACTAGATATTTTTATAAACAAAGTTAGAAATTATAACATATACACCAATTAAAAAGAATATATCTTTATTTGTTTTTATATATTCATAATTGCTATATAAATGCCATTAAAATCGTTTTTCAGGTTTTAATATACAAAGTTATGTTTTTATATAAAAAGTGCTTTAAATCTAAAATATCGGGTTAATATTATATAGTGTTTATTAAATATTAATAAACCTTAATAGTTTGTCCCATATTTACCCAAGAGAAAAATAAAAACCTTACTAAACTTGACTATGTATAATATAGATGTTAGCATAAAGAACTTGTCAAAACTTAACTTCTTATATAAATATATTTATTTTTTTAGATGTTGATATTTGTTGTATAATAAAACATTAACAAAGTTTAAAACTTATGTAGAGATTTTAGAGTCCTTAAAAAGAACATTTTGAACTCCCTAAAGAGATATTTAAAATTTCTAAAATATATATGAATATGATTTAGCACTTTCAAAAAAGTAGCATTATTCCCAATTAAAATAAATATTTGCTTGGATAAACTTGGATTTTCTAATATTAGTACATTCTATAAAGTTATTGATATATAAGTAATAATTCAATATTTAAAACTTTATTAATTTAGATAATAAAAAAGAGTGCTTGAACACTCTTTTAATTGTTTCTATTATATTTTCATTTTATTATATTAAAGGATATATCTTTTCAATTTATATAATAATATACTATTGTTTTGTATCTTCATTTTTAATTTTAGAACTATTTTTCTTTTTTTCTAATTCTTTTTCTAAATCATAGCCATTTACAAATTCAAAACGATTATCTCTTGAAATTGTTTTAACATCACAACCTAATATATCAGCAATGATTACATATTCATTTAAAGAAAAGGTATCTCTATTTAATTTACCACTCAATATTCTTGCTTGTATTTTTAATCCTTTTTGTGTCATTAAATTGGCTAAGTCTGATACAGTTATATTTCTCTGTTGCATAATCCCTTTTATTATTGCAGACCCTGTCCCTTCAACTTTCTTTTTTTCCATATTCTATACCTCTTTAACTTTTCTACTTAATATTTATTATTATAGCAACAATATTATCAAAAATCAATATAAAATTATCAAAAAAAATATTAAGATAAGCAGAAAATCATTGACAAGTTATGATAAAATGGTATAATATTATCAAAAGTGATAACAATGTCACTATATTTTAATATATGGAAGGAGATACAAAATGAAAAAAGAAAAATATGCAAGATTAGTAAAGATATTAATAACATCAATTATAAAAGTAGAAAGTGAGATAACAGACTTTATTATAAATTGTAATAAAAATGATAGTCTTATTAAAATAGTAGCAGAAAGAAAAGAAGAAACTTTACCTTTAATGCAAATTATTAATTTACTAGGATTAAATGATAATGAATATGAAGAGTTTGTAAACGATGTCTATAATATAGTTAACAATACTATTAATATTGAAGAAAAGGTAGAGTTATTATTAAAAAAATATGAAAAAGTTTTTGTTAGTTAATAATTTAATTTCTAATTTTTTAATAAACATATATAAAAAGGAGACTATTCAATTATGGAGAAAACAGATATATTATTAGAGTTAGAATATAGTGAAGCAAATTTGTCAGTTGATATTCAACAACTAGATTATATATTAGATAATTTTAATATAAATAATGTATATAAAAAATGTTTTGATGTTGTTAAAATTAGACATAGTTTAGAAACATTATTAAAATCAATGATGTTCAACAGAAATAATATGAAAAAAGCAATTGAACAAGTTCATGAAGATAATAATACAAAAAATAAAAAGTGACAAGCAGGTGACGAAAAAGTGACGAAAATTAAAATTATATAAAATATTTTAAAAAAATTTATGATAATTAATTGCGATAAAGTGTTAATATTACAATACTTTGAGATATTTCATAATATTATAAAATATTCAATTAAACACATTCGATCCCTGTCACCTCGACCAAAAACATTAAAATTTATAGTATTTTTAAATATCTATAAGTTGTTAAAACATTGAAAAAACAATGTTTTATTTTTTTACTTATTTTTAAATAACTCAAAATATTCAAAAATTACTAAAAAAACTACTAAAATTTAATAATTATAGAAAAGTTTAACTACTAAAAACTACTAAAAATAAAAATTGCTAAATATATTGAAAGAGTAGCATAATTTATAAGAAATTATACCACTCTTTTATTTTTTCTATATCTTGATTAAGTAAATTTTTGTGTTTTTCATTAATATGAGAAATATATATAATCTCATATATATTATCTAATTCATTTTTGACTATATTGCTTAATTCAAGTTTTTCAACAATTAAATTATTTTTATCATAATATTCTTGAATAATTTTATCATAGCTTTTTTCGTATTTTTCAAAAATATCTGTATATGTATTTAAAGTTATAGAAATATCTTCGTGTCCTAATAATTTTTGTAATACATGAGGAGGAATACCAGCTTCAATCATTCTTGTAGCATAGGTATGTCTTAATATATGATTAGAAATCTTTAAAGAGATGTCATTAGTTTTACAAAATCTTTTTAATGCTAAATTTACCATATTTCCAGTAATAATATTACCATTACTTTTGCAAAATATTAAATTATTTTCGTTTTCTTTATAATTTTCAATAGATTTTTTAATAACTTTTTCTAAAGTAGCAGTTATTCTAATTGTACGTTCCCCTGCTGATGTTTTAGTTGTTTCTCCTACAATTACCGATTTATTACTATCTCTTGTTAATGTTTTATTTATGGTTATTGTTTTTTCTGTTAAATTTATATCATCTTTTTGAAGTGCTAAAACTTCTCCTATTCGCATTCCAGAATATAACATTATAAGCCAGATATTTTGATACTCATGTTCCTTTTTTAAGTTTTTTATTACTTCAACAAATTTTTGCTGTTCCATTAAAGTTAGAGCTATAACTTTTTTTTGCTTTTTTATACTTCTAGGCTTTTTTATTTCAATAGAGTCCATTAAATTATAATTAATAATTCCTTTATCCTGTGCAATTTTAAACCCATTTTTTAATAACGACCAATCTTTTTTTATGATTGATTTTGAATATTTAGAAATAGATGATAAATACTTCTTTAATTCTTCTATAGTTATTAGATTTACAGGCTTTTCAATAAAATTAGCTGTTTTTAATCGTTTAATGGTATCTAAATCGGTAAGATATGAATTATCATTGGTAACATTGCTAGAGTGCTTATATTCAACATAGTCCGTTATAATTTCTAGTAATGTTAATTTTTGATTTAAATTATTCTTTTTTTGATTTTTAAAATATTCTTTTCTTTTTATTATAACTTCTTTTTGCGTTAATCCAGTTACAGTTTTTGTTTTTCCAGAACTTAAAGGAAAAGTATATTGCCATTTGTTTATAGTATTATTAAAAAATACAGTTCCTTCTCCATTAGCTCTTCTAGTTTTTCTTGCCATTTTTTAACCTCCTTTTTGTATATTAATAATGTTTTGATTTAATTTTCTTTATTAAAGAATTTTCTCAGTCCTTTATTTTTTAAATTACTTATTTCTTGTTTTAATTCTTTATTTTCTTTAATTTTCTTTTCTATATCTGATTTATAATTTTTTAAAATCTGACTATTTTTTTCTAATTCGTTTTTTAGTTTTGCAATTTCCATATTTCTATAATTTAATGTTTTGTTTATATTTGTACATTCTTCTTGTTTATTTTCTATTTTTTTCTTATACTCTTTTATTTCTTTATCTTTTTCTTCGATATATTTTAAATATTCGTAAATTACTGTTTTTCTAGTCCAATAATTTGCTTTCTTATTTTTTTCTAATACATATTCTTCTAATTTTTTATATGCTAGTTTATTATAATATCTCTTTTTTGATTTATAATATGTTTCTTTCATTTTGCAATACTCTGATGTATTTATATTTAATCTTCTAGCAATAGAAGGAAATGAATTATTATTAATTTCAAAAATATCGCATAATTCTTTGACACTATATATAAAATTATCTTCCATAAAGACTCCTCCTTTGCCTATTTATAAAACTTTCTTACATCTAAACATACTTATTTTAATAACATTTTTAGATAGATTTATATTAGTCAAAAGTAAAAAGTTCACCCAGTGAACATTTAATGTTCTTTAAATGTGTATTTTTACTTCTAACATTTTCTAAACAGCTTGCTGTTTATGTGTTTGCGTCCTCATGCAATGTGGACTTATCCTGCCTATTAAACTACAAAATAAGTACAAAAGGTATTAAAAAATAATATATTATAGTTAACCAAATAAACATTACTGTCTAATGATTAATAATAATATATATAAGACATTTTTTTATGCTATATATACAAGTTTACTTACTAATATAAAAATAGGCTAAAAACCGATTTTGACTTCTTCTTTGTGTATCATTTTCATACTTTCAATACTATTGTTTATATCTACAATAGTAATTAAATTTATATCTCCAGTTTCAATCATTATCCTATTAGCTTGTTTTATTTTTAACCTTTCAAAAAAGTTTCTTACATAACGACCATTACCGAAGTTTTTCCTTGTTTTCACTATTTTAAAATGTTCTAATAATAACTCTTTACAACCTTCTTCAAATTTAAAATCAGTATTACTAATAAAGTGATTAAGTATATCAAATAATTCATTTTCATTATAGTTATTAAATTCTATTTTAAAAGGTATTCTACTTGCTAAACCTGCATTTGACTTTAGAAAGTCTATCATTTCATTTTTATAACCTGCGAATATAACACATAAATCATTTTTATGAATATCCAATTGATTTACTAATACATTTATAGCTTGATACCCAAAATCATTGTTAGAATCACAATTTACAAGTGAATATGCCTCATCAATAAATAATACCCCACCTACAGCATTATTTACCGTTTCTAGGACTTTTTCCTCGGTATGACCAATGAACTTACCAATTAGTTGTTCTCTACTTGTTTCAACAAAAGGAGCATTATGTCCTAATATTTTAAGTTCTGATAATATTCTTCCCACAAGTTTAGCAACAGTAGTCTTACCAGTACCGAGGTTTTCCTAAGAAAGCCATATTAAGACATGGTATATCATTTCTCTTTTTACATACAGTTAAATAATTTACAATTTCTTTAATAGTAGTTTTAGCATTTTCTATTCCTATTAAATTCTCTAACTCTTGCATAGCATTTTTTATATTATTAGATTTATTATTGATATATTCACTTTTTATTAATGTGCTATTTTCATTTAGAGTAGTTATAAATGCTCTAGTTAATATGTTTTCTATTTCATTAGAAGATAAGTTATTAAAACTATCAAGTATTTCGTCATCTTCTATATTGAAATTATTTTTATGTATAATATCTAAAATATCATTTTTGTTGTTATTCTCTAATTTCTGATTAGTTAAATCAATAAGGAAAGTAGCATATTTACTAAATTTTGATATAGCTACTGAGGTAGGAAATGAGGATATAACAATAATGTTACATATCATTTCTCTACTCTCTATACTATCTATAAATCTTGTTTCATCAAAGCCATACTTTTTAATTATAAAATCAACATCTTTAAGTACTTTTGTAGATATATTATTTAAGTAATTCAATTCTTCTAATGTACTAATAATGTTTTTATATTTTTGTAAGCTAGAGTCTATAATAAGCCAATTTTTATTGCCACTTTTTATCTGACCTTTTCTTGTATATTTAATATACTTTTGATAATTTTTAATTTCATTTGAAATTTCTCTTGGAAAATCTAAATTGTTTATATTTTTATAATTAATTGTTTTGGAATTATTAATAACATTAATTCCCTTTTCTAAAAAACATTCCATTATATCTTTATCATGTCTATTAATATTTTCTTTCATAAGTTGAGTACATATTTGTAAGTATATTTTTCTTGCTTTATTTTCATCTCTTTTATATATAGACATAAAAAATCTATTTATAAATACCTTACAATCATTACTTAGATTACTAATACCTCTAGCTTTAAAAAATAAATCTTTAAATTCCTTCATCTTAATTACATTCCTTTTCTAATTCAATTAATAAATTATCCATTTTCTCATTAATAATATTATTATCTTTTTCATAAACTAAGTGGAATAAAGAACTATATATGTCAGTACATTTTTTATTATCTGATATATTAAATATTCCAAAAATCTCTTCTGCTGGTATTACTTCTTTCATTAATTCAGCATTTATTGATATTAGTTTATTAGTATTATTAATGTATTCTATAAACTTAAATATTTCATGACTTTGTCTTGAACTATGTATTAATAAAGACTTTGATAAATCTTTATATTTTTTTAATATTTCTAAATTCTCTAAATTATTAAAATTCTTCTTCATTTTCTTTTTTCTCCTTTTTAAAATCTGATATAGTAATTTTATTTTCACTTTTCCAATTTTCTAGTGTTGTAATAATATATTTTGTATTAATTATTTTGTTTTCAAGTGCATTGTTTATTGCTTTTAAAATTACATTTATATCTAGATAATTAAGATAACTAGTTATTTTATTAAAATCACTAAAGATTTTTTCATCTTTTAGATTGAAATGACTTCCAAAATAAGATTTTAAAATAGTACATTTTTTATTAAAATCAAGAGCAGAAAATTCATTCTCATTAGTTATTGGATTTCTATTTTTATTTTCTTTCTCTATATCTATTTCTTTATTTATCTCTTTTTCTATCTCTTTCTCTGGGTAACATTTTGGTAACAATGGAGTAACAATGTTACCCATTTTATCATGAAGTCGCTTTTTTCTCATTAGTTCCGCTTTATCTGTTTCACTTCCAACTAATTCAGTTATTTGATTTAACAATATAACACCTGTATCAAAAATTTGAATTAATCCAATGTCTGTAAAAAGTTTTATTGCAACTTGCACAGTATCAATATTAGTTTTTGTTATTTCAGCAAGTTTTTCAGGTTTATATGGCATTAACGTATTTCCTACTGTTCTAACTAATATTCCATTATCTTTTAGAGATTTTAAACATAATTTTAAATAGAATAAGCAATATTCTTTTCCATTTTCTTGTTCTTCTAAAAAAGAAATTGTATCATCTTCAAAAAAGTTTTCTTTTAGTTTTAGCCAATAATATTTTTTATTTTTTGACATTTAATTACTCCTTTCATAATTTTATGAATTGACACTTTTAGAATTATTTGTTATATTATCGATATTAAAATTCTTTAAAATAGTCTATAAAATTGCGTTGAGATAGACTATTTTTTACTTTTATATTTCAAATTCGTCATCATTTTCTTCATAATCAGCATGACGTGTCTGTAACCAGTTAAATAAAGCTGTTTGTTCAATCTTATTATCTCCACAGTTTGTCAATGCTGGGAAATCAGCTCTCTTAAATAGTTTACTTGCTTGATTATTATTAATCTTAAGTATTCTTGCTACATCACCAATTTTAAACATCTTTGGTTCATGTAACTTTGCAAGATTTTCATTTAATTTTTTTAGTTCTTCTAAAACTTCATTTGTATATTCCATAAAATTTCTCCTTTCTTTTTATTGTTTATAGACAATAAATGTGCAAAAAAAATTAAAATTCTATATATTTTTTAAAATCTATGTTATGTTTTTTACAATATTCTATAATTTTTTCACATATTTTTTTACTACTAGGAGATTTATGATTATTCATAATTTGATTAAAATATGAATAATCAATATTTAGTGTTTTAACAAGATTACTTTGTCTACCGAAAAATTCAGTTTCAATTAATATTTTTATATTATTAATTTTTAAGTTCATAAATTTCTCCTTTTATTGTCTGCTGACAATATATTATATCTTTTATTGTCTGTTGTCAATACAAAATATTGTTTTTTTTTATTAAAAATGATATGATATATAAAAATAATAAATAAAGGATAATGAAAAATATGTATAATCAAGATAGATTTATTCAAATAATAAATGAATGTAAAGGAGATAAAACATTTTCAGAATATGGAGAAAGTATAGGAGTAGATGGTGCATACTTATGGAGAATAGTTAATAAAAAGAAAAATAACCCACCATCACCAGAAATCTTATTAAAAATTGCAAAAAATTCAAATAATATAACAACTTATCAAGAATTAGCTGAAATTTGTGGATATTATGATGAAATGGTTTATGAATATCAATTATTATTAGATGGAAAAGTAGAATATGCAGACTTATTATTTGGAAAAGATACTGATATTGATGTAAAAATTCAAAGGATAAATGAGCTTATTGAAGGTCTTAAAAATTATATAGAAGATTGCAAAGAGCAAGTAAAGGTGCTTGAAGATAATGAAGTATATAAAATAATTAGAAAAGATACAATAAATGTACAGAAAGATGAAATTAGGCGTACAAATGAAAAAATAAACGGATTAAAAAATATTAAAAAGGAACTAGAAAATCAAAAACAATAAAATAACTACATATAATTAGAAAATTGTATGTAAATTATAATTTTTTTAGAAAAATAGATAGAGATTAGTTATAGAACTAAGAAGAAATTTACTAATAGTATAAACAAGCAATATTGTACAAATATTAAAATAGTATAAAAAATAAAATTTGACATATAATAAAAATAGTATTATAATACTAGTAGCTTAATTGTTAAACATATAGCCAACATTAAGCACACCAGATATGTGGGGAGAAACGCATATCTATTTTTTTTTACTTTTTTAAATAATTAAAAAAACAGAGTAGGGAGAACTACTCTGAACTAAAAATTAGTTTTTATCGGTGTTGTCTTGGTATTTCTTTAATTCTTCTTCTAATTTTTCAATTTTTTGAAGTAAAATCCATACCAACATATAGCCAGACATACACACACCTCCCTTCTATAGGGATACCTTCTAACGAGGCTGGAGTTATTATACAATAAATTACATAGTTTGTATATATTTTAGTAATTAATATAAAATAAAACAATTAAAAAATTTTATGACTGATGTATTGTTCTAATTGTTTAATTTTAGATTATATATCAGTATCTAAACAATATTTCTTTACAATAGACATTAAGACATAATAACTTTCTAAAATAAGTTTTCTATCTAGTCTATCATTGGGAACTTTACTTATAATATCTATTATGATTTTTTATTATATTCATTTTATTTATACAACAATTTTTAATTTTACTCCAAAATTCTATTTTTTGATGTAAGTAAAAATATTATATTTTAGCTTAATTCGATATAGTTGCAGGAATTTTTAATTTTATAATAAATATAATATATTTTTACAAAATATCGTTTTGGAATTTTAATATGTTCATTGAAAAATAGTAAAAAATATTGTATAGTAATTACTACATTTCTTGTCAAGAAGAAGATTTTATTTAAAAATGGAAAAATGCAAACAATATACACAAGCAAACTAAAGTACATTGTTGAATGTAAATAAATTTTGTATTTGTCAGATGTAACTTTAAAGAAATATAGCTATTTCTAAGTATAAAATAATATGATAAACTATAAAAGGAGTAAAATATGGAAAAGAAGAATAAAGAAAAAAAGATAGTATTTTCAGAGAAAATAGATGATAGTATAAGTGGTTTTGCGTTAGTAATAACATTTATAGTAGTTGGAATATTTTTATTATTTAATAAAGGTTATTTTGGAAATGAAGCAGTAGCTATAATTATCCAATGGTTATTTATAATAATCGGATGTTTAGGATTTAGTACAGAGATTTCAAAAATGAATAAAAACAGAGGAATTAAAGGAATTGATAATTTAATTACAGGAATAGTATTAATTGTAGTATGGGCGACTATTTATTATTTTATAAAATATTGGATTGGGAATGTAATAGGATTTTTTATTTTAATTATAGGATTATATGGTGGATGTAAAGGTATGATTGAAATAGGATATTCTATTATGGAAATAAGTAAAACACATAGAAAGGAAGAAAAAAATAAGTTAAATGTTATAAAAGAAGTTATTTTAATGCTATCAGAAATAGCAGGGATATCGTTGATAGTAGTACAAATACTTCAAATTATAAAAATAATATAAAGAGAAAAATATAACTAATAAATAAAAAAGTCATAAAAGGAAGAGAAAAAAATGGACTATATATATCAAGTAATAATAAAGCCAATTTTAATAAATCAAATTATAATAGATTGGATAGCTCCAATTATAACAGGATTACTTGTTTTATTAATACCTACTATTATAACAAGAGTAATAAAGAATAGAAATTTATTAAGAAATATTAAAGATATTAATGATAAGATTATTAATACAGTGAGACCATTCATAATACAAAGAATAGAAATTAATTCACATCTTATTTCTGATTTAAGGAAATCTATAATAAAAGAAAATGGAATAAAAGAAAAATATATATTTAATGAAATTGAAATAAGAAATAAAATTTTATTAGATATTTCTGAAACTAGATTTTTAAAGGAAAATGAGAAACAGGACTTAATTAATTTTACATATCAAATATTTAAAGACTTTGATGAGAAACAAATAGAAACTAATACAAATTATGAAGATATAGAAGAACAAAAGGTAAAAAAAATATCAATAATATCAACAGCTACAATTTTAATAATTTCTCTAATTATAATGCTAATTGCTTATATAATTAAACCAGTTAATACTAATATTGAAGATAATATTGTGATATTAATAACAATGATGTCAGCAACGATTTCGCTTCTTTCTTTATTTATGGATTATATGGAAATGAAGAGTTTGTATGGTAAAACTCTTATCAATATAACTAAAAACATAGATAGAGGATTATATATAGGAATTAAAAATATAAAAGAAAAAATAAAAAATAAGAAAGATAAATAAAGGAATTCTAATTTATGAAAAATATTATACCATCATTTAGAGAATCTTTATTTTCAGAAAATACAGATATATTAATTGATATTTCTGAATATACAATTGATAGCTTAATAGAAATTTCGGATACTTTAACTGATTTTCCAATTATAAAGACAATTGCATCTGTATTAAAAGGTGCCCATAACATATATGATAGAAATTTATTAAAAAATACATTAGTATTTATAAAAGAGTTAAATTCAGGAGAAATAGATAAAGATAAATATATATCATATAAAATTACATTAGAACATAATCCTAATAAATGTGAAGAAGAGTTAGGAAGAGTAGTGCGAATTTTAAATAATATAATAGATGTTAGTAAATCTAAAATGTTAGCGAGATTATATAAAGCATATATTAATAAAAAATTGATGTGGGAAGAATTTTGTGAATATTCTGAAATTTTAAACAGGATTTTTATAGAAGATATGACACTTCTAAAAGATGTATATGATGGAAATATTACTTTTATAAGTGAAACAAATAGAGAAAATTATCGAATACATAGATTAAATTCAATTGGAATTATCAATATAGGACTAGATAAAATAACTATTGAAATTCTTAATAAAAATAGCAGTTTGAAGCAATTAGTATCAATAAATGATGTAGGAGAAAATTTTCTAGAAATAGTTTTAAATTTAAATCATTAAAATATTTCTATTTGAAAATGTTTAAACATATTCTCTATTTTTTATTCGAGATATCTTAAACAAATATGTGTTTTATTACAATTTTCATTACTACAATAACTTATAGAACTTTCTATCATAATTATTATTCTATACACATTATTTTTTATATTTATATTGTAGCATAGATTTGAAAATATATTAAATGATTTTAAACGTTACTTCAAAGCTCCGAGACATAGACTATAAAAATTCAAGATATAAATTTAACCTTTTCTTATATCTTCAATATAAAAAAAGACTATAAACTATTTTAAGTTGAAATCTATAATATATTTAATAAAGTAAGAGTTGTACATTATTGATTTGAATTTTATCCAATATAAATAAAATTACTAAAAAACTACTAAAATTGAAGTAAGTTAAGATAAAAAGTCTTTTATTTTAAAGAAAAAAGAGGTTTAAGAAAGAAATCACCTCGACCATAAAAGTACTGAAAATTGCTGTTTTCGGTACTCTTTGTTTTTATTCAAAATTATCTAGTAGTATATCAAAGTGCCTAAAAATCAGCAGTTTATTATTCAAAACTATTTAAAATTATTTAGACTAATACAGCGTTACAGAGTTTCTCCTAGATTTTTTCCTAGACAATTCCTAGATAGTATTATTTAAAATTATATATATAGAATTATTTAAGAGTATAAAAAGGTCTTTATATCATAAAACGATATTCTTTAATTAGAGCTTATGATATAATACTTTAAAATAAATAGTAATTTTTGTTTTAGAGTATTATAATTAGAAGGGAGGATATAAATTATGAAGAAAGAAGATTTTGAATATGGGGATTCAGAATATTATATTGATGAGGAGAAATATTTAATAATAATTAGTAATGAGATTTTTAATGAAGAAACTGTTGAATATGCTAATAAAATTATAGAAAGATATGAAAAAGAAAAAGATAAAATTTTAGACTATATGTTAGAAAAGAATTTAAGAGAATTTTATAATTCAATATACGATTATTCTGATGAATATATAAAAAATAACATAGGTAGACCTCAAATTACAATAAATTTTAAGAAAGATGATACTCATCCTGAGTGGAAATTTAATTATGCAGGTATTATTGAATTTTGTGACAGTAATTTAGATGAACATATAATAAGTATTGAATTTGTAGACGATTTGGATTTAAGTGAATATGTTCAAATTGATGGATAAAGATATGATTAATCCATAAAGACTATTAGAAGAAAATTTAAAAATAATACCAGAATGCATAAATATAACCCCACGTTTTATGTGGGGCAATAAAAGCTTTTATCTATGAAAATAGACAATAATAGTTTAACATATTCAACTTGGAACTGCAAATATCATATAATGTTTGCACCTAAATATATAAGACAAGTGATATATGAGAAAATGGAAAAATAGATATATCACCAGAAATGGTATATAATAATAGCTATGTATATGAACAAGAAAATATTATTTAAGATTATTCATTATTATGATTTTTGTTAGATTTATTGTTAGAATCAAAAATTAAATTCTCAATAATATAGCAGTTTTAAAGATATTAGCGAGGTTCACCTCGACCAATTTAGAGGCGTAAAGTGTTGAAAATAGCAGATTTCGACACTTTTTACTTTATTTAAAATTATTAAGGAAATTATAATATAAAGATAAAAAAGTAATTGTCAAATTACAGTTTTGAGAGGAGATAAAATTATGTCAAGAGTAGTAAAAAATAAAGAATTAGTAAATACAAGATTAGCAACTAATTATGGTGGATGGATGTATTGCGATAAATGTAATGAAAATATAGGTTATCTATGTTATTCAACTTATGATAGATTAGAATTAAAATATAGATGTAATTGTGGAAGTATTGGTAGTGCATTATTAGATTTTGAAGATAGTAAAATAGGACGAAAATGTAATGATGAATTAGTTATTATAAAAAACAGATTTTGTTGTACAAAAGATAATGAGCCACTAATTACAATATTAGACAAAAAAGTAGCTAGTTATGAAATGAAAATTACTTGTAAATCTTGTGAAAATATTTATAAGAAAGTCAAATAAATTACAAGTAATTAGTAAGTAGCTACTTATATATATTAGAATACCTATAAAAATGGGATATTAGTAATAAAGTTCTAAATATTAAATCTCTAAATTGAGTAATTTACGGATAAAAATATAGTCTAATATTAAATAAGCATATTATTTATCTAAAAAGAGATTGCAAAAAACTAAACATTACAGATAGGGTAATATCAAAATGCAAAACTATAATAAAAAAGCAGAAGAGAATTTATTAGAGATGAAAAAATCAAAAGAAGAATTGTACAGAGAAATGCTGAAACTTGAATTAGTTATTGGATTTATTTCCTCTATAACATTTTTATTTTTAATGTTTTTGACATCTTTTGTTGAGATGCGTTCAGGAATAAGAGTTCTACTTATTGTTGGAGGAAGTATTATTTTTAAAGTAAGAGTAACAAATGATATTAAAATTGAGCAAACGGCAGGTTATTATTAGTGCAATAAATGCTACTATAAATATATCCAAAGTATAAAAAAGTATTATTTGCTATGCATTATGGAAGGACAAGATATATGAAATGTCCAAAATATAATGACAAAGTTAGAATAAAAAGATATTGATTAAATGACAACTTATAATAGCTATAAATCTTGAATGTTAATAAACATTGCTTGTAGCAACGGAATATTCTTTATATAATAGTTTGTAAAGAAGGGAGTTGTTCAAAATGTTAAAAGAAAACATTAAATCTATAAGAAAATCAAAAGGACTTTCACAAGAAGAACTTGCTATCAAATTAAATGTAGTAAGACAAACAATTTCTAAATGGGAGCAAGGACTGTCAGTTCCTGATTCGGAAATGTTAGTTTTAATATCTGAGGTTCTTGAAACACCAGTAAGCACTTTACTTGGAGAAAATATTTCAGAATCTAAAGTGGAGGATTTGAAAGCAATTTCTGAAAAACTAGAGATAATAAACTTACAACTATTGCAAAGGAATAATGCAAGAAGAAAAATGATTCATTGTATATTGATTTCATTATGTGTAGTTATAATAATAATTTTCATCTCTTTATTCTTATTAAATAGTCCTTATTTTAATTGGAATTATAATAATCCTGAAAATGCTGTTTTAGGAGTTGCTTTTCATTCGTTTGAATGG
>CANOSM010000025.1 GCA_947569365.1 uncultured Clostridium sp. | reverse complement strand
CTTTATTTATATATACTTTCATAAATTATTTTATTTTTTTCATTTCTTAATCCTGGTTTAGATATTTGCAATATTATAATAAAAATGTTATAATATAAATAGTTAAACATTTAGTTGTTTATCGTCTTATAATTATAATAAGATGTTTCTAGAATGATACTGTTGGAATAAGCAATTAGGAGGAGTGTATATATGAATAACGTAATAGCAGTACTTACAGTAGTAGTCCTTATTATAGTTAGAGTGTTAAGAAATGATGACAAAAAATTTAAATCATATCTTAATGGAATAGAAATCTATACAAAAAAGGATGAAGCCAGAGCACTGGTAGCCATAACTATAGGTATACCAACAATTATTATGTTGATAGTTATGGTTCTGTAATAGATTATTAATTCTAGAGGATTGAGTCACTTTATCAAAAGTGACTTAATTTATTTAATAAATAATATATATATAGTTATAAAAATAAGATAATTTTAAAGTAGTTGATTTTTAGAATGAAATATTGTATAATACATTATATCAATTGCATATATGTCGTGCAAAGTATATGTATAAAAATAACCAGGAATAGTTGAGTCTCCTGGTTATTTTTTAGTCTTATTATTATTTACTATCAAATAAAGAATAACTAAAACTAATAATTTTAGTATGTCGTGCATTTTTATGTACCTCCTTTCATTAGTATTGCCTAATTACTAAGACTTTGCTTATTATAAACTATCTTATAAGATATGTAATAACATTATGTATAGGTTAATATTTAGAGTATCTCATATTTAGTAGTTTTTGATAATAATAATAACTGTTTCAATTCAGTTTGATTTGACAAAGAAAAAAAAAAATGCTATTATAAAAATGTATAAAACAATGTACCTTAGGTCTGGTTGTGTATATTGTTTGTCTGTATGTGTACCTGTAATACACATACTTTTTTATTTTTATAATAAAAGTAGGAAAGCCTGTAATTCTTTCCTACTTTCGACTATGTAATAAGTACATTAATCTTTACCTTTTTGGATTTCTTCTAATTTTAATTGAAGCCTGATGTTTTTTTCTTTTTCTATTAATAACTGTTCAATTAAATTTTGAATAAGGTCTGGTTGAGTCATCTTATCTGCCTCCTTTCTTATGTAAAACTACCTTTAAACAAGAAAGGTTACTAATTACTATACTATAGTGTATAATATTTTTCAATGAACGTATTGAATATTAACTTTGTTTAAGTTATTAACATTTAATAGTTATATATATATTGACTATGAGTTTTGAATAATATAATATATAGATATTATTATAAAGGAGAATTCTATTTATGGAGGAGAAAGAAAAAAATAGTAAATTATTAATTAGTATAATAGTAATAATATTAGTTATAATCGTTGCATATTTTATATATTCTACATATAGAAAAAATATTGAAAAGACTGATGAGATAGTAACTCCAGTTACAACAGAAGAAGGATATTTGCAAATAAATACTACTGGAAATAATAAAGAAAGGGCAAGTATTAATAAAGTTAATAAAAATGATGATAATACATATACATTAAAAGGAGTATTAATTTCAAGGTACACAATTACAGAAAATGAATATGATTATTTAAAAAATCAAGTTCCACTTGTTGTGGATGGAATAAATTATTATTTCACTTGGTCAGAAAAATATAATAAATATATTTTTATTTCGAAAGAGAATAATAAAGTATATTATTTAGAAAAAGATAAAAATTCAGATAATTATTTTGTAAATATAGATGCTGATGAAAAAGAAGTTTATAAGACCACAGATAAAAAAATAGAAATAACAATTGATGAAAATACAGAATGTGAAATTAAAGGTAAAAATGAAAACATTACTGCAAAAAAATTATTTGAAGAACAAGAAGTAACATATGGTATATATTGTTTTGAGATTAAAGACAATAAATGTACAAAAATAGTATGTCAATTAAATAGTTGACATAAATTTTGAAAAATGTTATATTAAATAATAGAGAGTAAAGTATTCGGTAGGTGAGGCTATATTGGGATACGGATTGCTACCGCAAAATGGTGGAGACACTGTTTTTGAGGGTTAGCAGAAGATGTCGAAAATAAGGCATATTCTAATGCAATTACATTGCCCTTTAGTAAGCTAAAGCTTGTACGGCGGAAAAATAAGATGAAAATTATTTTCTATGTAAAAATATAAACCTTATCGCTGTATATGTGGTAAGGTTATTTTATTATTATAAAAGGAGGATAATATGATGGTAGAAGAAATACTAAAGTTACTAAAAAGTAAAAATTTAATGGAGTTGCATAAAGTATTAGATGCAATAAATAGTGCAGATATACCGTCGATTCTAGAACAACTAGATGAAGAAAATTGTGTAGTTGTTTATAGATTATTATCCAAAGATAAAGCAGCAGATGTATTTGCCTATTTAGACTCAGATATTCAAGAAAAACTAATAAATATGTTAACAGATGCAGAACTTAAAAATGTTATTAATGATTTATTTATGGATGATACAGTAGATTTAATAGAAGAAATGCCAGCAAATGTTGTTAAACGTATATTAAAGAATATGAATAAATCAGACAGAAAAATAATAAATGAATTATTAAAATATTCAGATGATAGTGCAGGAAGTATAATGACAACAGAATTTGTTGATTTAAAAGAAAACATGACAGTTGTTCAAGCTTTTGAAAAAATAAAGAAAATAGGAAATATAGATAATATCTATACTTGTTATGTATTAAGTATGACAAGAAAGCTTATAGGACAAGTACAACTAAGAGATTTATTATTTGCAGGAAGTAATGATTTTATAAAAGATTTGATGACATCTGATGTTATATCAGTACAAACAACAGAGGATAAAGAAGAAGTTGCTAAGAAATTTGATAAATATGATGTAAATATTATGCCAGTAGTAGACAGAGAGGATAGACTAGTTGGAATTGTAACAATTGATGATGCTATGGAAGTTATGCTAGATGAAGTATCAGAAGACTTTGAAAAAATGGCTGCTGTTACACCAAGTGAAGACGGATATTTTAAAACAAGTGTATTTAAGCATGCTAAAAATAGATTCTTATGGCTTTTAGTACTAATGATTTCATCTGCTGTTACTGGAGCTGTAATAACTAAATATGAAAAAGCATTTGAAGCTATTCCACTATTAGTTGCATTTATTCCAATGATAATGGGAACAGGTGGAAACTGTGGATCACAAAGTTCAACATTAATTATTAGAGGACTCGCAAAAGATGAAATAGATACAAAAGATATACTAAAAGCTTTATGGAAAGAGATGAGAATTGGTGTAATTGTAGGAATAGGATTATTTATAGCAAATTATATTAGAATAATGCTTCAATACAATAATTCTAATATAGCAGTTGTTGTAGGATTAACTTTAATAGGGACAACTGTACTTTCAAAATCTCTTGGATGTATATTACCAATAGCAGCCAAGAAATTAAATTTAGATCCAGCAATAATGGCTGCACCATTAATTACAACCATAGTGGATACATGTTCTGTAATGTTATTTTTCAAAATTGCAATTCTAGTCTTAGGAATATAAATTAAAATATATTGTTAAATATAGAAAAATATTGTAATATATAATAAAAAAATAGAAAAATAATAGGAGTAAACAAAAAATGTCATTATTAAAAGAATTTAAAGAATTTGCAATGAAAGGAAATGCAATAGACTTAGCTGTTGGTGTTGTTATAGGTGGAGCTTTTCAGACAATTGTAACATCACTTGTAAATGATGTAATTATGCCATTTACAAGCATATTAACAGGAAATGTAGATTATAAAGATTGGATTATAGAAATAGGAACATCTAAAATTCAAATAGGATCGTTTATAACAGCAGTAATTAATTTTTTGATAATAGCATTTACAATATTTTTAGTTTTAAAATATATGAATAAATTAAATCAAAAATTAGATGAACTAAATAGAGCTGCTACAGAAAAGATGAATAAAAAAGCAAAAAGAAAAAATAAAAAAGAAGAAATAAAAAAAGAACCAGATACAAAAATTTGTCCATATTGCTTATCTGAAGTTCCTTATAAAGCAACAAAATGTTCACACTGCACATCAGATTTAATCGAAAAAATTGTTGAATAAAAAAATATTTTCTCCTAATAATATAAATGGTGATTAATATATGGATGAAAATAAAAAAAAGGATAAACATTTATATGGAGAATTTATACCAAGTTATTATAATTGGGTAGATTTAGATAAACAAAAAGAAATTGTTAGAAGATTAGAAAACATTACAAATAAGCATGATAAAAAATAAAAGAATATAAGTTTGAAAGATAAAAACTCAAAATACTAAAAACAGTATTTGAAGTTTTTATCTTTTTTTCTTTGTATAATTTAAAAAGATTAGTCAAGAATATTAAAAAGTAAAAATGAAAAAGGAGAATTATATTGGAATATAAGTTTAGTGAAAGCAGTGAAAAAGTTTTAAATTATGCTAAAGATTTGACTATGGAACTTGGTCATTCATATATTGGAACAGAACATATATTATATGGACTTGCAGAAAATTATGATAGTGTTGCAGGAAAAATTCTTAGTAATAATAATGTTAGTAAAGAAGCAGTTAAAGAAAAGATAATAGAGTATTTAAGCTATAGTGAAAATACAGAAAACAAAGTAATAGGATTTACACCAAAAACAAAAAGATTAATAGAAAACGCATATTTAGAAACTAAAAAAAATCAAGAAGTACTAATAGAAACAGAATATATACTAATAACTATTTTAGATGATTCTACTTATATGGCAAATAAAATATTAGTAGATTTGAATATAAATATTAAAAAAATATATAAAGAATTAAATGATGTTATAGGAAATAGAAAAGATTTAGATTATCAAGAAAATAATGATATATTCATAGAAAAGGAGAATAAAGAAAGTGATACAGCAAATTTAAATAAATATTGTATTGATTTAACTAAAAGAGCTAGTAGCGGAAAGTTAGATCCAGTTATAGGAAGAGAAAAAGAAACAAAAAGATTAATAGAAATCTTATCTAGAAGAATGAAAAATAATCCATGCTTAGTAGGTGATGCAGGTGTAGGAAAAACAGCAATTGTAGAAGGATTAGCAGAGAAAATTGTTAATAAAAATGTACCAGATGAACTTAAAAATAAAAGAATATTATGTCTAGATATTTCAAGTATTCTTGCAGGAAGTAAATATAGAGGCGATTTTGAAGAAAGAATGAAAAAGTGTTTAAATGAAGCTCAAAATAATAAAAATATAATTTTATTTATAGACGAAATACATATGATAGTAGGAACTGGAGCAGCAGAAGGAGCGATTGATGCATCTAATATTATGAAACCTCTACTTGCAAGAGGAGAACTTCAATTAATAGGAGCGACTACTATTAATGAATATCGTAAGTTTATAGAAAAAGACAATGCCTTAGATAGAAGGTTCCAGTCTATTTTAGTAGAAGAGCCATCAAAAGAAAGCACTATTGAAATAATTAAAGGAGTTAGAGATAAATATGAAGCACATCATAATGTAAAAATTACAGATGATGCAATTATCAGTGCAGTAGAACTATCTATGAGATATATAAATGATAGAAACTTGCCAGATAAAGCAATAGATCTTATAGATGAAGCATGTGCTAGAGCTAAACTAGAAGTATTTTCACTTCCAAATAAAATAGAAGAGATTAAAAATAAAATAGAACTGATAAAATCAGAAAAAGAAGAAGCAATAAAAATAGAAAATTTTCAAAAAGCTATTCAATTAAAAGAAGTGGAAAAAAGTCTTAAAGAAAAAATAGAGACAGAAGGAAAACAATGTACTAATAATAGTGAAAATGATGTGATAGAGATAAAAAAAGAAGATATTGGAAATGTTATTTCAGATATGACAGGAATAGAAATAAGTAAGATTACTGGAAATGAATTTGAAAAGTTTAAAGATATAGAAGAAAATTTAAAAAAAGAAGTAATTGGTCAAGATAATGCAATTGCTAAGATAATTAATATACTTAAAAGAAACAAACTTGGAATAAGTGAGGAAAATAGACCAATAGGATCATTCTTATTTGTTGGAAGTAGCGGAGTTGGAAAGACAGAACTTAGTAAGAAATTAAATAAAGAACTTTTTGGAAATGAAGATTCTGTAATTAGATTCGATATGTCAGAATATATGGAACAAAATTCAGTTTCAAAGTTAATAGGTTCCCCTCCAGGATATGTGGGGTATGAAGAAGGAGGAAAACTTTCAGATAGAGTAAGGAAAAAGCCATATTCTATAGTTTTATTTGATGAGATAGAAAAAGCAAATATAGATGTACTTGATTTATTACTTCAAATTATAGATGAAGGAACAATTACAGATTCGAAAGGCAAAAAGATTAATTTTAAAAATACAATAATAATAATGACATCAAATATTGGAGCTGGAATTTTAAACAAAAAATATAATGAAATAGGATTTTTAAATACTCAAACAAGAAATGAGGAAGAAGAGAAAAACGAAGTAAAGAAAATACTAAATAAAACATTAAAACAAGAATTCTTAAATAGAATAGATGAAATTATTGTATTTAATGAGTTAAAAGAAGATGTGATAAAACAAATAATAAAAAAAGATATAAAAGAATTAATTAAGAGATTTGAAAAGGCAGAATATAATATAATTATAGAAGATGAGGTAATAGATATTTTATTTGAGAAAACTAAAGATAATAAAAATGGAGCCAGAGATATAAAAAGAAAAATAAAAGAGGAAGTAGAAGAAAAGATAGTAGATAAAATAATGAATTCAAAAATAATTAATAAAGGAAATGAATATATAAAAGTATTTATAAATGATAATGAACAAAGAATATTTGAGGTAGAATTAATAGAAAAAAGTAATTAAATAATAATAAATATTAATTTTATTTTATAGTATTTATAAGCAATATATGATAAAATATATATATTAATTATGGGAGGATAAAATATGAAAACTATAAAAAAAATTAGTATTTCATTATTATTTTGCATAATATCAATATCTGTTTTATGTATTTTTAAAAATGAAACAAAAGCTGCCAGTACAGATGTTTATAATGTAAAAGTATCTGTAACTTATGGGCAAACAGAAGCTAGAAAAATGTTAAGTAAAATAAATTCTTTTAGAACTGGAAGTGAAGCTTGGTATTGGAATAGTGATAATAAAACTAAGACAAAGTGTAAGAATTTAGGAAAACTTAAATATGATTATAATTTAGAGCAAATTGCTATGCAAAGAGCTGCTGAAATTGCATTTAGCTTTGCACATGAAAGAACAGATGGAACAAGTTGTTTTACATGTGATTATAATGGAACTAGTAGTTATGGTGAAAATATAGCTGTAGGACAGGGAAAATATTTAGAAACAGCTACATCTGCTTTTAAAATATGGAAAGAAGACAAAGAGAAATATGCAGGTCAAGGACACAGACGTAATATGTTAGGATCTTATACTTCTATAGGAATAGGGCATGTATATTATAATGGTTGTCATTATTGGGTACAAGAATTTGGATATACAAATGGAAGTAGTTCTACTACAGCAAATAATACTAAAAAGAATGTTTCAATAAATATATTATCATCAAAAATAGAAAAAAAATCTGTTACTGCAAAAGAAAGTAGTATAACTGTAAATTGCAAAAGTACAGCAAATGCACCATCATTATCAGGAACTATAGTTACTAAAGGATGTTTTCCATCAGGTGCTAAACATAAAGTAGTTCCAGTAGCAGTATGGAAAAGTGAAAATGAAAAAATAGTAAAAATTACAAAAGGAAAAGTAGAAGGCATCTATCCAGGAAAAACTAATGTAACAACAACAGTACTTGGAAGGAAAATAACTATACCAGTAACTGCAAAAGCAATTTCAATAAATAAAGCAACAGTTACATTAAGCAAAAGTAAATATATATATGATAAAACAGAAAAGAAACCTAATGTTAAGGTAGTTCTAAATGGAAAAGAATTAACAGAAAATGATTATACTGTAGCATATTCAAACAATATAGAAGTTGGAAGTGCAATTGTTACTGTAAAAGGTAAAGGATGTTATTCAGGAACAATTACTAAAAAATTTGAGATTTATTGTGAACATAAAGATACTACTAAAATTGATGAGGGAAAACCTGCAACCTGTATAGAAAATGGACTTACACAAGGAAGTCATTGCACATATTGTAATAGTATAGTTGTAAAACAAAATGTTATTAAAGTATTAGGACATGATAATGATGTTACAGTTCATAAAATTACAACAACAAAACAAAATGGACTTGCAACATTTATATGTAAAAGATGTGGATATATTTCAGAAAATGAGACAATATATTCACCAAAAACAGTTACACTTTCAGGAACTACTTATGTATATACTGGAAATTATAAAAAGCCTAAAGTAATAGTAAAAGATAATAAAGGAAAAGTAATAAATTCAAAATATTATACTATAACATATGTAAACAATAAAAATGTTGGTATATGCACTGCTAAAATAAAATTTGATGGCATATTATATAGTGGAACACTTTCTAAAAGTTATAGAATAATTCCAAAGTCAACAGTAATCTCATCATTAAAAAAGAAGAAAAAAGCTTTTACTTTAAAGATAAAGAAACAAGCTGTACAAACAACAGGATACCAAATTCAATATTCAACTTCTAGTAAATTTTCATCAGCTAAAACAAAAACAATAAGTAAAAATAAAACAATATCAAAAACAATATCAAAGTTAAAGAAAAAGAAGAAATATTATATTAGAGTTCGTACTTATAAAAATGTTAAAGTAAATGGTAAAACAGTCAGAATTTATTCAAATTGGTCAAGAGCAAAAACAGTAAAAACTAAATAGATGTAGAAGTAGTAAAGGTTTATAAGATATGCCTTTACTATTTTTTTTGAAAATATACTTAAACAAATGGTATATTTAAAAATTATATATAAATATTGATATAAAAATTTTTATGTGCTATAATTTTTTATATAGTATAAGGAGTTTTTATATGAATGTAGCACTAATGATAATAGTGATGCTTCTTATTATAATTTTTGCATTGATTGCATTTGCAGTAGCTCAAATAAGAATGGCAGGGATGAAAGTAAAAGATTTTATGACATTTATAAAAGCTAATGAAATGCTTAATAAATTATATGATTTTTCAAAGAAGTATCAGAAATTAAGTACAAATGAACAACTAATTTTTCTAAAAGAAGCTGAAAAAGTATTTGAGGCTTTTGAAAAGGTTCCAGATGTATTATGGGAAGAAGAATACCAAAAATATATGGATGTACTGACAACATATAAAGATATAAAAATAGTAAGATGGGAATCTAATTAAATTAACATAAATAAAAGAATTTGAGAAAAGCTCAAGTTCTTTTTTTAGCATAAAAGAAAAAAAGGAAAAAGTTGTAAATTTGAATATTTTAGGGAAAAGTGGTATAATTATATTATATTTAATTCTTTAACTAAGCAAATCTGGCACTTGCCAGAAGTAAAGGACAGGAGGAGAAAGAATGGAAACACAAAGAATAATACGGCTAAATGCTATCTTATTGTGTGTGGTAGTAATATTAATGGTAACAGTGGCTTTTATTTTTGATAAAACCACTATTCCTAAAGAAACTGAAAATGTGGTAACTGCTAGTTTAGCTAGTAAACCACATACAGTAGAAGTTACTACTCCAAGCTCTATAAGCTACCAAACTGCTTCAGGTTCTGTAATATCTGCTACATCAAGCTCAATATCTGCTAAAGAAAAAAGGCAGAAAGAGAAGATGAGAAAGAAGAAAATCAAAGAGCAGAGACGTAAAAAACGTTTACAGCAAAAGAAAAGAGCAGAGCGTAAAAGGCTGTTAGAACAGAAGAAAGCTCAAAGAAAACTTACAGAAGCTGAGACTTATAGCTATACTCACCAAGAGTTACTAACTCTTGCTAAGATTATCTGGGCAGAGGCTCGTGGTGAGTCTTACAAAGGTAAGGTGTCAGTAGGAGCTGTAGCTATGAACAGACTTAACACCAAAAGTAGTGAATTTGGTGCAGAAAATGGCAGCTTAATGGAAGTTCTCTTGAAAAAATGGGCTTTTGCTGATATATCAGATTTATCTGATGAAGAGTTTAAGAATAGTGATTATTATGATGATTGCATAAAAGCTGCTTTAGCTGCTTTAGCTGGTGAGGATCCTACTAAGGAGTATTTTCAAAATGGCGCTCTGTTTTTCTATGATATTTATATGGATATATCAGAGAAACAGAAACGCTATAGAGAAGGTATAGACACCTATAAGATTGGGTGTCATGCGTTTCATGTAGAACTCAATGACTAACTAAAGATAAAGAGCCAGTAGTAATATTTTAAACTGGCTCTTTTTTCTTTGGCTAAAAATTAACTAATGGTAAAATAAATTAATTAAAATATTTATAAATATATATAGATAAACTAGGGAATATATGATAGAATGTGAAAAGCAAAAAAAGTGGAGGTTATATATATAATGTATAAACGAGTTTTATTAAAAATTAGTGGAGAATCACTAGCAGGAGAAAACAAAGTTGGAATAAATTCTAAAGCAGTTGGAGAAATTTGTGATAGAATAAAAATACTTTCTGAAAAGAAAATAGAGCTTGCTATAGTTGTAGGAGGAGGAAACTTCTGGAGAGGAAGAGATGGACATGAAATGGATAGAGTTACATCTGATTATATAGGAATGCTAGCAACTGTAATGAATGCACTTGCTGTAAAAGATGCTTTAGAGGCAAGAGAAGTAGAAACAGTCGTCGAAACTGCAATTGATATGAATACAATAGCACAGAGCTATACAAAAAGAGATACAGAAAAATATTTAAAAGAAGGAAAAGTTGTTATATTTGCAGCAGGAACAGGACATCCATATTTTTCAACAGATACATGTGCTGCTTTAAGAGCTGTAGAGATAAATGCAGAAGCTATATTAGTAGCTAAAACAATAGATGGAATATATTCAGCAGATCCAAAAGTAGACAGTAGTGCAATCAAATATGATAGTATATCATATGAAGATATATTAAAAAAGAATTTAAAAGCTATGGATTCTACATCAACAGCAATATGTATGGAAAATAATATGCCACTTATAGTTTTTAGTATTTTTGAACCAGATAATATTATTAAAGTTATAAATGGTGAAAAAATAGGAACTATAGTTAAATAAAAGTTTAAAATATATTTAAAGATTCACATAAGATGATAATATATTAAATTTAAGAAAGGAAAGAATTAGTATGGAATTTAATGAGATTGAAGAGAGAATGAAAAAGTCAATAAGTGTATTTGAGGAAAATTTATCAGAAATTAGAGCTGGGAGAGCAAATCCAGCAATACTAAATAAAATCATGGTAGACTATTATGGAGTACCAACTCCTATAAATCAAGTTGCTGGTGTATCAGTTCCAGAAGCTAGAATGATAGTTATACAACCATGGGATGCTAGTGTACTTAAAGATATTGAAAGAGCAATTTTAGCATCAGATATTGGATTAAATCCAAATAATGATGGAAAAGTAATAAGACTAGCATTTCCTGAATTAAATGAAGAGAGAAGAAAAGAAATAGTTAAAGATATTAAAAAAATGGCAGAAGAAGCAAAAGTAGCTGTAAGATCAATTAGAAGAGATGGTATTGATAAAGCAAAAGAATTACAAAAAGAAAGTTCTATAACAGAAGATGATTTAAAAAGAGCAGAAGAACAAATTCAAAAGATGACAGATAAGAAAATAGAAGAAATAGATGTAATATTAGATAAAAAAGAAAAAGAAATAATGTCAATTTAAAAAAGGAGAAATTTAAAATGGAAAATTCAAAGTTACCAAAACATATTGGAATAATAATGGATGGAAATAGAAGATGGGCAAGAGAAAGAGGATTAGATATAAAATCAGGACATAAAGAAGGAGCAAAAACTTTAGAAAATACAGTAAGACATGCAAAAGAAATAGGAATAAAAAATATTAGTGTATTTGCATTTTCTACAGAAAATTGGAAAAGAAGTAAAGAAGAAGTAGCAGCACTTATGCTTTTACTTAAAACATATTTAGATACGTATTCTAAAAAAGCTGATACAGAAGGAATGAGAGTTAGAGTACTTGGAGATGTATCTGCACTATCTGAAGGTCTTAGAGAAAGTATAAAAAAACTTGAAGAAAGAACAAAAGATAATACAGATATAAACTTTAATATACTAATTAACTATGGTGGAAGAGCAGATATTCTAAGAGCTACAAAAAATATAGCTAAAAAAGTAAAGAATAATGAGATATCAATAGATGATATTGATGAAGAATTATTTTCTAATAACCTATACACAGTAGGACTACCTGATCCAGACGTTGTTGTAAGAACTTCTGGAGAATTAAGATCAAGTGGATTTTTAACATGGCAAACTGTGTACTCTGAATATATATTTTTGGATAAAAAATGGCCAGACTTTACTAATGAAGATTTAGATGAAGTAGTTAGAATTTATCAAAAGAGAAAAAGAAATTTTGGTGCAGAAGCAAAATAAATTAAAAGGAGTAAACTATGGGTAGTATAAAAAGAATATTATCAGGTTTATTAGGATTCCCAATAGTTGCTATAATACTAATCTTTGGTAATAAATATTTAATAGATATTATACTTGCAGTTGTAGCTATTATTGGTATACATGAATATATGAAATGTACAGAAGAAAAAGTTAAACCAGTAAAATCTATTGGATATTTATGTGCTATATTTCCAGCATTTTTACATGTTATTCCTATAGATATGATTTCAAGAAATGTTGGGATAATAGTTCTATCATTACTTGCCATTTTATTTTTAATAGTTATTATAAGTGAAATGAAAACTAATTTTGCTGATATATCAGTAACATTTTTTGGAATTATCTATATTGTTGGTTTTATAAGTTTCATATCATTAATTTTTGGTATGGATGAGGTTGGAAAATATTATATATGGTATATAATATTAGCTTCATGGGGATGCGATATTTTTGCATATTTGATAGGAAATAAATTTGGAAAACATAAATTTAACAAAATAAGTCCTAAAAAATCAGTAGAAGGATGCATTGCTGGAACCTTAGGAGGAGTTATACTTGTAATTTTATATACAATACTTTTAAATAATGTATTTTCAATGAATATAAATTATATATATATAGGATTAATAGGATTAGTATTAACTATAGTAGGACAGATTGGTGACTTTTCAGCATCTCTTATAAAAAGATACTTTGAGATAAAAGATTTTAGTAATTTAATACCAGGGCATGGAGGTATGATAGATAGAATAGATTCTGTAATATTTATAGCTCCATATGCTTACTATTTACTAAAGATGTTTATAATATAAATTTTATATTTAATTTAGGAGGAAATATTGATTTCAGTTATTTCGTTTATTTTAAATGCAATAAAAATAGTTTTTTTATTAGGATTTTTAGTGTTTATTCATGAAAGTGGACACTTTCTTGTAGCAAAATTTTTTAAAGTAAAAGTAAATGAATTTTCATTAGGATTTGGAAAAATATTATTCCAAAAGCAGAAAAAAGAAACAAAATATTGTATTAGAATGATTCCACTTGGTGGATTTGTTAGTATGGAAGGTGAAGAACAGAGATCTGAAACAAAAGGATCTTTTAGTGAGCTTTCAGTACCAAAAAGAATTGCGATAGTTGCAGCAGGAGCAATTGTAAATATATTATTTGGAATAATTATATATTTTTGCTTAGCTGCTATATCAGGAAATTTTTATTCAACAACAGTTTTAGAGACTATAGATGGATATTCTGCAAAGGAAAGTGGAATTATAGCAGGTGATAAGATATTAGAAATTAATAATAAAAAAATTAGAATTAATTCAGATATAACAGAGATTATATCAGATAGTAAGGGAAAAGAATTAGATATACTAATTGAAAGAAATGGAGAAAAGAAAAATATTAAAATAAAGCCTACAGAAGTAATTACAAAAACAGTAGGTATATATTTAGGAGAAGCAAATAAGAATGCAAACACAGAAATAAAATCAATATATAAAGATTCACCAGCTATGAAAGTTGGAATAAAAACAGGAGACAAAATTATTTCTGTAAATGGTGAAATTGTATCAGGAGATTATGAAAAGGCAATAGAATTAATAAAAAATACAAAAGAAGATAAAGTACATTTAACAATTGAAAGAGAAAATAAAAATATTGATTTTGAAATAGAGCCAATTGTAAGTAAAAGTTATTATATAGGAGCAAGTTTTAAATTTGTAGATAGAAACTTTAAAGATAATTTATACTATTCATTCTGGACTACTGTAAAATTTTCTTTTTCACTAGTTGATAATGTGAAACAGATATTTACAGGAAATGTTAGTATGGATCAACTTATGGGACCAGTAGGAATATCTTCAACAGTTGCATCTACAGAGACTATAAGTGAATTTATATATTTAATGGCACTTATATCACTTTCACTAGGAATTACTAATCTTTTGCCAATTCCAGCATTAGATGGTGGTAAAATTCTTTTACTTATTATAGAAGGAATTAGAAGAAAACCACTTAAGGAAAATGTAGAAGTAACAATTCAACTTGTTGGATTTTCATTACTTATATTATTATCAATATTCGTTTCATATAATGATGTAATGAGATTATTTTAAGCATAGTAAATTATAAATATTAATACATACAATAAAGAAAGAGGTATTTTATGAAGTGTAAAATGTGTGGAGCGGAATTAAAAGGAAAAGGCGAATTATGTAATAATTGTATGAATCAAATTATGAAAGAAGAAGAAGCTAGAGAAGATACATTAAAAATATTTGAATTTAAAAGAAAATTTGTAATAGGATATATACTATCTCAACACATTGAATCTGTAATTATAGCAATTATAATGTCAGCTGTACTTATATACTCAAGTACTAAATTTTTATTTGAATCAATTTCCTTTTTAGTTTTAGTTATAATTGTAGAGACATTAATATTTTTATATGAGAGATATAAGATTAATAATTCAAAATGCACATTTTATGTAACAAAACTGATTTATGAAAAAATAGTTTTCTTTAAAAAGAGAGAAATAGAAATTAGCTATAGCGATATAAAACGTATTTCATATAATAAAACTAGATTTGAAAAAATATTTAATTTAGGAACAATATATATTAAATCTAATACTAAAAATATATTAGACAGAAATATATATATTGATTCTGTTAGAGACGTTGAAAAAGTATTTGAAACAATTAGAGAAAATTTAAGTAAAGATTAGGAGCATAAAAATAATGCAAAGGGAAGTTAAAGAAATATTTAAGGATTATTTAGAATTAAATAATATACAAGATAGTATTTTTGAAAATGCAAATTTATTTAAGAAAAGTAACAAATTAGAGATTTATTTAACTAGTAAAAAGCAAATAAATATAGAAGAACTAGAAAGTTTTGAAAACTTTCTAGTTAATAAATTTGCTGTTAACAAAGCAATTATAAATATATCTTATGATAATGCAGAAATCAAAGAAACTATAGAAGAAGACTGGGAAAATTTAATTAAATATATGTGCAAAAAAGAACCTCTTTCAAAGGCAATACTAACTAATAGTAAACCCAAAATTAATGAAAATACAGTTAGTGTTGAGCTTAAAGTTAAAGGTTCTGCTTTTTTGCAATCTAAGAAATTTGATAAAGGGTTAGAACATTTATTATTAAATCTTTATAATAATAAATATAATGTCCAATATATTGATACAGTAACAAAAGAAGACATAGAAAAATATGAAGAATACTTAAAAAAGCAAGAAAAAGAAGCATTATCAGAACTTAAGAGACAAGCTGATGAAGCAAGAGAAGAAGCTATGAAAGAAGAAAGAGAAAAAGTTGAAGAGAGAGATAAAGTTCTAACAGAAAAACAAGCTGAAGTAGCAAGAAAAAATGGTATAAAGACAGAAACACCTAAACAAGAAGATAAAGAAGATGAAAATTCTCCTTTAATTTATGGTAGAAGTACAACACTTAAAAATCCACTTACTAAAATAATAGATATATCACCAGATATACAAAAGGTATGTATAGAAGGTGAAGTAATATCAACAGATTCAAGAGAGATAAAAAATGACAAAGTCATTATAATGTTTAATCTATATGATGGGACAAGTACTATAACTTGCAAAGCATTTGTAGAAAAAGCAAAATTTAAAACTGTAATGAAAAAGATTAGTTCAGCTAAGGGATTAAAATTAGATGGAAATGCTGCATATGATAATTTTGCAAAAGAAATTACTGTTATGGCAAATACAATTATTGAAACAGCAGGAAATCCTAAGAAAAAGAGAATGGACAATTCTGTAGAAAAAAGAGTAGAACTTCATATGCATACTCAAATGAGCCAAATGGATGCAGTAACAGCAGCAGGAGATTTATTAAAAAGAGCAGTAAGTTGGGGCTGGAAGTCTATTGCAATAACAGACCATGGAGTTGTTCAAAGTTTTCCAGATGCACATAAGTTTTTAGGAAAAGGAGGTACAGATTTAAAAGTCTTATATGGAGTTGAGGCATATTTTGTACCAGATAAAGATCCAAGTGTATTTTATGCAAAAGAACAGCAGGTAGATACAGAATATTGTGTACTTGATTTAGAAACAACAGGAATTTCATTTAGAACAGAAAAGATTACTGAAGTTGGAATAATAAAAATAAAAAATGGTGAAGTTATTGATGAATTTGAATGTTTTGTAAACCCAGAAAAACCAATTCCTCAGCAAGTAGTAGAAGTTACACATATTACTGATGAAATGGTAAAGGATGCCGAAACAATAGAAAAAGTAATTCCTAAGATAATTGACTTTATAGGAGATTCAATATTAGTAGCACATAATGCAGATTTTGATATTGGATTTTTAAAGCATAATTTTGCGGGGTATGGATATACACTAGAAAATACATATATAGATACATTAAGGCTTGCAAAAGTAATCTTTCCAGACTTTAAAAAATATAAGCTTGGAATAATTGCTGATAACTTAGATATCAAGGTAGAAGTAGCTCATAGAGCCTTAGATGATGTTAAAACATTAGTCGCAGTATTTAATATAATGCTTGATAAAATAAAAGAAAAAGGTGGAAAGATTGTAAATGATATAGATATTTTATTTGGAAATGATAAGGATTCTTATAAGAAGCTTCCATCATATCATGCAATTATATTAGCTAAAGATTATGTAGGGCTAAAGAATCTATATAAACTTGTGTCATTTTCTCATCTGCATTATTTTTATAAAAAGCCACGTATATTAAAAAGTTTATTTGATAAATATAGAGAAGGACTAATACTTGGAAGTGCTTGTGAAGCAGGAGAATTATATCAAGCAATTGAAAAAGGAAAATCAGATGATGAAATAGAAGCTATAGCAAATTACTATGATTATCTAGAAATTCAGCCAATAGGAAATAATGACTTTTTAGTTAGAAATGGAGTTGTTCCAGATCATGAAGCATTAAGAGATATAAATAGAAAGATAGTAGCTTTAGGAGAAAAGCTAAATAAATTAGTTGTTGCAACTTGTGACGTTCACTTTATGGATCCACAAGATGAGATTTATAGAAGAATACTAGAAGCAGGACAAGGATATGCAGATGCAGATATGCAAGCACCACTTTATTTAAGAACAACAGAAGAAATGCTAGAAGAATTCTTATATTTAGGTGAAGAAAAAGCAAAAGAAGTAGTAATAACAAATACAAATAAGATAGCTGATATGTGTGATAATATAAGCCCTATATCAGGAGAGAAATGTCCACCTCATATTGAAGGATGTGAACAAACTATAAAAGATATAGCATATGATAAAGCACATGAGCTATATGGAGAAAAACTGCCAGAGATAGTAGAATTAAGATTAAAGAAGGAATTAGATTCTATAATATCTAATGGATTCTCAGTTATGTATATAATTGCACAAAAGCTTGTATGGAAATCAAATGAAGATGGATATATAGTAGGATCCAGAGGATCTGTTGGTTCATCTTTTGTTGCAAATATGACAGGAATAACAGAAGTTAATTCACTTCCTGCTCATTATAGATGCCCAAATTGTAAATATTCAGATTTTACAGATTATGGAGTAAAAAATGGATTTGATCTTCCAGATAAAAAATGTCCAGAATGCGGAGCTGATCTTGCAAAAGATGGTATGGATATACCATTTGAGACATTCCTTGGATTTAATGGAGATAAAGAGCCTGATATTGACTTAAATTTTTCTGGAGAATATCAAGCAAAAGCTCACAAGTATACTGAAGTAATTTTTGGAAAAGGAACTACATTTAAAGCTGGGACAGTTGGTACAATTGCTGATAAGACAGCATTTGGATATGTAAAAAAATATTATGAAGAAAGAAATATTCCAGTAAGTAGTGCAGAAGTTGGAAGAGTTTCAATTGGATGTACTGGAATAAAACGTACAAGTGGACAACACCCAGGAGGAATAATTGTTGTTCCTAAAGGAAGAGAAATATACGAATTTACACCAGTACAACATCCAGCAGATGATCCAAACTCAGATATTATAACAACACATTTTGATTATCACTCTATAGATCAAAACTTACTTAAGCTTGATATACTAGGACATGATGATCCAACAATGATTAGAATGCTTTTTGACTTAACAGGGATAGATCCAACAAAAGTACCACTTGATGATAAAAAAACTATGTCAATATTTAAATCAACAGAAGCATTAGGAGTAACTCCAGAACAGATACATTCTGAAGTCGGGACTTTTGGTGTTCCTGAATTTGGGACTAAGTTTGTAAGAGGAATGCTTGTAGACACAAAGCCTACAACATTTGGTGAACTTATAAGTATTTCAGGACTTTCACATGGTACAGATGTATGGCTTAATAATGCTCAAGAGTTAATTAATCAAGGAATTGTTACATTAAGTGAAGCAATTCGGATGTAGAGATGATATTATGGTTTATCTAATGAAAAAGGGACTAGAACCAAATCATGCATTTAAAATAATGGAAACAGTTCGTAAAGGTAAAGCATTAAAAGACCCAGAAAAATGGGCTGAATATGTAGGAATAATGAAAAAGCATGATGTACCTGATTGGTATATTAAATCTTGTGAGAAAATAAAATACATGTTTCCTAAAGCACATGCTGCCGCATATGTTACAAATGCATTTAGGATTGCTTGGTTTAAAGTTCATAAGCCAGAATCTTATTATACAGCATTTTTTTCAATAAGAGCTGATGAATTCGATAGCGATGTAATGATACATGGAAAAGAAAAAGTACTAAATAAAATGAGAGAAATAGATATGCAAGGAAATAGTGCAACAACTAAAGATAAGAACATGTATGCAATTTTAGAAATAGTACTTGAAATGTATGAAAGAGGAATTAAATTTTTACCAATTGATTTATATAAATCTCATAGCACAAAATTCTTGATGGAAGAAGAGGGGATAAGACCACCTTTAAATAGTATTCCTGGTCTTGGAACAGTAGCAGCTGAAGGAATTCAAATAGCAAGAGAAGAAGAAAAATTTATGTGTATAGATGATATACAGCAAAGAGCAAAAGTTGGGAAATCAGTAATAGAATTACTAAAAAATGCAGGATGTCTAGAAGGAATGACACAGTCTAATCAAATGAGCTTATTTGTGTAAAAGAGGAGAAGAAAAATGGATTTATCAGAAATTATAAATATAAAGTATGTAGTGTATTATCTTATAATAATTAATTGTATAGGATTTTTAGCAATGTTTATAGATAAAGTAAAAGCTGAAAGAAATAGATGGAGAATACCAGAAAATACATTATTTACAATAACAATGATAGGTGGAGGGATAGGAACTATCTTAGGCATGTATGTTTGCAGGCATAAGACTAAAAAATTAAAGTTTGTAATTGGACTTCCAACACTTACTATAACAGAATATATATTAATAATATATGTATGGATTAAGTATCTTATAAAATAACATAATTAATAGAACTTAAGTAAAGAAAGAGTATAAGTTGGAGAAAATAGATAAAATGAAAGATGTTATAAAATTAGATGATATATTTGTAAAACTAGACAAACTAAGAGAAGAAACTTATATATTAATTGATGATCAAAAGAATACTTATGATAATGTTAATTTTATTAATATAAATGAAGAAATACACATAGATAAAGATAAGATAAATATGCTATATATAGAAAATATACAGAAATTAGAATTATTTGAAGTAAAAAAAATAGTAAGAAAAATTTCCAAAATAATTAATAAAATAGATAAAAGTAATGTTAAGTTTGGAACAAAAATTGAAGATAAAAAAATTGTATGTATTATAATAGCTGAAAATAAAGATAATCATAATGTAAAAGATTTAATTAAGGCAGTTAATGCCTGTATAATAAAAGATAAGTATAATAGATATGACTATTTATATGATGAGGCTTGCAATTATTTAGATAATGAATTTTCAAAAAATAATTATTGTGATTTTAAAGATGATATATGTATTGCTAAAAGAAATTTACCTACTCGTCCAGAGGGAAAGAAAATGGGATGTTGTTATAATTTTACAAAAATTGGTGTATTTGGAAAAAGACCTAGATGTGAATATTTAGGTGATAAAGGATGTACAGCAAAATGTATTGGATGTAAGCTGATGACTTGTGATTATATAAAGGTAAAATTTAAAATAAAAGATATTATATTATTAGATTGTTTTTTTAATGTGGTTCAGAAATTAATTATAAAAATGAGATGTTTTACTCCTAAAAAACAAATTATGAAAGAATTGATGTTTTGGTCTTTTTTTAGAAAGTAAATAAAAGAAAAATTAAAACAAGTAGTTAATCATATAAAGGTTTAATTGCTTGTTTTTTAAGTTATGTAAATAAATTATATATTTAAGATAAATATGGATATTTTTCAATATATATACTAGAGTGAATTAACATAATACACTGGAATAAATAGTAATATAATTAACATAATAATTTTTTAGGAGGTGTTTTATGGGGGAAATGTTTAATGTAATACTTCTTCAGCAATTAGTATAGTTACTGAAAAAGTAAGAAAAGAAATAAAAAGATGAATTAATAAAAAAAAAATTGGAGATGATAAAAGAATATGCCAAAGAAGAAAATATTATGTTAATACTTACTACACATAGATTAGATTTAGAAGAAAGCATTTTAGATAAAAGATATAACTATTGAAAGATAAGTAAAATTAAATATAAAGATTTTACTTGTCTTTTATTTTGAAAAAATTCAAACATATTATAATTTCTAATTGAATTATAGTAAAATATATGATAAAAATATAAATAGAAAATATGTTTGGAGGAATAGATGACAAATTTAGATAAAAATATTCAATATATAAAAGGAGTAGGAGAAGCTAGAGCAAAACTATTAAATAAATTAGGAATATATACATTAAATGATTTAATAACATATTATCCAAGAATGCATGAAGATAGAAGTATCCCAAAAAATATAATAGATTTAATTCATGGAGAAGAGGCTTTAATTGAAGGTATTCCAGTGACAAGAATGTCAGAAATAAAAATTAGAAAAAATCTTGTTATGTATAAATTAACTGTAAGAGATGATACTGGGATGTGTCAAATTACATGGTTTAATCAATCATATTTGAAAAATATATTTAGACTTGGAAAAAAGTATAAGTTCTTTGGTAAAGTAAGTAAGAAACCAAGAATTACTGAGATGGCTTCACCTGTTTTTGATGAAAATGGAAGTAGTAAAAATACAGGAAAAATAATTCCAATATATCCAACAACATATAATCTTCCACAAAATACTTTAAGAAAAGTAATAGAAAATGGATTAATAGAGATAGAAAGAAAATTAGATGAAACATTACCAAAATATTTATTAGATAAATATAATTTATGTGATTTAAATACAGCAACAAAACAAATACATTTCCCTGAAAGTTTTGAAATGTTTAACAAAGCTAGAAAAAGATTAGTATTTGAAGAATTACTTACAATGCAACTTGCACTGCTTTCGTTAAAAAGTAGATATAATGTTGATATAGAAGGAATTAGATTAAGCAAAGATGCCAAAATGTCGGAAATGATAGATGATCTTCCTTTTAAACTTACAAAAGCACAATTAAAAGTACTAGAAGAAATAGATAGAGATTTAGAAGATACAAAACCAATGAATAGACTATTACAAGGTGATGTTGGATCAGGTAAAACTGTTATTGCACTAATTTCTGCATATAAATGTGTAAAATCAGGATATCAAGCTGCAATAATGGCTCCTACAGCAATACTTGCAAGTCAACATTTAGAAAGTTTTACATCTATTTTAGATGGTACAGGAATCAAATGTGAATTATTAATAAGTGGTATAACGAAAAAGAAAAAGGAAGAAATATTAAGAAAATTAGAATGTGGAGAAATAGATATTTTAATAGGAACTCATGCTATCCTTGAAGAAAATGTAAAGTTTAATAACTTAGGATTAGTAGTTACAGATGAACAACATAGATTTGGTGTAAGGCAGAGAAGTATAATTGCTGAGAAGGGAGATAATCCAAATGTACTTGTAATGACAGCAACTCCTATTCCAAGAACTTTAGCACTTATATTATATGGAGACTTAGATATTTCTATAATTGATGAATTACCACCAAATAGAAAGAAAATAGATACTTTTCCTGTGACAAAGGAAATGAATGATAGAGTAAATGATTTTATAAAAAAACAAATCGATTCAGGAAGGCAAGCTTATATAGTTTGTCCTTTGGTTGAAGAAAGTGAAGAAATAAACGCAAAATCAGTACTAGAACTTGCAGAGAAATATAAAAATGAGATTTTTAAAGATTATAAAGTAGAATATTTACATGGAAAAATGAAACAAAAGGAAAAAGATAGTATAATGGCAAGTTTTAATAATCATGAAATAGATATATTAATTTCTACTACAGTTATTGAAGTAGGTGTTAATGTTCCAAATGCAAATATTATGGTAGTAGAAAATGCTGAAAGATTTGGCCTTGCTCAACTTCACCAATTAAGAGGAAGAGTTGGGAGAGGAGAATATCAATCATATTGTATTTTAAAATATCAAGGAAATTCAGAAGTAATAAGAAAAAGAATGCAAGTAATGAAGGATACAAATGATGGATTTATAATTTCTGAGAAGGACTTAGAATTAAGAGGGACAGGAGAATTCTTTGGAACAAAACAACATGGACTTCCAGAATTTAAAATTGCTAACTTATTTGAAGATATGCAGATGTTAAAATCAGTACAAAGTATAGCAATAGAGATAATAAATAAAGATCCAAATTTAGAAAAGGAAGAAAATAAATTATTAAAAAAATTAGTTAATGATAAGTTTGGAAATAGAATAGATATATAATTTTAAAAATGATGTCGAATATGCAAAATGGAAAATCCTTGAAAAATCAATAAAAATATGTTATAATATGTGTTATGTAAACATTAACAACAGGTGTAGCATTCTACACCACCAGACAAAGAAAAGGAGAAAAAAAGAAACAATGAGAAGCAAAGTTATTTACGAGTTAAGAGTACGGGGATAGACCCTGAAATGCCAGGCCATAACATGCTTATGATATCTATTGAGGCTACTGTACAAAGAGGAGAACTTACAGAAAAGGAGATTATTAAGTATTTACAGAAAAGTAAGATTCTAATCCCTAAAGTGAGAGTTGTAGTTAATAGAACTCCAGAAATACAGTGGATGACAGAGGCAATTAGAAGCATAGGCTATAATGAGGACGTTATTACATTTGTTAAGGAAATTTCCGCAATAGTAATTAAGGAATTAATAAAGGATATGGCAAGGGGTGCTATGCAACTGGCAAATATGGTCAATTTAGCGACTATATAAGGTTAAGCTTTGCACAATACTAAAGAGGAACTCTGGAGGATGCTCCAGAGTTCTTGACTTTTTTATAAAAAAACACTATTATATATCTATGAGTTTTTTTAAAAGGATGTTAAATATGAACGAATTTTTTACAATAGTAGGATTAGTATTTATAGTAGTAGGAATAATAGCAATATTTGATGCAAGACTAATTAGTAAAAATGATATTTTTAATGGAAAACAAAATGATATAATAAGAATATTAAAGATATCAGGTTTTATAATTGGTGTAATAGGTTTAATATTAATATATAATTTTTTCATTATAATATAAGGAGAACTTAAATGGCTAACTTTACAGTTATAGACGAGGAATTTACATGTGAATACTGTGGAAATAAAGTAAATAAATTAGGATATTCTTGTAGAAACCATTGTCCAAAGTGTTTACATTCAAAACATGTAGATAAAAATCCAGGCGACAGAGAAGAAATGTGTCATGGAGATTTAGAACCTATAGGGATAGAGATAGATTCCAAAAAAGGATATGTAATAATATTTAGATGTAAGAAGTGTGGTATGATAAGAAAGAATAAAGCAGCTAAAGATGATGATATGAATCTTATAATTAATTTAAGTACAAAACAGTATTAGATATATGGTAAAATAAGTTTAAGATTTATTAAATAAGAATGAGACTACAAATGAGTAGTCTTATTTTTCTGTATTGATAAGAAAAAACATTATTATATATTTATTATTATAAATTGTAAAAAAATATTAAAGAGTAAAAAAGGTGATAATAGTGAATAAATATAAAATTTTAATATTTGATTTAGATGATACATTAATTGATAATTTTGAGAATGTTAGATATGCTTTTAAAATGATGATTAATTCAAAAGATGAAAAATACATTGAAGAAGATTTTGAAAGATGGTATAAAATAGATAAAAAATTCTGGAGTGACTGGCAGGATGGATTAATTGAAGTGCCTAATAATTTCAAAAATGAAAAAGGAAAGAAAAGTAATGAGTTTTTAAATTGGTTAAGAGCCCAAAGAGTTCTAATATATTATTATTATAAAATTTCTTTAGACGAAGCAATTAATTTAAATAATATTTATATGAAGTCTTTAAGTGAAAACGTTATAGCTATAGATGGAGCTTATGAGACATTAAGTTATTTATTTAATAAAGGGTATTATATTATAGTTGCAACTAATGGTCCTAAAATAGCTACAAAAGATAAAATATTAAAAATAAATTGTATAGAGTTTGTAAATGAGATATTGTCAGCAGATATGTTTGGTTATATGAAACCTAATAAAGAGTTTTTTGATGGAATTAAAAGAACTCTAAATAATTATAATGTTAATGAATATTTGATGATTGGAGATTCATTAAAATCTGATGTTGGTTTTGCTATGAAATGTAATTTTAATAGTTGTTGGTTTAATAAAAATAATGAAAAACTGAGTGATGAATATAAGCCTAATATAATTATAAATAACTTAAAAGAATTAATTAATATATTATAAAATACATAAATAAACATTAAATTTAAAAGAAAATGTATATTTACTTATATATATGATAAAGCTTATTAAATATAGAAAAATGGTAAGTAATATGCTATCATTGATAAAAATAAATTTATAAGAATTTTAAATTGATATGAAAATAAATTTTCTAGTATTAATTTAAATAACAGAATGGAGGGAATTTATGAAATTTAATATATATTGTGATGAAAGTTGTCATTTAGAACATGACAATCAAAAATATATGGTATTAGGAGGAATCATATGTGAAAAAAATAATAGAAAAGTAATAAAAAGAGATATATTAAATATAAAAAGTAAATATAAGGTTCCAAATAAAGCAGAGATAAAATGGAATAAAGTTTCACCATCAAAGTTAGAATATTACAAAGAATTAGTAAATTATTTTTTTAGAAATAATGATTTAAGATTCAGAGCAGTAATTATAGATAAGACACAACTAAATCATAAATTATTCAATCAAACTCATGATGATTGGTACTATAAAATGTATTATTATTTATTAATTAATTTAGTAGAGTCAAAGAATGAGAATTATATATATTTAGATATTAAAGATACAAAAAGTGCTAGTAAAATAGAGGGGCTTAAAAAATATTTGAGTTTTAAGTTAATGGATCATGAATGTGATGTAATAAGGAATATACAATCAATAAATTCTGAAGAAAGTGTAATAATGCAATTGGCAGATTTATTAATTGGTGCAATAGGATATAAAAATAGAAAAGTGTATGATGAAAAAAATTCTAGTTTGGCTAAAAAAGAATTAATGATGCATATTATTGAGAAAAGTGGATACTCATTAACCAAAAATACAATTTTATCTGAAAAGAAATTTAATCTATTTTGTATAGATTTGAGGAGAGCAGGTGATGATATTGGATAATTGTAAATGGTTACCTAAAATAGTAGAATGTAAAGATTATACAAAATGGAATGATTATTTAGAGTGTATTTATGAGATATTTAAGGAAGATTTTATAGATAATAAACCTATATTTGAAGGAAAGGTAGTTAATTTTCGAAAAGCTCCAATGGATGGAAAATATGAACATACATTTATTCATTTAACACATAAGGATGAATATCATAAATCTAATAATCCAAATGATAGAGTACCTGACATAAGAAGAGCTGAAAGAATAGGATGGAATAGAGCAATAATTGATAACTATAGATGTGAAGAGAATTGCAATGATTGTAATAAAGTTTTATATTTTGAAGAATATTATAAAAAGAATATCAGAGTATATTTCTTATTTAAAGATGTAAAGTTTCTAGTTATAATTGAAAAAAGAGAAAATTATAATTTATTAATAACTGGATATTATGTTGAGTATAATAATGCAATGAAAAAATACATAAAGAAATATGAAAAGTATAAAATGCAGAAAACGCCATTGATTTAAGTATATCAATAACGTTTCCAGAATCTCCTACTACAACTTGGTAGTTGAGTTATACTAATTATACTATATAGTAATAAAAATTGTCAACAATTCTAGTATCTAGTTTATGCAAAAGTTCTTGAAATGATACTAAATTTATAAAATTATTTTGCTATGATAAATAGTTACAATCCAAGAATACCAAAATGGACTATAAATTAAAAAGATGAAAAACATCTAAAAATTAGATTTATAGATAAAGAAGAAGATATAGATTATATAATTATTATGAAGGTAAACTATTGTAAAGGAATGATAGATATATCACAATACAGATTAATAACTGCTTATCCATTAGTAATGAAATCTTATAAAATAAGATTCGATAGAGAATACAAAAGATGTATAGAAAAAATAAAAAAATAAAAGGGGCTGTAAAAAAAGTCCCAACGAAAAATGAGATTTGAGTTATAATTTTA
>CANOSM010000024.1 GCA_947569365.1 uncultured Clostridium sp. | reverse complement strand
AACATTAGGTATATCTATATTATGTAGATATACCCACTCGATATGAAAAATAACCTATATTATACTATAATTTACATAATATTTCAAATTATAGCATTTATTAGATATTATTTTTTAATTCCTTTTTTGTTTTCATTTTTCTATTTAATATATTAGCTAAATTTATGTATCCTTTTATACTATATGGTATAAGTAAAACAAAGTATGTTAATGTATATTGACATTTTGCTTCCCAAATTATATGGAACATAAAGCCTCCTATAAAGATAATTGCAAATACCAATTGTGTGTAGTTAGTATTCTTAAAATTTATTATCATAAATAATAGTGTTCCAAATAAAATAAGAGTCTGCACAATATTCATATATATTGAAATACCTTTATTAATTGGATTATTTATACAAGTTATTTTTAATATTGGACTTTTTGAGCCGTTTTTTCTTTCATGCCAATTTATCCAAAATGCTTGGAAAGTAGGATTATTCCATTGTGAAACAGCTTTTCTATAAAAAAATTCACATGCATACTTAGGGTTGTTTTTAAAAGTATTTAACGAATTAGAAATATCATTTTTTATTATTCTTTTTGTATTTTCATAATCATAATCATTTTCTTTATATACAACTTTATTATATCTATTATACCATCCTGGTTCTCTTTTACCTTCTTGTAATCCCATTTCAATATATCCTATCATTGGAGCACCTAGAGATTGTTCTTTTCCAGTAATATTATGCATTATAATAGGTATTGTACTATGTATTATAAAATATATGAACAACATAATAAAAATCCATATAAAATTTTTCCATTTCTTATTAGATATAATATCTACTAGTAATATACATATTATTGCAATAAGTGATATAAGATAATTGGATTTAAATATTATTGCTAGATTAATTGTTATAGTAGATAGTATAACATATTTTAAATTTCTATTATATAAGTATTTTAGAATAAATAATGTTGCAATCATGGAAAACATTAAACCAAGTATGTTTCCATATATAAATGTTATATAAAACCAGATTGGTATAAATAGTAATAATCCCAAAATTGATAATACAGAGGTATTATTATTTTTAAATATGATTTTAGTTATTTTATATATACATATAAAGGAAACTAATAATGCAATAACATTAATTAATTGTAATGCTATATAATTTTTATCCTGAAATATAAATCCTAGAAAATATTCGTATAATATTAGTCCAGACTGATGAGGGTTTACAAAAGCATATTTTCCTCTTTCAAATGATTCAAAGTTACCTTTTCTCATGTGCTCAGCTATTTCATAAACAAATCGCTGGTCTTCTCTTGGATATAAATCAGCCATAAAAATCCAAAAAAATGATATAAATAGCCATATACCAATAAATATATATACCAATTTTTTACTAACCTTTATTTTTTTATTATTTAATATTGTAAAAATTGATATAGTAATTAAAATAGTTATTATATGAATAATTGGATTATCATTTAAATAGTTAGTTATTTCTCCTGGGAGGATCAAACACGTTTTAAATATACTTTCAATTGTTAAAAATGTTATTATTAATATAAATATTATTTCTATCGAATATAATATAAACTTTTCTAATTTCTTATTAAGCTCCATTTTTTCTCCTTTTTAAATAATACATATAATAATATTAAAGCAAATATTATTAAAATTAATATTTGCTCTTCATTAATAAAAAATTTAAATTAATATATAAGTATCTTATCTATAACATCTTTTACATGGTGTATATCCACGGCTTTTTGCTTTTGATAAAGTTGTTTTTATTTTACTTTTTCTTAAATAAGAACATCCACTTTTATGATACTTTTTTCCAGTTTTAGTTATGTATACAGTAGATGAAGAATTATTAATAACTGTTATTTTGCAGTTATACTTTTTATTTCCAACTTTAGCTGTGATAGTAGCTGTACCCTTTTTCTTTGCTGTTACTTTTCCTTTACTTGATACTGTGGCCACTGATTTTTTAGAACTTGACCATTTTACTTTCTTTTTAGTTCCTGATATTTTTAATGTATATGTTTTACCAACTTTTAATGTTTTTTTAGTAGTATTTAATCTTACTGCTGATGATTGAGCAGCATAAGAAGTTTGTATTTGTGGTATGGTACTACTTGTCATTACAAGAGTTGTTAAAACAATCAATGTAGATAATAAAAATTTCTTTAATAGTTTCATTTTGTCCCCCTTTTATTTATATTAATATTTGATATTCTTTATTAGAATATTTCTAAAATAATTTTAAAAAACAAATATAGTCAATAATATTTTAATTGATTTTTATTTATGTGTCTATAGATTTTACAATAATTACTATAATTTAATACAATAAGTAAAGAGAACATAATAAAATGTAAATGATAAATATTATAATGAAATATAAAAGAAAATAAATTTTAATAAAAGATATTTTCTTTTAATGTATTATAATATTTTCTGTCGATGTTGATTAAGGTAATTTTATAGGGGGTTCGACAGATGAGATTTGTACTAGTATTTCAGCTTTTTTTAAACAAACATATTTGATAAAGTATATTTTTATGGTAAAATAATATAGATCGACAGATTGATATCATGTAATATGCAATATATCAATATTTTTTTACTAACCTGTTGTTATATAAATATATTAGAATGTAAAGTTGTTAGCAATTACTCAGTCTGCTAGATTCTTGAATGGTTGTTATATAAATATATTAGAATGTAAAGTAAATCTTCCTGTACCATATTTAATTACATATTCATCGTTGTTATATAAATATATTAGAATGTAAAGATAAGCGGTAATAAACAATCTATCATCAAAATTAGTTGTTATATAAATATATTAGAATGTAAAGTTTACAACAAGCAAATCTTAAGGTTGGTCTTTCTGTTGTTATATAAATATATTAGAATGTAAAGATATACGAATATCCTAATATAGCTATTTCAGCTACGGTTGTTATATAAATATATTAGAATGTAAAGTTTACTAATTCCCCTCTTAATTTACATCTAGCAGGTTGTTATATAAATATATATTAGAATGTAAAGGAATTTTATACAGCTGAAGACGACCAAGGAAAGGCGTTGTTATATAAATATATTAGAATGTAAAGTTCTTTCATTATAGTAAATAGGTCTCCTCTCTACTGTTGTTATATAAATATATTAGAATGTAAAGTTTCATATTAGGTATTTGATAGACTTTTCCTTCAATGTTGTTATATAAATATATTAGAATGTAAAGTTTGATGATGCAGTTGCTTTAGAAGATTTCTTATGTTGTTATATAAATATATTAGAATGTAAAGGTAGTTAATGGAGGTTTTTTAGAAGGAGCAAAATGTTGTTATATAAATATATTAGAATGTAAAGGTTGCTAGTACTCTTTTTGTTAAGTTTCATCTTAAGTTGTTATATAAATATATTAGAATGTAAAGACCTTTCTATATTGTTTAAACTTTGTATATCTTAGTTGTTATATAAATATATTAGAATGTAAAGTTCGAAATAATTATTTAATAAACTTAATATTTCATCTGTTGTTATATAAATATATTAGAATGTAAAGACTTCATTATTAGAATTTAAAAGAGCAGGAGGATTAACGTTGTTATATAAATATATTAGAATGTAAAGATATCATAGACTAACCCGTCATTAAATTTGCTAGTCAGTTGTTATATAAATATATTAGAATGTAAAGGTAGCAGCTACAGGATAACCACTAGTAAAGTTATATTGTTGTTATATAAATATATTAGAATGTAAAGTTCTGTGGTAAAGAAGAACAAAAACATTATATAATGTTGTTATATAAATATATTAGAATGTAAAGATTGCAGTTATCTTTTTTCCATAGTAATTTTTAAGTTGTTATATAAATATATTGGAATTGAGTATTTTATATTATTTAGGTACATTATTATTAGTCACATATAATACATATATTGATAATGTTATTAGTAATTTAAAACATAAAAATTTTAAATAAATATATAATAAATAATAAAATACTAGGGTGTAAAATTTAATATTATAATAAGGATAATAATAGCTATTTTATACTTAGTCATGTTTTGTAATAAATTGACATTAACATAATAAAGTGATATAATTAGCAAGTATCATTTTAATTGTGCAAAAGCACTCAGATAACCAATTATAAAGAGATAGGAGGAATAAACATGATAATAAGTGTAAATGCGGGTAGCTCTTCTTTAAAACTTAAACTTTTTAATGAGAACTATGAACTAATTGCTGAAGGACGGTGGGAAAAGGACTCACAAAAACTAATTTTTATACATGAGTATACAAGAAAAGAAGAGATTGTAGATTTTAAAGAGCATCATGATGTGTTTAAGAAATTTATAGTATTACTCAATGAAATTGTTAATGTAAAAAAAATTAGCATAGTAGCTCATAGAGCAGTAAATGGAGGGAAAATTTTTACTAATACTACACTAATAACACCTAATGTTCTAAAGGAATTTGGGAAGATGACAGAGCTAGCGCCTCTGCATAATCCAGCTAATATTGCTTGTGCCTTAGCAGCGCTACAGTTATTACCAGATACTAGGCAGTATTTTGTTTTTGATACAGCTTTTCATGTAACTATACCAATGATAAATAAGATGTATGCCTTACCAATAAAGCTGTATGAGGAGGGAGGTATACAGAAGTATGGCTTTCATGGCATTTCACATGAAGACGTTGTATGTAGAACTGCTAAAATACTAAATATAGAGTTAAAAAAATTAAATATTATAAGTTGCCATCTTGGTAATGGGTGCAGTATATCATGTGTTAAAAATGGGGTATGCTATGATACAAGTATGGGAATGACGCCTTTAGACGGGTTAACAATGGGTACCAGATGTGGGAATCTAGACCCTGGTATATATCCAAAGCTTGTAAAGATATACGGTAGCGTTGAGAATGTTGATAAGGTGCTAAATAAAGAATCAGGATTATCTGGTATAACAGGTGGAATATCAGATATGAGAGCCTTGTTAGAGCTAAAAGAAAAAGAAATGGCATATTATGCTACTTTAGCAATAGCTAAATTTATACAAGATATTAGAAAGACTATAGGTGCTTATTTAATGGAGTTGGAATATAATGTAGATGCTATTGTATTTACAGGAGGAATAGGTGAGAATAGTATAGAGATTGTAAGAGAAGCTACACAAGATTTGAATAAGATAGGAATTATTTTATCCAAGAATCCAGTAGAATTAACGGTAGCAGACTCACCTGTAAAGGTATTACAGTTAAAAGCTGACGAAGAATTAGCAATGGCTAAAAAAGCAATGTACGAATACCTTTCTGAACTTGCATAAATGTGTTTTAAATAATTTTGTTATAATAAGGTTATCAAATAAAGGTGAGTATGTATTGCTCACCTTTTATTATGTATTATAAATATAAGAATATAAATTAAAAAAATATATGTTTTTTGATGAGCTTGAAATAAAACTGATTTTCTAATATTACAAATAGATGTCATATTAATATGATATAATACTTTTAGGAGGAAAACATGCAAGTAAATAATAGATTATTTGAAATAATATATATACTTTTAGAAAGAAAAAAAGTTACGGCAAAAGAATTAGCAGAAAAATTTGAAGTATCTACAAGAACAATATATAGAGATATAGATTTATTAAGTGCAAGTGGCATACCGATTTATGCAGTAAAAGGGAAAGATGGAGGAATTAGTATTCTAGATAATTATGTATTAGATAAATCTCTATTATCAGAAGAAGAACAAAATCAGATTTTATTTTCAATTCAAGCGATGAAAAAAATAAATGGACAAGATGAAAAAGACATATTAAATAAAATGAGCAGATTATTTAATAAAAAAGTAGATGATTGGATAAAAGTAGATTTTTCAAATTGGGGAAAAGAAGCCTTACAGGATAAAAGATTCGATATGATAAAAACAGCTATATTAGATAAAAAATTAATAGAATTTACTTATTATAATTCTAATAGCGAGAAAACAAAAAGAATAGTAGAGCCACTACAAATATACTTTAAAGATAAATCATGGTATTTAATTGCATATTGTAGAGTAAAGAATGATTATAGAATATTTAAAATGGCAAGAATGAAAGAGTTAAAATTATGTAATGAACATTTTGAAAGAGAAATACCAAACGAATATGAAGATAAAAGTATTGATTTTAAAACTATTTTACTAGAACTAGAGATAAGCAATAAATTAGCATATAGAGTATATGATGAATTTGAAAACGAAGAGATAACAAAAAATAAAGATGGCAATTTTATAATAAAAGTAGAATATCCAGAAAATGAGTGGATATATGGATATATTTTATCTTTTGGAGAATATATAAAAGTTATATCTCCAGAAAGTATAAAAGATATCATAAAGAAAAAAGCACAGAAAATATTAAATAATTATATATAAAAGATTAAATTTTTTTATAAATATGACATATAGATGTCATATTTGATATTATATAATTTCTCCAGGAGGTAGGAATTATGAAATATGAAATTGTTGAATTAAAAGAAAAAATGGTAGAGGGAATTTGTATTAAAACGACTAATGAGGAAGGAAAATCTATAAAAGATATAGCAAATGCGTGGAAGGAATTCTTTGAGGCAGGAATATATAATGAGATTGAAAACAAAGTAAATAATAAAACAATTGGATTATATACAGATTATGAAGGAGATTATACAGAACCATATAATTTTTTAGTTTGTACAGAAGTAGATAAAAAATCTAAGGATGCAAAAAATAGAGTAATTAAAGTTATCCCAAAGGGAAAGTATGCTAAATTTATTATAAATGGAGATGTTCAAAAATCAGTAGGAGAGGCATGGAGTAAAATCTGGAGTATGAATTTAAAAAGAAAGTATACTTGTGACTTTGAAGAATATCAAAACAATTCAAATGATATGAACAATCAAGAAATACATATTTATATATCAATAGAAGACTAAAAAGAAAGGATTAAATAAAATGGCTTTTGATTATAAAAAAGAATATAAGGAATTTTACATGCCAAAATCTAAACCTTCTATAGTAGAAATCCCAAAAATGAATTATATTGCAGTAAGAGGAAAAGGAAATCCTAATGAGGAAGATAGTGAATATAAAAAAAGTATAGGATTATTATATAGTATTGCTTTTACAATAAAAATGAGTTATAAAGGAACTCATAAAATAGATGGTTATTTTGAATATGTAGTTCCACCATTAGAAGGTTTTTGGTGGCAAGATGGTATTAAAGGGATAGATTATAATAAAAAAGAAAAAATGAGTTTTATTTCTATTATAAGATTACCAGATTTTGTTTCAGAAAAGGACTTTGAGTGGGCTATAGAAGAAGCAACTAAAAAGAAAAAACAAGATTTTTCAAAAGTGGAATTTTTAACTTATGATGAAGGATTATGTGTTCAATGTATACATATAGGATCATATGATGATGAGCCAAAAACTATTGATTTAATGCACAAATATGCAAAAGAAAATGGATATGAGATTGATATAACAGATGAAAGATTTCATCATGAAATATATTTAAGTGATCCTAGAAGATGTGAAGAAAGTAAGCTTAAAACAGTAATAAGACATCCAATATTAAAAAAGGAATAATTATGGAATTTATACAAGCTAAAACAATACTTCAAAAAGCAAACCATGGTGATGAGTGGTTTGGTGTTGATTATAATATGAATTTATATAAAGGTTGTATGCATAAATGTATTTATTGTGATAGTAGAAGCAATTGTTATCAAATAGAAGATTTTGATACTGTTAGAGCTAAAGAAAATGAAATTGAAATATTAAATAAAGAACTAAAGTCAAAAAGAAAAAAAGGAGTAATAGGAATTGGTGCAATGTCAGACACATACAATCCTTTTGAAAAGCAATATGAAATAACAAGACAAGCGTTAGAACTAATATCATATCATGGATTTGGAGTATCAATTGAAACGAAAAGTGACTTGATAGTTAGAGATATTGATTTATTTAAAGAAATAAATTCAAAAGCAAATGTTATATTAAAATTTACAATAACAACTGCAGATGATAAATTATCAAAAATTATTGAGCCAGGGGTATGTGTTTCATCAAGTAGATTAAAGGCAATGAAACAATTATCAAATAATGGATTATTTGTTGGAACATTACTAACACCAATTATCCCATTTATAACAGATTCAGAAGAAAATATTAAAAATCTAATAAGATTGTCTTATGAAAATGGGGCAAAATTTGTGTTTAGTATGGGAGGAGTAACTTTAAGAGAAAATCAAAGAGAATATTTTTATAATGAGTTAGATAAATCTTTTTCAGGATTAAAGGAAAAGTATATTAAAACTTTTGGTAATAATTATTTTTGTTGTTCATTAAATAAAAATTTATACACAGTATTTAAAGAAGAATGCAAAAAATATGGATTATTATATAAAATGGAAGATATAATTAATACTTATAAGAAAAGTGATTCTCTACAACAATTAACATTTATTTAAAAAGGAATAAAAAAATATGAATGAATATATTAATTTAAATTTGGAAAATATAGAAAATGAACATATTTGTTGCGCAATAGGAGATAAAAAACATAATGATGGAGTAATCCTAAAAAAAGAGTGGCTAAAAGAAAGAATTAAAGAAGGTCATGTATTTAGAAAATTAAATGCTCGTGGAAAGGTATTTATAGAATATGCACCTGCTGAAAGTGCTTGGGCTCCAGTAGAAGGAGAAAATTTCATGTATATATATTGTTTATGGGTTGCAGGATCATTTAAAGGAAATGGATATGGAAATGAATTATTAGAATATGCAATAAAAGACAGTAGAAATAAAGGAAAAGATGGAATTTGTACTATATCATCTAAAAAGAAGAAACCATTTTTATCAGAAAAGAAATTTTTCGAAAAGTATGGATTTAAAGTCATAGATAGTATTGGAGATTATGAATTATTATTTTTATCATTTAATGATAAAAATCCAAAATTCAATGAAACAGCTAAAAAAATGGAGATTGACACAAAAGATTTTACAATATATTATAGTCCAGAATGTCCATATACAATCAATTGTATTAAAGAAATAGAAGAATCAGCAAAAGAAAATAAAGTATGTATAAATATTATTAAAGTAGATTCATTAGAAAAAGCAAAAAATATTCCATGTGTTTTTAATAATTGGGCTAATTTTAAAAATGGAAAATTTATATCTAATACTCTACTTAACAAGAATAGCTTTGAAAAATTAATTTTAGCAAAGTAGTATAAAATATAAAAGGATCTTAAACATAGACTAGTTAGTAAAAATTCTAATTAGTCTATATTTTTTTTTAAAATTAAAAAAGTTGTAACCTTTTTTTATAAAATGTTACTATGTATATGAAAGTTACCTAAAAATAATAAGGAGATTTGGCCAAATTGAAAACAGAAATTTTAAACGATTATCTAATAGATGGAAGAGTAGATATAGATAAGATAATAAATGACTTTTATTCTTATATTTATACAATAGTAAAAAATGGCGTGAGTATTTCTATAACAGATGAGGATATAGAAGAAATAATATCAGATGTATTTGTTGCTATATGGAAAAATAGTAAAAACTTATCAAAGGACATAAAGATAAAATATTATTTAGCAGGAGTTGCAAAAGATGTTATAAGAAATAAATATAGAAAAACAGAATTAAACTTTTCTATATCAGATTATGAGGAAAAGCTAGTAGATAATTATGATATTGAAAAAATAATAGAAACAAATGAACAAGATAGAGTAATTAAAGAAACTTTAAAAACAATAAAGCCTGAAGAATATAAAATATTTATAATGTTCTATTATGAAGATAAATCAATTAAAGAAATAGCAAATGCGTTAAATTTTTCTACAGGCAATGTAAAAATTATTCTTCATAGAGTCAGAAAGATAATAAAAAGAAATTTAAAAGATGGAGGTTATGGCTATGGAAAATAATGATTTTAAATCAAGAGTAAGTAAAAATGTAAAAGAAAAAATAGCTATATCAAACATCAGAAAGGAGTTTGATATGAATAAAACAAAAGTAGAGAAAATAAAATATGTATCAATTTCAATTTGTGCTGTATTTATATTAGGGTTTGGAATTATGATTGGAATGAATGAATTAAAAAATAATCAAGGAAATAACAATTCATATAAAATTGCAGATTTAGAAAATAACAAACAAGCAGAAAAGGAAAATATAAATATAGTGTTAAATATAAATAAAATAGAACATTTTGCCCAATTGAAATTTGATGCAAGGTTAAAAGAAATAAAAAATATTGATATGAAAAATTTTGATATATTATCAAATATAAATATACCAAATGATCTTAATAATAAAAGTTATAATGAAATATATGTAAAAGGAGACAATACAGGAAAATATGATAGATTATATAATTATGAGTTTTCCTATTCTAGTAGTAAAGATAATGAAAGAAATATTAGAGTAGCATTCTCAGATACGAATAAACCACTAAGAGATTATTATTTAGATGAGGAAGGTAAAATTTCAAAAATAAATGATATAGAATTAAAAATATATCAATATGAGGATTCTTATATGGTAATTTTTGAATTTAAAAATTATAAATTTGATATAGAAACAAACTCTATAACTAAAGATGAATTACTAAATCTATTAGAATCAATATTGTTATATAATGAGAGATGTAATAAAGAAATAGAAGATAAAGATCATAATGTGAAAGAGCAAACAAAAGAAATAACAAGTTATAAAGATTATTATGCAGGTAGATATATTGATAACAATGGTAATAATGTAGTACTACTTTGCAAAGATAATAAATCAAATAGAAAAGAAATATGTAAAATATTAGGAGTAACAGAAAGTAAAACAATATTTAAAACTGCAAAATACTCATATAATTATCTAATAGAGTTACAAAATAAAATAAGTGATAAGATGAGAGATAAAGAGTTATCTTTTGTAGTATCATCTGAAGTGGCAGAAGATATAAATAAAATAAGAATTGTGGTAACTACTAATAATGAAGAAGATATAAATAAACTAAAAAAATTAGATACATTAGGAGGAGCTATTTTAATAAAGTATAATTCAGAAAGTACAGCAAATAAAGATGTATTAGTATTAGAAAAATAAAAAAGATAAAAATAAAAATATACCTAAAGTTTAAACTTTAGGTATATTTTTATAAAAATTATTATTCTTGATTTGATTCTGGGTAAACACTAACTTGTTTTTTGTCTTTACCTTTTTTCTCAAATTTAACAACACCATTTTCTAAAGCGTATAATGTATCATCACTTCCGATACCTACATTATTACCAGGGTGTATTTTAGTTCCTCTTTGTCTAACTAATATATTTCCAGCTAAAACAAATTGTCCATCAGCTCTTTTAGCTCCTAAACGTTTTGACTCACTATCTCTACCGTTTTTAACACTACCTTGACCTTTTTTATGTGCCACTTATATTCACTCCCTTCACATATGATTTATATGTTTCGTTATTATCAACAATATTATTATTCAGCTTTTGCTTCTGCAACTTCTTTTTTAGCAGTAGCAGTTTTTATTGATGTAATTTCAACCTTTGTATATGGTTGTCTATGTCCTCTTGTTCTTCTGTAGTTCTTTTTAGCTTTGTATTTAAATACAAGTATTTTTTTACCTTTACCATGAGAAACTACTTTACCTTCAACTTTAACGCCTTTAACATAAGGATTTCCAACTTGAATTTTATTTTCATCAGATACTAATACTACATTACTAAATGTAACTTTTTTACCTTCTTCAGTATCTAATTTTTCAAAAAATACAACATCTCCTTCAGAAACCTTATATTGCTTTCCACATGTTTCAATAATTGCGTACATTTAAGTACACCTCCCTTTTTTGTATACTCGCTAATCCTATTTTATTTAGGTAACTAAATTTAATTAGTCTTTATGAACCTTAACTAAGCGGATTACAGTTACATATTTTAACATAGCTACAAGTATTTGTCAACTAAAAAATATATATGCTTAAATGGTTAGAAATATATAAATTGTATACCAGTTATTAAAGATTTTATATTAAAAAGTATAGTATTTTTTAAGTAACTTTTTGTAAGTTCTTAAACGTCGTTATAACCTTTATTTATAAGTGTTATAACATTTTTATTTTTGGAATATATTTACATATCTTGTTATAATTTCTTATATTTTCGCTTTCAAAAGTAGTAAATTCGTAGTAAAAATCGGGAATTTTTAAAGTATTAATTTAAATATACACCAATACTATGAAATGTCCATAGTATTGGTGTATATTTTATAAGCGAGACTAGTGGCGTAGCCACTAAAGTCATCGACATAATAAGGTATAGTATTACCCTTATTATATAGCATGTAGTAAAATAATTTTACTATAATTTAAATATTTCAATCTAACAGTAATGAAGGATTGTAATGATTATAATTAATGCTTAATTACTTTTGTCTTCATTTAGATAATTATCTAAATAATTAATCCACTCTGGAACATTTTCTTCTTCTAAAAAATGATAGAGAAATAAAACCATTATATTATGCCTTTCTAATGCCTCTTTTTTTCCAGAATTAGTTAGCATTAAATCTTTCAGTCTGAATAGTTTTTCGAACATATGAGTAACAACCGTTCCAACTTTTTTTGCCATATAATCAGTTGCAGATATATTTAATGTAGGATATATATTTTTATCAAAAAACAAATTGTCATGTGCTAAATTATATTGATAACTACGAAGTATACCAGTAGCCCCGATTCCGTCACACATATCAGCATCCGATACTATCATACCTTCAAGTGTTGTTGGACTAATGCCTTTTAATCTTTTACTATATCCAATAGTTTTAATAGCGTTTAAAACTTGCTCTTTAATATTATCTGCGACAGAGCATTGTTTTAAAATATTTTTAGTATTTGTTAAATTATTAGCACTTTCCATCCCAAATAATTTATAATCATCAACATCATGCAATAATGCTATTAAAGCAACTATATCTTTATTTGCATTTTCTATTTCAGCAAATTTTATAGATAAATTCAATACTCTATTGACATGTTCCATTCCATGACCAGAATTATCTTTATCTAATAGTTTACATACCTGTTTTCTTACTTCTTCTATCATTATAGATACCTCCTTCTTTTTTATTTGATTATACCATAAAAATGATAATCTTACATTTTTTGTATTTTATTGTATTTTAAGAAAGATATTATTTTATAAAGTAGTAAATTAGTAGTAAATTTAACTCCATATTTTATTAATATGTCCTAAAATAAAGACTTTTTGGTAATAATTATATTTTAATGATAAACTATATAGTTGATATTTAATATTATAATCTGATATAATAAATAAAATTTTAAATTAGGAGGAATTATTTTGGAAAGTACAGGTGGGAAAATTGCAGTAGCTATAATAGCTATAATTTTAATTGGAGTAATTGCTACTATTATTATTATGAATCCAGATGATAAGAATGACAAGAATGAAAATTCAGTATCTAATAATAATGTAATAGCAGATAATGAGGTTTCTAAGGAAGAAGAAAATAAAGATATTGATTATATGGCTAATGCTAAAAAACAAATGGCGAAGCCAAAAGAAGGAGAAACAGTTGCCACAATTCATGTTAAGGATTATGGAGATATAACTGTGAAATTTTTTGATGATGTAGCACCAAAAGCAGTAAAGAACTTCGTTACACATGCAAAAAATGGATATTATGATGGAGTTAAGTTTCATAGAGTTATGGATGAATTTATGATTCAAAGCGGTGATCCTGAAGGAACAGGTGCTGGAGGAGAAAGTATATGGGGAAAAGGCTTTGAAGAGGAAATATCTGATACTTTAGTGCCATATAGAGGATCGCTATGTATGGCAAGTGCAGGATATGGAATGTCTTCACTAGGAAGTCAATTTTTTATAACTCAAGCAAATCCAAGTGATGAAATGGCAAAAACATTACCATCATATGGATATGATGATAAATTAATTGAAGCATATAAAACTTATGGAGGATATATGTCTTTAAATGGAAAATATACTGTATTTGGACAAGTAATTGATGGAATGGATATAGTAGATAAGATTGCAAAAACAAAAGTAAAGAAAAGTGATACAGGAGAAAAATCTGTACCAGTTAAAGATATTATAATAAAAAATATAGAAGTAAAAGAATATAAAAAATAAACATATTATTGATTATAAAGGACACAAAACTTGAATTATCTTATTTAATAAAGTTCAAGTCAGTGTTCTTTATTTTTTTAGGAAAATAATCAAGGGACAATACAAAAAATTTCTAAACGACTTGCAAAATAAAGTTTTGTATGTTAAAATATTCCATGTTAACCTTACTCATGTATATTACATGGGTTATATAGCCAAAAGGAGGTGGAAATATAATGAATAAATATGAAAGTATAATCATTATTAATCCAAATCTAGAAGAACAAGGAATTAAAGAATTAGTTACTAAGTTTTCTGATATGATTAATAATGAGGGCAAAGTTGAATCAGTTGAAGAAATGGGAAAAAGAAAATTAGCTTATGAAATAAAGAAAAATGTAGAAGGATATTATGTATTATATAACTTCGAAGCTAACCCAGGATTTATAGCTGAACTTGAAAGAGTTTACAGAATTACAGATGGAATTCTTAAATTTATAGTTGTTAGAAAAGAAGACTAATAATATAAGAATAAGCCTTTAAATTTAGAAAGGTAGGATGAAATAAATGAATAAAGTCGTATTAATGGGAAGATTAACAAAAGATCCAGAAACAAGATATACTCAAACAAATAATACTTTAGTAGCATCTTTTACACTTGCAGTAAATAGAAGATTTGCAAGACAAGGAGAAGAAAGACAAGCAGATTTTATACCAATAGTAGCTTGGAACAAGACAGGAGAATTCTGTAGTAAATACTTCAAAAAAGGTCAACAAGTTGGAGTAATTGGAAGAATCCAAACAAGAACATGGGATGATGATCAGGGTCAAAAACATTATGTTACTGAAGTAATTGCTGAAGAGGCTTATTTTGCTGATAGTAGAAGAGATGGAGCAGGAGATGGATTTGAAAATACTTTTGGAACAACAGTATCTGAAAGTCAAGAATTTCAAGTATCTTCTGATGATGATTTACCATTCTAGAATAGATTTTTAGAAGAAGGGGGATAATATAAAAATGGCAGACAAAAAACAAAACAATAAAAGAAGAAATAATAATAACATGGATGATGATTTTAATCCAAAGTTTAGAAAAATTAGAAAAAAAGTTTGTGTTTTATGTAGTGATAAAAACTTTGATTTAGATTATAAAAATGGAGACCAATTAAAGAAATTTATCAATGATAAAGGTAAAATATTACCAAGAAGAGCAACAGGAGCTTGTGCTAAACATCAAAGAGCTATAACATTAGCTGTTAAAAGAGCAAGACATATTGCTATATTACCATATACACAAGACTAATAAAGTCTAAGAACGCTGAAAGATTAGCGTTCTTTTTGTTTTATTTACTAAACTTATTTATACTATTTTATTAGTAAAATACGTAAAAATATATAATTTATTATCAAGTAAATGTTAAATATTACATAATGTAACATTATTAAAAACATAAAAATGACATGTTTATAAAATAAACAAAATATAATGTCACCTGTGGATTATATACAAAATAAACAATAAAAATACAATAAATTTTTAATGAAAAAATGGCAAAGAAACCCAGAATATAGGAATTCTTCTATTTTTGTAACAAAAATGATATACGAAAAAATCTTGACAGATATATAGTTAATACTATAATGAACCTACTTTCAGAAATAATAATAAATGAAAATAAAAATAATATAGATAAAGGGGTATATAAAGTGGATTCAGAAGCAATAGAAAAAGTTGAAAAAATAGAAGATATTAAATTAGAAAAAGAAGATAATAAAAATTATAATAAAGAATTAGAAATTGTAGAATCTAATATCGACAATAATAATATAAATGAGATTGTCAAAAAGTCAGTGGATAAAGGCATAGAGAATGTTGAAGAAAAACTTCAAAATGATCAAACAATAATATTAAAATCAATAAATGATATTGAAGAATGTAATGATGATACTATAGGAGGTCAATTAGTTACAGGATTAAAAAATAATCTTAAAAAGACTGATTCATCATCTACTAAAGATAAAAAAGTAATATTTGTAAAAGATGAAATGTTTAAAATAAATACAAAAATTACTTATGAATATAATAAAACTATAGGACAATTAGATTTTTCTAAAATTAGGGAATATAGAATTCAAGATGATGACAAAACAATTTCATTCCTATTTTATGAGAATGATTTTTATGCAGTTAATAGAGTGAATTATAAAGATGGATACATATATTCTGAAAAGGTAGATAGACAGCCTATCTCAGAAAATCTAAATAATAAAATAAGAAAAATACCAAATGTAGCAAAAGCTAGAAATATATTAAATATACAAAATATTGAAGCTAGAATATATGATATGACAGAATATATTTTATTATTAGAAAGAAAAAATATAAGAGTTATAAAAGTTAAAGAAAATGGTAATCTTACAGAAATGAATTTTTCAGAGTATCCAATAGACAGAAAAAAGCTAAAATTTTCTGTTGAAAAATTATCATTTGCATATGCAGAAAGAAAAAAGAAAGAAAAAAGTATAAAGAATAAGGTTGATATATTTAAAAAATCTATAAAAAAGCATGTTATAAATCCTATTAAAGAAGTTCTTGCAAAGATGGGACTTATTAATGATGTTAAACTACTTGCAGACGGAAAACAAAGTGTATTTGATAAAAAAATGTAATAAATAATAATAAAAATAAATTGATAAAATGATATAAGCTGTGAAAAAAATAAATTTTTTCATAGCTTTTTGTTTTTATATAAAAAAGTTTATATAAAAAATATCCTAATTTTGTTAATTTCCTTGTATTTCATGGCGTTTTATTATATAATTTCTACATTATGAGAGGAGAGGATATTATGCAAATAAGTGAAGAAGAAGTTATTCATATAGCAAAACTTGCTTGTTTAAATATTTCTAATGAAGAGATTGAAAATTATAGAAATAATTTACAAGAAATATTAGATTTTGCAAAAATGCTAGATAATATTAATACAGAAGGAATAAAAGAGACAGTAGGAACTAATGAAAACTATAATGTACTTAGAAAAGATGAAGTTATAGATTATGGAGATGCAGAAATATTACTTAAAAATGCTCCAAGTCAAGATGAAGGAATGTTTAGAATACCAAAAGTTATAAATTAAAGAATATTATAATAAATAGAGATAAAAGATTTATATGATTAAGTTAAATAGATTAAGAGAATAGGAGTGTTTTTATGGATATTACAGAATTAACAGTACATGAGCTTATAGAAAAATTAAATAACAAAGAGCTAACATCAGAACAAATAACTAAAAGTTACTTAGACAGAATAGATGAAAAAGAAAAAGATGTTCAAGCTTTTGTTAGTATAACAGATAGAGAAGAAGCTTTAAAAAAGGCTAAAAGTGAAGATGAAAAGATGAAAGATAAAAGATCTTTATTACAGGGAATTCCTATTGGAATAAAAGACAATATGTGCACAAAAGGTGTAAAGACAACATGTGCATCAAAAATGCTTGAAAAATTTGTTTCACCATATGATGCAACAGTAGTAGAAAAAGTCAATAATGAAGGTATGATTAGTCTAGGAAAATTAAATATGGATGAATTTGCGATGGGTGGTTCAACAGAGTATTCATATTTTCATAAAACATATAATCCATGGGACTTAAATAGAGTACCAGGAGGTTCATCAGGAGGAAGTGCAGCAGCAGTTGCAGCTAATCTTGTTCCATGGGCTTTAGGAAGTGATACAGGAGGAAGTATACGTCAGCCATCATCACTTTGTGGTATTGTTGGATTAAAACCAACATATGGATTAGTATCAAGATATGGATTAGTTGCTTTTGCATCTTCACTTGATCAAATAGGACCACTTACAAAGGATGTTACAGATGCAGCATTATTACTTAATGTTATTGCAGGACATGATGAAAAAGATTCTACTTCAATAGATAATGGGAAAAAGGACTATACTAAATCATTAATAGCAGATGTAAAAGGAATGAAAATTGGGCTACCTAAAGAATTTTTAGGAGAAGGCATAAATGAAGAAGTAAAAAAAGCAATATTAGAAGTTGCAAATAAATATAAAGAGCTTGGTGCAGAAGTTGAAGAATGTACATTAGATATTGGAAAACAATCTTTAGCTACATATTATATAATTGCTTGTGCAGAAGCCAGTTCAAACTTAGGAAGATTTGATGGAATTAGATATGGATATAGATCAGAAAATTATGATAATCTAAAAGATATCTATAAAAATTCTAGAAGTGAAGGATTTGGAGCAGAAGTTAAAAGAAGAATAATACTTGGAACTTATGTATTATCTTCTGGATATTATGATGCATATTATAAAAAAGCACAGAAGGTAAGAACTGTTATAAGAGAAGAATATAAGAAACTATTTGATAAATATGATTTAATATTAACTCCAACATCTCCAACAGTAGCATTTAAAGTAGGAGAAAAATCATCTAATCCACTTGAAATGTATTTAGCAGATATTTGTACAGTTCCAATAAACATAGCAGGACTTCCTGGAATGAACATTCCATATACTATAAATAGTGAAGGAATGCCAATAGGAGTACAATTAATAGGAAACTATTTTGAAGAAGAAAAGATTTTTAGAGCTGCATATACATTAGAGCAGAATGTAAAATTTAGAGAGAAATATAAACCAGAATTTAAAAAATAAAACGAGGAAGGAGATTTTTATGTCAAGAGAAGATTATGAAGTTGTAATAGGATTAGAAGTTCATTGTGAACTTTCAACAAAAACAAAGATATTCTGTTCATGTTCAACAGAATTTGGTGGAGATCCAAATACACATTGCTGTCCTATTTGTATGGCAATGCCTGGAACACTTCCTGTTTTAAATGAGAAGGTTGTTGAATATGCAGTAAAAGCAGGACTTGCTACAAATTGTAGTATAGAAAGAAATAGTAAAAATGATAGAAAAAACTATTTTTATCCAGATAATCCAAAATCATATCAAATATCACAATTTGATAAACCATTGTGTTATGATGGATTTGTTACAATTGAAAATGAAGATGGAGAAGAGAAGAAGATAAGAATAGAAAGAATACATATAGAAGAAGATGCTGGAAAATTAAATCATGATGATTATGGTAGAGGCAGTTTTGTTGATTTAAATAGAGCAGGAGTTCCTCTTATAGAAGTAGTTTCAAAACCAGACTTAAGAAGTGCATATGAAGTAGAAAATTATATGAGAAAATTAAAATCAATATTCGAATATATTGGTATTTCAGATTGTAAAATGGAACAAGGTTCTTTAAGAGCAGATGTAAATGTTTCTATAAGGAAGAAGGGTTCAGAGAAACTTGGAACAAGAACAGAGATGAAAAACATGAATTCATTTAAATCTATTGTAAGAGCAATAGAATATGAAATAGATAGACAAGTTGAAATAGTCGAAGAAGGTGGAGAAGTAACACAAGAGACTTTAAGATGGGATGATATTTCAGGAAAAACATTTTCAATGAGAGACAAAGAAGATGCTCAAGACTACAGATATTTTCCAGAGCCAGATTTAGTAGCTATAAAACTTTCTGACGAGTATGTAGAAAACATAAGAAAAGAGCTACCAGAACTTCCTGAAAGTAGAAAGAAGAGATATATACAAGAAATAGGATTAACAGAAAAAGCAGCTAACTTTATTACATCATCTAAATACTATTCAAATATGTTTGATATTGCATCTGAAATTTCCAAAAATCCCAAAGCTGTAAGCAATTGGCTTATGTCAGATGTCGCAAGAATTTTAAATGACAAAGAATTAGAACCAGAAGAAATCCCATTCACAGCAGAAGAACTTGCAGAATTAGTTATACTAATTGATAAATCTACTATAAGCAATAGTATAGGAAAGAAAGTATTAGAAGAACTATTTGAAAACCATAAGATGCCATCTAAAATAATCGAAGAAAAAGGATGGATACAAATATCTGATGAGGGAGCAATTAAAGAAGTTGTACTTAAAGTTTTAGAAAATAATAGTCAATCAGTTGCAGATTATAAAGCAGGAAAAGATAAAGCATTAGGATTTTTAGTAGGTCAAGCAATGAAAGAAACAAAAGGAAAAGCTAATCCACAAATGCTTAACAAATTGTTTATAGAAGAATTAAAAAAATAAAATAATTGTTTTTAGAAAAAAGTTTTAACTAAAATAAAACTCAATATTGATATTGTGCATGTAGAAATAAATAAACTTCTTTGTATAGAATAAAAAATATTTTATACAAAGGAGTTTTACTTTTATTTATAAAAGAAATAAAAGAAGAATAAATACATTTTTATATTATTGAATATATTACAAAATTCTAAAATATCAGAAAGTTTGATAGAAATGAAAATATTTATAATTCAAGGATATAATTAAAATAATAAATTTGTGTTTTAAACAAAGGTATGGTTAAGATATTTAAAAGTAAATAATAAATTTAAGGATAGTAAAGAAATAGGAGATGAATATATATATATATAATAATAATATGATAAATTTAGAAGTTATTAAGTCAAATGAAATATATTCTATAGAAAAAATAAAAGAACTTGTTAAAAATATTTTTAATAAATTTGGAGTAAAAAGAGCATACATTTTTGATTCATATTCTAGGGGAGAAGCAACAGAAAAATCAGATATTGATATTGTTATAGAAAAGGGCAGAGTTAGAACTTTACTTGAACTGACTGAATTAGAAAATGATTTAAATATAGTATTAAAAAAGGATATATATAGTAACAGAAGAAAGTCTAAAAAATAATAAAGAATATAGATATTTTTATAATGAAATTTGCAAACAAAGAACTATAATCTATGAGTAATTTAAACAGAAACTTATCTGTTCTAATAAGAATGAAAAATTATTACAATAAAATAGATGAAACCTTAAATAGATTTAATAAAGATTATAAAATATTTTTGGAAGATGAAGATTTTAAAGATTCAATATCTATGAAAATATTTCAAATAGGAGAATTAGTAAACCATTTATAAGCTGAATATTTAGAAGAAACAAAAAATGAATAAACTGGAGGTTATTAGAGGAATGAGAAATCATTTTGTACATGGATACGATATAATGGATATAGAAGTTATATTTAATACAACTAAATAAGACATAACAATATTAAAAGAATTTATAGATAAACATATTAAAAGTTTATCTTCAGAAAAAATAGAATAATAAAAGTTTTATGTTAATGAATATAAAGAAATTATGAGAAGAATTACATACATGTAAATAACAAAATAATACTGAAGATAGTTATTTGAACAATAAAATTTTAGATAAATGGTAAATTAAGTTTATTCTTTATTTGTTATATAACTATTAGTAAGAGCTAATAGTTATATAGAGCGTCTTGTACGTGAGCAAAAATATATAAATATATATATTAAAATAACTAATCTAATAACTTTCTATAAACATTATTTTTGCAACATATGGAATTATTTCGTTAGGATTATACCAGTTTGAAGAAGTCTTGGTACCATCTATTCCGTTAGGATTTGATAAATAAAAATTTCCATCTGAATCTATATCAAGAAGTACCATATAATGTGAAGCTTTTGTCCATTTATTTTGTTTTTTATTATTAAGAGCTATTAATATCGGTCTGTGTGTTTGTAAATGTTCTGAAATTTTTTGCTTATTTATATGATTACTGTCAAAATAAAATTCTGAACATTCTACTCCTAAATTAATTAAAGTATCTTGAATTTTTGTTGAATCTAGATGAGGATAATATTCTTTCCTAAAATATTCTGGAGTTAAATTTAATTTATATCCACTACAAATAATTGCAAGAGATGTAATACCACAGCCGTTTTCAGCCATTGTACCACCCCAGTATGATTTATTTTCCCAACTAGCATATTGATTTTGTTTATATTCAGTATATGTTTTCTTATGATTTGAATTTAATGTTGTAAATTTTGTTGTATAACCATCAGAATTAGATACTTTAGTTTGTCCTTTAATATTTTTAGAACTTGTTAATTTTCTTATTGGAACAATATCATTTAAATCTATTTTTTTATCAGTATCATTTTTAAAAATTTTTACAAGAAAGCATGATGCAATACTTATTAAAATAATTAATAATAATATTTTTTTCTTTTTAAATCTATTCATAAATATTCCTCCTTCTAGTATAAAAAAACGTATAAGCTGTATCTAAATATTATTTTAGGAAACAATAAAAACATATTCAATGTAATTAATGAAATCTTAAGAAAAAGGCTTAAATATTAATAAAATCTTAATAAATTATACTTTATTATAAAGAGAAATCTTTGTATAATATAGTTATGTAAATATTTAATATATAAAGAGGTTTTAGTATGTATAATATATTAGTATGTGATGATGATAAGGAAATCGTAAATGCTATTGAAATATATCTTTCAAATGAAGGATATAATGTAATAAAAGCATATAATGGATTAGAATGTATAAAAATATTAAATGAAAAAATAATACATCTAGTTATATTAGATATAATGATGCCAATGGTAGATGGAATACAAACCTTAAAGAAAATAAGAGAAAATAATACTATTCCTATTATAATGTTATCTGCAAAATCAGAAGATGAGGATAAAATCGAAGGATTAAATTTAGGAGCAGATGACTATGTAACTAAACCATTTAATCCGCTAGAATTAATAGCAAGAGTAAATTCTGGAATTAGAAGATGTACCAAACTTGGAATGATTGAAAATAGTAAAAATGTTTATGTAACAGGAGATTTAATAATAAATGATGATTTAAAAAAAGTAATTGTAGATGGAAAAGAAATTAAATTTACACCAACAGAATATAATATTTTAAAATTTCTTATAAAAAATAAAGGAAAAGTATTTTCAATAGAAGAAATATATAAAAGTGTTTGGGAAGAAGAAAGCTATGCAGCTGAAAATATAATAGCTGTGCATATTAGACATATAAGAGAGAAAATAGAAATAAATCCTAAAGAACCAAAGTATTTAAAAGTAATATGGGGAATTGGATATAAGATAGAAAATATATAAATTAATTAAAAGAGGAAAAAATGAAAGAAAGTAGAATTTTAAAATTATGTAGTTATTTACTGATTCCTATATTAATTTTAATAATCAGTTTAACTGCTATTTATGAGACTAAGAAAGATAGTATTAAATATGTAAATAATTATTTTAATTCAAATGAATTTGTAAAATATTATATACAACAATTAAAAAATGATATAGAAGATGTAGATGCTCCTTATTTTCATATAGTAGACTCTGATAATAAGAATATAATGATACATTATAGAAAATATAAAAGGACGAAAATGAAAAATCACTATTATATAATAATATACAATAATAATGCATATACAAATGTGGAACCAACAGAAGAAACAAATAGTATTAAAGAAATAGTTAATTATATTCAAAATAATGAAAACTCAAAATATGTTAATATATTAGATGGTAAATTAGAATCTAATTCAGAAGTAATTGATAAAAATGCAATTAGATATTTAGAAGATGCAATCTATGAAACTTATACGTATTCAGGAAGTAAAGATAACGAAGAAAAAAATAAGATTTATGAAGAAGTAGATATAGGTAAATATAAAATTGTTACAGAGGTATCAGATACAGTAAAAATGTATTTTTCTAATACAAAATTATATAGCTCGTATAAAGAAGAACTAAATTTAAGTAATACACAAACATTAATAATGAAATTATCTAAAGATTTAAGTTTTTTAGATGAATATAGTTATATTTTTATTCCTATAAGTTGTATTACATTATTAGGAATAATAATTTATCTAATAATTTCAATAGGACATGAAAAGAAAAAAGAGAATGTTATATTAAATGATTTTGATAAAGTACCAATTGAAATATTATTTTTTTCAGTATTATTTATTTGTTTAATTATACAAAGTACAATTGTACAATGGTTATATAAATTGGACTTTGAATTTTTATTAAGTGTATTAATAACTATATATTTTGTAATGTATATTATTATTGCAATATTTATAAATACATTAATAAAAAGGATAAAATCAAAAACTTTTTTAAATACTAGTATACTTTTTAAATTATTTAAATATTTAAAAAAATATTTAGTAAAAGTAATAAGAATTATTAATAAATCAAGAAAAAGAAGTATAATATTAATAATATCATCAATATTATATGTATTTTTTATAATAGAGCTATATTTAAGTTTGAATGTCATAGGTGTTATAATAAGCATACTAATTACATTAGGTATATGTATAAGTAAATTAATTAAATTAGCATCTTTAAAGAAAATAGAAAAACACCTAAAAAATTTATATGAAGGAAATTTATCTGATAAACTTGATGTAGAAACGTTTAGAGGAGAATATAGAGATATAGCGTTATATATAAATAATATATCTAGTAGCTTTGAAAGTGTTATGCAAAAAGAGATAAAAAATGAAAGATTTAAAACTGAACTTATAACAAATGTATCACATGATATAAAAACTCCGCTTACATCTATAATAAATTATATAGATTTACTAAAAAAAGAAAATATAAACAATGACAAAGTAAGTGAGTATATTAATATTTTAGATGTTAAATCACAAAGACTAAAAAAACTCACTGAAGATCTAGTGGAGGCTTCTAAAGCTTCGTCAGGAAATATAAAATTAAATATGGAGAAAATAAATATTGATGAATTAATGAATCAGGCCATAGGAGAATTCAAGGATAGGTTTAATAAAGAAGGTTTAGAAATTATTAAGAGTGTATCAAGTAAAGAGATAAATATAATTGCAGATAGTAGATATATGTATAGAATTATAGAGAATTTATTTGTAAATATTACTAAATATGCAGTAAGAGATTCAAGAGTATATATAGATATATTATCTGATAAAGAAAATGTAAAAATAGAGATAAAAAATGTATCAAATGAGAAATTAAATATCTCAGCAGATGAGCTAATGCAGAGATTTGTAAGAGGAGATAAATCGAGAACAACTGATGGAAGCGGACTTCGGATTATCTATATCAAAGAGTCTTACAGAACTTCAAGAGGGTATATTTAATATAAAAATAGATGGTGATTTGTTTAAAGTAGAGTTATTATTTAAAATATATTAATGTAATATTTATAAGGTATTGTAGTTAATAAGAAAAAGAAATATATGACATAAGATGGAAATGATATGTAAAATTTATAAGAATTACTTTAATTAGTAATTCTTTAAATTATTTTGAGAAAACGAGACTTTAAAGAATTTATTTAATTTTATAAATGAAAGAACTTTTTATACCATTTTTGATTGGTTGTATTTTCTAATGTTGTATTTTCTTTTTTTTCATTAACAAAAGTATTTTTAAATATGTTTTTTGGGTTATATTTTTTAGACTTTTCTTCCTCAGCTTTATTTTCATTAAATGTGTGTATTTTATGCATTAATAGTTTTTGCTCTTTATTTAATAAATACTCCATATTTAAATATGATAGCATTGCTATTGTTTGTCTATCTATAGTTTGCTGATTTAAATCTTTATGTTCATCATATTTCCAATTATAATTGTTATCCTTTTGCTCATTTATAGCTTTTCTTATTTCATATGGTATTTTTTTAAGATCTTCATTTGATAAATGTTTAAGTATCTCGTCTAATTCAACTAAACATTCTTCATATTTCATTATTTTTTCACATCCTTGTACTTTCATCTGGTTTAGTATATTTCCTAAATAATAAATGTATCTTTTTTATTAACGACACTGCTTTATTTATCTCAGATGTTGTTAATGTACTATCTTTATCTAATTTTGCAATAGATCGTGAATCTATATGAGAACTAAATGATTTTGTATTTTTTTCTATGATATCGGAAAATTTTTCCTTAAGTTCTGGGATATTAGATAAATTAAAGTATTCCAGTCCAGTATTATTATATAGAAAATCACATCCAGCTTCTCTTAAATTAGGAAAATCAGCATATTTTAATTCTGCATTACTATAAAGAAAACTATTTCCGGCTTCTACCAAACTAGGAAATTCAACAGATCTAAGATTTGTATTATTATGTAAGAAAAAATTTCCTGTCTTAAATAAATTTGGTGATTTAATATGTTCTAATTTTTTATTATTATTTAAAAAGAAATTACCTACTTTAGTTAAATTTTGTAATTCAAGATCTATTAAACTTTTATTATTGTTTAAGAAAAAATTATCTACTTTTGTTAAATTAGGAGCTTCAAAATGTGATAACTTTTCATTACTATTTAAGAAAAAACTTCCTGCTTCTATCAAATTTTGTAACTCGAGATGTGTTAGTTTTTTATTATTTGATAAGAAACTATTCCCAACTTTTTTTAGATTATTTAATTTAATATCAGTTAATTCGGTATTATCATTTATAAAAGAATTTCCAACTTGTATTAAATTCTGCAAATCTAGACTAGTTAATCCTTTATTACTGTGAAGAAAGTTATCTTTAATTTTTATTACATTAGGTAGATTAAGCTGATTTAATCTCTTATTATAATATAAGAAGTTATCTGGTATTTGTGTTAAATTTTTATTATCATATCCTATTATCTGATTATTTTTGTCTATTTTAATTATGATTGGATATTTTTTGTCATCTTTTTGTATTGTAATAACTCTTATACCATTTCCTTGCTCTTTATATTTTTCTATTAATACTTTTGCATTTTCTAAATCTTGCAGATCATCTATAAAACTATCTTTTACATTTTTATCATATAATTTTATTGTATTACTTTGCCTAAAGTTTTGTTTTTTATCTTTCTTTTTTGTATCCAGTATAAAATAATCAATTAGTATGTGATTATTTTTTTCTAATTTGCGAGGCTCACCATTTTCTATAATTATATTTCCTGGACAATAATATACACCATTTATCTCCATATTATATCTATAATATTTTCCATCATTTGCAATAGTATAGTTTGGAAAATTAAATTCTTCTACGTTTGAATTATCTAATTCTAATCCTCGCTTTTTTAGTAGGCTTTTAAAACTTTGCCTTAATCCAGGAGTTATATTATTTAAGTCATTTCCATATGTAGCATCTGGATTATCAACTGTATGATTATATCTATTTTTTATAGATACTGTACATAGACCTTTTTTATTAAACTGTATTCCCATGACAGAGGTACCATATTTATCTTCTCTTTTAGGACTATTAAATTCTTCTCTTTTTATATTTTCAGCATTTTTATTTACAGCAAAAAATACAACACATTTATTTAATCTTCCACCTTTAAAGGTACACAGCTGTTCATTTTGTGCATAATATTTCTTGAATCTTTGTATATCTTCTTCAGTTTTGCATTCAAATAAATTATATCCAGAATCTTCTAAAAGCTCATATGGTGTTTTTAATATTTCTTCTTCTATAATTTTTCTTTCTTTATTATCAGAAGAAATTTTACTATATATTTAATTCTTAAAGCTAGATTCTAAATTGTTATTAATGATGTCATCATATAATGTCTTACAATTATCGGCAAAAAGAGAATTTAATAGTTCATACAATTTACCTTCTTGTTCTAATATGGTGGGAAAAAGTTCTCTACATAATTTTATAAAATTTTCACCATACATTTTTTTTATTTTATTTAATTCATTTGTTTTTGTCATTATTTCTCCAATTCATTAGTACATTTCTTAATATATTTTAATATTAACGTATTATTTAACTTTTTAATTCATAATTGATATTTAGGGTATTTATGCTTTAATATATTTAAATAACACTAAGATTTGAATATTTATCAATTATTGCTTTTATTTACATTCTAATATATTTAGAATAATATTTTAAATATTATAACATTACATTTTTTTATTACAATAAATATATAAAATATTTTTTAAGTCCTTAATTATTTTTTATATATTTTATTTATA
>CANOSM010000023.1 GCA_947569365.1 uncultured Clostridium sp. | reverse complement strand
TAATTTATAGCAAGGAATATAAGAAATGAAAAATAAATTTCATTTCTTAATCCTGTATCTAAACCCTTTTCTATTGCCAACAACGTTGTAATTCAAATGATTTTAATTCTTGTTTATTAAATATATTATATATTTCCTTTTATACTAACTTATTTTATCTTTAAAAAGTTCTTTATGAATTTTATAAATCTTCTTAATAATGATTCTTTATTTTCTACAGTTGGTACTTTGTAATTTATATTATCTTCTATATCTTTCTTTTTAAATATACTATCTGGATTGTATCTTCTTCTTAGTCCTTCCTGATATTTTCTTTCATTTTGATTAAGTTTTTCTAATACCTTTTGTTTTTCTTCTTTTGTTTGACACCAATAATTTAAGCAGATCATACTTATTATCCCTCTTGTTTCATCTAATAAATCTAATTCTTTTAAAGGTTTATTATAATCAAAATTACAAACATAATCTTTAGACTTGTTATTTTCAAATAATTTAATTAATCTTTTTGGAATTTTATCTATATCTTCCTTACATATTCCATTTAAATAATATAATACCTCTGAAATAGCATTAGCATATCTATCACTTACCATGCAATCTCTCCTTTATTTTGTATATCTATCTGTAATATCGTCAATTTTAAATTCTCCTTCTTTTTTATGTTCTGATACTTTTCTTATAACTCCTACAGCATCTTTCACTTTCGACATTCTTGCTTTATCTCCATCACCGAAAAAAATCATCTAATCCACTCTTTTTTCCTTGAAACTCATTAGTGGAAATAGCTCTAGCAAATACTTTTGCAAGTTCATCAGTAGATAAACTATCATATATTCTATCTATATTAATATCCTCAATACCTAAATCATACTTCTTACATATATAATCATCTATTGCTCTCTCTAGTCTCCCTATTGTATTTTCTCGCTCTGTAACTCTATCATCTGATTTATTCTTTCTTATAAACTCTTCCCATTTTTTATTTTTATAATCAAATTCCTCTTTACTTTTAGAAACCCTGCACCTTCTTATTAACTGGTGAATTGGACTTATTCTATTTGATCTTTCATTGTCGTCTAACTCTGGAATTTCATTTCTTTCATGCAAACTACTACAAATTGAGTTTAAATCTTTTATTAATGTTTCATTTATATCTGCTCCAATACGATATATCCCATGATGACTAAAAGTCTTATATATCTTTGATTGAATATTCATTTTAAGTAATTCTGCTAAATTAATATAATTTCTTAATCGTTCATTATCTCCTCTGCCAAATAATACTCTTTGTGCAGATACATAATCTAATGTTCTATTATGCATACTAGCATGTTCTATCTCAAATAAATGTCCTTGATTTTCTAACCTAGCTACATCTTCCCCTTCTTTAATTTTAACTCTCTTATCTATAGTTTCTCCTAATGAATATGCATAATGACCTTCAACTTCTTCTTCATCTTCACCATTAAATATAACTCTTGGGATTTCCATATATCTTTTTAAATATTTTTCTTTTCCATCTTCTTTAAACTCTCCTACATATTCTTCTATATCTGCTATTCCTACTGGATAATTCATTGGCAAACTATAAGAGTCATCATCATTTTTTCTAATATCTCTTTGATTTTCTTTTTTATTATCGTTATATTCTTGTATAATTTCATCAAGTTCTTCCTGTGTTACTTTTTTATATGGAATACCTTGTTGTATCTTAAATCTTTCATTTTCTCCTCTATTATTGTCAACTATTAATCTAATCTCTTCTATTGGTAATGTAGAATATTCTGTTCCTCCAATAATTAAAGCTTTTATCTTTTCTGGATTTAACACAGAAAAATGATCTGCAAATGTTGCTTCTTTAGAATGACCAAAGGAAATTATTTTATCTTCTAAATCAATTCCTGTATGTTCATTTATAATCTCTTGTGCATTTTTAATCATTGCAGAAATTTGTGGTGCAAGCTTCTTTGCTACTCCAGATCCTAATTCTGATGCAGTATTTTCGTGAGATTCTCCTGTTTTAAATCCTGGTATAAGTGGCCTAATGATTGGTGAATTTGGAAAACTAGTTACTAGTATACCAAATTTATTAGTAGCACTTTCTAATCTTTTTGATATTCTAGATAATGACTTATCTTTGTTTTCTTCTACTTTTTCTTCAATATCTGATTTTGAATTAGAAGCTATTCTGTCTTCTCCAAATAAGCTATATATTTGTTCTATAGCCTGTATATTTTCTGTTTCATTTGGAAAAATTTCTTCTTCATAATCATTTAAACAATTCATTACAAGAGTATTATTCATATTTTCACTTGGATAGCATAAAACATATGGATAATCATAACCTTTTTCATGATCAGATTCTACTAAAAGCATTGTATATCCATATTTCTTACTTTGTTTTATGTTTTCTCGTATTTCTAAAATAGCTTTTTGAATATTTTCATCCATTATTCTTTTTTTCTCTGCCTTTCTGTTATAAACATAATATATATTCTATCTCCTAATAGTTATTTCTTAAAAAAATTATAACAATAACTTCATACTTTTACAACTTGAATAGCACATTTTAGTTTAATGATATTATAAGCATTTATTCAAGTTTTTCAAATTATTATTATCAGTCACAAATTTTATTTAATTATAAAAGGTCAGTTGTTCATTTTGATTTTTAATCCAGCTTTTCTGTTTTGCTAGATGAATCTTATCTTCTTTTTCATAATCACCAATTAAAAATGGTGAATTTTCATTATGTTTTTTCATATTTTGTTTAACTAGTTCTTCATTATAATTTGCATAACAATACTTGCATAAATGTCCACAACTATTGTAACTTCCAATATCATTTCCCATTAGACAATTACAACCTTCTCTTAATTTTTTAGTCTTTAGTGGATTTAAACTATTATGAATTGATTTTTCAATTATATCTTGACTCATATATCCTGAAATATCTATTCCATACTTTGATAAATATGTCTTTTCGCAACAGCTATGTATTATCATATCATTTTGTTTTCCTATTTGATAAAAAGCTTTTTCAAGTACTATTTCTTCTTCATTTGTTGGTGGTTTAATATTTCTTGCATTTTTCTTTACTTTTTTCATATAAATCTAAAAAGCTAATTGTACAATCATGAGTATAACCTTTTAGAGATTTCACAATTTTTTCAAACTCTTGTATATGCTTACTTACATCAAAGTCCATATTAATAAATATTGGATCATATCTAAGTCCAATAGAATTTGCTCCTATTTTCTTTGATAATTCTTTAAAGCTTTCGATCACTTCTTCTTTTTCTGGAACATTTGGTTCTATGTCTTTTCCATATGGTGTTATTGTAACAAACCAGTACTTATTATATTTATCTAATTCTTTTAAATATTTAATCATAGGTTTTGGATTTTTAGTACAAAATGCCAAACAATCTACTATATCAGGACTTAAGCTATATTTTGTTACTTGTGATGGATAATATGGATTTCTTACTAAAACAAATCCTTCTCTTATTCTATTTATTAACCATTTTGCATAAAATGCTGGTATATCTGTCCTACACCCTGTATTTATTATCATTTTATTTTCCTCATTTTCTTTATTACCTTTATTTATATCATCTTAATTCAAATACTTCTATTTTATTTCTATATCTACTTTTTCTAATTCTAATAATTTTATTTTTTTATCAATTCCTCCTGCATATCCTGTTAAACTTCCATTTACACCAATTACTCTATGACAAGGAATAATTATTGAAATAGGATTATGTCCTACTGCTCCTCCAACTGCCTGCGCTGACATTTTATTTTTATTCATAATCTTTGCAATTTGTCTTGCAATATCTCCATAAGTTGTGACTTGTCCATATGGAATTTCACAAAGTATTTTCCATACATTTTTTGCAAATTTAGTTCCATCAGGATTTAGTTCTAGTTCTGAGATTTTAGGTCTTTTTCCTTCAAAATATTTATCTAGCCATTTTTTTGTTCTTATAAAAATCTCTTCATCATCTTTTTCTTCAGTTTCTTCTTTTAATTTCCCTAGATAATATTTTTGTCCTTCTATCCATAGACCAATTAATTTATTATTTCTACTTGCTAATAAGATTTCTCCGTATAGGAGATTTATAATGTGTAGTATATACCATATGTTTTTCCTCTTAATTTATATTTTTCTTATTGTTTTTATTTATCTAAATATATAACTTTTGTTGCTACATCTTTTATAAAATTCTCATCATGTTCTACAAATATTATAGTCGGTTTGTATTTTAATATAGATTCTTGTATTTGTATCCTTGTTAGTATATCTATATAATTTAGTGGTTCGTCCCAAATATAGATATTTGCTGATTCTGATATGCTTTTAGCAATTAAAATTTTCTTCTTTTGACCTTCACTCATTTCTCTTACATTTTTATTAAATTCATTATTTGCAACTCCCATTTTAAATAACATTGCTTTAAAAATGCTTTCATTAATTTTATTTTGTCTTATATACTCTTTTAAGTTTCCATTTAGATTTTCTGTAGTTTGTGATACATAAGATATTTTAAGATCATTAGCTATTTTAAAGTTACCATTATAATCTAGTTTTTCTCCTATGATTAGTTTTAATATACTAGATTTTCCTACTCCATTTTTTCCTACAATTGCAATTCTATCTCCATTTTTTATCTCAAAAGATATTTTATTAAATATTGGTTTTTTATCATATTTTATCTGTAAGTCATCTGCTAATATTAATGTATTTTTTCTACTTTCTAATGGGATAATTTTTAATGTATCATTTCTATCAATATTATTTAATAGATTCGATTTTTCTTCAATTGATTTTTCAATTCTTTTTCCTATTACTTTTGATTTTTTCATCATTTTTGCAGATTGATGTCCTATATATCCTCTATCTACTCTTAGCTCAGAATCTTTAGTATTACTTTTAGTTCTCTCTATTTTATCTGACCAATTTGCTGTATTTCTTGAAGCTATTTCTAATCTATTTATATCTTTATTTAATTTTTCATTTTGAGATTGTTCAAATGAATCTTGCCTATCTTTATTTTCTTTCCATGAAGAAAAATTTCCTTTTTGAATATCAATATTTGTATTATTTATAGATACTATATGATCTACAACTTTATCTAAAAAATTTCTATCATGAGATACTACTATAAATCCTTTTTTATTATTTAAGTATTGTATAAGATTATTTCTTGTTTCAATATCTAAATGGTTTGTAGGCTCATCAATAAGTAGAAAATTATTACCTTTTAAAAATAAGCTTATTATAAGTATTTTTATTTGCTCTCCACCACTTAAAATATTAAAATCTTTATAAAGAATAGATGTATCTGTATTGATTAAGTTTAGTTCTTTAATAATTTCCCAATCTTCTATATTAGGAGCAATTTCATATACAACTTCTATTGCCATTTTTTCTTTGCTTTTTATTTGATATGGGAAATAATCAAATTCTACACTTTTTGATATTTTTCCTTGATATTTATATTTATTTAATAATAATTTTAGTAAAGTAGTCTTTCCTTTTCCATTTCTTCCTATTAATCCTATTTTCCAATCTGTATCTATATCAAATGATACATTTTCAAATACATTGTTCTCACTTCCTTCATATCCAAAAGTAAGATTATTTATACTTATTAAAGACATTTCTCCTCCAAAAAAATAATATATTTAAGAATATGATTTTTTACATTATTTTTAATTTTCCTATTTCAATTCTTATTTCTTTGTTTTTTATATTAATTATATTTGCAGTATAAATTGCTCTTAATAGCAGAAAAGATATTATAATGCAATAATTAATATCTTTTATTTTTTCTCTTAACTCTTCAGCTTGCTTGCTCTAATGCATAACTAACATTTACTATCCCTGCATTTGAAAGCCACTCAATAACTCCAACATACTCTCTATTTCTTGCACCGTCTGCAATTTTTGATATTTGAATTTTTTTATTTTCATTCCCTAAAAATACTGGTATTTTTCTATAGCAATTAAGTATTTTTGTTCTATCTAAAACTCCAGCATATTTAGTAATATCTTCTTCATAGTCTATTAAAATTTGCTGTTGCATTTTTAATATTTCACTAAAATTTTTATTTGTAATAAATTTATTTACTAATTGTGGCATTCCTCAAGCTATCATATAATCTCTAAAATTAGATAACATAACACTATATTGTATTGTAGTTAATGGTTTTACTTCTACTATACATTTCATCAAAAAATATTAAAGTATCATGCTCATTTAATTCAACTTCTGGCATTTTTAATGTTATATTTCTATAATATTATCAACTACAAAACCATCTTCAAATATTGTTTTAAATTCTGGTTGAAACACAAAATTTATTTCAATAAATGCTTTGTAATTGTTTTCTCCAAAATTTTTAATAGTATTAGTTTTTCCAATCTATAAGATACTTATCAATTTTTCTTCTTAATCTGTCCATAATTTGGTACCTCCAATAATATCTTATCACATTTTCAGAAACAATATTGTAATAAATATCACATTTTACGACAAATCTTGTAGTAATCATTTAAAAAATACTTTCAAATTCTAATGGAATTATATATTCATATAATAGAATAAACTGTGAATTCACTTGCCTATAATCATGATAATGATCTAAATACCATCTCTTCAATTTACATTTTTCCATGGTCTTTTTAGTTAAATAATTTTTCTTAAATTTTCCACCCAGTATTGTTTTTAATACTTGTAGAACAGCAAAGCAAAATTATATATATAATCAACTTTATAATTTACTTTTCTAGTTTATTTATTCTATTTTGCATTTCTTCTTCCGTTGGTAATTGTAAATCACACCATGAAAAATCTCTTTCAGGCAAAAGGTTTTTATGAAAAACAGGGCTTTACTATTATAACTCAAATAAAAATTGGCCTAAATGTATCACAAGATATATATTTATAAAATATATATTTTTTTTTATTATAATAACTTTTATTAAATTATATTTTATTATTATTAATTATTTATAGTAGAAAATATAAAATACTCTAAAATGTTTGAAATATAAATATTTAGAGTATTTATTTTTAATTAATATTAACCAAATTTTCAATCTAATATAATTCATTTATTTTAAATATTTATCAGGTCTTCTTAAATCAAAATATGGCTTTTTATTTCTATTCTCTTTACTTTCTTTCATACTGATATTACAATATAATATTTGTTCTTTATCGTTTGCTTTTGCTAATACCTTTCCATCTGGATTAACTACTATAGATTCTCCAGCAAAATCCATATTTTCTTCTAATCCAACACGATTGCACATAGCAATAAAAACACTATTTTGATTAGCAGGTATTCTAAGTTCCCATTCAAACATTTCTAATGGTTCATCTTTTGTATTAGCAGTTGGAATAATAATTAAATCAGCATTTTGTAGAGCACAACTTCTAATACTTTCAGGATAATGTCTATCAAAACAAATAACTATTCCAATCTTTCCTATAGATGTATCATATACCTTAAAACCTTCTTCTGATGGAGTATAATAATCCTGTTCAAAGAATTGATCCGCCTGAACAATATGTACCATCTTGGAAATACCTAGAATTTTTCCATCTCTATCAATGAATGGTGATGCATCATATCTATTTCCATCTTGCTCAAGATAAAAATTAGGTACAACTGCAATATTAAGCTTTTTACATTTTTCTTGTATTTTTTGTAAAACATCACAATCAATATCTAATGCACAATTATTTACATCTAATTTTGAATATTGTGGAAAAAATCTATAAAATTGTAATTCTGGAAAACAAACTAGGTTTGCTCCGTTTTTCGCAGCTTCTTCTATATATTTAAATGCCTTTTCTGTATTTTCTTGTATATTTTTTGACATACTCATTTGTACCAATGCAATTTTTATATTTTCATTCATAACTTTACTCCTTTTATAATTGTTATTTCTTTAGAATATTATTATATTATTAAGTGATAATATTTACAATAATTTGAGAAATAATCATGGGGTAAAATAATTAGCTGTTTAATTTCATTATAAACTCCATCTTTTATATTTAATTTAATCCATTAAATTATAAAAATTTTCAAATCGATATCCTTTTTCTTTTAAATATTGAATTGAAGCTTCTAATGCTAAAGAACTGTTACTAACATCTTTAGTATCATGCATTAATATGACTAGTGTATTTTTATTTTCGCAACATTTTTTCAAGTTTTGTAATAATTGTTCTTTTGTATATTTTCTCATAGAATCATTATTTAGACAATTCCAATCAATATAAGAATAATTTATTTCTGATGGAAGTTGCACTGCTCTTTTTTTCTGATCTTTATTAGCATGAGACATATATCCATTTGGAAATCTGAATACCTTAGAACAATAATCCTCTTTTCCTATTGCTCTTCCTATTGCTAAATCTGTTTTTTTAACTTCTTCAACAAAACTTTCTTTACTATTATAAAGTATCTTATTATTATGACTATAACCATGATTTGCAATATAATGTCCTTCTTCGTATGCTCTCTTTACAATCTCTGGGTATTCTTCTACATATTTACCAATTACAAAAAAGTAGCTTTAACTTCTTCATTTTTTAAAATGTCTAAAACTTTTGGTGTAACAGCAATATTAGGTCCATCATCAAACGTTAAATATGCTACTTTTTGATCTCCAGATGTCAAATTTGTAATTTTCTCTTTAAATTCATCTGATATAACACTATTATAAGATAATTCTACTGCAAATGTTTTAGGACTCCTAATAATCAAATATGAAAAACATAGTATAACAATTATTAATATAGTAATACTAATAATCCATACTTTTTTCTTAGGAAGTATAAATATTTTCATTTTCATCACCTACTATTTAATCGTATGAAAAAAACTAGTTAATATTAATAATATATTATTTGCATTTATAAAAGTCAAAAAAATATATCTACTTATGAAAAAATAGATATTTTACAAATTAATTATATACTATCTTAAAAACAAAAATATTATCAAATAAAATATATTGGTGCCTTAGCAAAGGACGTATGCGAAAAATACCTTGCACAAAAGTACCTTATTATCCGTTTCAAAATTAGTTATAGCAATAGTTTCAGAAAAGTGTATACCCACTTTTGAAATTTTTCACCCTAACCGTTATTTTTAATTTAACATAACTTTTTATATTTGGCAATACTTTTTGAAAAGAAATTTAACATATATTATTATTTCCATATTCTGTCACAATTTTTTATTTCTTTTTCTTTAAATGCTTTAAAAATATCTACATTATTCATATTAGCTATACTAAGCAAATATATAAAACAATCAGCTAATTCCTCTTCAACATTTGTATTGTATTCTTTTGCTATATCTAAATGTCCATTTGTATTTTTTCTTATTGCTTTAGCAAGTTCTCCTAATTCTTCTAAAAACAACATCATTTCTCTTTCAATCGTAACTCCATCAAATTTTCTAGCTTTTTTCATATCTTTTATGTATTTTTGAACTTCTGCAATAGAACTTTTTTCATTTAATAATTCTAATTTTTCCTTTAATTCCATATCTAACTCCTACAATTGTATTTCTTCTTTAAGAAATTTACTAACAAATTCCCATCTATGTTTTATAAACTTACCACTATTTACTAAATCGTTAATTTCTGTCCAAGTTGCCCATTTTACATCTGAAACTTCATCTTCTTGAAATTTCACTTTATATATATCATAATCACATCTTAAAATATATGTGTCAATCCAAACATTTTCTGTTTTAAACTTTGTAATCAATTTTAAATTATCAGCATTAATATCAATATTTAATTCTTCTTTTGCTTCTCTAACAATAGTATTTATCGACTTTTCTCCTAATATAACAGAACCACCAGTCATAGCCCATACATTAGGTTCTAGCTTTTTTTGTTTTGCTCTTTTTTGAATTAGTATCTTATTATCACTATTTATTATCCATACATCTGCTCCTAAATGATATAAACCTCTATCAAAAACTTTTTGATCATATTTTTTCATTATTTCGCCTGTTGGATTTCCATTGTCATCTAGTACTTCCCATAGTTCCATAGCATTATTGCCTCCATTTATATTTTTCATTTCAACCTTTTTCAAATTTCTTTTATTTTCTTTTTCTAGCTGTTTCAAACTTTTCTTAGGTGTTGGTAACTCTTCTGGCATAGTCCCGACCAGCTTCTTTAATTGCTTTTCTAACAATTTTCCCAATTTTATTATGTGTGTTACAAGCCTCTTTTTCTGTTTGAATATTATCTTTTTTCAATCTTTGTTCTGTTTGAGAAATTCTAAATAAATTAGCTATAAGTTCATCACTTCCCATATTGTCTAAAATATCTTCTCTATATCTTAATCCTTTTCTTTTTGCAATGTCATCAGCTGTTTCTCCATTGTATAAACCTTTATACCCAGCATTATGAAATTTATCAAAATTTCTAACTCCTGCATTTTTAGCAGTTTGATTAAGTGAATAATTGCCTTTTTTAGTTAAGTTTCTTTGGTAAAATCTTTTTTCATCTTCTGTTAATTCGCTATATTCTTTTTCACTAATTTCTTGCTTTCTAGTTTGAATTGCAAAATATGTTTGTGCAAGAGCAATAACTTTTTTTCTAGTATCGCCGTTTTGTGCTATTAAATAGCAAGCATAACGAGTTAATTTATAATCTCTAATGTTTTTTGTTGCACCTTTAGGCATTTTTATCGTTTTGTCGACGTCGACAAAATGTTCAAAAACAGTAATATCACTATTTTTACAAGATTCCTTTGCTTTGTTTATTACATTTTCAAATTTTCGCCATTCTTTATAATTTAAAACTGATTGTAATTCTCTAGCATACCAAAATTCAATTCCATTTTCGTCAATATGCTTTATATCTTCGAAAGTTTTATTATAATTTTCTTTATTATCTAGTTCGTTCATTTGAAATCATCTCCATTTCTTACTATTTGGCATTTTATTACAATTTCAAATGAATTGTAATATATTTGCGAAAATTCGTTTTATATTTTTATGTTAAATTCTAATAATAATTTTTTGACATCATCTGCTTTATTTGGAATAATTCTTCTACCTTTTATTCCAATTCTATTTGCTGTTTCATAATTCTTTCCCGAATCATCATCATCTATAAATAAGCACTCCTCTGCATTTAAATTATATCTATCTAAAAGTAATTTATATACTTTTTCATCTGGCTTTTTTATATGTTCTTGTGCTGATATTACAATTCCTGTACATAATCCAAAAAATTCATCATTTTTAAAATATTCATATGTTTGATTAGCCATATTAGATAAAACAAATAAGTCGTATCCATTGTTTTTTAATATTTTTGCTATTTCTACAATATCTCTATTTATAGGTTGTTTTTTATACCACTCATGTAAAAAGTCTTGTGTCAATGTTTCATATTTAAATTGATTTCTTTTATTTATTATTTCTATTGCTTTATCATTAGTAATATCTCCTAGATCCATTAAAGTCCATTCTGGAGCATGAAATATTTCATCATATATATATTTTATCTCTTCTTCTTTTTGGGTAAAATTATTAATTATTTTATTTTGATTGTAATTTATAATTACATTTCCTAAATCAAAAATTATATTTTTTATCATTTTCTTTTCCTTTCACAATTTATAAAACTTTATTTAATTTAATTTCAATATCTTTCTTATTTCCCTCATCTTGTGTATCTTTCAAAACAAATTTGTCATATCCTCTTTTCACTAAGATTTCATAAGCATTCCATACTTCTTGTGGAATTTCCATCTTTATTTGCCATCCTTTTTCGTAAAATAATTTCATCCTTTGAACATCTCCAACCAAAACATCTATCCATTCATTACTATTCCTTTTATAATATTCTTCACAACTAATGTTTTCTGAATGAACTATAACATCATACTCTGGCATTATCTTCTTAAATGCTGCATAAGCTCTCTCTTTTCATCATATGGTTTACACACAACTATACATGATTTTATATTTAATTTTTCTTTTTCTATTAATTTTTTTGAAAATCTAAAATTATCTCCTGTATTTGTTGACTCTTTTTCCAAATATATTTTTTCTCTTGGAACTCCTTTTTTTATTGCAATTTCAGCAAACTTTTCTGCTTCTGTTTCGTTCCACAGTTTGTATGTAATTTTTCCTAAACCACCAGAAAATATTATTTTATTAGCATACTCTTTTAGATATAATTCTGATGCAATATTAGCAACATTTGTGTCCTTTGTTCCTAATCCTATAATACAATCAGCTTTTTTTAGTTCATGATTCATTTTCATATAATCCCATAGAACTTGAATAAACTTTATATCTTTCATAAATTTTAAGTTCCTTTCGAATCTATTTGTAATAATGGTATTAAATAATTTCTTCTTGGGTTACTTAGCTTTTTTAATTCCTATACTGCATTATCCTTTTTCAAAAAGTGCAATTTTTTAAATTCTAATTCCAAATTATCTTTCTTTAAATATCTGTAATATTTCTCAAAGTATTTTTTCATTTCTTCTACTGTCATTTTACTTTTTGCCTTTGAGAATAATTGAACTCCAGGTTGTTCATTATCTTCTGAAACATATAGATAACTCAATCTATTATATAAAATACTTTCTTTATCGTTCAAATTTATTTTTAATTCTTCCATTGCCTCTCTTCTTATTGTCTTTTCTACATCTATATTTTCATCAAATATATCTTGCCCATCAATTCCACCACCTGTTACTTGTAACATAGTTGGATATGAGGTATTCTCATCTAATTCTCCTACTATGTAATAGTTATCTATTGTTTCAAGTAAGCAACCTGCACTTAAATTTCTACACTCATATTTTTTAGGGCAACCCATTCTTTCTCCATATAAATAATGAGCATAATCGGATTTTTTACAAATAATTTCAACTTTATCATCTTCAATATTGCATTCCGAAACACAAAGTACTTCTCCATTCCATATGTTAGCACCTGTTTTTTTAATATTTTTAAAATTCTTGTTTATTTCTTCTTTTAATTTGATTGGCAATTCTATGATTTCATTCTTTAATACAACTTTCATTTTTTTATTTTCTATTTTGTATATATCATATTCTTCTCCATTTAAAGTCCGCAATGTTACATTGCAAATTAGTATTTGAATTATTTATATCATAAAATCAATATAAAAACAATTATTTCCCAAAATTAATGAAAAAGAAGCTGTTACTTCTTTTGTAACAACCTCTTTGCTTTATTATCTGTTTAAATTTCTATCTTTTTTCTTTGTTTTAGTAATATCTTCTTGTCCATTTTTCATTTGCATTTCAATCTTTATTACTTCTTTAACCTTTGGTGTATCTTCTAAAATATAATTTGCTGTTTTTAGATTTTTTCTGTACTTATTTAGAATTGTAGTGCATTCATTTCGCTTTTCTTTATATTCTTCTATTACTTTATCATCTGTACAATTTCTCAGTTTATTTCTGTATTTTTGCCTTAAATTAGTAATATCTTCAATATCTTTTTCAGTCTGTGTAATATAGCTTTTTACATCTTCTGTTATTTTTAGTTTTTCGCTTACAATAAGTCTAATTTCATTAGAATATCGTTCCATTTTCCTTACTTCTTGTTTCATTTCTGGAGATAGTGGCTGATAGTTTTCTCGTTTGGGTAGTAGTCCTAATAAATGAAATAGCAGTAAAAATAGCACATCAATTCCACTCATTTTACTAACATCTTTGAATTTACCTTTATACTTGTAAACTCTATATTTTTGCTTTTTCTTTTTAGGGTGTATAAATTCCATATATCTATTTTGATAATAATACGGATTGTGTTCAACTTTGTTTGCAATATTCTTTGGCAAATATTGTTCTCCTAAATGATACATTCTTACTGCTTGTTTATCATTTATTGAACGAATCGTTGGATATTTTCTATTATAATCATCATTGATAATATAACCCTTTTTAAGCATTATCTTTTTAAACTGCCCATAATTTATACACATTTGCATTGCTTCATCAATAGCTATCTTTAATAATTACTCTATGGGCTCTACATACGCTAAATTGGTATGCTCAATAATTCTTAAACAACCATTTATTATCTGTGGCTGTTCCTTTCCTTTAAATTTTAAACGGCACGCCCATTCAATTCTAGAGAGTAACTCTTTACTCATATTGATTTCTTGTTTAATTATATGTAACATAATACCACAAAAACCTCCTTCTTTCAAGACTTTTGGTCAAAAAAAGACCGCTTCATTTTTTGAAACGGTTTAAGTTTTTGTGTTGTCAAATTCTTATAATCTTGAAATCAAGTTATATCAAGTATTATAGAGAGTTCGACAAAAACTCGTCTTGGTGGGCAGGGATGGATTCGAACCATCGTAGACTCTCGTCGCCAGATTTACAGTCTGGTGCCATTAACCACTCGACCACCTACCCATATAATTATGGTGCGCCTTCAAGGATTCGAACCTTGGACCCACCGGTTATGAGCCGGTTGCTCTGACCAACTGAGCTAAAGGCGCATTGCTTAATGCAAGATTTATTATAATGTAAGTATTATAATATGTCAATACCTTTTAAAAATTTTTTTCTAATTTCTATTTCTATTTATACATTTATAAATCTTAATTTTATTTTAGTACATTATATATTTTTTCTTATACCAATTAATACCTAAAATATTATTTCACTTTATTCACATAATTTTGTTTTTTTAATATATTATATAAAAATATTAGGAGGTTATATATATATGAATTGTGAATTTGTAACTTTTATATCTTTACTTGCTTCTTCAATTGCCGAAAATAGATCTCAAAAAGAAATTGAAATATTAGCTGCTATTTTTGTTCAACTAGGTGACACTTTAGCTAGTATAGCTATTTTGTCTTCTGATTAATATAATATACTTATTTATGATTGAATTTTATTATTTAAAAAGAAAAACTAGAACATATTATTTAAACATATTCTAGCTTTATATTTTTATTTATAACTACTTACTTTAATATATAATTTTTTATTTGTACCTACTACTTTAACATAATCTATCTTAGCAGATATATTTTTTAATACTTTAACTTTTGTATTTTTCTTATATTTATATTTCTTTCCTGTCAAATTCTTTTTACTATATAAAGTACTAGCTTTTATCTTTTTTGTCTTTCCAACAGTACTTTTATATGAGTATAAATAAGATGATGAAACCCATTTATTAGTACCAATTCTTGACCATCCTTTTTTTGTTTCATATACTGTTACTTTTGCATTATTTTTTAATGTAGATACCTTTTTATATTTTGTTCCTGCTCCTTTTCTAACATTTAGTTTTGTAGATGTATGAACATATCTTGTATATTTTTTTGTAGGTTTCTTTACGTTTGTAGGAGTAGTTGTTGTAGGTTTACTAGTAGTTGTACTAGTAGTTTTTTGTGTATATAAGTAGGATGATGAAGCCCATTTATTAGTACCAATTCTTGACCATCCATTTTTTGTCTCATATACTGTTACTTTTTCATTATTTTTTAATGATGCTACTATTTTATAGTCAGTACCTGGTCCACTTCTCACACGTAATGTTGTATCTACATGAACATATCTAATGTAACTTTTTCCACTTGCAGGAGTACTTGTAATAGGATCTTTTGTATTTCCCTCGCCTTTATCATTACTAAATATAAAAAACTGCTTAGTATTAGCATATTTCTTAAAATTAGTTTTTGATACTTTTACATTCTCTCCATCAACAATTACATTAGCTGGCTTTCTTGATGCTGTTTCAAATTTTTTATCATATAGATATGGATCATATATATTAATAGTATTACCAGATAAACCTGTAAGTACTATAAAATGTCCAGATGTAGTAAATAATCCTGAACTACAAGAGGCAATTACATAATATCCTTTTCCTAAATAATCCATAGCTTTATTATAATCTGTAGTAGTATAATATTCGTTAAATCCAAAGTAATCTGCTGTAAATGAGAATGCTCCCCAAGATGTACCAGAATTAGGTGTTCTATATCCATTATCTACAAATAATTTTGCCATTGTTGTTGGAAGTATTGTACCTTTACTAGCAGTTACAACCATTGCACAAGCTGTTGGTCCACACCCTGATGATTTCATAGTCTGAGTTTTATTTTTAGTTGATGTGTATAATTCATCAGCCCATCTATCATCTGCCTGACTGTAGTATGTAAGTCCTTGATATGCTCCTAATAATGACATACCATTTCCATCAATATTTTTCGTTTTTTTATCATCTGATCCACTTATTGGATCTTGTTCCATATATTTTTCACTAATTACAACTATTTCTTTTGTAGTAAAATCTTTATTTTTTTCAACATCTTCTATAGTCTCTTCTGCTTCTTTCTTAACTGCATATGAAACAACTACATTATCTTGTTCTTCTATATTCTTAGTTGTATTTCCTTCTGCTTTTGAAAAACTCCCTCCAGTAATTGTAGTTATTGTTACAATAAAACATGTTGTTAAAATTAAAACTTTCTTTTTCATAATACACCTCAATATATTATTATTTTTTGTTAGTTCTTTTGCTTTAGCTAAAATAGTATAATAATAATTGCCAAGATACTATTATCTAGTAGTATCTATACTATTTTTCATATAAATTATACATAGTTTTTCTTAATTCAACATTATTGTAACAAATCTAAAATTAAAAATCAATATTTTATTTGTAGTATTTATTGCCATAACTCTAGAGTCAATTTAAAAAGTAAATTTAATTTTGAAGAGTATTAATTGAATCAAGTCTTTCACTTATAGTTTAATTACAGATTAGATGCAATTTCATGTTATAATGTTTATAAATGTTTTCTTTAGAAAGTGAGAAATTTATGAAAAATTTTATTTAGTATCTTAGTTCTAAAACGAATTTGCAAATTATGTAAATTTATGATATAATATATATATGTTTAAATTATAAATGATATTCATGTTTTAATTGAAAGGAGAATACTATGGCAAAATTCGACGTTTACATTAACATTGACCACTTTAACTACCTTATTAATTTGGTACATCAGTATGACCACGAACGGTTTGCATGCTTGTTTGGTCGAGTAAAACCTGTAAAAGGTAAACCTAGTATAGTTATTGAAGAAATGGATGTTTTTACCGATGACGATTATGATGGTTTATATACAGCTACATGTGTGCCAAAAAAATCTGTTATTGCAGATATGCTTAGAAAGCTTGAAAAAAAGAGATACTCTGTTTACATAGAGTATCACACACATCCGTTTAACTATCCTACGTTTTCTTCTACAGATAGAAAGGATGAGATAACGATGTGGAATTATTTTCATAAGCTATATCCAACAAAATATTATGGAAACATGATGTTTGATACAAATGCTTGTGGAGAAGCTCTTATAAGAGACTGGCATACCGGAAATTTGGTTCAGTTTGATCCAATACCTTATTAATTGTGTAGGGTTAAAAAATTTTCTTGAGATATTTGAGGTATTACTTTGAACAGTAGTACCTCAAATTCTTTTTTAACATATCTATTCATTTTTCCTTTCATACTCAATTTTACTTATATTGTCAAAATTATGTAAAAAAATTCTGCTCATTTAGAACAGAATTCATTTTTGTGCTCTCGAACTTTAGTTATATCAATTTTTTCAAAAGTTCATCGAAAACTCTTATTGGCTGGGGTAGTAAGATTCGAACTTACGAATGATCGGGTCAGAGCCGATTGCCTTACCGCTTGGCGATACCCCAATATTAATTTTTATAAGATGCTTTAAAAAAATATTTTAAAACATCTTATAATATTATAACTACTATTCTTTTATTTTTCAATATCTTTTTTATCTATTTCTTCTAATGTAGTTTGTCCATCTAAAGGAGAATTTTCATTATTATCCTCTATTTTTTTACTTTCATCTTGTTTTATAACTTCTTTTTTCATTGGTCTATTTACATCTTTAGTTTGAGTAGGAGTTTTCTTATATGAGTCAGTATAAACTTGTACAGCCTCTGAAATTTCACCATCAAAGATTACTTTTCCATTTTTCATAACAATTCCTCTTTTACAAAACTCTTGTGCAACATTTGGAACATGTGTAACAAATAATAATGTTACATTTTTATTATTTAAAATTTCACTTATCTTATTTACACATTTTTCTTTAAATGCTGTATCACCAACACTTAAAGCCTCATCTACTATTAGTATCTCTGGTCTAATATTTACACATATAGCAAATCCAAGTCTTGCTTTCATACCACTAGAATATGTCCTTACAGGTTGATCTATATATTCTTCAAGTTCTGCAAAATCAATTATCTCTTTTTCAAGTTCATTTATATCAGAATCCTTAAGTCCCATTAATCTGCCTTTTAGATATATATTATCTCTTCCTGTAAACTCTGGGTCAAATCCAGAAGTAAGTTCAAGTAATGCACTTACAACACCTTTTACTTCTATAGTTCCTTCTGTTGGAAAAACAACTGATGTAATCATTTTAAGTATTGTAGACTTTCCAGCACCATTTTTACCAAATATTGCAACAGACTCTCCCCTTTTTATTGAAAAACTTATATGATCAACTGCGTTTTTCTTTTTATAAGGTACCTTTTTAAAAATAGTACCTAAAATTCTAGCTTTATCATTTTTATATAATTTATATGTTTTAGTTACATCTTTAACATCTATAACTATTTCATCTTGCTTATTATCACTCATATCTTTTAACCAACCCTTTTTATAATACATCTGGAATTTCTTTTCTAAACTTCTTATAACTCCATATTCCAAGTGCCCACATAATTGCAAGCGCAATTAGAAAATACAATAATCTTTTGGGTTGCTCCCAAAACCATACTTTATATACAAAACAATTTCTAAATCCTGTACACAAATATGTAATAGGATTTAATCTTAATAGTTTCTTAAGCCATAAAATTTTTATTGATTCTGCATCCCATAATATTCCTGAAAGCCAAAATATTGCTGTTATAAACGATTTTACTAAATTAGAAAAGTCTTTACTCATTGCTCCTATTGGAGATGCAAATAATCCCCATCCTGTAAAAAAAGCAAATGCAAGAAGTAAGTAAAAGAAAATTTGCAAATAATATATATCTGGTTTAAAACCAAACATTAAAAATATAATAAACACTATTGATAAAAGTAGTACTTCAACAATCATTTTGGATATACTAACAAATGTTGGAATAGTTGATACTGGAAACTTCATCTTAGTTACTAAATAACTATATTTTCTTATACAATCTGTTCCTGCTGATATCATATCATTCATATAAAACCATGGTACAATCCCAGCAATTAACCATAAGAAAAATGGATAATTACCACTTACTGTTTTAGTAGCTCTTAACCCTATAGTAAAAGCAAACCAATATACAAATATTGTGACTGTTGGTTTTATTATTGCCCATGCCCATCCAAGTGCTGCTCCTCTATATGTCTTTATAAGATCAGACTTTGCAAGCTTTCCTATTTGTTTACTATATTGTTTATGGTCATTTATTATTTCTTTTATAGTATTCACTTTATTTTCCTTCCTTCTTTTTTCTTTCATCTTCAGTCTCTGGAATTTGATTTATATCATTTTTTGGTATTTGAAGATTTAAATCTTCCTTTATTTTTGTTGTAGATATTCCTTCTGTTCTATCTAAATAAACAACTTCACAATAGTCTTTTAAATAATCAAATTTGTCACTTCCTGTCCAATCACTTCCCATTACAACGACATCTACTTTATATTCTTTTACATCATCTAATTTTTGTTCCCAATTATTTTCTGGAATAACTAAATCCACATATCTAACTGCTTCAAGCATCTTCTTTCTAGTTTCATAATCATGGTATGATTTTTTATCTTTTATTGCATTAAATTCATCTGTTGATACAGCAACAATTAAATAATCTCCCAACTCCTTTGCTCTTTTAAGTAATCTAATATGTCCATAATGTAATAAATCAAATGTACCATAAGTTAATACTCTTTTCATAATCTATCTCCTTTTCTTCTATTTATATATATTAATAATTAAATTTTTAAATCTTACATTCTTTATCAATAAATTTAATTAGTTTTTCAATATTATTTTGATTATATACTTCCATATATTTTTTTCTAAATTTATATAATTCATCTATATCATACTTTTCTTCTAATGCCTTTGATAAAGCTTTCGCATCTTTAAATGTAGCATTTTTCATTTCTTTAGTTAAATCTACATTTAAGCCTCTTTTTCCCTTATATTCGTCTATATCATATACATAAAAATATAGTGGTCTATTAAATATTGATGCTTCATACGCAATTGCTGAATAATCAGTTATTACATAATCTGCTATCTTTAATAAAAACATTGTATCATAATAATTATCTACAACATTTTCTTCATCTAGCTTGTCCATATCTAATGGATGCTTTCTAATTATAAGTTTATATTTTTCTTTATTAATATTTTCTATAAGCTCTTTTGTATTTACAGAATTATTTTTTCTGAATGTAGGTACATATAAAACTATTTTTTTATTATTACATTCTGGATAATCTTTTAAAAATTTCTTCTTTAATTCATCATCTTTTTGATTTAAATAATCAATTCTTGGAAGTCCTATTATTTTTATTTTATCTGTATCTACATTAAAAGCTTTGCTAAAAAATTCTCCTGTCTTTTTACTTGGTGCTAACACGTAATCATAATTATAATGCATTCTCATTATTTTTGCAATTTTAGGATCTGTTCCTTCTTCTGTACCTAACACTTGATATCCAAATTTTTTAGTAGCTCCTGAAGCATGCCATATTTGTATTATAATTAAATCTTTTTTATGTTTAAGCAAGCTTAGTGGTATTGAATATCCATCTGTTATACAAACCTTTGAATCAGCTAAATTATTCATTACTTTTAACATATAAAAGCAATACTCTATTTTGCTAATTAACTTCTTTTCTATAAATTTGCACATACATACTACATTATAATTAGCATCTTTAAGTGCATTTTCTAATATTCTAAAATCTAAACTTTTTTCGTTTGATTGTCTACTTAATAATACTACTTTTTTTTGTTTTGTTTTTTTTATTTTCATAATTTTATATAATAAGTTTAAAACAAATCTTCCCAATATTACAGCAAACCTTAAAAGCTTTATTTTCATATTTTTTTCCTTTTGTTTTTATTTTACTTTCTGATTTTATCATGTAATATAGATGTTTTCAAGCTCTTTAAAGTTTTTTATAATACTATTTATACATCAAAATAGAGAAATACTTAAATATTTTAAGCATTTCTCTATTATCTATTTTTTTCTATTTCCATAAAGTATTTGATTATTCCCTATATGTGGTTCATCTTTATCATCAATGTCCTGTTTACTCTTGTTTTTAATTTTATCAAAAAATTTCCCTTTTTCTTGATAATTGCTTTTGTTATTTTCATCTTTCATAGCAAGAGCAGCCTCTATTGTCATTGTTTTTTCATAATCAATAATATTATTTATTGGATTTATATAAATCCCTTCTATAAATTCCTCAGTTTTTGGTAAATCAGTTACTTTTAAATAATCTAAATATTTATTTATTATATATTTTTCCTGTTTATCTTCCAGTTCTAGATCAATATTTAAATTATTATATCTCCAAATTACATGTCTTTCATATGGAGTAAAACTCGTATCATCTATCAAATCTGTATAATCATATTCTATTTTAAATTTACAATTTGCTATTGTAATTGTTATATTACTCCATAAATTATCATGTTTTTCTTCTGCAATTTTTCTAAGCTTTTTTATATCATTATATAATTTATCTATTAATTCGTTATAACTTTCTTCATCTATATTAAATAATGTTGGAATCTCATAAACATTAACTGGATCTCGCTTTAGTATTCCTTTTGGTACATAATAAAAGTACATTTCTCCTTTTTGTTTTTGAAAAGGCTCTTCTATTATTGCAGCATATAAATGTATGCTTTCCCATTTTTCAGGAATCATGTAAAATAGCTTTCTTTGTATTTCTTCAAATACTTTTCTTTCTTCCAGCGAACCTATCATTTATCGGCCCTCCATCTATTTTTCTATTAGACTTTCTCCTGTCATTTCTTCTGGTTTTTCTAAGTTCATTAGATCAAGCATTGTTGGTACTAAGTCAGCAAGTCTTCCTTCTTTTAACTTTATATTATCTCTTCCAACAACTACTAAAGGTACAGGATTCGTTGTATGTGCTGTATGTGGCTCTCCTGTTTTATAGTCTACCATTTGTTCAGTATTTCCATGATCAGCAGTAATTAATACAGTTCCTTCATTTGCTATAATTGCATCTACTACTTGTTTTACACATCCATCAAGAACTTCTAAAGCTTTTACTGATGCATCAATATTCCCTGTATGCCCTAACATATCTGGGTTTGCAAAGTTTAGTATTATAACATCATATTTTCTAGAATTAATTGCTTTAACAACATTTTCTGTAACTTCTGGTGCACTCATTTCTGGTTTCATATCATATGTTTCAACTTTTGGTGATGGAATTAATATTCTATCTTCTCCTTCATATTGTTTTTCCTCTCCACCATTAAAAAAGAAAGTAACATGCGCATATTTTTCTGTTTCAGCAATTCTTAATTGAGTTAGTCCTTTTTTACTTAAATATTCACCAAATGTATTTTTTATTTCTTCCTTTTTAAATGCTATATTTACATATGGAAGTAATGTCTCATCATAATTTGTAAAAGTTACAAAATGTGTTTTAAAATACTTTCTATCAAATTCTTTAAATTCTGGATCAACTATGGTTCTAGTAATTTCTCTTGCTCTGTCTGGTCTATAATTAAAGAATATTACAGAATCATTTTCTTCTAATTTTGCTATAGGTTCTCCATTTTTGCAAATTACACTTGGCTCAATAAATTCATCAAATATTTCTTTTTGATATGAGTTTTCAATAGCAGCACTTGCTGAATTATATTTTTCTCCTTCACCTTTTACTATAGCATTATATGCCCTTTCTACTCTCTGCCATCTTTTATCTCTATCCATTGCATAAAATCTTCCAGAAATTGTGGCTATTTTTCCTACGCCTTTTTCTTTCATCTTTTCTTCTAGTTCTGTAATATATGTGTCTGCAGATGCTGGTGGAGTATCTCTTCCATCTGTAAAACAATGTACATATACATTTTCAAAATCTTTTCTTTTAGCAAGTTCTAATATTGCCATTAAATGTCTTATATGACTATGAATTCCACCATCTGATAAAAGACCTAAAATATGAAGTTTACTATTATTTTTCTTACAATTTTCAATAGCAGCTACAAGCTCTTGATTACTGAAAAAATCTCCATCCTCTATTGATTTTGTAATTCTTGTTAATTCTTGATATATAATTCTTCCAGCACCTATATTTGTATGTCCTACTTCCGAATTTCCCATTTGTCCATCTGGAAGTCCAACATCTAATCCGCTTGTATGAATTATTGTATTTGGATACTGTTTCATTATCTCATTAATATTAGGGATATTGGCTATTTTAACAGCGTTCCCTTCTTCATTCTCATTTATTCCAAATCCATCTAATATCATAAGCATTGTTGTTTTTTTGTCCATTTTATTTACTCCTCCTACATTATATTGTATTTTGTTATATAATTATTTGTTATAATTTACTATTTTTGAAAATTCTTCTGCTTCTAAGCTTGCTCCACCAACTAATCCACCGTCTATATCAGAAGTTTCAAATAATTCTTTAGCATTTTTTGATTTTACACTTCCACCATATTGTATAATAACTTCCTGTGCTATATCAGCTCCATATATTTCTTCAATTTCTTTTCTTATTACTTTTATGCTATTATTAGCATCTTCAGAAGTTGCTGTCTTACCTGTTCCTATAGCCCATATTGGTTCATAAGCAATTATTGTATTTTTTACTTGAGTTTTACTTAATCCATCTAAAGCTAATTTTGTTTGTGTTTTTATAATATCTTCGGTAATTCCTTTTTCTCTTTGTTCTAAAGTTTCTCCAACACATACTATTGGCTTTAATTCATTTTTAAAAGCTGCTTTTATCTTTTTATTTACTGTTTCATCTGTTTCTGCAAAATATTGTCTTCTTTCAGAATGCCCTATTATAACATATTCTACTCCTATAGATTTAAGCATCTGTCCAGAAACTTCTCCTGTGTAAGCTCCACTTTCTTCAAAATGCATATTTTGAGCACCTATTTTTATATTTGTTCCTTGTGCTTGCATAAGTACATAAAATAAATCTGTATATGGAACACATATAATAACTTCATTTTCTGTATCCTTAACTAGCTCTGACAATTCATTAACAAATTCTATAGCTTCATTTGGAAGTTTATTCATTTTCCAATTTCCAGCAATAACTTTTCTTCTCATACACAATCTCCTCTTTATTTACTTTTTTACATACTGATATGATTTCAAATATCCTTTTTCATCAAATTTAAATTTAATTGTATATTCTACCATATTTTCAGTATATTCTCCATTATATTTAGCAGATTTATAATTCTGATCTTCTTTATTTTCATCAATATATATACTATCTGCTGTAATAACTTTATATTTTTCTTTTGTTTTATCTGATTCTATACTTTCTTCATTTACTGGATAATACCACATACTTTTCTCGAATTTTTCATTAAACAAAAAACATTTTCTTGATTGTGAATAATATTTATTGTCTTCATCACTATATGAAATATCATTAACATTAAAAAACTCTTTTATTATAGCATCAATTATCTCTATGTCAATCTTATATGAATCTTTTTTATTATTTCCTACATAATTTTCTAGTAAATCAGAATATCTTTTTTTCGCAACATATACAGCAAAAGTAGTCATTTGATCTTTTGTAAATTCTTTTTCTTTTTCACTAAAATCTAATTCTATCATTCCTACTAAAAAATCTTCATTCTTAGTTAAGAACTCTACTTTTTCAGTATTTGATATATTACCTCTTTGCCCATAATATGTTGTATTTTTAGACGTTTTATCTTTAGTTATCTTATATAATCTTAATGAAACAATTGTTAATGATATAGTAAGTATTATTACTATTATAATTAGTAATATATTTCTTTTATTCATATACAATCATCCTATCTATCTAATAAGCATTCTACTCCTGGTAATTTCTTACCTTCTAAAAATTCTAAAGAAGCTCCTCCACCTGTTGATATATGTGTCATTTTATTTGAAAGTCCTGCTTTTTCAATAGCAGCTGCAGAGTCTCCTCCTCCAATTATTGTTGTAGCATTTTCTAAATCACCTAAAATTTTGGCAATTGAATTTGTTCCTACTGCAAATTTTTCAAGTTCAAATGCTCCTACAGGACCATTCCATACAACTGTTTTAGCATCTTTTAATTCTTCTTTATATAATTCAATTGTTTCTGCTCCTATATCGAAACCTTCCCAATCGTCTGGTATTTCAGTTGATTTTACAGTTTTACTTTCTGTATCATTACTGAAATCTTTTCCTAGTTTTGTATCAACTGGAAGTAATAATTTTACACCTTTTGCCTTTGCTTTTTCTAGTAAACTATTTGCTAGATCAAGTTTATCAAGTTCACATATAGAATTTCCTACATTATATCCTTGTGCTTTGAAAAATGTGAAAGCCATTCCTCCACCAATAATTAATTTATCTACTTTTTCAAGTAAATTATCTATTACATTTATCTTATCAGAAACCTTTTTTCCTCCAAGTATTGCAACAAATGGTCTTTCAGGATTTTCCAAAGCTGTTCCTAAAAAGTTAATTTCTTTTTCCATTAAAAATCCTGATACTGCTGGTAAAAATTTAGCTACTCCTTCTGTTGAACTATGTGCTCTATGTGCAGAACCAAAAGCATCATTTACATATATTTCTGCAAGTGAAGCAAATTTCTTTGATAACTCTTCATCATTTTTTTCTTCACCTGGTTCAAATCTTACATTTTCTAGAAGTACTATCTCTCCTTCTTTCATATTGTTAGTTAAAGCTTTAGCTGATTCTCCTACTACATCTGATGCCAGTTTTACTTCTTTTCCAAGTAATCTTTCTAATTCACGAGCAACTGGTGCAAGTGAAAATTCCTTTTTTACTTCTCCTTTTGGTCTTCCTAAATGAGAACAAAGAATTACCTTTGCATTATTATCTAATAAATATTTTATTGTATTTAAAGATGATACTATTCTTCTATTATCTGTAATATTTAAGTTCTCATCTTGTGGAACATTAAAATCACATCTTACTAATACTTTTTTTCCTGTAACATCAATATCTTTTACTGTTTTCTTATTCATAAAATTTCCTCCAAATTTTAAAGGAACGGCACCCCTGTCGTTCCTTTTATTATATTCTATTTTTCTAGGGGTGCTATTATTTAATTTTATTTTTTATTTATGATCTACTGATGAAATATAGATTAATAAATCAACCAATTTATTTGAATAACCCCATTCATTATCATACCAAGCTACTAATTTTACAAAATTGTCTGTTAATTGAATTCCTGCGGTACTATCAAATATTGATGTGTGTGGATCATGTATAAAGTCAGATGAAACAACTGGTTCATCTACATATTCAATAATTCCTTTAAATTCATTTTCTGCTGCTCTTTTTACTTCAGCGCATATTTCATCATATGTTGCTGATTTTTCTAAGTTACAAGTTAAATCAACTACAGAAACATCTACAGTAGGTACTCTAAATGCCATACCTGTTAATTTTCCATCTAATGATGGTATAACTTTTCCAACAGCTTTTGCAGCACCTGTTGAAGATGGTATTATATTAGTTGCAGCAGCACGACCACCTCTCCAATCTTTTTTAGATGCTCCGTCAACTGTTTTTTGTGTAGCTGTTGTTGAATGTACTGTTGTCATTAATCCTTCTTTAATTCCAAATTTATCATTAATTACTTTAGCAAGTGGTGCTAAACAGTTGGTTGTACAAGAAGCATTTGATATTATGTTCATACTTGTATCATAATTTTTATTATTAACTCCCATTACAAACATTGGAGCATCTTTTGAAGGTGCACTTATAATAACTTTTTTAGCTCCTCCTTCTAAATGTCCATTTGCTTTATCTGTTGTAAGAAATGCTCCTGAACATTCAAGTACATATTCAACTCCAAGTTCTCCCCATGGAATATTTTTTGGTTCTAATTCATTAAATACTTTTATATCTTTATTATTTACCTTTAATATATTTTCTTTTCCCTCAACAGTTCCGTCAAAACGACCATGTACTGAATCGTATTTTACCATATAAGCCATGTATTCTGCTGAAATAAATGGGTCATTTATTGCAACAACCTCAACCTCTCTCTTTTCTAAAGCTGCTTGGAATGCAAGATTTCCTATTCTTCCAAAACCATTAATTCCTATTTTTATAGACATAAAAACATCCTCCTTCATATAAAAATATTCTAAATACTTTATAAATAGTTTTTTACTATTTCATGCTCATTTTATATCAAAGATAAATATATTGCAAGTAATTATATATATTTTTTTATTTATCTACTACTATTTATATTTAGCTATTTTTCCCATATTTTACTTTATTATTCCATTTTTTCAATTATTAGAAAAGAAAAAATAAAAAAGTTTGCCACATTTTAAAGCAAACTTTTTATTTATATACTATAATTTCTCATTCTGATTTTTATCATTCTTTTTTCCTTTTCCAAGAGAAAATAAACCTGAAAATGATATTTCTTGGAACAGAAAATCATGTACTTCAGTTAATACTTTTTCTTCTTTAGGAGATACTTCCAAAACAACCTTTTTAGAAAATCCTATTTCATTAAATAAAAATGATTTCACTTTACTCCACATTCCAAATTTAGTAGGAAGCTTTTTTTGTAATGCCTTATCATCCTTTTTTATTGAAGCTTCATTTACTTCATTATTTGTTTCTATATATTTTCCAACATATCCATTGTTTGCTTCGTTTTTTAAATCTTCTATTTTCATAATTCATTCCTCCTTAGTAAAAAGACAAAATCTTAGCTAATATATACTATATTTATACTATATTTTTCATTTTTTTTCAATATTTTCTTTTTATTTATATATTTCTTTTTGATTACATAAATTTTTTTATATATTAATCATATATATAATATAAAAAATAAGAGCTATGTCCCCATAACTCCTCCGTCTTGATTATTTGGCCTGTGACCCATTTCAACATTTCTTTTGACCTTTTTACTCGGTGTGTAGAAGCACAATCTCTACTTCAAATAATCACTTATATTGTATTTTAATTATAATATCACTATTTTGGTCATCTTTCAACTTTCTGTTGCATTATCCTTATATCTTTTATTTAGAAAAGTTCTCCCAACAAACTATCTCTTCTATATTCTTTCTTTCAAAATGTTTTAGACTAGGTTTTCCATCTGGTGCAGGATATCCGAATGGGAGTAGATTTTCTATCTCATAGTTTTCTGGTATATTTAGTATTTCCTTTGCTTTAGCTGGATCAAAATATCCCACTAATGTTGATGCTAATCCTAGTTCTGTGATCTGTAACATCATATGAGTAGCAACAATTCCAACATCAATAATTCCTTCATCCTTTCCATCAAACTTTCTTTTCCACGAAATATTTTTATCATAGCAAATAGCTAAAATCACAGGCGCATTAAATGTAAATAAAGTGCATTCTTTTAATTTATTAATTTTTTCTTTATTTGTAATAACTAATATTTTTTGTGGTTGAAAATTTCCTGCTGTAGGAGCTAATCTAGCAGCTTCTAAAACTAAATCTATTTTTTCTTTTTCTACTTGCTTTTCTAGAAAGCTTCTACAAGAATATCTTTCTTTAGCTAATTCTATAAAATTCATTATCTATCACTCCTAACTTTTAATATTTATATAAATATTATAATATATCAATATATGGAAATCGTTTTAAACTAGTTTTTATATCTATATCAGTTTTCAAAATATTTTCTATTTTTTCTATAATTTCTGAACTAACAATTTCTCCTGGAACTATTATAGGAATTCCTGGTGGATATATCCATATATACTCTTTCGAAACTTTTCCAATTGCATCTTTATAATTTACAAAATTATATCCACTATTCTTATCAATTTCATTTGATAAAAGTTTTCTTTCTGGTGTCTTAATTTGCTCTGTACTTTTATTTTCCTCTTTAAACTCAAGTTTTTCATCTATTTCTATTAATGCATCTATAAGTCTTTCAAAATTTTCATATTTATCACAAATACTTGTCATAGCAATTATATAATTCACATTTTCCATTTCCACTTCTATATGATACTTAAATCTCAGGATATCAGCTAATTGCTTTCCATTTATAGATGTTCCTTCTGTAATAATTACAATTTTTCCATCATCATAATTTATTTTACTTTTGTTTTTATCTTCAATTACTCTTTGATTAATATAATCTTTTAAAATTTGTAACTTTTTTAATTTCTTAGCTTTATTATAAAAATACTTTAAATTATCATTATACTGTTCAAACAATCTTTCATTTTCTACTATATCTAAACATTCATCTATTGAAGACATCAAAATATATGATGGACTACTTGTCTCAAAAATGTCTAAAGCATTTTCTACTTTTTCTTCTAAAACTATATTACCTTGTATATGCATTATTGCACACTGCGTTAATGCTGGCAAAGTTTTATGCAAGCTTTGCACTACTATATCTGCTCCTGAAATCATTGCTTCATACTCTTTTAGTTTATCCATAAATCTCAAATGTGCTCCATGTGCTTCATCTACCATAAGTGGAATATTATATTTATGAACTATATCACTAATTTCCTTAATATTACTAATTACTCCTTCATATGTTGGAGAAGTTATAACTACTAGCTTAATATCTGGATTTTGATCTAATTTTTCTTTTATTTGAGTCTTTGATATTTCCATATCAATTCCAAATTTACTTTTTTCAGGTTTTATAAATATAGGTTTTAAGAAATTTAATTCAATTGCATTATATACTGCTTTGTGACAGTTTCTAGCAATAAGAATTTTATCGTAAGGATTAGTGGCTGCCCTTATTCCTGCTAGGAGCCCACATGTACTACCGATTAACTAAAATAAAACTTCTTTTAGAATTAAATATTCTAGCAGCTTTATTCTCTATTTCTTTTATAATTCCCTCTGGATTATGCAAGTTATCAAACCCATATATTTCTGTTATATCTATATGATATGGTAACTTATTTCCAAGTAATTCAACATTTCTTTTATGTCCTGGCATATGCATTGGATAATTTTCATTTAATGCATATTCTTCTAGTTTATCATATAATTTTCCCATTTCTGCACCTTTTTTATATATACTCTATATTTTTAAATCTCTATTAATCTTTTAAAATAAATTTATTATATCCTCTCTTTTCTAATATCTTATAAGCATCCCATACATCTTGTGGAATATCCATTTTAATCTGCCATCCTTTTTCAGCAAATATTTTCATTCTTTGAATATCACCAACTAAAACATTAATCCATTCATCTCCATTTTGTTTATAATATTCTTCACAACTAATATTTTCAGAATGAATTATAACTTCATATTCTGGCATTATTTTTTTAAATGCTGCATAAGCTCTTTTTTCATCATATGGTTTACATACAACTATACATGATTTTATATTTAGATTTTTATTTTCTATTAATTTCTTAGAAAATCTAAAATTATCTCCTGTATTTGTAGATTCTTTTTCTAGATATATATTTTCTTTTGGAACACCTCTTTTTCTAGCAATTTTTGTAAACTTTTCTGCTTCTGTTTCATTCCATAATTTATGTGTAATTTTTCCTAAACCCCCTGAAAATATTATCTTATCAGCATATCCATTTAGATATAATTCAGATGCAATATTTGCAACATTTGTATCTATTGTTCCTAGTCCTATAATGCAATCTGACTTTTTAAGTTTATGATTCATTCTCATGTAATCCCATAGAATTTGAATTGTCTTTATATCTTCCATAAATTAAATACCTTTTATCTATATGTAATAATAAATAATTTGTTTTAGTTATTTTTCAATATAATTAATATTTTTTATTTCTTAATTATAATTTATTATTACACAATATTGTTTAATATAATTATTTTTCTTTTTAATATTAGTTAATTTATATGTATAATTTAATATTATTTAATTATCTATTGTGCAATTAAATAATCATCTTCTAAGCTTATTACTTTTACTTTTTCTATTTTATTTATTTTTTCTTCACTTATTTTTGCTTTTACCATAATATAATTTTGGGTATGTCCTTTTATATAGTCTCCATCACTTTCTTCAAATAAAACATATACATTTTTTCCTATATATTTTTTAAGATATTCTTTTTCATTTTTAGTTGATAATTCAAGTAGTTTATGACTCCTGATGTCTTTTATATCTCCTGAAATTTGATTTTTCATTTTAGCTGCTACAGTTCCTTTTCTTGGTGAATATTTAAATACATGCATTTTGTAAAAGTTAACTTTTTTTAAAAAGTTATATGTTATTTCAAAGTCTTTATCTGTCTCATTTGGAAATCCAACAATTATATCTGTTGTCAGCATTACATCATTATATAATCTTCTAAGTCTTTCTACTACTTCAATAAACTCATTTGTTGTATAATGTCTGTTCATTTCAGATAAAGTCTTATCACATCCACTTTGAAGTGATAAATGAAAATGATGACATATTTTATTCATTTTTTCTAATCTTCTGCAAAATTCATCAGTTATCAATGTTGGTTCTAATGAACCAAGTCTTATCCTTTCTATTCCATCAATTTTTTCAATTTCTTCTAATAAATCTATTAATCTATAATTATTATCAAAATCTTTTCCATATGATGCTATATGAATTCCTGTAATTACTACTTCTTTTATTCCTTGTTTTGCAATTTCTTTTATTTCATTTAATACATTCTCACTTTTTCTACTAACAATCCTTCCTCTTGCATATGGAATAATACAATATGAACAAAAATTATTACATCCATCTTGTACTTTTATAACTGCTCTTGTTTTCTCTGTATATGTGATATTTCCAAATTCTATATATTCATTTTCTTTAGTTTCTAATTTATTTTTAGTAATTTCTTTATTTTCAACCAAGTTGTCTATGTATATTTTTATATTGTTTTTTTGTTTATTTCCTAATACTAGATCTACTTCATCAATTTTTTCAATTTCTTCTCTTGAAACTTCTGCATAACAACCTACAGCAATTATATAAGCATTTTTATTTAATTCTTTGCATCTTCTCAAAAGTTGTCTTGATTTTCTATCTGACATATTTGTTACTGTACAAGTATTTATTATGTATATATCTGCTCTTTTGTCTCCAGATACTATTTCATAATTAGTTCTTACTTTTTGTATCATTGCATTTGTTTCATATTGGTTAACCTTACATCCAAGTGTAATAAATCCTACTTTTATTTTTTTGTTTATATCTTCCATTTTTACATCTCTCTTATTTTTAAAGTTATATTTTTATAAATATCCACCAGTATAACTGGTGGATTTTCATATGAGCCTATAAGGCTATATTACTAGCTACCACTTAAGTGGTTCCGTTTGACAGCTTTCAGCCACATTCGCTTGCGGTTTTTTTACTTACTACCCTTTAAAAGGGTCTTTATATTCTTTTATTGTTAGTTGGTCTGTCATCATATCTTCCTTTAATTGATTTTCTACATAATTATATACTGCTGACTTGTTATTTCCTACTGTACTTACATAGAATCCTCTACACCAAAAAGTTCTATTTCCATATTTATATTTTAAATTTGCATGTCTTTCAAATATTATTAATGTACTTTTTCCCTTCAAGTATCCCATAAATGATGATACACTTTGTTTTGGTGGTATACTTACATACATATGTATATGATCTGGACATGCTTCTGCATTTATTACTTCTACATCTTTTCTTTTACACAATTCTCTTAATATCATTCCTATTTCTCTTCTTAATGTTCCATATATTTCTTTTCTTCTAAATTTTGGTGCAAATACTATATGATATTTGCATTCATACGTTGTATGTGCTAAACTATCTGTGTATGAACTTTTCATACGAATCACTCCTTTATTATTTTTAATTTTTAAGCCGTCAAACTTAAAATTAT
>CANOSM010000022.1 GCA_947569365.1 uncultured Clostridium sp. | reverse complement strand
TTTATTTATAAACAATTTTATAATTAATAGCAATAGTTATTATATTTCTAGTAACATTTAAAATAAACATGAATAATAATAAAAGATATAGATAATTTTACTTGTTTAGAAATATGCATCTTATGAATTTATTGTTTAATAATAGAGTATTTTAGTATTTTAAGAAAAATATATTAAAAAAATAAAAAATTGTATAAAAATTCCACTTAATAGATAAAATATTAAAAGTAGTTTAGGTATTGAAAAAATTAATTATTAAATATATACTATGTCTGAACGTTTATAAAATGAAGGAGGAACTTTTATGGAAAAAAATGACGTTGAGAAGATGATTGACGATCTAGTTAAAAGAGCGAAAGTTGCATCAGAGGAATATATGAAATTAAATCAAGAACAAGTTAATGAGATTATAAAGAAAATGTCAATGGCTGGACTTGAAAATCATATGAAGCTTGCTAAGATGGCTGTAGAAGAAACACAGAGAGGAATATATGAAGATAAGATAACTAAGAATATGTTTGCAACAGAGTATATTTATCATAGTATAAAATATGATAAAACAGTAGGAGTTATAAATGAAAATACTGAAGAAGGATATATTGAAATTGCAGAGCCTATTGGAATTATTGCTGGTGTAACACCAGTTACTAATCCTACATCAACAACAATGTTTAAGTCAATGATTGCAGCAAAAACAAGAAATGTAATCATATTTGGTTTTCATCCATCTGCTCAAAAATCTAGTAGTGAAGCAGCAAGAATAGTAAGAGATGCTGCAGTTGCTGCTGGTGCACCAAAAGATTGTATACTATGGGTTGAAGAGCCATCAATTGAGGCTACAAGAGCATTAATGAATCATCCAGATGTTAATTTGATTCTAGCAACTGGAGGAACAGGAATGGTAAAAGCTGCATATTCATGTGGAAAACCAGCCCTTGGTGTTGGACCTCGGAAATGTTCCTTGTTATATAGATAAAACAGCAAAACTTGAAACATCAGTAAATGATTTAGTAATGTCTAAATCATTTGATAATGGTATGATATGTGCATCAGAGCAAGCTGTTATTGTAGATAAAGAGATATCAAAAGATTTTGAAAGATTAGTAAAAGAGGCAAAATGTTATATAGTAAATAAAGAAGAAAAGGAAAAATTATTAAAATCAGTTTTTGAAAAAGATGATAATGGTGGTTATAAATTAAATTCAAAAATACCTGGACAAAGTCCATATCAAATAGCAAAACTTGGTGGTTTTGAAATTCCAGAAGATACAAAGGTATTAATTGTAAAAGAAACTGGAGTTGGAGACGAATTTCCATTTTCAAAAGAAAAATTAAGTCCAATATTAACTTATTATACTGTTAAAGATAAAGCAGAAGGAATAAGTTTAGCTGAATCACTTATAGAATATGGAGGACTTGGACATTCTGCTGTTATACATTCAGAAAATAGAGAAACAATCTTAGAATTTTCAAATAGAGTAAAAGCAGGAAGAATTATTGTAAACTCACCATCTACACATGGTGCCATAGGAGATATTTATAATACAAATATGCCATCACTTACTCTTGGATGTGGTACTTTTGGAGGAAACTCAACTACAGATAATGTATCATCTGTAAATCTAATAAATATAAAAAGAGTAGCAAAAAGGAGAGTAAATATGCAATGGTTTAAAGTTCCAGAAAAAATATATTTTGAAGCTGGCTCAATTGAATATCTATCAAAGATGCCAGATATAACAAGAGCATTTATTGTAACAGACGAATCAATGGTTAAATTTGGTTATGTAGATAAAATATTATATCAATTACGTAAAAGAGAAAAATATGTTCACTCTGAAATATTTTCAGAAGTTGAATCAGATCCTTCTTTTGACACAATAAAAAAAGGTGTTGAAGCAATGAGAAACTTTAATCCTGATGTAGTAATTGCACTTGGTGGAGGAAGCCCAATAGATGCCGCAAAAGGTATGTGGTTATTTTATGAACATCCAGATGCAGATGTTGAAGGATTAAAACTTAAATTTATGGATATAAGAAAAAGAACTTATAAATTTCCAAAACTTGGTGAAAAAGTAAAAATGGTAGCAATACCTACTACATCTGGAACAGGATCAGAAGTAACTTCATTTGCAGTTATTACTGATAAACAAAAAAATATGAAATATCCTTTAGCAGATTATGAACTAACTCCAGATGTTGCAATAGTTGATCCAGAATTAGTTATGAGTTTACCAAAAAGAATGACTGCAGATACTGGTATGGATGTATTAACACATGCTATTGAAGCTTATATTTCAAATATGGCATCTGATTATACAGATGGATTAGCAGAAAAAGCAGTAGAATTAGTATTTGAAAATTTAGAAAAAGCATATATCGATGGATCTGATAAGATGGCAAGAGAAAAAATGCATAATGCAAGTACAATTGCAGGTATGGCATTTACAAATGCTTTTTTAGGTGTTAATCATTCATTAGCACATAAATTAGGAGCAGAATATCATATACCTCATGGTAGAGCAAATGCTGTGTTACTTCCATATGTAATAAGATATAATGCAAGCAAACCAACTAAATTCGTTTCATTCCCTAAATATGAATATTTTATAGCTGACGAAAAGATTAGAAAACTAGCAGATAGAGTAGGACTTCCAGCATCAACTAAAGAAGAAGGAATTGCATCTTTTATAAAAGCAATTAAAGATTTAATGGAAAAATTAGAAATGCCAAAATCATTAAAAGAATGTGGAATAGAAGAAAATGATTTCTTATCTAAAGTTGATAACTTAGCAGATAGAGCATTCGAAGATCAATGTACCACAGCAAATCCAAGACTACCACTTGTTAAAGAATTAAAACAAATTTTACTTGACGCATACTATGGAAATGATATAAAATAATAAAAATAAAAGAGAACGACTTATTTTAAGTCGTTCTTATTAATGAAAGGATTGTTAGATATGGAAAGAAAACGTGGATTTGAAGTAGCAAAAGGATTTGAAAACAAAGGTATAAATTTACCAGTAAGGAAAACAAAATATTCAGCAGGGTATGATGTGGAAGCTGCTGAAGATTGTATAATTCCTGCATTTAAGCCAGGGCAAAAACCAACATTAATAAAAACAGGACTAAAAGCATACTGTGAACCAGATGAATTTTATATGTTATGTAATAGAAGTTCTAATCCAGGAAAAAAAGGACTTGTAATGGCAAATAGTGTTGGAATAATAGATAGTGACTATTATGAAAATCCAGATAATGATGGACATTTTATGTACTCATATTATAATTTTTTTGATCATGATGTTGAAATAAAAAAAGGAGATGTAATAGGACAAGTAATATTCATGAAATACCTAATAACAGACGATGATAATGCTGAAGGTACAAGAATGGGTGGATTTGGATCTACTAATAAAAATTAAAAATATATTTAAAGAAAGCTAGTAAAACACTAGCTTTTAATTTTTTGTTTGGATATAATATTAATAATATATTAAAAATTAAGGAGTTTATATGTCTGATATAGAAGAAAATTATGATATTGATAATATACCTAAAAGAGAATATAAAGAAAAGGAAAAAGAACTTTTAAAAGAACTAGAAGAAAATGGAGAGTATGACAGTGAATTAGATAGCCTATTTTGTGAATTTAGAGCCATAGAGATGTACTTTATTGAAGATAAAAGAGCACTAAAATTAATTAAGCCATTTAGAAAAGCAGTAGATTATATAGAAAGCCATTCTAGATTAAGAAGAGATTTTAGAAAGAGTAAATAATATAATACATTATATAGAAATTGTAAAAGAATATAAAGAAGATCCTAATGGTTTGGGATTTGTAGATGGACTACTAGGAGGAATTTCATTAAAAGAAGATGTATTAGATGATGAGGAGTTCTTATATGAGTTTATAAGACATGAGATGACTCATATGATGGGGGAACAATATGTAAAAAAGTTTTTATCTAAGAACCCTGTAAAAATTTCAGGATATTCAGTAGAAGAAGTTTTTACTAAGAAAGAGGAGGTACCAAAGGAAAATGAGTACTTTAACGAATCTACAGTAGAAATGTTTGTAGCACAAGATAATGAATATAGAAAAATAGATGTATTAGGATATGAGATATATACAAATCAAAATAATGATGATGGTTTGTATACGATAAATAGTAATTTAATAAGACAAATGATTATTGCAAAAGGAATTCAGGAAGAGGAACTTTTTAATGGATTATTTGATTATAATTATTCAAAAGATATAATTAAAAGAATAAATAAAGGACATATTTTTGGACCTTTTAAAAGTATATCAAAGAATATGGATGGTATATTTAAAGGTGTTATAGATGTATATGATAAAATAGATAATAATAAAGATGGGAGTAAAGAGCAAGAAAGTTTGGATGAGAAGATACATCAAACTGAAAGAATTATTATAGATAAATTATTATGTCCTACAATTAAAAAAATGGATGAAACAGAAAGACAACAATTACTTGCTAGATATTACCCATTTATTATTTCTGAAAAAGAATATTTTATATCTAAAACTAATTTTAGACCAAGACTTACAAGTGGAGAAAGTGCACATACATTTGATCATATAGATGTTCCACCATTAAAAGAAAATGGTATAAAAAGGGATAGACAGAATAATAATAATACAAAGAAGTTTGATCGGACAAGAGTTATAAAAAAGTAGTTTACAGAAATAAAAAAATAAACAAAAAAATTAAAACATTGTAATCTTAGAATATCAAAAGAAACACTTAATATTAGCAAAGTATTACAAAAATTATGTGAATTTATTCCTGTTTTTTCTTTGACTTTTACCAAATTTTATAGTATAATAAACACGTGCTTAAAAATAAGTTTACCTGAAAGGAGTGTGACTTACATGTTTAGTGTAGGCGATGAAGTAGTTTATCCAATGCATGGCGCTGGAGTGATTCAATCTATAGAAGAAAGGGCAGTTTTGAACGAGAAACAAACATATTATATCATAAAGATGCCAGGCGAGGTAAAAGTTATGGTTCCTACTGCTAAAGCAGAAGAAATCGGAGTAAGAAATGTCATAGACGGGGAATCAGCACAAAAAGTTATGACAGTCTTAGAAAAAGACAGTACAGAAATGTCTATGAATTGGAACAAAAGATATAGAGAAAATATGAACAAAATGAAGACAGGTGATATTTTCGAAGTTGCAGACATTGTTAGAAATCTAAGTTTTAAACAAAAAGAAAAAGGTTTATCTACAGGTGAAAAGAAAATGCTTTTAAATGCAAAACAGATACTAATAAGTGAATTAGTATTAGCAGAAAAGAGAGAACTAAATGAAGTTGAATCAGCTGTAGAAAGTAAAATTGAGAAAGCATATGAGATTCATGCAAATACAGTAAAAGATACAATTGAAGAAGGCAATGTTGTAAAAAAACTAATTTCTCTAAATTAATTTTTAATACTATAATACATAGTTAATATAAAAAGGCGAAAGCCTTTTTTTATTTTTTAAATTGTAAACTAAAAATAAAAGAAATTGTAGTTACTATAGTTAATAAAATATCTAATTAAAAAACCTGCTATCGTATTGATATCAGGAAAAAAACATGAAAAAATTTATTAGTTACTTGTTAATGTATTACTTTCAAAACTGAATTATGAAACATGAGAGAAGAATGAAAGAATCTTTATACTTCTATATTTGCCATTAGAAGTATTTGCTGAACTAGTATTAAACCACACACACATGAATTTTTCCACCAGTTTGATAGGTGTAGTGTTAGTATTGGTAAAAGTAAATGGATCAATATTATAAATACCATATAGAAAAGGTTTATTGTCTGCTGAAAAAACATAAATAAAAGAAGGCACGTGTGTAATCATAACTAAAACTAAAGTCCCAATTACTGTTTTATTCTATATATAAGATTTAATAATTTTTCATAGATTTGCTTGCATTTGTAAAGAAGTTTCCATGTTTTTTATTACAGTAAACTACAATAGCAGATAGTAATAGACATTCTTAAAGAATACATTTAAAAAAGGAACTTTTTATCTTTCTAACTCAATATATATATCTTTCCAATTACCATTATCATTATATTGTACATATACAGTTAACGTATCTGTTGCATTAGTTTTTGTTAAAGTATATATATCATTATATTCTATAAATCCAGTGGATCTTCCATCATCTTTTCTTGCATCATCAGGATTAGTATTGGCAGCTACATAATATTTTTTACCATCTGATGTTTGTACATAAGTATCTTCTCTTGAAAATAACTCGAAAATTCTTTTATATTCATCATATTCTTCCTCAGTTTTAAGTTGCCAATCATGTTTTTTCATGAAGTCATTCCATTTTTTATATTCTTCCTGACCTTTTTGATGTAATTTTTCTTTAATTTCTTCTTCACTATCGTTATCATTATAAACTTTCTCTGTGTCCATTGTAAAATTAAGTTTCATACAAGTATCATAGACAATAGCACTATTAACTTTAACATTATCATCTGAACAACTTTTTACTTTATATATTTTATTTTGTCTATTATAAAATTTTTTTGGAACTTTTAGATTAATATTCCAATCACCTACTAATGATGTTTTTTCATCAGAATCGCAAATTATATTAGAAAAGTTAATGTTTAAATTTTTGCTTTTAGGATAATTACTTGCATACAAATTGTATACTACAGAGATTGTATTATCTTTTACATTTTTACTTTTTATATAATTATTTACACCACTATTTATATAATTATCATTAAAATCAGTGTATCTATAGTTTAAATTTTCTTTATCTATATATTCATTAAAAGTATCATTACTATTGCAATATAAAATTCTTTTCTCTTCATCAGTAATTATGAAATTATTTAAAGTTATATCATTAATATTTTTTACATTAATATCATTCAATTTTATATTAAGAGTAAAACATAAATTAAAATCATCCATTAAAAAATTGTCAACTTTTGTTTCTACATTATTAGAATTAATATACTTCATATTGGGCTTAGAAATATATCCATTTTGGATTGCCGTATCCATACCAGCATTTGCATTAAAGAAATTATTAATTTGTTTAGAAAAAGTTTTGGCAAATGAAATTGTTGTAATTAAAACAAGACATCCACATACAGTTGCAAACGTTCTAAATGTTTTTGTTTTGTAAAAAGTCAACTTTCTTTTATTTTTTATATTTAAAGCATTTTTTATTGTAGTTTTATAAGAACCGTGGAAGTTCAAAATCTTTAGAAAAGATTTTTTTTAATTCATCATCAAAATTCTCCATTATACATTCTCCCTTCAATTATTTTTTTTAATTTTTTTCTAGCACGTGAAATTCTATTCTTTATAGTACTTTCGGGCTGATTTAAAATTCTAGATATTTCTTTTGTTGTAAATTTTTCTGCGTAATACAAAGTTAAAGTAATTCTCTCATTATAATCTAAATTTTTTATTATATAGAAAAAATCTATATCATTATAATCATCTATCTTATAATACATATCATTTAAAACTTCATCATTATAAGAAACTTCTTCTATTTTCTTATTTTTCTTATAAACTTTTTTACAGTTATTAATAAGTATTTTTATTACCCATGTTTTAAAAAATTCTGGTTGTCTAATTTTTTTTATTGATTTAAAAGTTTGGATCATAGTTTCTTGAACAGCTTCATTAATATCATCATCACAACTTAACTTAGTTTTAGCAACTCGGTATAATGTCATTTGGATACTAACAATTAGCTTTGTAAATGCTTTTTCATCTCCATTTTGAGCTCTTTCTATTAAATGTAATTGCTCCATCTCCTCCTCCTTTGAAAAATATGTACATATTACTTTCAACTATATAGATATTTAATAATTAAATTTTAGTCGCATAAAATATTTTTTTTTTAATTTTTATATCATGTAATATCAATTATTCAAACTACTTTTTAAGATTATACAAAGAATAAACTAAGAGTGAAATGTAAAACATATAATATAAATAATAAAAAGTGATATTCATATAAAGTATGTGAAAATATAAGAATTCCAATAATTATAGGAGGAAAGTATAAAATTGAAAAAATATGAAGCAAAAAGATATATTTTATTTTAAATAAGTGAATTAGTTTTATCAGAAAAGAGAGAATTAAAGGAAGCTAAATAAGCTATATAAAGTAAAATCTAGAAATTTTTTTATTTACATATTTTTATTAAAAAAACTTTTTAATGCTTTTAACTTTAATATGTATATATATAAATATTTTGTAAAAAATAGTATAAAAGCAAAATTAAGGAGTTTTTTATGAAATATTACAAAAATTTAAATATAAAAGGAGCTATATTAGATAAATACGCACTTGGAAAGTATATTGAATCTGTTGCTGAAAATCATAATGTGATTACAGTATCTAAAAAATGCACTTTTCCAATTGCAGATATGAAAGAAAACTTTAGATTTATACTTCAAACATATGAACTATTAAATGAACATTTAAAAAAGGGGATATCTATACACTCAGCAGGAGAATGGATATTAGACAATTTTTACTTAATAGAAGAAACAGTAAAAAATATAGAAAATGAACTTTCAATTGATAAATATAAAAGCCTAAATGGTATAGGAGATGGAAAATATGAAGGATATGCAAGAGCATATGTTTTAGCATCAGAAATAGTAGGATATACTGGAGCAAAATTAGATAGTGAAATTATAAAATATGCAATTGACAGTTATCAATTAAAAAAATTACTTACAATAGATGAGCTATTAATGTTTCCAATATTTTTAAAAATAAGTATAATTCAAAGCATAGCAAATGCCTGTGAAAAGATATATATTTCACAAATACAAAAATGTAAAGTAGAAGATATATGTTCTAGAATTGTTGAACAAAAAGAAGATGAAGAATATAACAAAGGAAAATTTAGAATAAATATAAAAAACAAATTTGACTATTCAGATTTAAAAAATTCTTTTATCGAATATATGTCATATAAACTTAAGAAAAAAGGAGATATTGGAAATAGGTATTTAGAGATATTAAACGAACAAGTTGAATATACAGGAACAACAGTAGATGAAATAATAAAAAAAGAACATTTGCATATAGCAACTATAAAGAACACTTTAGGAAATAGTATTACGAGTATAAAAAATATAAATAGAATGAATTTTAAAGCACTATTTGCAGACGTAAATAAAGTAGAAGAAATATTAAATAATGATCCAGCACAAGTATTTAAAGATATGACAATAGATACAAAAGACATGTATTTAGAAAAGATAACAGAAATATCGAAAAAAATAAAAATGTCAGAAATATTTATTGCAAAACAAGTGCTAATGATGGCAAAAAGATATGAAAACGTAGAAAAAAGCAATAGAAAAGAATATAGAAAGTCACATGTTGGTTATTATCTAATAGATAAAGGTTATTATGAGTTATTATCTAAACTTACAGGGAAAAAACATAATAGTGAAGGGAAAAAGCAAAATGCTATTATGTATGTACGTTCTACATTTTATGTACCAATATTAATTGATCTTTTAGCAATATATTTAATGAAGATACAAAGCTATTATGGAATTTTAGTTTTTATATTATTACTATTTCCTTTGTCAGAAATCTATGTAAAAACAATATCATATATATGCTCCAAAGCGATAAAAAGTAAGAAAATAGCAAAAATGAATTTAGATAATAAAATTCAAGAGGAGAACTCTACTTTTGTAGTAATTCCAACAATATTAAAAACTACAGAAAAAATAGATGAACTTATAAGAAAACTTGAAGTATATTATTTATCAAATGAAAGTGAAAATATATATTTTGCAATACTTGGAGATTGCTCTTCATCTAAGAGAGAAATAGAAGAATATGATAATCAGATTGTAGAATATGGAGAAAAGAAAGTAAATGAATTGAATAAAAAGTATAATAAAGATATATTTCACTTTTTATATAGGAAAAGAAGATGGAATAATAGTGAAAGAGAATTTTTAGGATGGGAGAGAAAAAGAGGACTACTTAATCAATTTAATGAATATTTAGTCTATAAAGAAAATTCAGATTTTATAATAAATACACTTGAAAAGAATAACTTCGATAAAAAAATAAGATATGTAATAACTCTAGATTCTGATACAAATCTTGTATTAAACTCAGCATTTTTTATGATTGGAGCAATGTCACATATATTAAATGTTCCTGTAATAGAAGATAAAAAAGTTATTGCTGGATATGGAATAATGCAACCAAGAGTAGGAATAGGATTAAAAGATTCAATAAGAAGTGTATTTTCAAGAATATTTTCTGGTGATCCTGGTACAAATATGTATGCGAGTGCAGTATCTGATTTTTATCAGGATTGTTTTGATGAAGGAATTTTCACAGGAAAAGGAATATATGATTTAAATGCTTATATAGAAGTAATGGATGGAGAAATTGAAGAAAATACAGTACTTAGTCATGATCTATTAGAGGGAAGTTATTTAAGATGTGCACTTTTATCTGATGTAACATTACTTGATAACTATCCATATAAATTTACATCTTATCTTGCAAGAGAGCATAGATGGATAAGAGGAGACTGGCAATTATTAAAATGGATAGGAAGAAAAAGAAATAAAATAAGCTTAGTAAGTAAATATAAGATATATGATAACTTAAGAAGAAGTATTCTACCAATAATGCAGTTTTTACTTATATATGTCTCATTTATTTATAATAATATATGGCTAATGATAATAAACTTAATTTCTATATTTCTACCATTTTTATATGGTTTAATAGATAAAATAGTATTTAAAAAGAGCAAAAATTTAGAAATAATAAATGCATATAAAAACTTCTCAGTAGACTTTTCAGGGCTAAAAGGTGAGATAGTAAGATGTGCAATTTCATTTGCTTTACTTCCAACATATGCATATAATTCACTATCAGCTATAATAGTTACTTTATATAGGCTAGTAAAAAGAGCAAAATTATTACAATGGGTTACATCTGAGGATGCTGAAAAAGTAAAAGATAATAGTGTAGAAATATATTATAAGAAAATGTTCATAAATCTAATTGCAGGAATAGTAGCATTTGGATTTTTAAATCCATTTGGAGAAGTACTTGGAACTGTATGGATACTAGCACCATTTATAGCTTGGTATTTAAGTATAGATGATTTTAGAAAAAATAAAGACTTACAAAAAGCTTGGTTAAGTAAAAATGATGAACAATTTATTATAGATATTGGAAGGAAGACATGGAACTACTTTTATGATTATATGAGAGAAGATACAAACTATCTTCCACCAGATAATTACCAACTAGAAAGAAGAGAAAAAATAGTATATAGAACATCATCTACTAATATAGGGCTTGGAGCACTTGCTATAATGTCTGCATATGATTTAAATTATATTAATTTAGATATAGCTATAGATTTAATAGACAAAGTAATAAATACAGTAAATAAACTAGATAGATGGAATGGACACTTATATAATTGGTATAATATAAAAACTTTAGAACCACTCAAACCAAGATATGTATCAACTGTAGATAGTGGAAACTTTGTTGGATATATGTATGTATTAAAAGCATTTTTAAGAGAAATAGATGATAAATTAAAAGATAATGAAAATGATGAAAAAAGTAAAAAGCAAAAAGAAGTTATTAACAGAATTGAAAAAAATGTGGATAAACTTATAAGAGAAACAGATTTTTCTGTGTTATATAATAAGAAAAATAAGCTATTATCAATTGGATATGATATAGAAAAAATGAAACTTACAGATTCATATTATGACTTTTTAGCGTCTGAAGCAAGACAAGCAAGTTATATTGCAATAACAAAAAAAGATATAGACGAAAAGCATTGGCATAACTTAAGTAGAACCTTAACAACAGTTGATAAATATAAAGGACTAATATCTTGGTCTGGAACAGCATTTGAATATTTAATGCCAAATATAAATATGAAATCATACTATGGAAGTTTAATAGATGAATCATGTAAATTTATGATAATGTCTCAAATAAAATATGCAAATAATTTAAATATTCCTTGGGGAATATCTGAATCAGCATATAGTGTAAAAGATTTAAATTCTAATTATCAATATAAAGCATTTGGAGTTCCATGGCTTGGACTTAAAAGAGGACTTGAAGATGAGCTAGTCATTTCACCATATAGTACTTTTTTAGCATTAGGAATTGCTAAAAATAAAGCTATTAGTAACTTAAAAGTACTAGAGAAAGAAAATATGGTTGGAGAATATGGCTTTTATGAGTCAATAGATTATACAACATTTAGATTAAATGAAAAAGAAAAAAATAGAGTAGTAAAAACATATATGGCACATCATCAAGGACTAATACTAACTTCTATAAATAATGTAATTAACAATAAAATATTAAACGAAAGATTTTATATGAATCCTGAGATAGAAAGTACAGATATATTATTACAAGAAAAAATGCCAAATAGTATTATGATATCAAGAAAGTCAAATGAAAAATTAAAGAAGCAAAAATATGTAAATGAATTTTATGATAAAGAAGTTATTTATAGAAGTACAGATGAAGAAAAAGGAATAAATGTTATATCAAGTGATGATTATACAATATTAATGGATACTGAAGGAAAAGGATATAGCAAATATAAATATGTATTAATTAATAGATATTTTAATGATAATGGATATTATCATCCAAATGGCTTTTATATAAAGAAATTAAAAACAAATAAAATATGGTCTACAATGAAATATGATGATTGTAGAAAATATGAAGTTAAATTTTCATCATCTAAGATACAATATATAAGAGAAGATGAAGGAATAGAAACAGAATATAAAGTAATACCAATGGCAAATCTTCCAGCAGAAATTAGAAGACTTACACTTAAAAACTATGGACTACTTGAAGAAAAGCTAGAAGTAACAGGAGTAATAGAAGGAGTATTTTCGGCGCTAAATCAAGATATAGCACATCCATTATTCAATAATATGTTTTTATATATAGACTATTTACCAGAAAAAGACTTATTTATTGTTCAGAGAAAAGATAGAAATGAAGAAAACTCAAAATATTGGTTTGGAATAAAAATGTACTCAAATGACAGAAATGTAATAGGAAATACAAAATTTGAAATAGACAAAGAAAAGTTTATAGGAAGAAAAAATGTAAAAATACCAGATATGATTAACAATTCATATAAACTAAGAAGTGAAATAAAAGATGTATCAGAGCCAATAATAGCTATAAATAAGCAAATAGTATTAGAGTCAGACTCTGAAGTAAATATAGATTTTGTAATATGTGTATCTGAAGATAAAGATGAATTAATAAAACAAATGCAGGAATTAGAAAACGAAGAAAAAAGAAATACAGAATTTAAGCTATTTAAAGCAAAAGCAGAAGAAGAAATAAAATACTTGGAATTAAATGGAGACAGTATAGAAAATTATCAAAAAATTTTATCACACATATTAAATATGGATGTAAAAAAGAAAGAGAAATTGTTACAAAGAGTATATGATAAAGAGTATTCTATAAACGACTTATGGAAATATGGAATATCAGGAGACAAACCACTATTTGTAGTTAAGATAAATAGTATTGATAATATAGAAGTAATAGGAGAACTATTAAAAGCATTTGAATTCTATAGAGTTAAGAATATAGATATAGAACTATGTATAATAAATGGTGAAGAAAATAGTTATGAACACATACTAAGAGGACTAATAGAGCAAGAAGTGAGAAAAGCACAAATTGAGTATTTGTTAAATAGTAGAATATTTATAATAGATGAATGTAATACAGATGATGCAGATTTAGAACTTATATATGCAAAGTCTAATTTCTATATGAATATCAAATATGGAAAATTAAAATTAAATTTAGATGAATTAGATAAGAAGAGACTAATATTATTTAATACAAAAAATAAATCAAATGAATATAAATTGTTAGAAGAAGAAAATAAAAATTATTCTGATGTAGTAAACAATTCACTTAAATTCTACAATGGAATAGGAGGATTTTCAACTGACGGAAAAGAATATGTGTTTAAATCAGATATATCAAATGAAGTACCACTTCCATGGATAAATGTTTTAAGTAATAAAAATTTTGGATGTGTAACTACAGATAATTTTGGCGGTTTTACATGGGACGAAAATAGTAGATTAAATAGAATTACAAAATGGGATAATGATTTAACTATAGATGAATCACCAGAAACAATATATATACTAGATAATGATAAGAAAGTATATTTTACTCCATTTAATAGAAGTCATAATAATTTAAATTATGTAGTTAAGTATGGACATGGATATACAAATTATATGCAAGTATGTGATGAATTACTACAAAATGCTACAGTATTTGTTAGCAAAGAATTAAAAAAGAAAAATGTAATAATGAACTTAAAAAATTTATCTGAAAATAAAAGAAACTTAAGAATATATTATAAAATAGAATTTATATTAGGAGAAGATAATGAAAAAACAAAAGGAAATATAATATGTAAGTACAATAATGATGAAATAGAAGTAAAAAATATATTAAATGACCAATTTGATGAAAAGATAAAGTTAATTTCTAATGAAAGAATATCTAATATATATGCAAACCAAAAAGAGAGATATGGAAAACTAAAAATAGATAGTGAAAATAAATATACAAAAAGTAATTGTATAGTAATAGAATTTGACATTAATCTACAAGGATTTGAAAATAAAGAAATAATTTTTACTATAGGAAATAATATAAATAAAGAAGATGTTAGTTTAGAAAATATAAATAGAGAATTAGAAGAAGTAAAAGTATATTGGAATCAAATATTATCTGAAGTACAGATAGATACACCAGATGAAAGATTAAATATTTTTATAAATAATTGGTGTATGTACCAAACTATATCTTCAAGAATATTATCAAAAACTGCATATGCGCAATCTGGTGGAGCTATTGGATATAGAGACCAACTTCAAGATACATTATGTGTTAAATATGTAAATACAGATGTTATGAAGGAATATATATTAAAAGCTGCTGGTCATCAGTTTATAGAAGGAGATGTTCTTCATTGGTGGCATGAAAAAAATGATCTAGGAGTAAGGACAAAATTTTCAGATGATCTATTATGGCTTGTATATGTTGTTATAGAATATATAAATTATACAAATGATTATGATATTCTTGATATAGAAGTTCCATATGTACAAGGAGAAACTTTAAAAGAAGATGAAGATGAGAAATGCAAGATATATAATGTTTATGGAAGAGATGAAACAGTTTTTCAGCATTGTATAAGGGCAATAGAAAGAGGTATTAATTTAGGAAATAATAATTTGCCTAAAATAGGAAGCGGAGATTGGAATGATGGATTTAGTAATATAGGATGTAAGGGAAAAGGAGAAAGTATATGGCTTGGATTTTTCTTGTATGATATATTAAAAAGATTTGAAGATATACTAAAAAAATTAGGAAAATATGAACTAATAGAAAGATATAAGATAATAAGAGATGTATTAAAGAAATCTTTAAATAATTTTGCATGGGATGGAGAATGGTATATAAGAGCCATTACAGATACAGGAGAAATTATAGGAAGTAGTAAAAATGAAGAATGCAAAATAGATAGTATTTCTCAAAGTTGGAGTGTTATATCAAATGCAGGAGACAATGATAAAAAATTTATTGCAATGGATTCTGTATATAAATATCTAGTAGATAAAGAGGAGAAAATGATAAAGCTTCTAACAGAGCCTTTTGATGGAAAAGAGTTTGATCCAGGATATATTAGTAAATACAAAAACGGAGTAAGAGAAAATGGAGGACAATATACACATGGAGTAATATGGACTGCATTAGCATTTTCAAAACTTAAGCTACAAGATAAAGCATATGAATGTATAAAAATACTAAACCCTATATGCCATGGAGATTCAGAAACTAGTATTAATAAATATAAGGGAGAACCATATGTATTAGCAGGAGATGTATATTCTAATAAAGATATGATTGGAAGATCTGGATGGACATGGTATACAGGAGCAGCTTCATGGTATTATAAAGTTATAATAGAAAATATATTAGGAATCGAAATTAAAGAGAATAAAATATTTTTCAATCCATGTATTCCAGATGAATGGGATGAATACTCGGTAAAGATTTCATATAAGACATTAAGATATAAAATAAATGTAAAAAATAAAATGAAAAAACAGAATGAAAATTTAATATTAAAACTAGATGGGGTGGAACAAGAAAATAAATATATTGAAATGGTCGGTAGTAACAAAGATTTTACAATTGATATAGAAATGTAAAAAAAATGTAAAAAAAACTTGTAGAAAAAATTCATTTGTGATATAAAAGAATTATTAATAATAAAGGTCAGATAAGAAAGGGGTATCTTAAGTGGAAGAATTGGAGTTGGGTTTTAATAAAAAAACAATTTTAGTTGTAGATGATGAAGAAAGTATAATGGAATTATTAGTATATAATCTTCAAAAAGAAGGATACAATACTTTGCAAGCATATGATGGAGTAGGTGCAGTTGAAATTGCTTTAAAAGAAAGACCAGATTTAATATTATTAGATGTGATGTTACCTAAAATGGATGGTATAAGTGTATGCAAGAGAATAAGATATTCTTTTAATGTTCCAATATTGATGATTTCAGCAAAAGATACAGAATTAGATAAAGTTGTTGGACTTGAGATGGGAGCAGATGACTATATAACAAAGCCATTTAAAATTAGAGAAGTTATGGCAAGAATAAAAGCAAATTTAAGAAAATCAGAATTAATTTCTATGCAAGAATATAATATGCCAACTACACAAACAGCTACGAATACAGAAACTACTGAGCCAGATTCAAATATTATAGTAGTTGGAGACTTATCACTTGACCTAAAGAAAGTAGAGGCAAAAGTAAAAGGAGAAGTTGTTGATCTAACTATAAAAGAATTTGAAGTATTAAAATATTTAGCTGCTCAACCAGGAGAAGTAGTAACAAGAGAAATGTTACTTAAAAAAGTCTGGGGATATGATGACTATGTAGGAGCAATAAGAACAGTTGATGTTACTGTAAATAGAATTAGAGATAAGATAGAAAAAGACAAAGCAAATCCTAAAATATTAATTACTAAAAGAGGAGTAGGATACTACGTAGTAGGAGATAAATCATAGAAAAATAAACTTAAAACAATAAAAGAGTATTAACAAATTAAAAAATGTTAATACTCTTTTTGAATAAGATAATAATATTTTTAAAAATAAAATTATTATAAAAAAGGAAAATTTTAATAGAATATTTATTTATAAAATGATATGATATATATACTAAAAAATAGAAAAGAAAAAGGAAATAAATTACTAAAATTGTTGACATTAAAACAGTTTTATGATACAGTATTAAAGCATGATTAATTTTGTGCTCACATCGTTAAAAAATAATAATAAAAGCTTCACAAAAAGTAAACGGAGGTGTAGTAAATGGCTGCAAAAGGACCAAGAGAATCTATTACATTAGAATGTACAGAATGTAAGAGAAGAAATTATATGACATCTAAGAATAAGAGAAATAACACAGACAGATTAGAAATAGTTAAATACTGCAAATACTGTAAAAAACGTACAACACACAAAGAAACAAAATAGTATAGTCCTTTAAAAGGGAGGAATTTAAATGGCTAAAGATACAAAAAAAACGAAAAAAGAAAGAAAAAGTTTTTTCAAAGATTTTAGGGCTGAATTAAAAAAAGTAGTTTGGCCAACACCTAAACAACTTGTAAATAATACAGCTATTGTTGTAGGTATGATTTTAATTACAGCTGCTATAGTATTTTGCTTAGATGTAGTTTTTGATAACGGATATCAATTTATTGTAGACAAATCTGAAACTGTTATAGAAAAAATTGAAGGTACTAATGATAATAGTACAGATAATAATGCTAATGAAACAAATACAACATCAGAAGGAGAAAATGCTTCTGATAATGCTACAACAAATGATTCTAGCAAATAAAAAAAGCATATGAGTAAAAATATAGAGTTAAAGGAGGCTAAAGAATGTCTCAGAGTAATGAAAACTCAGAGCCAAGATGGTATGTGGTTCATACATATTCAGGTTATGAAAATAAAGTTAAAACAGATTTAGAAAAAACCATAAAAAATCGTGAATTAGAAGAATTCTTTTTTAATATTGTTGTTCCAATGGAAGAACAAGTTGAAATTAAAGATGGAAAAAGAAAAACTAATCTAAAAAAAGTTTTTCCTGGATATGTTTTAGTAAAAATGATAGTAACAGAAGAATCTTGGTACATAGTTAGAAATACAAGAGGTGTTACAGGGTTCGTTGGGTCAGGTACAGATCCTATACCTCTTACAGATGAAGAAATAAGAAATATGGGATTTGATGAAGTTCCAGTAAATGTTGACTATGAAGTAAAAGATAATGTAAGAGTTATAAACGGGCCATTAGAAAATTTTGTAGGCGTAGTAGAAGAAATTAATAAAGAAAAACACAAAGTAAAAGTTTTAGTTTCTATGTTTGGGAGAGAAACTCCAGTAGAGCTCGAATTTTCACAAGTGCAAAAAATTGATTAATATTCAGTAGAAGGAGGTGCTTAAAGAAAATGGCAGAGAAAGAGGTAGTTAATGTAATAAAATTACAAATTGAAGCAGGTAAAGCGACACCAGCTCCACCAGTAGGGCCAGCGTTAGGATCAAGTGGTGTTAATATCATGCAATTTGTTAAAGAATTTAATGATAAAACAGCAAATCAACCTGGAATGACAATACCAGTTGTTATAACTGTTTACAAAGACAAATCATTTACATTTATTACAAAGGTTCCACCAGTTGCAGTTTTAATTAAAAAAGCTTTAAAAATCCAAAAAGGTTCAGGAAAACCAAATAAAGAAAAAGTTGCTAAAATAACTAAAGAACAAGTTAAAGCAATAGCTGAACAAAAAATGGAAGATTTAAATGCTGCATCAGTTGAAAGTGCTATGAGTATGGTTGAAGGAACTGCAAGATCAATGGGTATTGTAGTAGTAGACTAAAATTATAATTTCAAATAAAAATTGGGAGAACAAAAAAGTTCGTAAATACCAAAGGAGGAAATAATGAAAAGAGGAAAAAGATATCAAGAAAGTGCTAAATTAGTTGATCCATCAAAGATGTATGAAACTAAAGAAGCATTTGAAATTATCGAAAGTATGCCAAAAGCCAAATTCGATGAAACAGTTGAATTACATGTAAAACTTGGAGTTGATTCAAAACATGCTGATCAACAAGTAAGAGGAACAGTTGTACTTCCTCATGGAACAGGTAAAACTTTAAAAGTTTTAGTTTTTGCTAAAGGAGATAAAGCTAAAGAAGCTGAAGCTGCTGGAGCAGATTTTGTTGGAGCAGAAGAATTAGTTCCAAAGATTGAAAAAGAAAATTGGTTCGATTATGATGTAATCGTAGCAACACCTGATATGATGGGTGTTATAGGAAGATTAGGTAAGGTTTTGGGACCTAAAGGATTAATGCCAAACCCTAAATCTGGAACAGTAACAATGGATGTTACAAAAGCTGTTAATGAAATTAAATCTGGTAAAGTAGAATATAGATTAGATAAAACTAATATTATTCACTTAGGATTTGGAAAGGTTTCTTTTGGAACAGAAAAATTAACCGAAAATTATAACACAATCATAGATGCTATAATTAAGGCTAAACCAGCTGCTTCAAAAGGACAATATATTAAAAGTGTAGCCATTACAACAACAATGGGTCCTGGTTTATTTATAAACCAAAAATAGAATAGTTTATTAAAGCCAAAGACAGTAGGCATAGTAAAGTAAGTCCTGCCGAGGTAAATGTGAAGCAAAGAAATATATCTTCAATTTGCCTTGAGATTTTGGTAAATTGAAGTTTTTTATTTAAGAAATAAAAATGTATATATAAATATAGGAGGTGTAAAACATTGGCTAGTGAAGTTATACTTAAACAAAAGCAAGAAGAAGTAAAAAAATTGTCTGAGATTATGAAGAAATCATCTTTAATTCTTTTAACAGATTATAGAGGAATTAATGTTTCAGATGTTACAGAACTAAGAAAAAATTTAAGAAATTCAAATGGAAAGTATGCTGTAATAAAAAATAATATCACAAAAAGAGCATTAGCTGAAAGTTCTATAGAAGGATTAGATGATTTATTAGTTGGTCCTACTGCAGTTATAACAGCGGAAGAGGATTATTTACCATCACTTAAAGCTGTATATAAATATGCTAAAGACAATGAATTCTATAAAATTAAAGGTGGAGTTATAAATGGAAAAGTACTTTCTGTAGAAGAATTAGTAACTTTAGCAAAACTTCCATCAAGAGAAGAATTAATTGCACAATTAGCTGGAAGTTTACTTGGAACTATTTCAAAACTTGCAGTTGCAATTGATCAAGTAGCAAAACAAAAAGAACAAGCTTAAACTGAAACTTAAATAATATATAGAGTGGTATACTTAAAATACTAAAATATAAAAATATTTATGGAGGATTTTAAAATGAGTGAAAAAATAGAAAAAATGTTAGAAGAGATAGATAGCTTAACAGTTATCGAATTATCAGAATTAGTAAAAGGAATTGAAGAAAAATATGGAGTATCTGCAACAGCAGTAGCTGCACCTGCAGCAGGAGCTGGAGCAGCAGCTGCTGAAGAAAAATCAGAATTTAATGTAGTTTTAAAAGATGCTGGAGCAAATAAAATAGCTGTAATCAAAGTTGTAAGAGATGTTACAGGATTAGGATTAAAAGAAGCTAAAGATTTAGTTGAAGGAGCTCCAAAAACAGTTAAAGAAGGAGCAAGCAAAGAAGAAGCTGAAGAAATTAAAAATAAATTCTCAGAAGCAGGAGCAGTTGTTGAATTACAATAATTATATATTATATATTAAAAATAGATGGACTAATTATAGCCCATCTATTTTTATTTGCTAAGTAGATACAATAATTAGAGAAAATAGTTGCAATTATTGTATATTTAATATAATATATTATAGAGGTGTACATATGAGAAGAGAAACTGGAGTAACAATTGTAAGTTTAATAATGTATGTAGGTGCTTTATTAATAATCGCAATAATTATAGGAAATATTACTACTTTTTTTTATAATAATATAGTTTCTATAAATGAAAGTTCAGATTATTCAAATGCTTACTCAAAAATAAACTTATCTATACTATCAGTGTTAAAAGAGCCAGATATATCTAATATAGAGATTGGAAATTATGAGAAAAAGGATGATGTATATACTTTTGTACCTTCAGAACAAGATATTGGAACAGCAATGCGAGTAACTATTGGAAAAGGAGAAAATGCAGATACAAAAATTATTGCTCTAATAGAAAATCAAATATATTTAAATAGAGTACTTTTAGGAGAAAATATATCAAATTTTAATTTATCTGAAAAACATGAAACATATGAAGATAAAGAAAATTTTACTATAGATATGACATTAAGAACAGGAAAAGAAAGTTATACACATACATATACAAGTGTAGTTGAATAAAATAAGTATATAATATTAAAAAAGTTATATAAATAGGATATGGAAGGGGAAGATTATGGAAGATTTAAATAATCAAAAATCTGAATTAAATCCAGAAGAAAAAATGCCTAAAAAAGGTTTTAAAAAGAAAAATATTATAATAGGTAGTATAATCGTTTTAATTCTTATAATTCTTGCTATTGTAGTAGGGGTATGTACAGGAAAAGTTAATTTTACAAAGAAATCAAAATTTTATAGTGCAATTTCTAAAGCAAAAGAAACATTTACTAAATCACTTGATGACATGATAGAAAATACTACTATAAAAATGATGGATGATTTAAAAGATAGTGATATATCTTATAAATCAGAAATTACAGCTAATATTGATTCATTTGAAATTAAAGGATCACAATTATCTATTAATCAAGAATCAATAGATTCTATTAAAAATATAGTTAATAATGCAAAAATATCAATGGACTTAAAAGTTGATCAAAAAGAGAAGGCAATGGAAGGAACTGTCAAGTTAGGAATTAAAGATTTAATTGATGAAATTTCAGCAAATGTAGCATATAACAATAATGTATTTTCTGTAAGTTTACCAGAGTTTAGTGATAAAAATTTAGGGATTTTTAAAGATTCATTAGAAGGTACAGAATATGCTGAACTTAAACAAGCATTTGATATGATTGAAAATCTTAATGTAGAAGATTCTAAATCATTAATAGAGAATATGAAATTATCTAAAGAAGAGAGAAAACATTTTGAAAAAGTATATGAGGGATTATTTAAAAAACAAATTAAACCTAATATGATTTCAGCAAAATCAGGAGAAATTAAAGTTAATGGTAAAAAGAAAAAATGTACAAAAACAATTGTAAAATTAGATGATAGTGATGTAAGAGATATAATAAATGCATATATTGAAGCTTTTGAAAAAGATGATAAAGGAAAAGAAATTATTATAAATAAAGTTTCAAAGATTGTAGAGTTTGCAGGAGATTCACTTGATGAAGAAAGTAAATCAAAATTGTCAAGAGATAATATAGAGAAGACAATTAATGAAGGCATAGATGAATTGAAATCTTCATTAGAATCAATGATTAAATTTGATGGAGATGTAATAGTAACTAGTTATGGAACTATATTTAATACATATGGAATTGATATAGGATATAAAGAAGATAGTAATTCAGCAACAGTAGCATTAATATTTGTAAAAGATGGAGCAGATATAAAAGTAGATATTAATAATAATGAAATATTAACTGGAAAGTTTACTAATAAAAAAAATAAAAGAGCTTTAAAATTAGAAGTTGACCAATCAGGAATAAAAGGTGAAGTTGAATTAGGTATTGAATCAAAATCTGATAAACAATCTATATATTATATAAAAGGTTCAGCTGAACAAAATGGAAATAAATTTGGTAATGTGGATTTATCAGCAGATGTTAATATAAAAAATAATACAAAAGATGAATATATGGCAGATACAAAAGTAAAAGTAGATGTAGATGTACCATCTTTTGGTAAACTAGGATTTTCAATTAATATAGCAGAGTCTATGAAGAAAGATGATGTTACAGTTAATGAAATTAATAGAACTAATGCTATTGATATATTTTCACCATCATCAAAAAGTGAATTAGAAAAGTATATCACTGAAATAACACCAAAAATTACCGAATTAATGGTTAAAATACAATCATCTGATTTATACAAAGCTATAGAAAACTTTAATAAATCAAATAGCTTAAATAATGGAGGATTTGATTATAATACTACAGATAAAAATAATACACTAACAAATTCAATATACAACAATAATACAATCAATAATAGTATGTATGATTATAATTCTACATTATCAAATAATTCAGTAATTAATTATTAATAATATATATTTTTAAGATAGAAACACTTAATATAGTTTCTATCTTTTTAATTTATGGAAAAGTTCTAATTTGGGAAAGGAATTTTGATGTTATTTTAGTAGAAAAAAGATATAAAAAGTAATTAATTATAGTAAAAAGAAAGATAAAAGAATATATATAATTCTATAAATTCTTCTTTTTTTTCCATTGTATACAAAATATATTTATTATATAATGATAACTATAAAAGAGAAAAGAAGGTATATTATGAAAGAAAAGAGAGTGTATCCAGAAGATTTCTTAGATATAAAAAAATGGGTGGATGAAAAAGTACAAAAAGAAAGAAATACTATTTATTTAGAGATATTAGAAAAAAGACAGTTTGAAATGTTGTTTTTTGGAATAATAATATTACTATTATTTATAATAGCGGTATTTCCAAATCATATTTTAAAAGTTGTATCTTGGATTTCAATAATAGTAACAGTTTTAATATTAACAGGATATATTTATTCAAAAAATGTAAAAATACTTGAGAAAAAAATAGAATTTAAAGAAAGAGTATTAGAAGAATTTGCGATACATATAAAAGATGGTTTTGTATATGAAACAAATGGTGAAATATCAGAGTCAAAATATAGAAAATCAGGATTCAATAAAAGTTACAATAAATTTGTATCAAATTGTTGTATGACAGGAGAAAGAAATAATAGAAAAATCGGAATAGCAAATGTATCAATTGAAAAACAGGATTTAAATAGTAAAATTGGTAAACAATTATTTAAAGGTGTTTTTGCTTATTGTGAATTAAACGAGAATACGAATGAAATAGATGTTATGAAAGTAAATAGTAACAGTAATAAAAAAGAGAAAATAGAATTAGAAAAAGAAAATTTATATATGTACTCAGAAGATTCAAACTATGCAATGAAGATAGTAGATGATAATATAATAAAGTTGATTAGAAAAATAAAAAAAGAATTTAATGTTACTTTGGAATTTATGGTAAATAAGGATACTTTATATGTTAGGTTCTTTATTAGTAATTTAAATAATATTTTATTGTTTAAAGTTTCAGATGAACAAGAAGTGCTTTATAAATATTATAGACTAATACAATTTATGGATGAATTGGGAAATTGTATAGAAAATAATGTAAGAAGAAATAATAAAATATGAATACTGCAAACTTGTATACTTAATATAAACAAGTTTGCAGTATTTTTTATATTGTAAAATTAAAAATAGGAAAAAAGTATATAAATATAAAAGTATATAAAGCAGAAAATATTCCATGTAATATTTTTCCCACAATATATGGTTTAATAGATAAATCTGTTTTTGCAATTATGCTATATACTTGCATTAGTACAGATATTCCACCAAATCCTAAAAGAAAAGAAGTTAAGATTATATTTGGAGCAAGTGACTTTATTGCTATATTAGAAATAAAATTAATACCATTTGTTATTTCAAATATTCCTAAAATAGTACCTTTTATCCATATAGAATTTTCAAAGTTACCAAAAATATTTAATATGCCAGATGTTATTAATATGTTGATAATTATTGAAAAAATTATAATATATCCTAAAATTGTTCCTAAAGTCTTTAGAGAATTCAATATACTGTATGATAGTACTGATGAAAGATTTGAAAAAGATAAATCTTCTGTACATTCGGCCTCTCTATAGTCATTATTTTTGTAAAATCTAAATAAAATTCCAACAGTAAGTGTACCAAGTAAGTGTGTTATAAGTAATAGATATCCAATTTCTTTACTAAGAAAAAGTGAAGTACCAACAGTTCCTATTATAAAAAGAGGACCTGAATTATTTGTATAAGCTAAAAGTCTTTCACATTCTATTTTTGAACATATATTATTTTTTCTAAAATCACTCAAAATTTTAGCTCCTGTAGGATAACCACTAATTATTCCCATAATAAAGGGAAAAGCACCTTTTCCAGATACATTAAAGAGTGGTTTTATAATTGGAGAAAGAATATTATTTAATATATTTATAAAATCTGTATGTGATAATAAATCTGTTGCTATAAAAAATGGAAATAGAGATGGAAAGACTTTATATAAAAATAATTCAATAGCACCAGAAATTGCTACTATATTACTATTAGAAAAAAACAATAGTGAAAATAAAAAGAGTAGCAATATTAATTTTAGTATTAATTTACTATTAATTTTCTTTACATTTAAAAATATATAACTCATATTAAATAATATTATAGATAATTTTAAAATATGATATAATAAAATTAAATTATAGTTGAAAAAAATAAAATATTTAATGTATAATAAACTAAAGTATTTTAAAAAAAGTGGAGTTTACATAAAAAGAAAAATGTGGTAAAATAAAATTAGATTTTTATAAATTTAGAGGGAGAAGTTAGATGAATAAAAATACAATTAATACAATTATTGATTTAATGGATAAAATAGATGAAAAAATATCTGATAAATCAATTACTGTTGAAAAAAGTAAATTAGGAAAAGAAGCTATTTTTAATGAAGAGATATCAGAAGGAATAGTTTTTAGAATAGTTAATGATGGTACATATTCAATAGGTGGTAATGCAACTAAAAAACAGAAGGAAGATTATATAAAGGACTTAAAAGAAATTATAAATGATAGTAGTGTAGGGGATTTAGAACTTAAAGATTTTATCTATACAATAATAGATGCTGTTGAAGAGTCAATAGAAAATCCGAGTAGAAACGAAGAAATAAAAGATGGGAAATATAAAATATCTAATCTATCAGAAGGAAAAATTTTATCAGATTTAAATAAAAAAATGAAGAAAGTAAGTCAGTCTGTACCATCAACGCCAGAGACACCAACGCCAGAAACCCCAACACCAGAGACACCAACACCAGAGACCCCAACATCAGAGACCCCAACACCAGAAACATCAACGCCAGAAACCCCAACACCAGAGACGCCAACACCAGAAACATCAACACCAGAAACATCAACGCCAGAAACATCAACGCCAGAGACACCAACGCCAGAAACCCCAACACCAGAGACACCAACACCAGAGACCCCAACATCAGAGACCCCAACACCAGAAACATCAACACCAGAAACACCAACGCCAGAAACACCAACACCAGAATCATCAGAGACTGAAACTAATGAGTTCCCTGAAGGAAGACCTTCTATTGTATTTAATGCTATAAAAGGAACATATTCATTATATATAAATGGAAAAGAAATAAAATCATTAAAACCTGAAGAAGCAATGGATTCAAATGCATACAATAACATAATAACAAAAGCTGCTCAAGAAACAGGATGCAAGCCACGTGATTTACAGTCATATTTAGATCCATCAGTATATATGTTATTATCCATGTATGATGAAAAGAATAATACAGATTATGCTAATACTTTTGCTAAAGCTGCAGTAAATGAAACTGATGAAAAAATGCCATTTGATTTATTATATGAATTAAATAAATCTAATAAAGCAGATGATTTAGATAAGAAAGATTATAAAAATATAGAAATTTGGGCTAAAAATTATAAAGAACAGGGAATAGCAGAAATAAAAAAGGCTCGTGAAGAAAAAGACGATACTAGCAGAGATAATAAAAAAGAAGGAATACTTAGCAGATTGAAATCATTAGGAGTAGGAATATTTACTGCAATAGTTAATTTTGCAGGGAATGTAAAAGATGTTATAACAGGTAAGAAGAAATTTAGAGAACTATTTTCTAAGCAAGCATTTAAAAGCTTAGATGTTCCAAAACAAGAATCAATAGTAACTAAGAAAAAGGAAGAAAAACAAGATCATGTACAAGTCGAAAGCATTATGTATATAAATGGAGAAATGGTTAAATTACTAAATCAAGTAATTAAACCAGGAATGGAAAAAGAGGAAGAGAAGAAAGTACTACTTGATAAAGTAGAGAAAATGGCTAAATCAAGAGGAATAAAATTAGAAGATGAAACAGGAAATAAAAAAGAATTTAAACAATTGAGAAAAGAGATTGTTAGGTATGAGGCTAAAAGATATGAAGAAAATCGTGTAGGATATGTATTAAAAGAGGCATTAAATACAGAAGAAAATAAACCTATAGGGGATGAACAGACAGTTAAAGAACCTGTAGGAAATGAAGAAGTAACACACTAATTATATAGAGGTATAGAAATGGAGAGAAAAGTAAATGTTATTGGTGCAGGCTTAGCTGGATGCGAAGCTGCTTACCAATTAGCAAAAAGAGGAATAAAAGTAAAACTTTTTGAAATGAAACCTAAAAAATTTTCTCCTGCTCATAATATAGAGAATCTAGCAGAAATAGTATGTAGTAATTCATTTAAATCAAATTTAAAAACTAATGCATGTGGATTACTAAAGGAAGAATTGAGAATGCTAGATTCTCTTTTGATTAAGATAGCAGATGAAACAAGAGTGCCAGCTGGTCAAGCTTTAGCAGTTGATAGAGAAAATTTTTCAAAAAGAGTAACAGATGAAATTGAAAAAGAAAAAAATATAGAAATAATAAGACAAGAAGTGACAAAAATAAATAAGGATGAATTAACTATTATTGCAACAGGACCATTAACATCTAATGATCTATATGAAGAAATTAAAAAACTTATAAATGAAGATGGATTATATTTTTATGATGCAGCAGCGCCAATAATAGATAAAGATTCTATAGATATGAATATTGCTTTTTTTGGAGATAGATATGGAAAAGGTGATAGTTCATATATAAATTTGCCAATGAATAAAGAAGAATATATAAACTTTTATAATGAATTAATAAATGCAGAAGTTGTAGAATTACATGAATTTGAAAAAAAAGAAATATTTGAAGGATGTATGCCTATTGAAGTAATGGCTAAAAGAGGTATAGATACTTTAAGATATGGACCTTTAAAACCAGTTGGATTTATAAATCCTAAAACAGGAGATAGACCATATGCAATTATTCAATTAAGACAGGATAATGCAATAGGTTCTTTGTATAATATGGTAGGATTTCAAACTAATTTAAAATTTGGAGAACAAAAAAGAATATTTTCTATGATACCAGGGTTGAAAAATGCTGAATTTGTAAAATTTGGTGTAATGCATAGAAATACATATATAAATTCAAGTAAATTGCTAGATGAAACATTTAATATGAAGAAAAATAATAATATTTATTTTGCAGGACAAATAACTGGAGTAGAAGGATATGTAGAATCAATTGCTTCTGGTATAGTTGCAGGAATTAATATGTCTAATAAAATCTTAAATAGAGATAAAATGATATTTTCAGAAAGAAATATGATAGGAGCACTATGTAAATATATTTCTACAGAGAATGATAATTTTCAGCCAATGAATGCAAACTTTGGAATATTACCAGGTTTGGAGATAAAAATAAAGGATAAAATGCAAAGGTATGAAAAATTATCAAATATATCTTTAAATATTTTAGCAGAACTATTGAAATAAAAGGAAATTATTGTTAAGATATTATTAATTATGATATAAAAGGAAAAGTGTTTTATAAAGTTTACATAAATATTGAAAAATCGCGCTAAACGTGCTATAATATAAAGTAATGATGAGTTTTTTGGAGGAAAAAGTATGAATGAAGAATTAAACAGAATATTAAGTGCAGTAAGAAATTATACGAATACAATGGATGGTAAAGAAGGTGGTACATATGAAAGAAAGATAAATAGTAGTGCCAAAAGGTTATCAAAAGTTGAGTATACAAATAAATTTGGAAAGACAGGATTACAGTTCAAATTAAATGCCAAAAATGAATTAATCCCATTAGGAAACCTAGAGAATAAAACAAAAACACTAACATTATTAGAAAATTTAAGAGTAGCTAGAGCAAATGAAAATAATTTAAATGAAACTAATCCTTCTACAGAAGCAATTAATAGAACTATAGAAACAATCATTACAGCATTAGATAAAAATATAAAAGATGAATCAAAAAGATTAGTAGAACAAGTAAAAGAGCAAGCTGAAGTAGAAAAAGTTTTTGAGTATATCGATAGTGCTATGAGTGTTGATGGAGATGAGAGTCAAACTGTAAGTAATGTAACATTTGATATAAAAAATGGAAAAATAGATAGTATAACAGGATCTTATGGAGATTTATTAAAGGTTTCATCTATAGCTAAAGAGATGTTTAAAGATAATATAGTTATAGAAGAACTAGATAAAGTTATTGAAAATAAAAGAAAAGAAGAAGAAGAAAAAGTAGATACTCAAATACAGAATGTTATAAAAAATCTTGATGATGAAAAATTAGATAATGTACAAGAATCAATTAGAGAAATCGCACGTGCAGAGAAAAAAACACGTGTTGATAAACATAATAAAACAATTACTAATATAAAAACAGGTGTAACTTCAATGTCAACAGAAGATGATTTAGAATATAGTTTGATGTTATCAAAATTTAGATATGATGAAAATGGAAATCTTAAATCGTATCCTGGATTTAGAAGAGATGATAAGGGAACACTTGCAATTCTAGAGAAATTGTTAGAGAGGGATCAATCTAAAAGTTATACAGGAAAAAAATTATCATCACAGGAAAAAACACTATTAAATCAATTAATATCTGCATTACATGAATCTATAGAAAGAGAAGAAACTAATAGATCAACACCAGAGACATCAACGCCAGCGCCAGCGACACCAACACCAGTGACTCCAACAGCAACACCGGCAACACCGACACCAACACCGGCAACACCAACAGCAACGCCAGCAACACCGACACCAACACCAGTGACTCCAACAGCAACACCAGCAACACCGACACCAACACCAGTGACTCCAACAGCAACACCGGCAACACCGACACCAACACCAGTAACACCAACAGCAACGCCAGCAACACCGACACCAACACCAGTGACTCCAACACCGACACCGGCAACGCCGACACCAACGTCAGCGACTCCAACACCAACGTCAGGTATAGAGGTTAGAGGTGTAAGAAAAGAAGAAATACAAAAAAGAATTGATAAATATAGAGAAGCTATAAATAAAAAAGATCCAGTTTCAATATTCCCAGCAATAACACCGGAAGATGCTGCTAAATATATGGAGATAATAAGACAAAGAAAAGAATTATCAAAGGAAATTGCAGAAGATAAAAGAAATGGAATTGATACTACTAGCAAAGAAAAATTACTTGAAGAATTAAAATTATCAATTGAAGAGTTAAAAGATAGATTAAGACAAATTGAAGAGGGTACATTAAAAGCTACTCCTGAGGAAATACAGAGATTAAAAGATCTATTAGAAGCTTATAATTATGAATCAAGAATGATAATAGCTGATAGAGCAAGAAGAAAAGAGTTAGTAGATAGGCTAAAAACAGCTAGTACAGATGATTTAAAAAAAGAACTTGAGGATTTACCAGAAGATTTAGAATATAGTGAAGAAAAAATCAAAGAGCTACTTAAAGGAGTTAAAGATGGTGAAACTAAAGAGAGATTAGAAACACTTTTAAGATCATATCAATATGAACGAGAAATGAAAGAAAACGCTCCAACAGTAGAAGATAAAGGAAAAGCTGAGGATGTTTTGCCTGAATTAGAAGACTTAATACATATGACTCCTGATAATGTACCATATGTAAATGCAGATGAAGTAGAAAATAGAATACAAAAATATAAAAAGGAAAGAGATGAATTAGTAGCTATTCAAAAAGGAGACAATAGTGAAGAACTAACTCCTGAGGAACAATCAAACATAAGAAAAAGAATGGCTGAGATATTATTAGGAAAATCTCTTGATAAAATAGATGAGATAGATGAAAATGAGATTATATCTAAACTAGGATTAGACACTTCATGGAAAGAAAAACTCCAAAAGTTGAAAAAAGAACTTAAAGGAATAGAAGAAGGCAAAAAAGATAGAATTGCTGAAATAAGAATAAGAATGGCTGAAATCTTAGGAAAGTTAGATGAAGTAGATTTAGATGGATTAGATGATGATAAAAAAAGTAAATTTGAAGAACTAAGAAAAGAACTTTCAAAAAGAGAAGTTCAAAAAAATACTAAAAAAGCAAATGAGATAAGATCTGAAATGGCTAAAATTCTTGGGGAAGATGCATTAGTAGGAATAGAAAACTCAAATGAACATGCTATTCAATATCAATTAGATGATAATGAGATAGATGAGTTCCAAGAACTAAGAAAAGAACTTAATCAAAATAATAAAGATTTAAAAAAAGCAGATCAAATGAGAAATGAAATGCTTAATAGTATATTAGATGGAATAGAAAATGCAAATGAACATGCTATTAAATATCAATTAGATGATAATGAAAAAGATGAATTTCAAGAATTAAGAGCTAAACTAAAAAATCCAATTAAGTCAAGAAAATTAACACCAGAAGAAGAGAGAAGATTAGAACAATTAAATAATATTATAGAAGAATTAGAATCTTTACCAATAACTTTAATTCGTACAGAGATAGAGAAAGATACACCAACACCAGAAACACCAGAGACATCAGAAACACCAGAGACATCAGAAACACCAGAGACTCCTGAAACACCAGAAACACCAGAGACAGAAACACCAGAAACTGAAACAGCATTAACAATGAAAGGTTTTTGGAGAATAGTTCAAGAAACCTCAGATCATGAAGGAAAGCCAGCAGGATCATTAGCTATAACTATAAGAAATATTGCAAAAGCACCGCTAATAAAACCAACTAAAATTAAAGATGGCGGATTAGGATGGTTAGGTTTACCATTATCAATTTTATCAGTACCAGTAAAAGTAGGTGCAAAAATAGCTAATAAGTTTACTAAAGCTGATGACAAATATGCTGAAATGTACAATAATGTTAGAGATCTTTATGAAAATCATCCAGAAGATTTTAAAACACTTATTAATGGCATGAGAGAAGATGTCATGAGGAAAAATAAAATTAATGGATTATATTTAAGAGCAATACAAGATGTATTAGGAGAAGTTATTAATGATGAACTAGAAACTAATAATGCTAAAATAAAACAGTATCAACAAGGTATAGTTTTACGTGAAAGTCAAATGGATGGTATGATCCAGCAGTTTGTTGAAACAGGAATATTGTCAGCAAGTGATGCAAAATTCTTATTTAGTGATAAAACAGAATTATCACCAGAAGAACTAACAGAATTAAATAGAATAGAAAATATAGTATTAAGTAGTGGAAGTTATGATAGAGCAAATTTAGATACACTTCAGGCTAGGTTCCAACAATTAAGATTAGATAGAAATGCAATGGATAAAGCAAGTAGAGAAACTGAAACATTATCAGAAATCTATGATGTTCAGGTTTATAAGGACTTTGAAAGAGGTGCTATTAATAAAGAAAAGGGAAGATTAAATATAGGTGTTACATTACCAGGTATTAAGTTCTTAAGTAGAAATAATCCAGACAATAGAGATATGATTGCACGATTTGCAGATGAAGAAGAAAAAGCAATTGTTGCTAGAATGGCAGGACATGAACAAAAAGCTTTAGACCATGAAAGAGAAATTGAAAAGATTAGAGATGAAAGTACAAATGAAGTAAAATTTGGACCACTTGTATTATCAAGAGGAAAAGCAATAGGAAAACAAGATACAGATAAACTTGTTGAAATGGTGCAGGGTATTTCTCAAAAGACTGAAATAACACAAGAGCAAGCATTTATGTTATTAAAAGGAAAAGAAGGATTAACAGAAGAAGAACAAGCGCAATTCACTATTATAGAAAATGCAGCATTAGCAAATGATAAAATTTCAAGACGTGATTTAGATAAAGCACAATCAAAATTTAAGAAAATAGAAGAAAATATACCACAAGTAGTCATAATACCAAGTGACCAAAATGATACAAGAGCAAGACAGTTAATGGCAAATGTTGCTGTTGCAGCTACTTCACTTAACTTCTTTAATTCATTTAGAGAATCACATGCTCTTGCAAAAGAACAGGAGAGATTGGATGATAGTATAGAAGCACATAATCATGATTTAGATAAACTTAATAAAGAATATGAAAAATCACTAGTCGAGATCAAAAAATCAATAGAAACAGGAACTCCAGATGTCGGAACATATAAGGCGTTCGATAGTATTATTAATCAAAATATACAAGGAATACTTGCAAAATATCATGATTCATATGTTACACTTAGCAATCAAGTCACAGGAGGAGAATGGCCATTTGAGGACGATCAACAAATGCATGAAATGGTAGAAGCTTTAAATAAGTCATACTTAGAAGTAAAGAAAGCTGCTAATACGCTTGCAAAGCAAGGCGATTACGAAGGTGCTATAGAAAAGTTAGTTAAATTTAATAATTCATCTGTACAACCAGAAATGAAAAATGTAATGAAATACGAAATGGGAGTATGGAAACAAGCAATAAAAAGTGGATCACAATATTCTGATACATATAAGTCAATGATAGATGTAACATCAAAAGCATTAAATACTAAAGGAAACATAAATCATATAGTAAAGGAAATATCAAATTCTTCAATTAAAATTCCAACAATAAATGGAGCTATGGAAGAAGCTAGACATATGGGAGAATTTACAATACAAATGCCATCTACATGGATACCAAGTTTAGTTGCACTTGGTGCAACAGTTGGTAACACATTATTTGGAGAAATAGGAAGAGAAGCAGAAAGACAACAAACAGCATCAACACATACTTCAGGTCATTTTTTCAGAAAAGATGATGATGGCCAAAGATAAAAAATCAATCCAAATTTAGGAAAGGAAGAAATGGATTATGGATTTTAAAAATGCAAATTTTGCTAAAATTAAATATGGAAGTAAAGAATATTATGTGGTTGATTGTTTCGAACACAAAGGAAGAAAGTATTATTTCATAATGGAAAACTTTTATATAGAGGGAAAAGATAATCTAGAGGAATATAGTAATACTAATGTTGAAGCAAACTTTATATATAAGATATATGATCATTATTATAATCATGTAGATGATGATAGATTATATAAAGAGTTATTTGGAATAGTAACTAAAAGAATTTTTTTACAGAAAAATAAATATTTTAAGGGTTTATATAAAAACAATGCTTAAAAATAAAATTTTTATTTTACTTTATAAAAATTGATATTAAAAAACATTTATATATTTTTTTAAAATTACGTTTAGCAATGATAATATTACTAAGCGTAATTTTTTATTAACTATTTTTTAAATAAAATTCATATTTATTTAAAAAAAGAATTATTTTTTATAATTATTTATATAAGTTTTCTAAGAATAAAAAAATAATATTTGTTTTTTTGATTTATCATCACTTACCAAATATTTTAAATTAATAATTGACAATAATATAATCAAAATATTTAGATTTGAATGT
>CANOSM010000021.1 GCA_947569365.1 uncultured Clostridium sp. | reverse complement strand
AAAAATGAGTGAAAATATGAACTCATTTTTCGTTGGGACTTTTTTTACAGCCCCTAATTCTTGTTAAAGTTAGCAAAGTTATAATATTCAGAATATATTAGACGCAATTTGCAAAGTATAGGTTTATCTGTTTTTATAGCAACTAAAATTATAGCAAAATATGTTATTTAATTCTATACTGATACTGAATATGTGCTACACGTGTAGGTCCAGGTTTACGTTCACCTGCTTTTGTACTTACATCAAAAAAGATTTGAATTTTCATACCTGCTTTAACTTTATAAGATATAGTATGTTGTACATATTCATCAGTAGCACAACGTGCTAAAGTTCTTCCTGTCTTAGCATTTCTAATTTGTACAGTTACAGTAAAAGGTGAAAAGTAACGTTTTTCTTTCTCAGCAGTACAATTTTTAGGGCAACTTAAATGTCCCTCTCTACAAGGTACAGCATAATATTTAATTGATAAAAGACCTGTTTTTGTAATTGTCTTTACAGGTGTTAAGTTAGTATCCTTAACACGAAACTTTTCTAATATATCATAATTTGATGCTCCCCAATTTTCAGTTCCTGCTGCATGTGCTGTAATTGAAACAAAGCTTAATGCTACAAGTAATAACAAACATGTTAAAACCCGTGTTGTCTGTGAAATAATTTTTTTACTCATAATGTTTTACCTCCTATTGATGCTTATGCTAACTTTAACAATAATCTAAAATGAAGTTTTTTAGATATCTATAAAGAACATAGATTAAATAAAGTATACTATTTTTAAAAATATTATCTATAAAAAGGTATAAAAAGTAAAAAATAAGTTATTATTAACTATAATTTGCTAAAAATAGTAAAGATTATTTCTTTTAACTTAGGTTTAACAAAAATAGTATAATTAAAATATTCCATAATTGTTTTTTCTTCGCAATTTGACAGCATAGATATTGTTGCTTGCTTAATATTTCCACATATTGTATTTATACTTTTATTATATTTTTCTGCTATAATAGGATAAATAAACTTATTTAAATTTTCTGTATATAAATCTTTTCTATTATACAATTCAAATATTACTTCTGATAAATATTTTGTACCATTGTGAGAAAAGTTATAGCCAAGATTTTTTAATTCTGTATTTATCTTTTTTATTATTTCTGTATCTTTTTTAGTTTTCATCATATTTTTAAATGTTATCATAATTTTTAGTTTATCTTGAATATCTTCTAATTTATATGGATTTTGTATATATGAAAATATATATGGACTATTAGGTATATCAGAAGATATTTTTGTATTCTCAGATATTACAAGAATAGAATGTAAATATTTTGTAATATTATTTTCTTTAATATATCTTACTATTTTAGTAAAACATGAATCAGTAAGTTTTAAATCTAATATTATAATGTCAGGCTTTTGAGTTTCTATCATTTTAATTGCTTCATCATATGTATAAGAAATATTATATACTTTTAAATCATCATTCTTTTGTGAAATATAATTAATAATTTGTCTGCTTTTTATTATATTATTTTCTACTATTAATAAATTTTGCACTATAATCCCCCTAATATAAGAGTCACTATATTATTAAGAATGTTTCAAAATTTACAAAAATTAGTAAAAAATATTTACAAAATGTGCTTTTCTTTTACAATAAATGTGCTATAATTCAATAAATATAAATTAAGTTACTATATAATAATAAAAATATATGTAATTTTATGAAGAATATAAATAAAATAAGTTATTTATAGCATATCTAAAGAAAAGAAGGGATATTAAAAAAATGCTTTGGAATCCGTGGCATGGATGTCATAAGTGTAGTCCAGGATGTCTAAATTGTTATGTATTTTATTTAGATAAAAAACGAGATAAAGATACAAATATTATAACTAAATCAAAAAGTAATTTTAATTTACCTTTAAAGAAAGACAGACTTGGAAACTATAAAATACCATCTGGAAGTGAAGTAGCAACTTGTTTTACATCAGATTTTTTCATACAAGAAGCAGACAGTTTTAGAAATGATGCATGGAATATTATAAAAAAGCGAAAAGATGTAAATTTTTTAATTTGTACTAAAAGAATCGAGAGATTTAATGAATGTATACCAAACGACTGGAATGATGGATATGACAATGTTATAATTGCAGCTACTTGTGAAAATCAAGAAAAAACTAATGAAAGATTACCGATTCTTTCAAATATTAAAGCTAAACATAAATATATTTTAATTTCACCAATTTTAGAAGATATTGATCTAAATCCATTTTTGGATAAAGGAAAAATAGACATGATTTCTGTTGGCGGAGAATCTTATGAAAATGCTAGAGTTTGTAATTTTGATTGGGTGAAACATATTAAACAAACTTGTGATAAATATGATATAAAATTTGATTTTCATCAAACAGGATCAAACTTTGTAATGAATGGTAAGCATTATAAAATAAATCATTATAAAGAATACAGTCAAGCTAAAAAAGGAATGAAATATTTATAAAAAAATAAGGAAAAAACTATGGATAGATTTAAAAGTGTTAAATTAGTTAGTATATTAGGAATATTAGGAAATATATTACTTCTTATTATAAAAGGAATAATAGGATTTATAACAAATAGTCAAGCTATGATAGCAGACTCATTTAATAGTGCAGGAGATATTTTTTCTTCTTTTATGACATTTATAGGAAACAAAATAGCAAGCAAACCATATGATGATGATCATAATTTAGGGCATGGAAAAGCAGAATATATATATTCAATGCTAATAAGTATAGTAATGGGACTTATGGCAGTAAGTATATTAAAAGATTCGATAATTTCCATTTTTATAAAAAATAAATACGAATTTTCAATATGGCTTATTATAGTATGTTTTATTACAATTTTCGTTAAATTATGTTTATACATATATACAAATAGAGTATCAAAAAAATTAAATAATCTATTATTAGATGCAAATGCAAAAGACCATAGAAATGATTGTGTTATTACATCTTTAAATCTAATATCATGCTTGCTTAGTTTAAAGGGAATTTATATTGTAGATAGTGTAGTAGGAATCATAATTGCAATATGGATATTAATTACAGCAATAAAGATATTTATAGAAAGTTATGATGTTTTAATGGATAAATCAATAAATGAAGACACGAAAAAGAGAGTATATGATATTATTAATAAACATGAAGATATAAAAAAAATAACACATTTTAATTCAACACCAGTAGGATATAAATATCAAATATCGTTTTCTATATTTGTAGATGGTAATTTATCAACATTTGAAAGTCATAGTATAGCAGATAATTTAGAAAAAGAAATAATGAATAATATAAGTGAAATATACTTAGCTGTGATACATGTAAATCCAATTTAATTAATAGAATAGTAAATATAAAAATAAAGGAGAAAATTATGTATTTAGAAAAAATTAATAGTCCAAAAGATATTAAAAAAATGAATATTGATGAATTAAACGAATTATCAAAAGAAATAAGAAAGGCTCTAATGAATAGACTTTCTAAAAAAGGAGGACATTTGGGATCAAACTTTGGTGTAGTTGAAATGACTATAGCACTTCATTATGTATTTAATTCTCCAATAGATAAAATTGTATTTGATGTATCACATCAATGTTACACACATAAAATTTTAACAGGAAGAAAAGATGGATACCTTGATGAAGAACATTTTAAAGATGTTTCAGGATATACAAACCCAAAAGAAAGCAATCACGATTTATTTAATATAGGACATACATCTACATCTATTAGTTTAGCATCTGGACTTGCTAAAGCAAGAGATTTAAAAGGTGATAAAGAAAACATAATTGCAGTTATTGGTGATGGATCTCTAAGTGGTGGAGAAGCATTAGAAGGATTAAATTTTGCAAGTGAACTTCAAAGTAATTTTATAATAATTGTAAATGATAATGACATGTCAATTGCAGAAAATCATGGAGGCTTATATAAAAACCTAAAAGAATTAAGGGAAAGTAAAGGAACATGTAAGTGTAATTTATTCAAAGCAATGAATTTGGATTATATGTATGTAGATGATGGAAATAATATCTCAAAACTAATAGAGACATTTAAAAAAGTAAAAGACATTAATCATCCAATTGTTATACACATTAATACCCAGAAAGGAAAAGGATATAAAAATGCGGAAGAAAACAAGGAAAAATGGCACTGGTGTAATCCATTTAGCCTAGAAAACAAAAAAGCAGAGACTTCTACTAAGATTGAAACTTATGAAAGTATTACGTCTGATTATTTATTAAATAAAATGAAAAACGATGAAAAAATCATCACCATAATAGCTGGTGCCCCATCAAGTGGAGGATTTACAAAGAATAAGAGAGAAATGGCAGGAAAACAATATGTAGATGTTGGAATTGCTGAAGAACATGCAGTAGCTTTTGTTTCAGGAATAGCAAAAAATGGAGGAAAGCCTGTATTTGCAGTACAGTCAAGTTTTATTCAAAGAGCATATGATCAATTATCACAAGATTTATGTATAAATAATAATCCAGCAACAATATTAGTAAATAAAGCATCTGTATTTGGATGGAATGATGTTACACATTTAGGATTATATGATATAGCAATGATGAGTAATATTCCAAATTTAGTTTATTTAGCACCAACTTGTAAACAAGAATACTTAGCAATGTTAGATTGGAGTATAGAACAAAATAAATTTCCTGTAGCAATTCGTGTTCCATATAATGGAGTAATATCTACTAAAAAGCAAATAGATACAGATTATAGTAATCTTAATAAATACAAAGTAGAAGTAAGTGGAGAGAAAATAGCAATTATAGCACTTCGGAGATTTTTTTCAATTAGGAGAGAAAATATCAGAAGAAATTAATAAGAAATTTGGAATAACTCCTACATTAATTAACCCAAGATATATTACAGGATTAGATAAAGAATTATTGAAAAGTTTAAAAAATAAACATGATATAGTAATTACTTTAGAAGATGGCATTCTTGAAGGAGGCTTTGGAGAAAAAATCTCAAGTTTTTATGGAACAAGTGATATTAAAGTTAAAAATTATGGAATTGAGAAGAGTTTTCCAGATAGATATATGGTAGATGAATTGTTAAGAGAAAATGGAATAACAGTAGAGCAAATTATAAAAGACTTAGAAAATATTAAAATATAGAATAAAAAATAAATAAGAAAAGAGGAGCCATAACAATTATGGAAAATGATAAACTACATAAAGAAATAGAACCATTTAATGATATATCTATCTATGAAACAGAAAATTTTGCAGTAGCAGTTCCAAAGGTACCACATATACCAAGAACAGATGGAGGACATTTATGGATAAGAGCTAAAAATAGATATTTTAATAATAGAACTGAACTAGAGCCAAATTTAGCTATTGAAGTTATGAGATTAACTTTATTAATATGAGAAGCAATGCAAAATGGAATGAAAAATAGAGGTATAATTATTGACAGAATAAACTATCAAGAAAATGGAAATTGGGCGTATAAAAAAGAAATGGAACCAGAGTTTCATATTCATTTATATGGCAGAACAAAAAAATCTATTACACAAACTTGGGAGAAGCATTAGTATTTCCTAATAAAGCCACTGGATTTTATGATAATTTTGAAAGGTTTAATAAAGAAGATATAGAAGAAATAAAAAAACAAATTAGTTTACTAGAAAAAGAAGAAAAATATAATATTAAAAATTGGAATTCATATAAGAAATAAATTTTATATAAGTATTAGAAATTGTCTAGAATTTTTAAGTAAAATGGATATTCAATATAATATAAAAAAGAAAAGGGAAAAATTATAAAAAACTAATTTTTCTCTTTTTCATTTTAAAGAAGTCAAATAATTTAATAATATTTATTTAAAGAAACTTTTTACTGTATTTTTATGTATATGTGGTTTATATAATGGAATTTCAGTTAAATTGTTCCCGAATTTATCAGTTGTATAAATTTTTTCTAACTTACCATTTTTTCCATATCTAATAATGAACTCAGGATTAAGATTTCTAGTAGGTGTTAATGTAGTTACTTGATTATCATTAAAATGTATAATATTATTTTTATCATCTACAAAGTATCTATCATTACTTTTTATTACATTTTCATTATTAAAAACTATTTTTAGATTTTCTTGCATTTTTGGAATAAATTTTTCTGGAATTAGCCTATTATCAGAACGTTTCAAAACAGATATTTTAGGTGATATATTTATTTGATTTTCAGTATTACTTTTTTGATTTATCCTATGAGTAACTATTTTTAGTGCATCATATAATGTTGGTACATAAGTTCTTTGAAAGTTGTAATCAAAACTTATTCCTGATCTTGATAATTGGTTCTTTATATCTATAATTCTATTATCTGGATAATGTCTACAATGTATTGGTGAAAATGTTTCTGGAATTCTTGAATTTGATACTGTCGAACCAATACAGTCCCATTCTCTTAAAAAGCAATCTTGTTTCCAGCGTCCACTAGGAATCCCAGACACAGAGAAGTTCATTTCAGCTGTAACATCACACTTATGCCAATTATCCCCCATTTTTACTATATTAAATGTATGATCAATATTAGGATCCATTACTCTTTTACATTCAAGTCCCATTAGGGAAGCTAATATATAAAATGCTTCACTTTGTCCAGTACATACAGCAATATTATCTACTAAGGCACCATATACATTATGTGTATTTGGATATCTATAATCAGATATTATTCCTCCATTTTCAGTATGAAGTTCTGGTGAGTATCTTACATTTCCTAAAATATAATTATAAATTAACATAGCTTTTGCTACTTGTAAATCTTCTCCTGTTAAATTAGTATTGGAAAGGGTATTATTAAAATCAGTAATAATTTGATTTACTTTTTCTTTTAATAAAGCAATTTTCTCTATACCAGTTTTTGAAGAATCATTACATATTGTTCCTTGCATTCTAGTTGAATTATAGAATGGTTCAGGAATAAAAGAAACATAAGGACCAGTATAATTTATAGTACTTTTAATTGCAGATAATGTTGGAATTTCTCTAACTTGCATATTATTATGTTCAATTTGTCTATGATCAAAACTTATATTTATCATAATATTGTACCTTTCATTTTTATAATTTATATAACAATTATAGCAGAAATTACTTGAAATATCAATAATTTGAAAGTTTTAAGATAGTAAAAATAAATACGTTTAAAATTAGATTGAATTGTTAATTTATTATTTGATTTAATTAAAGTAATAGTATATAATTCAAAAAGAGTTTTATGTATAAAAAAATAATAATTGATATTATTATGAATTCACAGTTGTATAAGTATACATATATAAAATAATAGAATATTATAAAATATAAATTATTCAAAAGGGGTAAAAATGAAAGAAAAAATTAGTTTAAAAAATGTACATCTATTTATTATTTTTGTGGGAATAATATTTGTTAATTTAAGTATATTTCATACAAACCTATGGTTTGATGAAAGCTATTCTGTAGGTATGGCAGGTAATAGTTTTAGGGATATATGGGAATTTGGAAGTCATGATGTCCACCCGATTTTATATTATTATATCTTACATATAATTTCTTTTATAACAAATAATTCTATATTAGCATTTAGAATCTTTTCAGGAATAGCTATTACTTTAACTGGAATTTTAGGATTTACTCATATTAGAAAAGATTTTGGAGAAAAAACAGGTCTAATATTTTCATTCCTCATATATTTTTCTCCAATAAATAGTGTGTATGCAAATGAAATTAGAATGTATGCATTTGCAATGTTTTTAGTTACTCTTCTAGCAATATATGCGTATAGACTGACTAAAGAAAATAAGATATCATACTGGATAATATTTGGAATAACAAGTTTATGTAGTATATATACTCATTATTATGGTCTTATGGCAGCAGGAATAATAAATATATTATTACTTTTATATTTTATAAAAAGCAAAAATAAAAATGCAGGTATTACTCAAATTTGTATAGGAATTCTGCAAGGAATTTTATATTTACCATGGTTTATATGTTTTGTATCACAGCTAAATAGTGTAAAGAAGGGATTTTGGATAAACATTGAATTTCCTAAAACATTAATAGAAATCTTAGGATTTACATTTGCAGGAAATTTAGAATTTTATATAGGGGCTATAATTTCTGTTCTAGTACTTATATATATAGTATATGTATTTATAAAAAACGGAAAGATAAAGAAAAATATTCCTGCTGTATTTGCAATGCTAGTATATATATTAGTAATATTTGCAGCTTGGGCAATTTCTAAAAAAATGAATTCAGATATCTTATACTATAGATATATATTTGTAGTTGCAGGGTTAGAAATATTTGCTATAAGCTTTATGCTTGCTAAAGGTAAAAAAATATGTACAGCTATAATTTGTACAATTATTCTGATTATGGGAATTATAAATAATGTTTCAATGGTAAAAGAAAACTATAGTAATGCAAACCAAGAACCAATCCAATATATAAAAGATAATATTCAAGAAGGAGATGTTATTACTTTTAAAGATATAGGATGTGGCTCAGTAGTAGCAGAGAACTTTACTAAATATACACAGTATTATTACAATGAAGGAAATTGGGGTATAGAAGAGGCATATAAAGCTTTTGGATCACAGATGACAACTTATGTAAAACCTGATTTTATAGATATGAATTGCAAAAGAAGATGTTGGGTAATACGGTACAGATTATTATAATCAATATTTTAAAAACGATAAGTACAAACTTATAATGCATAAAGATTTTCAAGCAGCATATGAAGAATATATTTATAACATATATCTAGTAGAATACATTGGAAATTAAAAAAAGTTATATATTGTAAAGCAAGAATTGATTAACATAATTCTTGCTTAATTTTTATGATTTACTGAATTAGACTAATATAAATGATGATGATATATGTATAAATTACATGGGTTGAATAAAGTGGATATATGTGGTAAAATTATTGTAAACTAAAAAATTAGGAGGGCTAAAATCATGAAGAAAAAAATAGTAAGAGAAAATGGTTATATACGGGTAAAAGAAGCCTGTTCATCACCAAATGGAATATCTTTTATTGTGTCAAAAAAAGCAGGTGACTATTCAAGAATTGTTACTGATAGCTACTATACAACCGTAGAAGGTAGCAAAATTGGTAATGCTGTAGAAGATTATTTCTTGCTAAAGCAGAACAAACCAGTTAAACGTATTTGGATAGTTATGATGTTATTACTAATTATATCATCAATAGCTCCAGTATATTGTATACCTGATAGAGGATATGATATAGGTCTAGGTATAATGTTAATAGGCATGGGAATTATACACATTAAAGATATGATTTGCATATATATAATGGATAAGCTAAAATATGAAGCATTTAAGAAACTAAGAAGGTTTCATGGTGCAGAACATGCAGTTACAAATGCATATTATGACTTACATCGGGTGCCAACTATAGAGGAGATAAAAAGGTACTCAAATTGGTCATATTACTGTGGATCTTTGCGTAGTATTGAATCAGCTATGCCATTTATTTTAATAGGATTTGTAAGAATAATAACAATAGATTATTTTATACCAATCTCAATTGTTGTAATAGTTCTTGGAACTCTTCTGATAAAGACAGGCAAAATATGTTTCTTGGAATCATTAGTAACATCTAATCCAACAGATAGAGAATATGATATAGCAATAAAAGGATTACAGTATACTTTAGATAATCTTGAAAAGATACAAATTGATGAAAAATGGATTAGAGAATCTGAACAACAGATTAAGGATGTTTTAGATATTATTAATAAATTCATGTAGCCAGGAAGTTCCTAAATAGAAACTTCGAACAAAACCTTAGCATAAAAGTTAAGGTTTTGTTTTTTTAAATTGACATATAATATGTAAAATGCTAAAATAATAATAATTTAATTTAGCTATGTTTTAAAAAGAAATCAGTAAAGTTTATTATAAAATATAACTTGAATTACAATTCTTATAGTAGCTAACGAATGACTTACGAACAAGTCAAAAATGAGGCAATATTTTTATATTGTAAATAAAGGTGGTACCACGGAGCTAATTCGTCCTTTTGTATAGGACAAATTGGCTCTTTTTGGATTTTTAGGAGGTGATGCTATGACCCAAAGATTTAAAATGAAAATAATAATCCAAGGGTTCTTCTATAATTCCATATTATTTAAAATATAACAATAAAAAGGAGATTTAAATAATATGGATAATTTAGAGATAATAAAAAGAAAAGCTGTTGAGATATTCTCAGCTGAAGATTTAGAAAAGAAAATAAATAGTGGTAGAAAATTAACAATAAAATTAGGAGCTGATCCATCAAGACCAGATCTTCATATAGGGCATAGTGTTGTTTTAAGAGTATTAAAACAATTTCAAGATATGGGACATGAAGTAGTTTTTGTAGTAGGCGATTTTACAGGAATGATAGGAGATCCATCAGGGAAAAGCAAAACAAGACCATCACTAACATTTGAAGAGACTAGAAAATCTGCTGAAACATATTTAAAACAAGCTACAAAAATATTAGATAAAAATAAAACAAAAATAGTATTTAATTCTGAGTGGCTATCAAAAATGGATTTTGCAGATATTATTAATTTAACAAGCAAATACACAGTTGCAAGAATAATGGAAAGAGATGATTTTAAAAACAGATTTGAAAATAATTTACCGCTTTCTATGCATGAATTATTATACCCTTTAATGCAAGGATATGATTCTGTTGCACTAAATGCTGATATTGAAATTGGAGGAACAGATCAGACATTTAATCTATTAGTAGGAAGAGAACTTCAAAAAGATTATGGGCAGGAGCCACAAGTGGTAATGACATTTCCTTTACTTGTGGGATTAGACGGAAAAGAAAAAATGAGCAAATCACTTGATAATTATATAGGACTTTCAGATACACCATTTGAAAAATTTGAAAAGAGTATGAAAATACCAGATGATGTACTTAAACAATATTTTGAGCTTGCAACTGATCTTCAAATAAATATGATTGATGATATAATGAGCAAAGATATAAGGATTGCTCATATGGAATTTGCAAAAGAACTAATAAAAATGTATGATGATATAAATGATTTTGAAGAGGCAAAAAATAGGTATTTAAAAGTTGCAAAAGGAGACGTTCCAGATGATATAAAACAAATGAATCTGCAAGAAGAAAAAATGAACATTTGTGATTTACTTATAAAAATAGGATTTGCAACTTCAAAAGGAGAAGCTAAAAGAATGGTTATAGGAAAAGGAATAAAAATAAATTCAATAACAGAAACAGATATAAGCAAAACCGTAGAAATTAAAAATGGAAAAGTGATTCAATTTGGCAAAAATAAATTTGTAAAGATAGTTAAATAAAATTAAAAATATATCTTTTAAAGGAGAAATATGTTATATGAAATGTAATATACAATATGTTGGAAAGCAAAGAAACGGAGTAAAAAAATACTGGTGTACTACTCATAAATCAATAGCTTCTAATAATAAAGGAGAAGAATTAAAAGAATGTTTATGTACATATAAAGAACTATATGAGAATGAAATATGTATAGATAAAGAAAATATTAAAAGTATAAAACTAGTATATTCTAACATTTTAAATCAAACAGAAGGAAAAATATATATTGATAATAAAGAATTTAATGGAGTTCTTATATTTAATGATAGTATATTACATTATAAGGATTTAGGAGGTATGTTACTTTCAAAATTAAACAATATAAAACTAGAAAATGTAAAGTGTAGCCATTGTAATCGATTTCATACTGATAATGGAAAATTTGCTTATACACCTCATAAAATTCATTTATGCTTATATTGTGGTCATATGTTTAGAGTAAAAGAGCCTAATATAGGAAATGAATTTTTGACCATATATAATGATATTCCTTCCATAAAATTAGAAGGTGAAATGGTTAGTATAGATAATATTTGTACTATAGAATATGATTTATTTAATGGAACTTTACTAGTAAATAATAATAATGTAAATAGAATTTTAATTAAAGGTAAAGAAGAAAACATTTGTAAGTTTTTAAATAAGACTTTAGAAAATGAATTCTAATAAAACATTATTATAAAAAATGTAATCTTTTAAATCTTTTTATAAATATGAAAAGATAAAATACATATGTATATTTTTAAATAAAAATAGCAATCTAATGTTGACTTTGCTAAAAAAAGTGATATAATTCTCTTAAAAGTTTGAAAATGAACAAGAGAAAGAAGGAATAAATTATGAGTAATAAACAATTTAAAGCTGAATCTAAAAGATTATTAGATTTAATGATCAATTCTATTTATACAAATAAGGAGATTTTTTTAAGAGAATTAATATCAAATGCCAGTGATGCGATTGATAAATTATATTATCGTTCATTAACAGATAAAAAGATAAATGTAAATAGAAAAGATTTAAAAATTAAAATTAGTATAGACAAAGAAAATAGAAAATTAGTAATAGAAGATAATGGATTAGGAATGACAGAAGAAGAACTAGACAAAAATCTAGGAACAATTGCCAAAAGTGGTTCTCTTGCATTTAAAGTAGAAAATGAGAAAAAAGAAGATATAAATATAATAGGACAGTTTGGTGTAGGATTTTATTCAGCATTTATGGTAAGTGATTTAGTAGAAGTAGAAAGTAAATCTGTAGATAGCAATGAGGCATATTGCTGGACTTCAAAAGGTGTAGAAGGATATGAAATAAAACCTTGTAATAAAGAAAATAATGGAACTAAAATAACATTACATATAAAAGAAGATAATGAAGAAGAAAAATACAGTCAGTTTTTAGATAGTTATGCAATTCAAGGAATTATTAAAAAATATTCTGATTATATTTCTTATCCAATCACTATGGATATTGAGCATACAGAAAAAGTAGAAGGAGAAGATAAAAAAGAAGAAGAAAAAACAGTAATAAAAGAAGAAACAATAAATTCAATGATACCGTTATGGAAAAAAGATAAGAAAAAGATAACTGAAGAAGAATATAATAATTTTTATACTGAGAAATTTTATGATTATGAAAAACCATTAAAAATTATACACTCTTCAGTAGAAGGTCAATATAAATATAATAGTTTATTATATATTCCATCACATCTTCCATTTGACTATTATACAAAGGAATATGAAAAAGGATTACAATTATATGCAAATGGCGTATTAATAATGGAAAAATGTAGTGATTTATTACCCGATTATTTTGGATTTGTAAAAGGATTAGTAGATAGTGATGATTTATCACTTAACATATCAAGAGAAGTTTTGCAACATGATAGACAATTAAGAGTAATAGCTAAAAATATTGAAAATAAGATTAAATCAGAGCTAGAAAATCTACTAAAAAATGATAGAGAAAAATATGAAGAATTCTTTAGAAACTTTGGAGTTCAATTAAAATATGGTACATATGCTGATTATGGAATGAATAAAGAAAAACTACAAGATTTATTATTATTCTATTCATCAACAGAAAAGAAATTAGTAACATTAAAAGAATATGTAAGTAGAATGAAAGAAGATCAAACTTCAATTTATTATGCAAGTGGAGAATCAATAGACAAAATAGATTTATTACCACAAGTAGAGATATTAAAAGATAAAGGATATGAAATATTATATCTAACCGAAAATGTAGATGAATTTGTATTTAGCATATTAATGCAATATGAAGAAAAGACATTTAAAAATGTATGTAGTGATAATATAGATTTAGATACAAAAGAAGAAAAAGAGAAACTAAAAAAAGAAAATGAAGATAATAAGTCAATGTTTGATTCAATGAAAGACATACTTAAAAATGAAGTACAAAATGTTAGATTTACAAATAGACTTAAAAACCATCCTATTTGTCTAACAAGTGAAGGTGCAATATCACTAGAAATGGAGAAGACATTAAATTCAATGCCTAATAATCAAAATGTAAAAGCACAGATCATATTAGAAATTAATGAAAAACATGATATAGCAAATAAACTAAAAAAATTATATAATGAAGATAAAGAAAACTTTGAAAAATATACTAAAGTTTTATATGCACAGGCAAGATTAATTGAAGGGTTAACTATTGAAAATCCAACAGAGATAAGTAATTTAATTTGTGAGATATTTGCAAAATAACGAAATATATATTTATAAAAAAGATATCATACTTAGAAAAAAGTTTGATATCTTTTTTTATTATTATGGTTATTATTATAAAAATCAATAAATAAAAATATAAAATTTTCTTATTTAATAACAAAAAACAAGCAATAGGAATAAATTAATTGTAAGAGGTGAAAACTTATGGAGAATATTATTAAAAAATCTTACAATGGAGAGCTTAAATATGATGGAGAGGTCATACTAAAATATAATATTGAATACCCACAAATAGTGAATAGTAGATATAGAGTAGGAGAAGCATATTTTAATAATTATAATAAAAAGATAGCAGATAATGCTTTAAAATATGTAAATACAGAATTATTTAAAGAGGCAAAAGATACATATAAATATAATAAAGATAATGGGTACCCATTAATGGTATTTGAATTATATATGAAATATGATATTACTTATAATAGAAATGGTTTTGTTAGTCTATATATTGATAAATATGTTTTTTCTGGAGGAGCACATGGAAATACAGAAAGAACTTCACAGACATGGAATCTATTATATGGAAGAATGCTTACATTAGAAGAAGTGTTTTTCAGTAAAAATAATATAAAATATAAAAATAAATGTAGTTATGTTATTGATATACTTAAAAAAATTAATATGGAGATAGCAAAAAGATTAGAAGAAAATCCAGGTATATATTTTGACGACTATTGTACATTAGTACTAGAGACATTTGATTTCCAGAACTTTTATATAGATGAAAATTGTATAATTATATATTTTAATCAATATGATATTGCACCATATTCAACAGGAATACCAACATTTTGTATATAGAATTTTGAAAGTAATAGATTAAAACAATGCTATAAGAAATAAAAAGATAAATAAGTAATAAGTAAAAAATGAAGTGAGCTATTTATAGTTTCACTTCATTTTAATATACATATATAAATAGTAAAAAATTTATTATATAAATTACATATTATTATGTACTTATAATAAATTTTATGATATATTTTAAACATCTAAAGAAAAAGGAGCAAGATATGATCGAATCAAAAAATGGAATAATAGGATTAGCTATTGCAGATGCAATGGGAGTACCAATAAAATTTTGCTTAAGAGAAGAATTAATGAATAATCCAGTAACTAAAATGGTAGAAAATAAAAGACATAATATGCCAAAGGGAGCTTTTTCAGATGATACATCAATGACTTTAGCGACAATAGATTCTATTTCAAAACTTGGATATATATTACCATCAGACATAGCAGATAGATTTATTGAATGGCTAAGAGATGGAAAATATACGCCAACAGGAGAAGCTTTTGATGTTGGTAGGATTATAATGAGAGCATTAACAAAGTACAGTAGAAAATTGGTTAATGCAGATGCTGCAGGAGAGAGTAATGAACTTGATAATGATAATGCTTCACTTATGAGAATATTACCAGTAGCATATTATTGTTATGCAACATCAAAAGATGAAAGTGAGATATTTAGAAGTGTAACAAGAGTTTCTTCAATAACACATAAAAATGATCTTACTATACTTGGATGTTATATATATGTTTTATATGCAATGGAATTAATGGATGGTAAGACGAAAGAAGAGGCATATAAAAAAATACAGAATGCTAACTATGCATATTTTGCTAAAAGTTCAATAGATAGATATTATAGAATATTAAAAAATGATATATCAAAATGCCCATTAGATTTAATAAAAAGTACAGGACATATAGTAGATACATTAGAAACAGTTTTATGGGTTATATTAAATACAAAAAATTACAATGAAGCTGTAATAGGATCAATAAACTTAGGATGTAGTACAGATACAGTAGGTGCTTGCACAGGAGGACTAGCAGGGATAATCTATGGCATAAAGAGTATGAATCCTGAGTGGAAAAATGACTTATTACAATATAAGTATATAGAAGAAATATGTAGCAAATTTGATAAACTTTTAAATGAAGAAGAATAAATTAAAATAATAAATAAAAAATAATCATTTTCTTTTCCATAATGAATACACATTAATGTAAAGGAGGAGAAATGAAAGATATATTTATTAAATATGTTGAAAATAATATAAAAGAGATAATACTTATAATAACCATAATGTTTATAGGCCTAATAATAGGTGTACTATGTATAAATAATGTAAGCAAAGAAAACGAAGAAAATATAAAAACCTATGTAAATAGTATGATAGATGAAGTAAAAAAAGTAAATAATTATAATGAATTAAATAAAATAGATATATTAAATAGTAATCTAAAAAGAAATATAATATATGTTTTAGTAATAGGAATCTTATCAGCATCAGTCATTGGAATTTTTATTGTTTATATATTACTTATATTAAAAGGTTTTTCTATAGGATATGCAATGTCAGCAATAATGGCTACATTAGGAACTAAAAAAGGAATAATTTTCATTTGTTCTTCAATGATACTCCATAATATAATATATGTTGTAGGAATACTTTTGGTTTCTATTAATGGAATTAATTTATATAATTATATAATGCATGATAATAAACATGAAATAAAAATGAAAATTATAAGACATATTATTTTCATTATCATAGCATTATTATTTGGAGTTATTTCAGCAATATTTGAAACATATATATCAAATACAATATTTTTTATGGTTAGACAGTATATTTAGAAAAGTAATTATCACTTTATAAATTAATATAAAGTAAAAAAATTATAAAATCTATTTACTTTTAGCTTTTCATTTGATATAACATAGATATCAAATTCTTATGTAAATCAAAACAACATATTAAGAGTTGATAGATTTTAAAATCATTTGGGGGTCAAGATGGAAAAACAAGTAAAATTATTTTTAGAATTTATTGAAAATGATAAAAAATTATCTTCAAACACATTACAATCTTATAGAAGAGATATTGTACAATTTGAGGAATATCTAGAAAATGGGAATATCGTTTATGATAAATTAGGAAAAGAAGATTTAGAAAAATACATAGAATATTTGAAAGATATTGGTAAGAAAACATCTACAATTTCTAGAAATATAGCTTCAATTAGATCTTTTTATCAATATTTAGTAAGAACTAAAAAAATAAAGAAAGATCCAACAGAAGGAATACAATCACCAAAGATAGAGAAAAAAGCACCAAGTATATTATCATCAGAAGAGATAGAACTATTATTAGAACAACCAAAGAATATTGATTTAAAAGGAATTAGAGATAAAGCAATGCTTGAATTTGCATATGCAACTGGAATGAAAGTAACAGAAATAATATCTTTAAATATAGAAGATGCAAACTTAGAAGAATCATATGTTGTATGTAATTCAGGATTCAAGAAAAGAAATATACCATTAGGAAGTATTTCTAAAAAAGCATTAGAAGATTACATAAAAAATGCAAGACCAATATTAATAAAAGATGATAAAGAAAAAGCATTATTTGTAAATATTAATGGTAAAAGATTAACAAGACAAGGATTCTGGAAAATAGTAAAATTTTATAAAGAACAAGCACATATAACTAAAGAAATTACACCACATGTACTTAGACATTCTTTTGCAACACATCTTTTACAAAATGGTGCTGATTTAAAATCAATACAAACAATGCTTGGACATTCAGATATATCATCAACTCAAGTATATATGCAATTTCAAGATGATACTATAAAAAACGTATATCATAAAGCTCATCCAAGAGCATAGATAAGAGATAGAATAAAACTAGTTATAATAAAAGTGTTACATTTTGTAGCACTTTTATTATATGAATTAATATTTTAAGAATACAAAATAAATATATTTATGTAATGAGATGGCCAGCTTTAAAAGATTAAAGCTGTCCATAATAGATAGAGCAAGAGCCTAAATTACTCTAGGATTACATAAATGCTACTACTATTAAAATAATAGCAAATAAGAATCCTTTAAAGATTTTTCGCATATTGTCTCCTTTCTATCCTTCTACGATTCTGTTTGTAATACAAAAGTATTACTAATATAATAAACAGAACTAATAAATAATATTATATAAAATCACATTAAGTCAATAATAATTGTAAAAAAAGTATATAAAATTATATATATATATATATAGTTACTGTTAGTATTCATAGCTTATAAATTTATTGTAGCATTACATACATTTTAATGAATTTAAAGTAAACGAAAAATACCATGTTTCTAAGTTTTTTATTTACGATTAATTTTATTAATGTTACAATTTTGTAATGTTAATAAAATAATTTTGAAAAATTTTTAAAGATATAGAATTTTTATTAAGAATATGATAATATATATTAGTAATAAAGAGAGGTGTTTATGGAAAATCTAAATATAAATAGTATAAAACAAATGATTAAATATGGAAAGATGAGATGGACTAATCATGTTATAGTTAGATTATTCCAAAGAAATATAACTCAGGGAGATATTGAAAATGCTATACTAAATGGAGAAGTAATAGAAGAATATGAAAATGATTATCCATATCCAAGTTGTTTAGTATATGGAATAAATTTAAATAAAGAAGTGATACATATAGTATGTGGAGTAACTAGAGAAGAAGTATGGATAATTACTGCATATTATCCAGATGATATAAAATGGGAAGATGATTTAAAAACAAGAAAGGAGATAAATTAATATGAATTGTTTTATGTGTAAAGGAGATTTAGAAAATAAAAATACAACATTCATGATCGAATTAGATAATTGCATTATAATTATTAAAAATGTACCATCTCAAGTATGCAGACAATGTGGAGAGGTATCATATAGTAATGAAGTTGCAAAGCAATTAGGAAAATTAGTAAATTCAGTAAGAAATGCAATTACAGAAATTACAGTTATTAATTATACTGAAAAGGTTGCATAAAATAAGTAATATATTATATAGCTTAGTATAATTTTATAAAAATAACAGTAAGTAGCTAAAAAATGAAAAGTTAATATCTATGTTCTATTTAAACTTAAGAAAGTTATAATATTTAATAACAGAAACAAAATGTTAACAAAAGATAATAATTATAAAAAATCAAGAAAAATCAAAACTTTCAAATTTGACAAAGTTAGTTAAAAGAGGTATAATTACTCGGTACATAAATAAGAGAGAGCACATTTTAAAAATGTGCTATTAAATTGAAAATAGGGGATAAAAATATGAGTAATAAAGAAATTAGAAATGTAGCGATAATTGCACACGTAGACCATGGAAAAACTACTTTAGTAGATGCGCTTTTAAGACAAAGTGGTATTTTCAGAGATAATGAACAAGTTGAAGAAAGAGTAATGGACTCAAATGATCTTGAAAAAGAAAGAGGAATTACAATACTTTCTAAAAATACAGCTGTAAATTATAATGGAATAAAAATTAATATAGTTGATACTCCAGGGCATGCCGATTTTGGTGGAGAAGTTGAAAGAGTATTAAAAATGGTTGATGGTGTTGTATTATTAGTAGATTCATTTGAAGGAGCAATGCCTCAAACAAGAGAAGTTCTAAAAAAATCATTAGGACTTAATTTAAAACCAATAGTAGTTATTAATAAAATAGATAGACCAGGAGCAAGACCACTAAAAGTTGTAGATGAAGTATTAGATTTATTTATTGAATTAAATGCTAATGATGATCAACTTGAATTTCCAGTAGTATATGCTTCAGGAAAACAAGGAACAGCAACTTTAGACTTAAATACACCTGGAGAAAATCTAGAATGTTTATTTAAAACAATAATTGAAAATATAGAACCACCTAAATGTGATGAAAATGGTCCAATGCAAATGCTTGTATCTAATATAGATTATGATGATTATATTGGCAGGATAGCAGTAGGTAGAGTTGAAAGAGGAAAAGTAACACTTGGAATGCCCGTTGCTATATGTAAAAAAGATGACAAAATAGAAAATGCAAGGGTAACAAAAATATATACATATCAAGGATTAAAAAGAGTTGAAGTAGAAGAAGCTATAGCTGGTGATATTATTGAGATATCTGGTATTGCTGATATTAATATAGGTGATACAATATGTGATTATAATAATCCAGAAAAAATACCATTTGTAGATATAGATGAACCAACAGTATCTATGACATTTAGTGTAAATAATGGACCTTTTGCAGGAAAAGAAGGACAATTTATAACATCTAGACATATAAGAGATAGACTATTTAAAGAACTAGATAGAAATGTAAGTTTAAGAGTAAAAGAAACAGATTCACCAGACTCTTTTGAAGTATCTGGAAGAGGAGAACTACATTTATCTGTATTAATAGAAACAATGAGAAGAGAAGGATTTGAACTATTAGTTTCAAGACCAAAAGTTATAATTAAAGAAATTGATGGAGTAAAATGTGAACCAGTAGAAAGATTAATAGTAAATGTACCAGATGATTGTATCCGGAAACGTAATTGAAAAATTAGGAAAAAGAAAAGCAGAGATGGTTAATATGGAGCCTGCTGAGGAAGGACATACAAAAGTAGAATTTAGAATTCCTGCTAGAGGATTAATTGGATATAGAACAGAATTTATGACAGATACTAAAGGTGAAGGAACTATGAATCATATATTCGATGCATATGAACCATATAAAGGAGAAGTACTATCAAGAGTAAGAGGAACAATAATTGCATTTGAAAATGGAAAATCAGTAACTTATGGATTATATAATGCACAAGATAAAGGAGAATTATTCATAGGACCAGGTGTAGAAGTATATGAAGGAATGATAGTAGGTCTAAATTCTAGAGGAGAAGATTTAGCAATAAATGTATGTAAAGAAAAACATTTAACTAATACTAGAGCATCAGGATCAGATGAAGCATTAAGATTAGTTCCACCACTTCAAATGTCTCTTGAAAAAGCTATTGAATTTATACAAGATGATGAGCTTGTAGAAGTAACACCAAAATCAATAAGACTAAGAAAGAAAATATTAGATAGTAAAGAAAGAGAAAGAGCTAATAGATCAAGTAATAAATAAATTAAATTAAAATAAATGGTGGTTTAGTTTTCTAAATCACTATTTATTTTTAAAATATAAAAAAGGAAAAATAAAAATGAATGATATAGAATTAGAAAAATTAAAACAAAAAGGACTAAATGAACATATTCCAATTATTATGGATGATACTCTAGAAAAGATTAAAGAAATCTTGTTAGAAGAAAAACCTAAAAGAATACTTGAGATAGGAACAGCTATTGGTTATTCAGCATGTCAGTTTGCAAAATATACAACCAATGATTGCAGAATAGATACAATTGAGCTGGATAATGAAAGAGCAAAGAATGCAATAATAAATATAGAAAAAGTTGGATTTAAAGACAGAATAAATGTAATGATTGGAAATGCAGTTGATATATTACCAAGTATAAACGAAAAATATGATATTATATTTATAGATGCTGCGAAAGGAAAATATCCAATATTTTTAGAAGAATCTTTAAAACTTATAAATAAAAATGGATTAATACTAGCTGATAATATTTTATATAAAGGATATGTTATGAGTGATTATAATAAACATAAACAACGTACAGCAGTAAGACATTTAAGAGAATATATAAAAGAAATTACAGAAAATGAAAATATGGATACTCAAATACTAGAAATAGGAGATGGATTATCTATAACTAGAATAAAATAATAAAAGAAAAAGACCTCAATTTAAATTTGGTGTCTTTTTCTTTTTGAGAATAAATTTGTAAATTAATCTATATTAGCAGTTAATACTGGTATAACCTGCTTTTTTCTAGAAACGACTCCTGGTAAAAATGTTGTATTATTTTCAATTTTAACAGAATATGATTTTTCTACTAATGTATTGTTACCAAATGTTATAACTTGTGAATTACTATTTATAATATCTGTTATTAAGAAAAGAACAAATTCTAAACCAAGATCATTCATTTCCTTTTGTAGAGCATTTTCTATTTCAACTTTTCTTATCATTACCTCATCTATATCAGCAGTATTGACCTGAGAAATCTTTGCTTTTATTTTATCTGCTAAAGTAAATTGTTTTGCATCTAAATTAATTAATTGTTCTGCTGTAAATCCAGATAAATCAGTTCCAGCTTTAAGTAATGATAAACCATATTTTTCAATATCAACATTAGCAATTTTAGCTAGTGTTTCAGCTGTAGATTTATCTTCACGTGTACAAGTAGGTGACTTAAAAAGTAATGTATCAGAAATTATAGCACTAACCATTAACCCTGCTATATAAGGAGGAATTTCAACCTTATAGGTGTTAAATAATTTATAAAGTATAGTAGCAGTACATCCAACTGGTTCAGCATAATAATATAAAGGATAAGATGTTTTAAAATCCATTGTATGATGATCAACCACCATTTCTATAATTGCCTTATTAATGTTATCTACGCTTTGAATAGCTTCATTATGATCTACTAATATAACTTTATCACCTTCATTAACTGTTTCTAAAAGTTCAGGTTCTCCAACTTTAAAATAATCTAAAGCAAATTTAGTTTCCATAGAAACAGCACCTAATCTATAAGGTACGGCTGTTTTTCCAAGTTTTGTTTGTAAGTATGCCATAGCAATACTTGATGTTATTGAATCTGTATCTGGGTTTTTATGCCCAAAAACTAATATTTTTTCCATATCTATTATCTCCAATCTAAAATTATTTTTATTAATTAAAAGTATCTATATATTATAATAAAATATTATTAAAATCAAGAACATAAATGTATTTAATTAAATAATAATTTACAAATAAATTAAATTTTGTAAAATTAATATATTAAATATTTTAAAGTATTATTATAATTAAAAAAAAATATGTTTTAAATGGATAAATATAGCATTTATGTAGATTTTATGATATAGTATATATATTATTTTGAATAAGGAGAAAAATATGAAACAAATAGAATTACTAGCACCTGCAGGATCTTTTGAAAAAGCTAAAATTGCTTTTTTGTATGGTGCAGATGCAGTATATATGGGAACAAAAAGTTTATCTTTAAGGACAAGAGTAGATGTAGAAGATGATGATGTAGAAAAGACAATAAAATATGCTCATTCCATAGGCAAGAAAGTATATGTAGCAATAAATATTTTTGCTTGGGATGAAAAATATGAAGAAATAAAAGAAGTTGCAAAAGAACTAAACAAAATAAAACCGGATGGAATTATTGCATCTGATGGTGGAGTAATAGATACATTAAAACAATATGCTCCAGATATAGATATTCATATTAGTACACAAGCAAATGTAGTAAGTTATCATACTAGTAGGTTCTGGTACAATAATGGGGCTAAAAGAATAATACTTGGAAGAGAAATGAATAAAGAGCAGATAAGAGAATTAATAAAAAATAAACCAGAAGATTTAGAGATTGAAATGTTTGTACATGGAGCACTTTGCTTTGGATATTCTGGAAGATGTTTTTTAAGTGATTTTTTATCAGGAAGAAGTGCAAATTTAGGAGATTGTATACAAAGTTGTAGATGGGCTTATAATGTATATGTTGAAGAAAAAAATAATCCTGGACAATTTATGCCTATTGAAACAGATGATAATGGAACATACATTTTTTCTTCAAAAGATTTATGCTTAGTAAAAGAAATACCAGAAATCGTAGAAATGGGTGTAGATAGTTTAAAAATAGAAGGAAGACTCAAAACAGAATATTATGTAGCTTCAGTAGTAAATGCATATAGATGTGCAATTGACGATTATAAAAAGAATCCAGAAAACTATGATTATAATAAATACTTAAATGAGTTAAATAAAACAAAAACAAGAAGTCTTACAACTTTTTATTTTAACGATAGAGAAAATAAAGATATACAAGAGTATGAAGGAAAACAATATAATCCTAATTACGAATTTGCTGGAAAAGTTATAGATTTTGAAGATGATAAAACTATAATAGAAATAAGAAATAAATTATCTGTAAGCGACACATTAGAAATAATTGTTCCAGGTCAAATTGAACCATATGAATTCAAAATTGAAAAATTATGGGATATTGAGACAGGAGAAGAGATAAATACTGTAAATCCAGGAAGGGCAAATCAAAAGGTAAAAATGAAAATTCCTTTTGAAATAAAAAAGGACTGGATTTTAAGGAGAAATAAAAAATAATTAAATTATAAATATTATATATATGAAGGGAGATTTTATTATGAGTGAAAATAATAATAATACAAACGAAGTAGAAGAGGTAGATATTAATCATTTAATACAAATTAGAAGAGATAAATTAAAGGAGTTACAAGAAAAAGGAAAAGATCCTTTTGAAATTACAAAATTTAATAGAACAAATTCAGCAGGAGAAATAAAGACAAATTATGAAAAGTATGAAAACAAATATGTTACAGTTGCAGGAAGAATTATAGCAAAAAGAATAATGGGTAAAGCATCTTTTTGTACAATTCAAGATAGTGATGAAAAAATACAAAGTTATGTAAGTATAAATGATTTAGGAGAAGATAATTATAAAGAATTTAAGACATGGGATATAGGGGATATTATAGGAATAACAGGGTTCGTATTTAAAACAAGAACAGAAGAAATATCAGTACATGCAAATGAAGTAACATTACTTTCTAAATCATTAAGACCATTACCTGAAAAATTCCATGGATTAAAAGATATGGATTTAAGATATAGACAAAGATATGTAGATTTGATAATGAATCCAGAAGTAAAAAATACTTTTATTATGAGAAGTAATATAATTAAAGAAATTAGAAATATATTAGATGAAAAAGGATATTTAGAAGTAGATACACCAATATTAAATACTATATCAGGAGGAGCTACAGCAAAACCATTTATAACACATCATAATACTTTAGATATAAGTATGTATTTAAGAATTGCAACAGAACTTAACTTAAAAAGATTAATAGTTGGTGGATATGATAAAGTATATGAAATGGGAAGAATATTTAGAAACGAAGGTATGGATATTAGACATAATCCAGAATTTACAACAATAGAATTATATGCAGCTTATGAAGACTATAATGATATGATGAATATAACAGAAGAAATCTTTTCAAAATGTGCTATGAAAGTTTGTGGTACAACAAAGATAAACTATCAAGGACAAGATATTGATTTAACACCAACATGGAAAAGAATAACAATGATAGATTCTATAAAGGAAGCATGTGGTGTAGACTTTAACGAAATTCAAACAGACGAAGAAGCGGTAAAACTTGCAGAAGAAAGAGGTATGGAATTTGCAGACGATACAAAGAGAACTCGTGGAGATGTTATAGCAATGTTCTTTGATGAATATGTAGAAAAAACACTTATACAACCAACATTTATATATGACTATCCAGTAGAAATATCACCTCTTGCAAAAAGAAAAACATCTGATCCAAGACTTACAGAAAGATTTGAAGTATTTATTGGTGGAAGAGAATATGGAAATGCTTTTTCTGAGTTAAATGATCCAATAGACCAATATGAAAGATTTAAAAAACAAGTTGAGGCTAGAGATGCTGGTGATGATGAAGCAGGAATGATGGATGAAGACTTTATTAATGCACTTGAATATGGTATGCCTCCAACAGGTGGACTTGGAATAGGAATAGATAGATTAATAATGCTTTTAACAGATTCAGCATCAATTAGAGATGTTTTACTATTCCCAACTATGAAACCACTTAATAATGCTTAATAAGTTTTAATAAAGTTTAATAAAACTTAAAAGCATTAAAGAATATAGTAATATAGGAAATTTAATAAGTATAATGAAAATAAAAAATTATTATGTTTTTACTGATATTTAAGTTAGTAGCATTAAAATAGCACTTTTAGAACCATTAATGTAATACGTATAAATAATGATAGATGGTTAACACAAGAATTAATTTAAAAATCACATTATTTACAAGAGGCAGCAGTGTATGAAGAATTCTTAATATTGGATTTATTTTTACTAACGGGATATAACTATATATCCTGCTAAATTTATAATAAAATTTCAAAAATTAAGAATATGAATGGAGGAAAAGTATATGAAAATATCTATTAATGCTATGCAGAAATTATCAAAAATAAAAACTCAGTATATGATGTAATTAAAATAGAATATTTATACCATTCAAATAAGCTAGAGGGAAGTAATTTTAGCAAACAAAACAATTAGTAAATAACCTAGCAAAAGACAAAATAACTTTTGAAAACTATCCACATGAAGATGTATTTTTCAATATTTTAAAAGAAAATATAATAGAGAAAATGGAGAGTGACTAAATCTAAAATAATATTAAAACTATTTTTAAAGAGGAAAAAAGTATATGAATATATTTGGAATAAAAAATATTACCGAAAAAGACTTGGACTTTGAGTATGATAAATATTATAGAGATTTATGTTTAAAACTTAAATCTATTGTTTTAGAAAATGAAGGAAATAGTATTAGAGAAAATCATAAAAGTAAATTTGATTTATTAAATAATATAGAGATAAATCTTGATGGATTGAAAGATAAATTTATTCAATTATTACAAGATGAAAATTCAGCAAAGTATTTATGGATTTTATATAGTAAATATGATGATAATGAAAATTATATAGACAAGATGAGTAATATTTTAAAAGAAGAAAATAAGATTATTAGAGGTGGAACTAATACTTATAAAATGAATGGTTGGATGACACATACATTATATGTTTATCAGATAGTAAATTATAATATATGTAATAATATTAGATTATCGAACTTGCCTGATAATGAAAATACTAAAAAAGAATTAGAAGAACTACATAAAAAATACATTTCATTAAATGATACATCTAAGTTTATATTAAAAGTATTTACTTTAATTCATGATATAGGAGTAATAGAAAATATACAATATCATGATAAATTAGGAGCAAATTATGTAGAGCAAGTATTAAAAGAATTAAAAATAAATGAAGAAACATTAGGTAAAAATAATATTAACATAAGTATAGAAAACTTAATAAGAATATTAAAAACAATTATAACATATCATACATTAATAACAGCACTATCAGCAGAAGGAAATGATAATTTTGTAGAAGATGCATATAAAGATTTAATTAGTAATATTCCAAATATTCCAGAAATAAAAAATCAAATTCCAGAAATATTATTTATAATGGCTTATGCAGATATAATAGCTGTAGACGAAAGTTTGATGGATATAGAAAAATACGAAAGAACAAAAGATGGATACAATTTCTTCTGTGAAGTTTCTGAAGGCAGAAAACATAATAGGGATAAAGAAAAAGTAGTAATTGAGAGAATTTGTGATACAGCTGGAAAAATAACTTTTAATGATCTAAAAAATAGACTAAATACAATTTTGGATAATAATAAAATTAATAAAAATAATTTTATCAATAATATGTATGATATAAAACTATTAAGGTATACAGGACCACTAATGAAAACAGTAAATGATATAGAACTATCTATTAAAATATATAATGAACTTTTTAATTTAATTATATACTTTGATAGAAAAGAGGCTTTAAAGGAATATAGAATTACGTTTGTTCCGAATAAAAAAGAAGAAGAATTTGCAAAGCAATTTAAAAATGGCAACTTTTTTAAATGTATATATGAAATGAAAAAACAGAACAAAAGAATACATACATATGAAAATATTAATATAGAAATGATTGAAATAGATAATGAAAAAAATATATTAGTAAAAGTAATATAAAAATTAAGCTAATATAATTATTATTTATACTATTTTGGTGTAATATGGTAAATGATTCGAAAACCAAAAGTATAAAATCATAAAGTTTTATACTATAAGAGAGATAAATTAAAATATAAAATAATAAAGAAGAGTTTAATATGTTTTTTAATAAATATAATAAACTCTCTTTTTTTAATATCAAAAAGACAGAAAAATATAATAATAGATTTATAAACTTATCTACTTACAAATATTAAAAAAATAAAACATTATTGTTATAACGAAAAAGTAAAGTATTAGTTAGATAAATTTGAAAAATAAAAGAAAAGATGTAGTTATCAGTATGTGTATATTTCATTGGTAATTTAATATAATATCTATTAACATACAAGAGGAGGTATAAATGGAAGAAGAAGAACGTACAAATGGAGCTATTAACAAGATATTAGGAGTAATTTTTCAAGAATATAGAATTAAAAATAAAATGACACAAGAAAAATTAGGCGAATTGTTATTGAAATCTCCCAAAACTATCTCTATGATTGAAACAGGCAAAAATGGAACGAGTAAAAAGACAGATATAGATTTTATGAATATTTTAGGAATAACCCCTAATTTATTATATAAAAGTTTTATTACCAATAATGATTTAAAGAAAATGATAGAAATTGATGAAAAAATAAGTGAATTAGATGAAGAGAAGAAAGAAGCTTTACTAAAAATAATAGACATTTTAAAATTTTTGTAATATTTTATATATCCATGTGTTGACTACATATAAAAATAATATTATAATCATAAAATATATGATAATATTATTTTTATATAGTTCAAAAGGAGAATAAAATGGTCAAAAAATCAGAGATGACATTAGAAGAATTAGAAGATACAACTAATGAAAATAGAAGAATAGTAATTCAAAATATCAAAATGATGGGATTAGATATTAAAAAGTATAGGATCTATGAATATAATGATTTTCCAGGAGGTATAAAATTAATAGATAAAAAAGAAAGAAGTATTGTAGTCTATTATAATTATTTAATAAATGAAATAGAAATAATTTTTGAAGATTTAAAAAAATCACAACTACATACATATATATATGTAGTAACATTTTTAGTAGATGAATATATAAAAAGAGCAAAGGCATATAATATAGATAAGAAAATAGTTGTTGAAGGGGATAAAGATAGAATTAGATATTTAATAAAATCATATAATAATAATATAATAGAATACAGTAAAGAATTTCATATAGTTGATGAATTATATGATGCATATGATTATATAAAAAAAGAAATAAATAAATTAAATAATTAAGTTTTGCGAATAATATTCGTTTTTTATTTTTTTCTAATAACAACTAGTAAAAATAATATAAATAATTCTACATTATTATAATAAATATATAGCAAAAGTCATATAAGTTACAGTAATATATCATATTGTATAATAATTGTATTGGATTCATAGATAAAAAATGTAAAAAGCTAAATATATGATTAATGAATATATAGACTTTATTAATAAAGATATCTTAATAAAAGAAACGATTTTGGATTGGTTCTTTTTATTTATTCTTACTACAAGTAATAAAATACATATAAATATTTACTACTTGATAATAAAAATATACATTACATGAGATAATACTACCAAAAATAAATATAAAAAATGCTAATAGAGGTAATATTTTTATGAGTAGAGTAAATAGGTATGAATATCAAGACTGGAAGGGATTTGGCAGTAGAGTTAAAGAATATAGAAAACAAATAGGAATGACTAAAGAAAGATTTTCAAATGAAATAAATCGTTCTGAAAATTATGTATCAGAGCTTGAAAAAGGTAATTCGAGTTGTAGTGTTCACACATTACATCAAATATCAAAAGTATTAAAAGTTTCAGTAGATAATTTACTTTATAATGATAAAGTAAATATGAAAAATCTATATAATAATAAAGAAATATTAAAAGAAATTATTAATAGATGTAATGAAGAAGAAGTGTCTATATTAAAAGATATTATTGTAGCTACATTTCCAAATTTAGATAAAATAATAAAAAATAGAAATATTAATTAAGTAATTTATGTAGATATGTAAGAAACTATCTATATAGTTTTAAACCAATCCTTTTATAGATAAACGATTGAAAAATTAGGAAACATCGTAATTTTAATTATGATGTTTTTAATATTTAACATATTATTATAATCAAATAAGATGAGTTTGATAATACATTTTTTAATAAATGTAATAAATTCTCTTTTTTTCTTACAAAAATGTAAGATTAATGTAATAAAGATCGATGGCAAATTATTTTAAAAGTAACTATAATAAAACTAAATTGAAAGGAGTTTTATAATATGGGAAAGATTTTAGAAGTGAAAAACATTGAAAAGTACTATGGAAATAAATCCAATCTTACAAAAGCAATAGATAATATTAGTTTTGATGTAAATAAAGGAGAATTTGTTGGAATCATGGGAGCATCTGGTTCAGGTAAAACAACTCTTTTAAACTGTATATCTACAATAGATAGAGTCACATCAGGAAATATCATTATTAATGGAGAAGACATTACAAAATTAAAAGGGAATAAGTTGAACAAATTTAGGAGAGAAGAATTAGGATTTATTTTTCAAGATTTTAACTTATTAGACATACTAACTGCATATGAAAATATTGCATTAGCTTTAACAATTCAAAAAGTAAATGCAGGAGAAATTGATAGAAGAGTAAAAGAAATAGCACAGAAATTAGGGATAACAGAGATATTAAAAAAATATCCTTATCAAGTATCAGGAGGACAAAAGCAAAGAATTGCATCAGCAAGAGCAATTATAACTAGTCCAAAGCTTGTACTTGCAGATGAGCCAACTGGAGCATTAGATTCAAAATCTGCTAGACAATTATTAGAAAATTTTGAATTCTTAAACGAAAAAATGAAAGCTACTATTTTAATGGTTACACATGATGCTTTCACAGCTTCTTATGCAAATAGAATCTTATTTATTAAAGATGGAAAAATTTTTAATGAATTAATAAAAGGGACAGACACAAGAAAACAATTTTTCGAAAAAATAATTGAAGTGCAAACACTTCTTGGAGGTGATTTAAACGATGTTATTTAAATTATCTCTTAGAAATATGAAGAAAAATATAAAAGATTATGCGATTTATTTTTTAACATTAGTATTAGGTGTAGCAATTTTTTATATGTTTAACTCATTAGATAGTCAGCAAGCAATGTTACAAGTGTCACGGATCACAAAGAGACATTATAAAATTAATGATTGTAATGCTTGGATATGTATCAGTGTTTGTAGCTGTTATACTTGGATTGTTAATTGTATATGCAAATAATTTTCTAATTAATAGAAGAAAAAAAGAATTTGGAATTTATATGACACTTGGAATGGGAAGAAGACAAATATCAAAAATAATATTAATGGAAACAATCCTTGTAGGAATAATTTCTCTTATAATAGGACTTACAATTGGAGTATTTGCTTCACAATTTATGTCAATATTAGTTGCAAAAATGTTTGAAGTAGATATGAGCGAATTCAAATTCATATTTTCAAAAGATGCTTGTATTAAGACTGGTATATATTTTGCAGTAATATATATAGCAGTAATGTTTTTCAATACAATAACAGTTTCAAAATACAAATTGATAAATTTAATAAATGCTAGTAGAAAAAATGAAAAGGTAAAAATAAAAAATCCATTTCTTTGTATATTAGTATTCATGTTATCTGCTACATTATTAGGATATGCTTATTGGAAAGTAACGAAAGATGTAAAATCATTAATTACAGCTGATAAACTTCTTCCTCCTATTTTGATGGGAATAGTTGGAACAATATTAGTTTTTTGGTCTTTGTCAGGTTTCATATTACAAGTTATACAAATGAGAAAGAAAATCTATTTAAAAGATACAAATATGTTTGTACTAAGACAAATTAATAATAAAATTAATACAATGGTAATTAGTATGAGTGTTATATGTCTTATGCTATTTATGACAATATCAATACTTTCTTCAAGTTTAGCCCTAAGAAATACAATGCAAAGAGAGCTAATAGAAATGACTCCTGTTGATTTAAACTTATACAAAACAGCAAATTTACCAAAAAGTTATAAAAAATATGGAAAGAAAATAAAAACGACACAAAAACAAAGAGAAGATTCAAAAATAACAATGGTAGAGACACTAGAAAATAATAAATTAGATATGAATGTATTAAAAGATGTTGTAGAGATATCAGTATATGCTACTAAAGATTTAACTTGGGAGAAATTCTTAGGTAACAAGTATGAGGAAATAAAGGAAAAGTTTCCAGGACTCGCATATGATACAAAAGAACAAATCATAAAAATATCTGATTATAATAAAATAGCGAGGCTTTATGGGATAGATGAGTACGAACTGAAAGATAATGAATATATTGTACTTTGTGATTTTACAAGTATGGAAGAAGTAAGAAATAAAGCATTATCAAATGGAGAAAATATATTAAGAATTGCAGAAAAAGAGTATAAGTCAAAATATACTGAATGTAAAAGTGGATTTATACAAATGTCAACAAGTCATACAAATACAGGGATTATATTAGTTCCAGATGATTGCCCTCTGACAGATGATATGAAAGAAATGGCATTTTTGGCAGCAAATTATAATGCAAATACAGATGAGGAAAAAGAGAGAATACAGAAAATATTTGAAGATGGTAATTCTAATTCAGAACTTTTGAAAAACTTAAACGCAAATGGATTAGAAATAGATGGATTAAGTAAGATTACTATTATGGAAGCAAGTATTGGACTTGCAACAATTGTAACATTTATAGCGATTTATTTAGGAATAATATTTTTAATAGCAAGTTCAGCGATACTTGCACTAAAGCAATTAACAGAAGCCTCAGATAACAAACAAAGATATACAATTTTAAGAAAAATTGGTTGTGAAGAGAAAATGATAAATAAAGCACTATTTAGACAAATTGGAATATTTTTTATAGTACCACTTGTTTTAGCAATTGTGCACTCTATTTTTGGAATACAGTTTGCTATAGAAATGATGTCAGGATTAGCAAGCAAAAATGATTTATTACCATCAGCAATAATGACAGTAATTATTATAGGAGCTATATATGGTGCATATTTTTTAGCAACATATATAGGAAGCAAAAATATTATAAAGGAATAATCATTTTATTTAAAAAACAATTTATAATATAAAAAATCAATAGAGGTGTAAAAGAAAATGGAAGATATAAAAGAAAAAATACCAATCATTATTGTGGCAGTAGTAGCAATAATAATTTGTGGAATAGCAATCTTTTTTTTAGAAGATTATAAAGTTATATATTATACAAAAATAGATAATACAAAAATAGAAAAAATTTCTTCATCAGATGATATGAAATATGAATATACTTTAGATTGTTATAATGAAAAAGGTATTAAAAAAGAAGTAAAATTTAAAACAAGTAGGGAACTTAAAGAAGATGCTTATTTAATGCTAGAATTAAAAACTATGGGAGTACATTCTTGGAAGGAAGTTGAGTATAATGAACTTCCAGATAAAGTTAAAACAAATTATAATAAATAAAGAAAATAGTGCCACAGAAAGTTTAAAGGTGGTAAATATGAAAATAGTTAAAAGAGTAATTTTTATAGTAATACTAATCATAATTAGTATAGGATTAATAGAAATAAAAAATGGATATGATATGTATAAAAAGGCTATTTTAAGTATGCCTTTAGAACAAAAAATCGTAAAAATAAGAGAAAAAGATAATTATACAAGAATTGAAGAAGTACCACAAATATATAAAGATGCAGTTATATCAGTTGAAGATCATAGATTTTACAAACATAATGGTGTAGATATAATTGCAATATGTAGAGCGATAGTGAATGATATAAAAGAAATGAAATTTGTTCAAGGTGGAAGTACAATAACACAGCAATTATGTAAAAATATATATTTTACACAAGAAAAGAAAATAACAAGAAAGATTGCCGAAGTATTTATGGCTTTTAAAATAGAGAAGAACTATGAGAAAGATGAGATATTAGAATTATATCTAAATACCAGTTATTTTGGAGATGGATATTATACAATAAAAGAAGCGGCAAAAGGATACTTTGGTAAGGAGATAGGTGAATTAACAGATTATGAAAATATATTATTAGCAGGTATTCCAAATGCTCCATCAGTATATTCTCCAAGCAAAAATCCAGAACTTGCAAAACAAAGACAAAATCAAGTAATTAAGAAGATGGTTAAATATAAGTATTTAACACAAAAAGAAGCAAATAGTCTAATAAAGCAAACTAAATAAATTTGAGATAAAGAACTAGCTAAAAGTCTAGTTCTTTTAAGATTTACTGAAACTAACTTATTAAAGTAAATTATAAATACAAGAATTCTATTATATTGTACTCAAAAATATATATAAATTGTAAAATAAAAGTAATCAAAATGAGGAAAATGAAAATGCTAAAATCAGTTGTTTTCTTAAAAAATAATGATATAATAATATTAAAAATGAATAATAATTTGTATAAAAAATGATATAAATTTAACTTTAAGAATTAAAGAAAGGATGAAGTATTTATGTATAACTTGCTTATTATATTTTTCTTAATAATTTATTTTTGGATTGTAAATCTTTTTTCAGCTAAAGTAGAGATGGCTCAAAAGTCAAAAAAAGTTTCTAATATATTAGATAAAATAATAAAATTTTCGCCTATATTAGGTGTAATAGTTTTTTCAATATTATTTACATTTATTTTTAATACACGATTACCTGAAAGGATTTCACATTCTATGTTTGTATTTTCTTTATGGATGTATGCAACCAAATTTTATTCTAATATCATTTCATATTTTAAAAAATTCAAAATCTTAGTTATGTCCATATTTGGAATGTTACTTTCTGCTATAGTGGCAATATTATATACACCACTTGATAGATATGTAGATTTAATGTATATACATATAGGACAATGGTCTATTTTAATAGGAATACTTATTTTTGTAAATTATTATATTACTGGATTATTTATAAGAAAGATAAATGATGACAAAAGCATCAAGAATATATGAAGAACTAAAAGTATATTAAAGAAAAATGCAGATTATATGATGTGCTTTTTTCTTTCTGGTTAATTTTAAAACTAAATTCTAGTGAAAAATCCAAAGGTAAATTCCAATTTC
>CANOSM010000020.1 GCA_947569365.1 uncultured Clostridium sp. | reverse complement strand
GTGCCGAAGATACTTGTGGGATACCCTACTGGGAAAATAGGTTGTTGCCAGTTTTTTATTTTTATAATAATAAGAGACCAGAAAACAGAATTTTCTATTGTTTTGTTTTCTGGTTTTTTGTTTTTAAAAATACTTGATATATTTATTATATATGATAAAATTTATAAATAAAAATAATTATTAACAACAGGAGATAAATATGAGTACATATATTGACTATTTTAAGCAAATAGCTAGAGGAGAAAATGTCACAGAGAATATATTAGAAAAAAGATATAATGAATTTTTAAATTTTATTTATAAATCCAAAGCATCTGAAATTGAAAGAATTCAAGAATTAATTCAATTACGTTTTGATTTTTTAATTACTAAAAAAATATTATCAAATAATAATACTTTATATATGAATTATGAAGAAATCAAAAAAAAATACGATCAAATAAAAATGTTAGTACTAAAAAGAAAAGAAGAAATTAATAATAAAATGAAGTTTGGGAATGAAAAAATTAATCCATATAAAAACTTAAATATTTCCACAGATACAAGAGAATTTGAAGTTAAAATTTTATATGAAGCTAAGATTAGAGAAATTGAGAATAAATTAGAAGAAGAAAATAAATTAAATAATGATTTAAATGATATAATTAAGATATATTCTCTTTACTTACTTTATATAGATTCTAAAAATATTTTATTAGATAAAAAACTAAGAAGACAAACTGATGAAGAGATTTCTTTAGGGTATGATATTAATTTAGAGCAAAAAGGTAATGTACAAATAACTAATTTAAAATATAATGCAATAACTAATAAAAGTATAGCATATGAATTGAAAAATAAATATGGAGATCTAATTAGATTTGAACATATAGGATATTTAGAATATACTCAATTTGGAAAAAAATATCCTATATTTAAAGATAGAGAAACATTACAAAGATTTACATTGCACAAAGTTTATAATAGTATGAAAAATGAAAATGGTACAATACCAGAGAAACAATTCGATGTATTTACATACTTAAATATTAATCAAATGTCATTAGATGAGAAATTTACAGCAGCTCATGCGGACATATTATTTTCAGATGTAAATTTAGAGAATGCGGTATTGCATAATGGTGGATATATTGGGGAACTTGAGTATGAAGATAAAGAGATAAAGATATTTCATGAATTAGATAAACTATGTGCATGTAGAAAATATCATGAAGAGAATTGATTAGGAGGGATATATGGAACCAATTTTTAAGAAAATAAATTATGTAAAAGTATTAGTACCTAAATCACTTACTTTTTATAATTTTGAAACATTATATGAGGAATTTAATAAATTCAGAAATTCAATTAATAAAAAAGATAAAAACAGAGATGATGTTATGATAGAAGTTTACAAGACATATTCTGCTTTAAATAAATTATTACATGATAGAAATGGTGAAATAAAACAAAAGAAAAAATTAATGTTGGGTGAGGAAATAACTAATATGATAAAATCATCAAAAGATCTTTCTAATAGTTATTTACCATACTTTTCTATGCTTTCAACAATAGATGATGAACCTATAACTTTAGAGATATTGCAAAAAAGATATGAGAGAATAAAGAAAACTCATGAATTTTCAGAAGATATAAATGATGAAGAAGCTTTAAAAAGAGAACAATGTTTATTAGTAGCCTATTTTATATTATCAAAGATACTAGAGGAAAATGATGGAGAGTACACTGAACCAGATAGATTAATGGAAATGCAGGCAACAATATTACATTCACATGATAAAAATATTATTTGGGAATCTAAAGAAGATTCTAGTACTTATAAAGAAATAAATGATGCAAAAATAGAATCAGTTAAAAAATTTTTACCTGCAATCTTATTAAAATCAATTGACGGAAAAACATCTAAAGAGACTATAGAAAAAAATTATAAGACATTTTTATCTTTAAATATTTTCGGAAAAAATATAGAACATAATACCAAAATAGAATTTGAGACAATATATCAATCAATCAAAAATAAGATATCAGAATATATAACTCCAATTAGTGATGATGATAAAAAGAATATAATAAATAGTTATGAAAAAAATATTCCAAATGTAGATTTAGAAGTTGCTATTTCTATGATGCTTAAAGATAATTCTATACTTTCATCAAATATAGTGTTAATTACATTGAAAGATTTTATAAATCAAAAAAATGATGAAGATATTTCAAGCATTGAAAAATTACTAAATGCTGAATTTAATTTTATAGTACTGGATAAGCTTATTAAAGAAAATGGAGGAAAATGCACTAGTAAAGAGGCAAATGATATGTTAGAAAAATCCATAAAAAAGATAGAAGAATATAAACAGATCCATAGAAAAGAAAATAAAAATCCTATTGATATGTTTCCTAAAGATTTTGAACAAACTTTAGATGAGAGATATTATAGTTTATTATATGATATTAGAAATAATATGAAAACAAAGCCAAAAACAATTGAAGATGTATATAGCCAAATGGGATTAGCAGAGTTATGTAAAGAATATTATAATGTAGTAAATAAACCAGAAAAAAGAAAAGAATTAGAGAATATAAAATTTGATGTGGATCAATCTGATAATTATTGTGATATTGGAATATGTAATATTCAATGTATAAGAAATTCAGAAAAAAAGGATGTACTAATGCTTGAAAATAGTATAGGAGATAAGATTAATGTTACAGAAGTTGGAAAATTAGGATATTCAGCTGTAGAAAAATATAATGGTAAAGATCCTATTTTTAGTGATACATTAACAAATTTATTATATCTAGTTACAAAAACATATCATAGCACTGAAAATCAAAATGAAATACAAAAGGAAAAACAGTTTTTAGTATTTTCTAAATACTTAATACCAATGGATATAGAAGAAGATTCAGTACTTTATTCTTTATATGCAGATCAGATCTTTTCAGATATTAGTTTAGAAACAGCTGTAGAGAAAAATGGTAGATTAATTGGAACACCTATAATATATAAAAACAAAGAAACAGGAGATAATGAGTATAATATTGTTTTTGATAGAAATGCTCTTGCTGCTTGTATTGAATTAGATAAGGCTATTAAAGAATTTAAGGATATTTCTAAATCAGATAATAATGGAAATACATCAGAACCAAAAGTAGTAAAAAGAATAAAGGGTAGAACATTAATTGGAGATTCTAATGTTCCATTATCAAAAGGGTATGCAACTGCTGTTATGGTACATGAAAATGCTAGACCTCATGAAGAAGATGTAATGATTGCTTTTGAATGGTCTAATAAAGAAAGAACAAAAACAATATTTAATTTGATAAAGAGTTTAAAGAACAAAGAGATGTAATTAGGAGGAAAATATGAGTAAGGTTATGTGGAAACCAGGAACCTTTGAATATCCTATACCTGCTGTAATGGTAAGTTGTGGTACTATGGAAAAATCAAATATAATTACAGTTGCTTGGACTGGAATTATTTGCACAAATCCAGCACAAGTATATGTATCTATAAGACCAGAAAGATATTCATATAATATTATAAAAGATTCAGGTGAATTTGTTATTAATCTTACTAATGAAAAACTTGCTTATGCAACAGATTGGTGTGGTGTAAGAAGTGGAAATAAATATGATAAATTTAAAGAAATGAAGCTTACAAAAGAAAAGGCAAATTTTGTGAGATGCCCAATGATAAAAGAATCTCCTGTATCAATAGAATGTAAACTCAAAGAAATAAGAGATTTAGGATCACATCATATGTTTATTGCAGATGTACTCGCAATAAATTCCGACGAAAAATATATTAATGAAAAAGGTGCATTTGATATAAGTAAGTGTGAACTTATTGCTTATGCAAATGGAGGATATTATAAATTAGGAAGAAAAATTGGTAAATTTGGATTTTCAGTTGAAAAAAATAAAAAGAGAAATAAATAGAGATGTGAAGATATGTATTTTCATATCTTTTTTTATTACATATCTATTACATATTAACTATAATACTTGAACATTACGCAAATAATGATATAATAGAACAAATAAGTATGAGGTAAAATATGTTAAGAAATATACAAATAAAAATAGTTCTTATATTTATGATTTTAGGAATGTTAATACTTGCATTTTTAGGTATTACATTTGCGAATCAACTTCAAATAATTAACAGTGAAGTTTTAAATGGTGGAAATATTTCTGATATTGTGATTATGCAATTAGAAAAAACAAAAATAATAACTTTGTTTACAATTGTTGTTTTTGCAGTAATATCAATTATAATAGGAGCTTTTCTAATAAAAGTAATAATAGCTCCAATGAGTAAAATAGTAAAACATGCGGAATTAATAGCTAGTGGAGATAAAACAGGTGTTAAATATCTAGAGGAAAATAGAAATAAAAATGAAGTTAATGAAATTACAAAAGCTTTTGGATTAATTCATGATGAGTTACAAGAAAACTTAAATGAAGTATCAAGACAGAAAAAGCAAATTGAAGCAATACTATTACATATGACAGATGGAATAATAGCATTTAATATGAAAGGCGAAATTATTCATATTAATACAGCATCAAAAAAATTACTAGAAATTAAAGAAGATGAAAATACATTTTCAAAGATATTCGAAAGATTAGATGTAGATATCAATATGGAAAAAATAATTTATCTTGAAAATATTGCTTCAACTGAACAAAGAATTGTTTTAGGAGAAAAGACATTAAATTTATTTTTTGCTCCATTTAAAAATGAAAGCGAACTTCCAGGTGGAGTTATAGTAGTTATACAAGATATTACAGAACATGTAAAATTAGATACTATGAGAACAGAATTTGTAGCTGATGTATCACATGAGTTAAAAACTCCAATAACATCTATAATGGGCTATGCAGATACCCTTCTAGAAGATGAATGTGATGAGTCAACTCAAAAAAGGTTTTTAGAGAGAATATCCACTCAAGCGAAAAGAATGTCAGAACTTGTTACTGATTTATTAACTTTGTCTAGATATGATACAGGAATGGTAATAACAAGAAAATCAGAATTTGATTTAGGTGAGTTAGTAAAAAATGCATATGATTCATTATTATTCGAAATAGAGAAAAAAAATCAAAAGGCAGAATGTTTTGTAACTGCTAATGTACCATTAGTATTTGCCGATAAATCAGGAATAGAAAGAGTTGTAATCAATATATTAACTAATGCAATAAAATATACACCAGAAGAAGGATATATAAAAATTTATGTTGGTTTTGTATATAATGATGCATATATAAAAATAATTGATAATGGTATAGGAATAGCAGAAGAAGACGTAGATAAAGTTTTTGAGAGATTTTATAGAGTAGATAAAGCACGTACAAGAGAAATGGGTGGAACAGGACTTGGACTTTCAATAGCAAAGGAAATTTTAGATAAGAACGATTCAAAAATAAATATTAAAAGTGAACTTGGAAAAGGAACAGAAGTTGTAATTAGAATACCAACAACAAATAAAAAGGACGGTAAAGAAAAAAATAATATTACTAGTAAATAAAAGTAGAATACAAAAGAAAATTAAAAATAGGGAATGGTGATTTATATATGAGAGAATTATTGCTAGATGTAACTTTTATAGAACAAGGGAAAATAATCTTTATAATATTATTTTTTATAATAATATGTCTTATTTTAATGATTACATATAAAATAGATAATTTACCTAAAAAAACAAAAGTAAGAAGAAGAAAAAATGAAGAAAGAAATAGAAATATAGATGAATATAAAGAAGTAGTTGATAATAAAAAGGAAATCGATAAGCTTAAACAAGAAACTGAGGATTTATTCATAACAGATAATAATATAGAAGAAGATGATGGAGAAATTTATAACTTTACAGACGACTTGAAAGAAAGGCTTCAAGAATTAAAAGAAGATGCTATGGAAGAGGATGAAGAAGATGATATCGATATATATGCATATGATAAATCACTATATGAAGAACAACCAGAAGAAAATGAAGAAGAAGATATTAAAGTAGAAACAGAACAAAAAATAAATACAGAATTAAAACCTGAAAAAAGTGTAGAGGAACTTATGACTTTACCAGAAATAGATGAAGATTTAGAAGCTTTAAAGAGACAAATATTTAGTGAAAATAAAATTCAAGAAGAAACTGAAGAGCAAAAAGAAGTTATAGAAGATAATAATGATGAGATTATTTACAATACAGAAGATATTCAAGATAGACATGAAGAATTATTTAATGATAAAGAAAAATATAATAATCAAGAGAATATATTAAATAATATAGATGTAATACAGAATAATGATTATGATTTATATAATAAAAAAGAAGATATATATAGTGATGAAACAGAAATGTTTGATAACAATGAAAATTCCTTTACTGATGAAGAAGATTTATTTAATGATGATATGTATTTAGAAGATAATGAAGATATAGAAATTGGTTCTTTTGTTGATGAAGATATAGAGGATGAAGACTTTTTATTTCAAAATATGATTTCTGATAATGATAATAAATCAGAAGATGAAAAGAGATAAATATAAATGAATTTTAATAAATAGAATAGAAAAGAGGTAAATAAAATTGAATCCGAAAGTAAAAAATATTATAGAATGGTGTTATTGTTTTGCTATTGCTGTTGTTTTAGCAATTGTTGTGAGATATTTTGTAGGGACACCTACAATAGTAAAACAAATTTCAATGAAACCTACTTTAATAGAAAACCAAAGACTAATATTAAATAGGTTAGCAGTAACATTTAATCATAAATGGGAAAGAGGAGAGATTATAACATTTGAAGCACCAAGTGATACATATGTAAGTCTAGAAGATGCCAATTTATCTAATCCTATTGCTAAATATAATAACGATAAGGATTCACTACTAGAAAAATTTTCTTATTATGTATTAGAAGTTGGAAAAACAAGTTATATAAAAAGAATAATTGGATTACCAGGAGAACATATACAAATAAAAGATGGGAAAGTTTATATAAATGGTGAAGAAAAACAAGAAGAATATTTAAATGGAATAGAAACAGGAGATATGAATGGAATATTTACAGATATAATAGTTCCAGAAGGAACAGTATTTGTAATGGGAGATAACAGACCACATAGTACAGACAGTAGATGTTTTGGATGTATTCCATTTGAAAAGATAGAAGGAAAAGTAGTTCTTAGATTTTGGCCATTAAATAAATTTGGAAAAGTAAAGTAGGAGAATATATTTTGAATTTCAATGAAATAATAGGTAATGATGATATAAAGAAAGAATTAGAAGATATAATAAATAGTAATTTATTAGGGCATAGTTATATATTTCAAGGAATAGAAGGAATAGGAAAAATATTATTTGCTAAAAATTTTGCAAAACAAATATTATGTATGAATAAAAATAGTTGTAACATTTGTAAATCATGTATTATGTTTGATTCTAATAATCACCCTGATTGTATGATTATTAATCAAGAAGAAATGATTATAAAAATTGAGGATATAAGAGAATTAATTAAAAAGATTATAGAAAAACCAATAATATCTACAAAAAAAGTCTATATTATAAATGATGCAGATAAAATGACAAAAGAAGCACAAAATTGTTTATTAAAAACATTAGAAGAACCTCCTGAATACATAACAATAATATTAATATCATCAAATGAAAATTTATTACTACCAACAATAAAGTCAAGATGTACAAAATTAAGTTTTAAAAAACTATCAAATGAGGAGATAAAAACATATATAAGCTTAAGTGAAAAAGATAAGTCTTGTGAAGAATTCATAGAGCTATGTAATGGAAGTATTAAGAGGTTAGAAAAAATTACATCTAATAAAGATATATATAGTTCTATTGATAAATTGTTTAGAGAAATAGAAAAAACAAATAGATTAGAATTTTATACACTTGGAAAAGTTTTATTTCTTAAAGAAAATATCCAAGATATTCTTGAATATTTGATAAATGTGCTATATAATTTAAGCTTGAAAAATAGAAATTATTTGAAAGGGATAACAGTAATTCATAATACAATAAATAAAATTAATTCAAATGGTAATTTTGATATGAGCATAGATGATATGTTATTTAAGGTATGGGAGGAAATTAATGAAAACAATAGTTGGAGTTAGATTTAAGAAAATGGGAAAAATATATTATTTTGACCCTGGAGACTTAAAAATAGAAAAGGGAACAGATATAATTGTTGAAACAACACTAGGAGATGAATATGGAGAAACAGTTATAGGAAATAAAGAAGTTGAAGAAGAAAAAATAGCTAACCCACTAAAGAAAGTAATTAGAATTGCAACAGATAAAGATAAAAAAATGTATCAAGAATTTAAAGCTAAAGAAGAAAATGCTTTAGAGAAATGTGAAGAAAAAATAAAAAAACATAATTTAGAAATGAAATTAATAGATTGTGAATATAAATTTGATGGTTCAAAATTGATTTTTTATTTTACAGCAGATGGAAGAATTGATTTCAGAGAGCTTGTTAAAGATTTAGCAGCAATTTTTAAGACAAGAATAGAACTTAGACAGATTGGAGTAAGAGATGAAGTAAAAAGAATTGGTGGAAATGGAATGTGTGGAAGGCAATTGTGCTGTTGTTCCTTTTTAGGAAATTTTGAAACAGTTTCTATAAAGATGGCAAAGGAACAAAATATTTCATTAAATCCTTCTAAAATATCTGGAAATTGTGGAAGATTAATGTGTTGCTTAAAATATGAACAAAATGTATATGAAGAAAAATTAAATAGACTTCCAGGGATAGGTTCAATAGTTAAATGTGAAGAAGGAACAGGAGAAGTTTGTGGAATAGAAACACTAAAAGAAATTATAAAAGTTAAACTTACAGATGGAAATGAGACATATTATAGAAAATATAAATTATCAGATATAGAAATTATAAAAAATGCTGAGCAAGATTCTGACAAGTTTTATGTAGAAGATAAAGAAGAATTAAAAGAATTACAAGAATTAGAAAAATTAGAACAAATAGAAAGTAAAAATAATAGTGAAGATATTTAATATATGTAGTTGAAAAAATTTATATAAAGTAATATAGTATATTATATCATCGAAGGGAGGTGTACATATGGCATATAAAATTTCTGATGAATGTATAAAATGTGGAGCTTGTGCTGGAGCATGTCCTGTATCATGTATAACAGAAGGAGAAAACCAATATGTTATAGATGAAGAAAAATGTATCGAATGTGGTACTTGTGCAGGAATATGTCCAGTTGGAGCACCAAAAAATGGCTAAAAAATAATTGAAAATAAATGAAAGAGATTTTTTAATCTCTTTTATTTTTTTAATAAAAATTATGTAAAAGTAGTGTATATTTAGAAATCAATAAAAATATTTATTAGTACTATGAAATTTATATTATTTTTGATATTATAAAATATATATTATAAATTGTGAGGATATAAATGGAAAATATTGATAAATATATTAAGCAAGCATCAAATATGAAATCTTCAGATCACAGCAGTAGATCAGGAACATCAGCATATAGATTTGGTGATGTTATATTAGTAAAATATGGATGGAGTAGAAAAGATGAAGAAAAATTAGCTATAAGCATAGATAAAGCCGTTAAAAGAGGTGCACAAACACCAAGACATTTAGATATAAAAAGAGAAGGAGATATATGTTGGGTTTTACAAGAAACTGCTAAAGGACAAAATAAGTTGTGGGAAAGTGAGATACAAGAGTATTATTGTAATTTAATTAAATCTCCAGATGAACACTATAAAAAACTCATTAAAACAGTACAAGAGCTATATGATTTTGGATTAGAGATAAGATCAGAAAATATTTTTTATGATAAAGATGAGGGATTTACAATAATAGATTTATTACAACCACCAAATAAAGAATGTGACTTAAGTAATAAAAAAGATATTGAAGAATTAATTAGTATGTCTGATAGTTCAATTTTTACATTATTACCATACAATACTTACAAAAGAGATTTGATAAGTAGATTTGTAACATATAGAGTATTAAAAATGGCTGAGACAATTATTCCTAATATTAATGATTTACCAGAATATTATAAAAACATTTATGATTGTAGCTACATATTTGAAGAGTTTAATAAAAGAATAAATGATTTAGTTTCTATTTATTTTTCAGATATAGAAGATATAGCAAATACGATTTATGATGAATATCCTGAATCACGAGAATTACTACGGAGAAAATGAGAAAAAAGAATTATGGAGAAAGGAATTTTTAGTAAAAGAACCAAAAGAAATAGCTAAATTTATAGAAAGAAAAGCTAATGGTAGTCAACAGCTATACTTAAATGAAATTGGGCAAATTTTAAAGAATACTAAAGAATTTATTACATCAGGAAAATTAGATGATGAAGAGATATTAAGATATGTAGATAAAATAAGTGAAATTTGTAAAAATTTTAATTTACAATATGGAGATAAGAAAGGTTTAACTAAATTATGCGATTTAGCAAAAGAAACTCCATTGCAGGGAAATGCTAATATTCCATTAGGTTATGGAATATTACAAGATATAATTTTTGAATCGGCACTTAATGTAAAAGATGATAAAATAAGAGAAAATCTAATTGCTAGGCTTGAAAAAGGGGAGCTTTCCAGTAATAATTATCTTCAGATATCCAGATCATTTAAGAATGAGAATAAAAAAATTGAATATATAGGTTATGCACTTAAATGTGAAAAAGATGATAAAAATATAGATTTTCAAGAAATTGAAACAATAATAGAATCAATTCAAGATCCAATAAATTTATCAAATGCTGAAGGATTATTCTCAAAAATTCAAATAAATAAAATCAGAGAAATACAAAAAGCGAAATTACTTGATAAGATAATAATAAGAGAAAAGGAAGTATCTGATGGAGAAAAGATTATAGTAGATATAAAAATGAATGAAGATAATAAGCCAATATTAAAAGTATTGTATGACTTTGGAAATGGATTACAATCAAGTAAAGAAATGAATGAAACAGCAAAGAGGAAAGCTGAAACTTTATATAAAAAGGCATATAATTTGAAAGATAATAATAATATTTATATTGAAGGGGATGAAGAGCCTGGAGCAAAAGGATGTGAGCAAATTTTGCATAGATTAGAATCTGTAGTATTCTATAATAATATTCCAATATATATTATAGATAAAAGTAATTCATTTATAAAATATAATCAATTTGAGAATGGATATTTAAATGAAGCTGATTATGCTCGTAATTATTCTCACAATCTGGTAAAAAATATGATTGATGAGTTAGAAATAAATGGAGGAAAAGAAAATACTGAAATAGAAAAAATTAGAAAAGACTTTATTGAAAAATCTTCAGAAGAATTGGCTATAAATATTGCAGAACAATCAAATAGAGACTCAGATTTATATATAAAGAAAATTGGAAAAATGATGGAAGTTGTAGAAACATACATTACATCTGGAAATGTGAATGATGAAGAAATGATAGAATATGTTAATAAATTAGGTAAGTTTTGCAAATGTCTTGATGCAGAATATGGTGATGATGAAATGTTTACTCTAATATATGATTCTCCATTAGAAGGTGATGACACTTATCAGATAGGAGGAAGAAAATTATATGATATTACTATGCAGGTAGCATGTAATTTAAATAATGATAATTTAAGAGAAGAATTAATTTCAAGATATAAAGTTAATGAAATCGCAAGTAATGATCATATTGAACTAGCTAAAGCATTCAAAGATGAAGATAAAAAGATTAAATATTTTGGATATGCAATTGATTATGAGATGAATGAAGGTGATTTATCAATTGAAAATATTAGTATATTAATTTCATCAATACAAGATCAAGTAAAAAGAGCTATAGCACAAGAATTACTTGATAAAGAGCAATTAGAAAGTTTAGAATTATATCGAAAAAATGAATTAATAGAAAAGATAAAAAGAGCTCAAAGAGAAAGTGATGATTTAGATAAAAAAATAAAAAGTGAAAGATATAATCAAATAAATAAACAATATTAGGAGTAAAATATAATATTATGAATGAAAATAATTTACCACAAAAATATAAAAATAGTTTTTTAAGTAAATTTTTAATAAGAATAAAATCATTTTTTCACAAAGATATAAATAAAGAACACGTTATAAATAATAGGGAATATAAAGAAGATAGAATAGATAATAAAGATTTAGTATTTTTAGAAGGACTTAAAGTTGATGTAAATTTAAAAAATAATGAATATGAGAAAAAAGAGTTTATGAAGAGATTGAAAGAACATCCAGATATACTAGAGAAATTGTCTATTGGTAGATTAGAATTGATTTTACAATATTACTTAGATGAGAATGAAAAGAAAAGAAAGCTACTAAAAAAGTTAACTGAATAATAATAATAATAAATACGCCAAGAAATATTATTATATTTCTTGGCGTATTTTGAAGAATATATATTAATAATAACAAAACTTTCTAATATTATTGTTCTTTATTTGTAATTTCTTCTAAATCTAATAGCTCTTGCCATCTATTATCAACTTCATCTTGGAATTCCTTAATCATCCATTCATTACCTGGTTTAAACATATGTACAAATCTCTTCTGAGGACGTAAGAATTCTTCTATAGGAAGTTTCTTTACTGGTTTATATGTTATTTTATATTTACCATCAATAACCTCATATAAAGGCCAATAACAAGTATCAGCAGCAAGTTTATTTATTTTCATTAAATCTTCTGTGTTATATCCCCATCCTCTAGGACATGGAGCCATAACATTTAAGAAAGCTGCACCTTCAGTATATATAGCTTTTTCAGCCTTTTCATATAAGTCTTTATAATTTCCTATAGCAAGAGTTTGAGCTACATAAGGAATATGATGTCCAACCATTACTTTAGATAAGTCTTTTCTAACTTGCATTTTTCCAGGAATTACAGTTCCAGCTGGAGATGTTGTTGTATCAGCAAATCTTGGTGTTGCAGAAGAACGTTGAATACCAGTGTTCATATAAGCACCATTATCATAACATACATATACCATGTCATGTCCTCTTTCCATAGCTCCAGATAAACTTTGAAGACCAATGTCATAAGTTCCACCATCTCCACCAAAAGCAATAAACTTTGTATTCTTATCTTCTGGTAATTTTCCTTGCTTTTTCATTGATTTATATGCAGCTTCAGCACCAGATAAAGTAGCACCAGCACATTCAAAAGCTGTATGTATAAATGAGTCTGTCCAAGCTGTATATGGATATATGAAAGTTGAAACTTCCATACAACCAGTAGCATTTGCAATAACAGCATGATCTTCTGGCTTTACAGCCCTTAAAATCATTCTTGCAACAGAAGGAGCACCACAGCCAGCACACATTCTATGTCCAGATGTTAATCTAGAAGGTCTTTCTGCAATAACTTCTTTATGATTATAAGCCATTATTTATCCCCCCTTACACCTAAATATCTATAAGGATTTTCAACTGTTCCTTTTTTCATAATTTCTTGTAAATCATTATAAACTTTTTCAATATCATCTGATTTAGTATCTCTACCACCAATACCATAAATATAGTTAACAACAGGTACAGTAGCTTTTGCATTATATAAGCCAGAAACAACATCTTCATATAAAGCTCCACCTGCAGCATTTAGAGAGTCAGCTTTATCTAAAACAGCAATAGCTTTTAAGTTATTTAATGCTTCTGCTATTTCTTCTGATGGGAAAGGTCTAAATACTCTTATTTTAAGTAGTCCTGCTTTTATACCTTTTTCTCTTAATTTATCTATAGTATATTTTGTTGTTCCAGCTGTTGAATTCATACAAACTATAGCAATATCTGCATCATCTAATTTATATTTTTCAAAGAATTCATATTTTCTTCCAGTCATTTTTTCAAAGTCTTTTGCAACTTCTAATATTACTTTTTTAGCATTTTTCATTGCTTCTGATTGTTGTTTTTTATGTTCAAACAAATATCCCTGTAAGTCTAAAGGTCCAACAGCCATTGGATTTTTATTATCTAATAAATAATGTTCAGGATTATATTTTCCTACAAATTCTTTTACTTTTTCATCTTCTATTAATTCAATATTTTCAATTGAATGAGAAGTTATAAATCCATCTTGACATACCATAAGTGGTAGTAAAACATCTTTATGTTCTGCAATTCTATGAGCCATAATTAAATTGTCATATGCTTCTTGATTATTTTCTGAGAATAATTGTATCCAACCACTATCCCTAACTCCCATTGCATCAGAATGGTCGTTATGTATATTAAGAGGTCCTGATACAGCTCTATTTACTAAACTCATAACAATTGGTAATCTTAAACTAGAAGCTATATAAATCATTTCCCACATTAAAGATAATCCATTTGAAGAAGTTGCTGTCATAGCTCTTGCACCAGCAGCTTCAGCACCTATACAAGCACTCATAGCACTATGTTCACTTTCAACAGCAACGAATTCTGTGTCAACAGTTCCATTACTTACAAAAGTAGAGAAGTACTGAGGAATCTCTGTAGAAGGTGTAATAGGAAATGCTGCTACAACATCAGGATTTATTTGTTTCATAGCTATTGCAGAAGCTTCATTTCCACTTAATCTTTCTCTAATTGCCATATTAAACCTCCTTTTCTATTGCTTTAAAAGGGCAAACTTTTGCACAAACCATGCAACCTTTACAAGCATCATAATTAAAATCTTTTCTTTTTTGATCTTTCCCTACAGGAATAGCATCATCGGGACAAACTGGAAAACAAAGACCACATTGAGTACATTTTTCTTCTATCCATATAGGTTTTTGAGAACGCCAATCGCCAGTTTTAAATTCTTTTGCATTACCAGCATCATAAATATTTCCACCAATGGTCAAATCTTGCCATGGTGTACTAGTGTTTAATTTATCATCTGTCATATGTATCTATCATCCTTTCTATTTACTTATATTTCTTCAACTTGCTTTAGAGCTAGTTCTAAAGCCTTCATATTACCATCAATAACTTCAGGTTTTTTAGCAAATTTATGTTTAAAAGACTGCATCATATCAGATAAAAATTCTTCATCAGACATAATATTACTTACCTTTACTATTGAAGCAAGCATTGGAGTATTTGGAAAGTATTTTCCTAAAGTTTCAATAGATATTTTTCTAGCATCTATTTTATAGATACTTCCAGAATAACCATTTAGTAATTTTTTAATTTCTTCATTATCTTTAGTTGTATTAATAACAATAGCTCCAGTTTTCTTTAATCCAGAAGTGACATCAACTGTTTCTAAAAGACTATCATCAACAACTACTACATAGTCAGGTTCATAAATATTACTATGAATAGTAATTGGACTTGTACTAATTCTGTTATAAGCTGTTATTGGAGCTCCCATTCTTTCTGGTCCATATTCAGGGAATCCTTGAATATATTTTCCAGTATTAAAAGCAGCATCAGCTAGTAATAGTGAAGCAGTTTTTGCTCCTTGACCACCTCTACCATGCCACCTTATTTCAATCATATTATCCATATTGACCTCCTTTTTTATATAAATAATAAATTATTTTTTTATCATATCAAGAGTAAATTCATATCCAATTCCATCTACATCAGTAAGTACAGCAGATTTATAAGATTTGTCTCCATCTGTAACTATTACTTTACATATTTTATATATGTTAGAAACTTTTTTTATAGGACCTTGAGCTTTAAATTTGCCAGATTTAATTGAACTTTCTAAATCTATATAATAAAGTTTACCTGATGATGAAAGTAATAATAAAATAGGATATTTATAATTAGAATATGTGAAATCATATACACCTACAATAGTTTCAGATATTCCTGAAACATTATATTCAACACCTATTTTTGTAGTTGTTTTTTGTGGTAATAAATCTTTTGCTTTATTACTAAGCATAATAGTTAAATTATTATCTGAAGATAGTACAGTAATAAAATACTTATCACTATTATCAACATATGATGTGTAAGATTTTCCATTAGTTCCTTTTGTAGAAGTAATTACTTCATTAGAATTATTATTGTCATTACTATTATTAATATTTGTATTATTAGAAGTTATAGTATTACTCTTTAAAGTATTAGAATTTGCTTCGTTTACAGTAGTTATATATTCTGGTAATGATACAGTAACATTTGGTTCATCTATAATTGTAACCTCAACTTCAGAAGAATTGTTACTTTGATTATTAAAATTAAAAGTATTTATTCCAGCACTTGGCAGAATATATCTTATCAATAAAATAATGAAAATAGTAAAAATTAATAAAAGAAGTAATCTGATTATTAATTTTTTCTTTCGCCTAAGAAATCTTCTCATATCCTCCTCCTTATTTCAATTATTATATAAGAAAGGTTAAAATAGAACAAGTCATTTTAAAAAAAATCTTGCGGAATATTGCTTTTGAAGAATATGTTACAAGAATATTACAAAAATTCTTATATTTCATTGACTTTTTTGATAAAAGAATATAATATATATTAGAAATAACAATATATGAAATATGATATTTAAGGAGGATTCTTATGGGAGAAGTTATAGTTATAACATCTGGTAAAGGTGGAGTAGGAAAAACTACAACTACAGCAAATTTAGGTTCAGCACTTGCTTTAGCAGGAAAAAAGGTTGCATTAGTTGATACAGATATAGGACTAAGAAATCTAGATGTTGTAATGGGGTTAGAAAATAGAATCGTTTATGATATTGTTGATGTAATAGAGGGCAAATGTAAATTAAGACAAGCTCTTATAAAGGACAAAAGATTTAAAGAACTATTTTTACTTCCAGCAGCTCAAACGAGAGATAAAAATGCCATAAATGAAGAACAAATGAAAGATTTAACGATAAAATTAAAGGAAGATTTTGAGTACATATTGATAGATTGTCCAGCAGGAATAGAACAGGGATTTAAAAATGCAATAGCTGGTGCAGATAGAGCAATAGTAGTCACAACAGCTGAAATATCAGCAATAAGAGATGCAGATAGAATCATTGGTTTACTAGAGTCATCAGAGATTAAGAATCCAGAATTGGTAGTAAACAGATTAAGACCTACTATGGTAAAAAAGGGTGAAATGATGGATGTTGATGATATAGTAGATTTATTATCAATTGATCTTATAGGAGTTGTTCCAGATGATGAATTCATAATTACTCAAACTAATAAAGGTGAACCAGTAGTGTCAAGTAAAAAAGCTCCATCTGGACGAGCATATGTTGAAATTTCAAGAAGAATACTTGGAGAAAATATAGAGGTAAGCGTTCCAGGAAGAGATAAAGGAATTGTAGCTAAAGTTAAAAATATATTTTCAAAAAATAGATAAAAATAAAAAACTGGAGGTCAAAAATGTTTGAAGGAATAACTAAGTTTTTCAAAAAGATAATGAAAACAGAGCAATCTCTAGAAGAAAATTCAAAAGATACAGCAAAAGAAAGATTGCATTTAGTGTTGATGCAAGATAGAGCAAATGTTTCTGTTGACTTTCTTGAACTTATGAAACAAGAAATAATAGATGTCATAAAAAAGTATATAGAAGTAGATGAAAAAGCAATAGATGTAAGATTAACAAATCAATCACAAGAAGATGGAACTAACGGTGCACCAGCATTATATGCTAATATTCCTATTATAAATATAAAAAATGAAAATAAGGCAGAAAGATCAGAAGAAATAGAAATTAATAAATTAAATGAAACAACAAATCAGATGAGTGGAATAAATGAAGAAGTACAAAAAACAGAAACAACATCATCATATGAAGAAGATATGAATCAAACAGAAGTTGTTGTTAGATTTGCAGATGATGAACAAGAAAATACAAATACAGATGAGATAGATAAAAATATAGAATAAATGGGATAATAATACTAAAAAGTCTATTAAAGTAAAAGTGGAGTTTTATTATGAAAAATAAAATTTTAAAGAATATGGATTGGGGAGTACTTGTATGTAGTTTATTATTGTTTGCAATAGGATTAGTAGCACTATTTTCTACAACAAGAAACTCAAATTACGATGAATTTAAAAAGCAATTAGTATTTTTTGGGGTAAGTATTCCTTTTCTAATATGTACAATAATGTTAAATTATAATGATATAGTAAAATTCTCGCCATTTGCTTATGGAATATTTATATTTTTACTTATTATAGTATTATTTACGAATCCAATAAGTGGTGCAAAAAGTTGGTTTGCTATAAAATCATTTAGATTGCAACCATCAGAATTTGCAAAAATTATTACAATATTATTTATGACATATACACTAAATATATTACAAGCAAAAGGAAAGAAGGAAATAAATAAACCACTAAAGCTAATTTCTGTATTATTAATAGTTCTAGTGCCAATAGGACTTATTATACTAGAGCCAGACTATGGTACAGCTACAGCATATATTTTTGCAACAATATTTATTATATTTGCAGCTGGAATAGATAAGAAATATATATTTGCATTTGCTATATTAGTAGCTATATTAATACCATTTGTATATTCTAAACTACCAGCACATGCTTTATCAAGAATAGAAGTATTTTTAAATCCTGAATCAGATCCAAGAGGTGCAGGATACAATATTATACAATCAAAGCTTGCAATTGGAGCAGGAGAGTTGTTTGGTATGGGACTATTTCAAGGAAATCAGACACAACTTGGATATTTACATCCAAAAACGACAGATTTTATTTTTTCTGCTATTGGTGAAGAAATGGGATTTATAATATCAGCACTAATAATAATTCTATATGTTGTACTGATAACAAAAGCTGTTTTTATAGCAAAAACAGCTAAAGATAATATAGGTTCATATATAGCAATAGGAATTGCAGGAATATTTACATTCCATATGATTGAAAATATAGGTATGACAATGGGATTATTACCAATAACAGGTGTTCCACTTCCATTTGTTAGTTATGGAGGAAGTTCACTTCTAACAAACTTTATTTGTATAGGATTGTTATTAAATATCAGTGCTAGAAGGCAGAAGGCTATATTCATAGAATAATAATATAAAAAATATATAAAAAAGGTAAGCAATAAAGCTTACCTTTTAAGTTAATAATAAATAGAAAATTGGAGATAAAATGTATTTAAAAAAATTAAAAATAGGAAATGTAGAATTAGATAATAATATAATATTAGCACCAATGGCAGGAATAACAGATTTACCATTTAGAAAATTATGTAAGGAAAATGGATGTGGCTTAGTAGAAACAGAGATGGTTAGTGCTAAAGCTATATATTATAATGACGAGAAAACATTAAAAATGTTAAATATGTATGGAGAGAAAAGACCTGTTTCAATACAGATATTTGGAAATGCCCCAGAGATAATGGCAGAAGCGGTAAAAAAATTAAATGGAAGATCTGAGATTATAGATATAAATATGGGATGTCCAGCTCCAAAAGTAGTAAAAAATGGAGAAGGAAGTAAATTATTATTAGATCTAGACTTAGTAGAAAGAATAGTGAGAAAAGTTACAGAAGTTTCTAAAGTTCCTGTAACAGTAAAAATTAGAAAAGGATGGGATAATGATAATATTGTTGCTGTAGAAGCTGCTAAAGTAATAGAAAAAAGCGGAGCAAGTGCTATAACTATTCATGGAAGAACAAGAAGTGAATTTTATAGTGGAAAAGCGGACTGGAATATAATAAAACAAGTAAAGGAAAATGTAAATATACCAGTGATAGGAAATGGAGATATTATAGATGAAAAGACTGCTGAAGAAATGTTTAAAATCACAAATGTTGATGGAATTATGATAGGACGAGCAACTTTAGGAAATCCATGGATATTTAAACATATTATTAGTTATCTACATGATGGTAAGATTATAGAAAAAGAATCAAATATAGAAAAGTTAGAAACAATTAAAAGACATTTTAATATGTTACTTGAAGAAAAAGGAGAATATACAGCAGTAAGAGAAATAAGAAAACATGTAGCATGGTATGTTAAAAATATGAAAGAAAGTAGCAAATTTAAATGCTTAATAAATAAAGCAGAAAGTAAAGAAGAATTTTTTTATATTTTAGAGAAATTTTTTAATGAATATATTTAAAATATAAATAATTATTATAATTGAAAATATATGATCATAAAATTGTAGTAAAACAGAAAGGAGATCTATAATGAAAATCAAACGTTTTACTACAATTATTTTTTTGGCGATATTATTAATAATTATTTTAATAATATTTTCAATAAATGTTTATAAAACGAAAAAAAATGTAAATACTATAAATATCCAAAGCAAAGAAAAAGTGGAGGAGTATATTTTTAATATTAATGAATATGAAGCTAAATTAGAAGTTAAAGTTTCTAGCAATAAAAATGAAAACATATATGAATTAAATCAAAAAGTAAATAAGCAAAAATCTTATCAAGAAATATTAAATAATGAAAATAATAATCTAGTAATAGAACACGAAAATGGAAATGTAATAATAAAGAATAATTCTCTAAAATTAGAAAAAGTATATGAAAACTATGGATATATTATAGAAAATACATTATATTTAAACACATTTATAGAAGAGTATAAAGTAAGCAAGGAAAAAGAAATTACTGAAGATGATAATTATTATATAGTAAAAGTTAAATTAAATGATTATAAAAATAAATATATTAGGTATAAGAATTTATATATACGAAAAAATGATAGCAAACTAGAGAAAATGGAGATTGAAGATATAAACAAAAACAGGACAATATACATATTATATAAAGAAATAGTAATTAAATAAATTTTATATTTAATAACTATGGGAAATGTTAAATCTAAATTAATATGAAAATATACTATTAAGATTTCTAAAAATAGAATATTAGGAGTGAAAAATATATGACTATAAAAAGAGGAGATATGTATTATGCAGATTTAAGTCCTGTTATTGGATCTGAACAAGGAGGAATAAGACCAGTACTTATAGTACAAAATGATACTGGGAATAAGTATAGTCCAACTGTAATTGCAGCAGCTATAACATCACAAACTGGAAAAAATAAATTACCAACACATATTCAAATAGGAACAAATAGTGGAGGGTTAAAGTCTGATTCTATAGTACTAGCAGAACAAATAAGAACAATAGATAAAAGTAGACTTAAAGAAAAAATAGGACATATAGATGACAATAGTATTATGAATCAGGTTAACAATGCTATAGGTATAAGTTTTGGCTTAGAAAATTAAGTTTAGATTTAGGAGTTTATATGAATATAAATAATAGAGTAGTAGCAGCCATATATAGAACCATGGCTGCTTTAATAAGTATATTTGCTATATCAAGTGATTTTGGTGTATTTAGAGGAAATATTGCTTCTGAAAATATTTTCTATTTTACAATAATAAGTAATTTTTTATGTTTTATGATGTTTACATTTTTATCAATAAAAACTATAAAAGAAATAAAGACATATGGAGTTAAAGGATCAACTTCAATTTCGCCACATATAAAGGGAAGTATTTTAATATCAATAATACTTACTATGATGGTATATCATTTCATATTAATACCATATGCATTAAATTTAGATCCAACAAGAAGATTAAGTCCTACAGATATAGTTTTGCATTATGTAGTACCATGTTTAACAATCTTTGATTGGATATTATTTGACGATAAAAAGAGATTTAAATTATATGATCCTTTAATATGGATTATTATCCCATGTATATATGTAAGTTTTGTATATATACAAGCAGAATATAATTTCATAGAAAAATTAAATTCTGGAATGGATAAGTATGTATATGCTTTTCTAAATCTGGATCTTCTAGGGAAACAAGAAGTAGAAGGAAATATTATCAAAATAGCAGCTATATTAATAACAATTGGGTACTTTCTTTACGGAATTGATAGAATCAGACTAAAAAAAGATGAGAAATTTCTATAAAAATATAGACTATATTAACTAAGTGATGTACAATAATAGTATTAAAAATAAAAAAGGAGAAACTGTCATGGGAAAATATACTGAAGATGATGGGGAAGAAGAAAAAATAAATATTGAAGAACTAAATGAAGAAGAAAAAATAGAAAAAGAGAAAAAAACTAAAGAAGGCAAAATTTCTAAAATGGGTTTGATATGTAGATTAGTATTATTAATTTCATCAGGATATTTTATATATGAAATTCAAAAAGCTGATATTGTTCCTTTTAAATATTTAGCAATAGGAATTGCAGTATTAGTTATATTGAATTTAATATTTTTAATTATATTATTAAAAAATAGAAAGAATACGATTATAAAAATAATATCAGGAATATTAGCCTTAACCATATCATCAATATTTGTATTTGGAGCTATTAAAGTAAAACAAGGAAATGATTTATTATCAAATATGAATATTAAATATAAAACATTAAACTTCTCGGTAATTGTTAGAGCAGATAGTAAATACCAAAGTCTTGATGATTTATCAGGAGAATCAATGGGGTATTTTAAAAATGATGCAGAAGGAATGAAAGAATCTATTGCTGAAATAGAAGGAAAGAATGACAAAATTACTTTAGCAGCATATGAGAATTTAAGTGAGATGGGTAAAGACTTACTAAATAATGAAATTGATTCTATTTTAATAGAGGATGGATATAAATCAATATTACAAGATCCAGAGGCAAGTGCAAATGAAGAAAATAATAAAGAATCAGAAGAAGAGAAACCAGTTGTAGGAGAAAAAATACCAAAAGCCGATAAAAATGAAGACAATACTATATTAGAAGATTTTGAAGAACAAGTAAGGGTTATATATACATTTACTATAAATATGGATTTAGTTGAAACTGTAAAAGATGTTGTTGTAACAGAAAAACCATTTAATATATATATATCAGGAATTGATACTTATGGAGATATTGCTTCTGTATCAAGATCAGATGTTAATATTGTAGCAACAATAAATCCATCAACAAAACAAGTATTATTAACATCAATACCAAGAGATTATTATGTACAATTACATGGAACAACAGGTTATAGAGATAAATTAACTCATGCTGGTATATATGGTATAGATAAATCACTTTCTACTATAGAAGACTTATTAGATATAGAGATAAATTATTATTTTAAGTTTAATTTTACTAGTGTTATAGATATAGTAAATGCAATTGGAGGTGTAGAGGTTTACTCAGATTATACTTTCCAATCTGTAAAAGGATTTAATTATACAAAAGGATATAATAAAGTAAATGGAAAACAAGCATTATCATTTGTAAGAGAGAGAAAGGCATTTAATGAAGGGGATAGACAAAGAGGAAAAAATCAACAAGCTATGATTGATGCAATAGCACATAAGTGTATGTCACCAAAGATTCTTACACAATATAATTCATTACTAAAATCTTTACAAAAGACATTTGTTACAAATATGCCACCTGAAAGAATGAAATCATTAGTAAAAATGCAATTAGATACTGGTAGTGATTGGACTATAACAACAAATAGTTTAACTGGTACTGATTCTAAACAATATACTTATTCATATAGTGGAACACCTTTATATGTAATGGTACCATCAGAAAGTAGTATACAAAATGCTAAAGATTTAATTAATCAAGTAGCAAATGGAAAAAAATTGGATGCATCATTTAAAACAAGTGATGGAAGTAATGTTCATTCTGTAACAAAATCAGATGTTCCAAAGAAATCAAAGAAAGTGCAATCAAAAACTAATAATAAAAAAGATAACAAAAATGATGATAAGAATAATAAAGTAAATACAAATACAACAAATGTGCCAGATGATAATAGAGAGAATGATAATACTACACAAAATAAACCAGATACAAACATAACGAAACCAGAAAAACCAGATACAAATACAACAACACCAGAAAAACCAGATACAAACACGACAAAACCAGATCCTAAACCAGAAGAGCCAGATAAGCCTGATACTAATACAACAAAGCCAGATCCTAAACCAGAAGAGCCAGATAAGCCATCAACAGAAAATGAATAAATAGTAGATAAAAAATAACTTGAATTACTAAGTATAGTTCAAGTTATTTTTAAATTTTAAAAATATACAAAATTTTATTATATGTCTATATTAATATTTTCTTTTTTATATTCTTCAATTTGAAATAAATTTTCTTCTTGAAAATTAAAAATTTTTGCAATTAAATTTGTTGGAATAGTATTTAATTTTGTATTATAGTTTGTAACTTCTGAGTTATATAATCTTCTGGCAGCTTGAAGTTGACTTTCCATTTTTATTAATGATTTTTGTAGATGTAAAAAGTTTGTACTAGCTTTAAGATCAGGATAATTTTCTGCAATTGCTAATATAGAATTACATTTTGAATTTAATAGATATGCTTTATTTAAATCTTTTGAATCTAGATATGAATTTCTAAGATTTATTGTTTCTTCAAATATTTTTTGTTCATGTTTTTCATATTCTTTAACACATTCTACTAAATTTGGAATAAGATCAAATCTTTGATTTAAATAAATATCTATAGTAGATCTAGCTTGTGAAACTCTATGTTTACTAGCTATTATAGAGTTATAAGAAACAAGTATATAAAATAAAAAAGAAAAAATAATAAATATTAAAATAATATATCCATTCATAATAAAGACTCCTTAGTATTATACTATAATTCAGTTTCTTTTACTAAATTATATAATTTTTTTGTAATTTCACATGAAAAATCTAAATATTTGAAATATAATTCAAGTGTATTTTTGTCTAAGTTATTTTTAAAAGAAGGCATTTCAAATATATTTCCACAGTGAAATCTAAGATATAGTTTATCATTTTTTAATGTAAGTTCAAATTTATTACCAGATTTAAGTTTAAAATCAAGTAAGTATTCCATAATATCAGATGTTAAAAGTTGCATAGCTTTAATTTTATCTGTTGTTCTTACATCAAATACTTTTTCAAAATCTTGAGAATCCATTTCCATTTTATTTTTTTTATTAAATAATTTTCCAAATAATCCTTTATCACTATGAACATATAAATTAAAATTAGAATTCTTTGATAAAGATATTTCTGCAAATAGTCCACTAAATATAGTTGTATATGTTGAATTACCATCAGAATCAATTATTTCTGATTCTGTTAGTATATTACACATATTGAAAGGAATAATTCCATCAATATATCCTGTAATAGAATCTTCACATCTATATATATCATAAGACTCAAATTCACCTTGATTATATGTTTCTTTCGAAATACTTCCATTTATATTAAAATTTAAATTTTTATCATAATTCTTAATTAAAGAAGTAATAATAGTTTCTTTATATTCTTTATTTTTTTTAGAGAAATATAATATTATAATTAAAATAAAATCAAATATAATGAAAAAAATAAAGGGAAAGATGGAAGAGATTAAGAAACATGATAAAATTGCAAAAATTCCAACTATAATACTAATAATAAAACAAGAGATTTGAGAAAAATTTTTTTGTGAATTTTACAAATTATTATTTTGTACATCTAAACATATTTGTGTATATATTTCATCAAAATCTTTCATAAATATACTCCTTTAAAAATAATTATGTATTATGTTTTAAAAAATGTCAATTATATTGATAAAATCGAAAATATATTGTAGAATAATACCATGAAAAAGAGGTAGTAAATATGAATAGAAAAAAAGTTTTAATAATAGTTATTATATCTATTTTAATATTATTAGGAATAAGTATATTTATTATATTTTCTAAAAGAGTTGATAGAGAATATGAAATTATAACTGAAAAAGAATATAATTATTGGCTTTTGAAACAAGATGACAGGTATGGAGTTATAAATAAATATGGAGATATAATTTTAGAGCCAGAATATGATCAAATAGATATACCTAATAGAGATAAAGCGATATTTGTAACTTATAAAGATGAGAATAAAAAAGTATTAAATCATAAGTCAGAAGAAATATTTGAAGGAAAAGATATTTCTGCAATAGAAATTGTAGATTATAATGAAGAAGATGACGAGAATTTATGTGATACTAGTAGACTAAAATATTTCGAAAATAATAAATATGGAATGATAGATTTAGATGGAAATAAAATAACAGATCCAATATATGACGAGATAATTTCGTTACCAGGAAAATATGGTGAATATAGGGTTTCAAAGGAAGAAAAATATGGTGTAATTAGTAATAAAGGAGTAGAACTTGTAAAATGTAAATATGATTCCATAGAAGGTGATGGATATATAGACAATAATAATTCTAAAAATGCTGGATATATAGTAGGAAAGAAAACTGATAATGGAATTATGTATGGATATATTGATGTAAAAGAAAAAGAAATAATAAAGTTAGAAAATGAAAAGATTACAAGAGTAACAAATTTAAAGAATAATGAATTATATTTAGTTATAACTAAAAATGGTAGAAACGCAATATATAAAGATAATAAAAATAAAACTGATTATATATATAGAGAAATTAATTATTCTGAAGAGGGAGATATATTTATAGTAAAGAAAAATAAAAAGTATGGAGTTATAGGAAAAGATTTAAAAGAATTATTATCTCCAGAATATGATGAGCTTTTTGTTTCAGGAATGTATATAAATGCTACTAAAGATAAAAATATAAGTGTATTTGAATTGAATGGTAAAAAGATAGAAAACACAGAATATATAGGACTTTCAAAAACAAGTACAGATAAATTTTATATTGTTATGAATGAAGAATATAAATATGGAATATTAGATATTCAAAGAAAACAAGTATTTCCATGTGAGAATGATTACATAAAAGAAGTTGAAGGAACAGATTTGATTTCTGTAACAAATGAAAATGATATAACAATTTATTCTGCAAGTTTACAAAAATTATTTTCAATAGAAAATGCAAGAATGGATATTGTAAATAACTATATAAGAATAGTAAGTGATGACGAAGTAAATTATTTCACTTTAGATGGAAAGAAAGTGGATAACAAGTCTGTATATTTAAAAAATGAGATATATGCAGATTCAAAAAATGGAAAATGGGGATTTGTTGATCTAGATGGTAATGTAATTGTCAAATATAAGTATGATAAAGTTACAGAAATAAATGAATATGGTTTTGCAGGAATAAAGAAAAATGGAAAATGGGGAGTAATAAATAAAGAAGGAAAAGTAATACTAAAACCAACATATGAATCAGATGCAGAAGATCCAATATTTATAGGAAAGTATTGTCTAAATGGAAAGATATGTTCAGATGAAATATATTAAAATAGCTTTTAAAAAGTATTTAATCTATATAAAGATTAGATACTTTTTTCTATAAATTATATTAGAATGTAAGTATTACAACTATACAAGCATATAGAATTATTAAATTTATAGTTATATAAATATATTAGAATGTAGTATTGTTAATAGCACAGCAATATTAGCGTTAAATTTAATAGATAGTTATTTAAATTCAATTGAATTTTATGTAAATTATGTGATATAATCATAAAATATATTAGAATATAGATATATAGGAGGAAGAAATGTATCAAGAATTTGGAATTAATGAAAAATTAGAAAAAATGGCAAATGAGGTTGAACTAGAATTAAAAAATGAATTTGAAAATATTGAAAAGAATTGTACTAAAAATTCTCTAAAAGTATTAAAAGCATTTCAAAATAATAAAATTTCAGATATGCACTTTAATCAAACAACTGGATATGGATATGGAGATATAGGAAGAGATACTATAGAAAAAGTATTTACAGAGGTATTAAGTGCAGAAGATGCATTAGTAAGAAATCAATTTATTTCTGGTACGCATGCTTTAACAGTAGCTTTATTTGGAATGCTAAGACCAAAAGACATAATGTTATCAATTAGTGGAAAACCATATGATACATTAGATACAGTAATTGGAATAGAAGAAAATAAAAGTTCTTTAAAATCATTTGGAGTTAATTTTGAAAAAATAGATTTAATTGATGATAATTTTGATACAGATAAAATATTAGAAAGAGTATCTAAAAATGATATAAAGCTTATAGAAATTCAAAGATCTAGAGGGTATGCTACACGAAGAAGTATTAATATAGAAAAAATTGAAGCTATTATAAAAGAAATAAGAAAAGTAAATAAAGATGTAATAATAATGGTTGATAATTGCTATGGAGAATTTGTAGAAGAGAAAGAGCCAATAGAAGCGGGAGCTGATATAATGGTTGGTTCATTAATAAAAAATTTAGGTGGAGGACTAGCAAGTAATGGAGCCTATATTGCAGGAAGAAAAGATTTAGTAGAACTTTGCGCAGAAAGATTAACATCACCAGGACAAGGAAAAGAAGTTGGACCATCACTTGGAGCTAATAAAAGTTTTCTTCAGGGAATGTATATGGCACCAATTACAGTTGCAAGTGCACTAAAAACAGCAGTATTTACAGCAAAAATGATGGAAAAATTAGGATATAAAGCAGTTCCAATGTCAAATGAAAAAAGAGCAGATATAGTTCAAACAATAGAATTTGGAAATCCAGAAGATTTAATAAAATATTGTCAAGGAATACAAATGGGATCAGCAATCGATTCAAATTCCATTCCAGAACCTTGGGACATGCCAGGATATACAGATAAAGTAATAATGGCTGCAGGAGCTTTTACAATGGGATCATCAATAGAATTATCATGTGATGCTCCAATAAGAGAGCCCTATATAGCATTTCAACAAGGTGGATTAACATATGAATATGGAAAACTTGGAGTACTAAAAGCAATACAAAATATGTTAAATAAAAAAGATAAATAAAAAATATAAGGTGGAAAATGAAAGTTTTAATAATAGGTGGAGGCCCTGCAGGGATACTTGCAGGAATTTCCTCAGCAGAAGAAAATAATAATGTTACAATATTTGAGAAAATGAATATGCTTGGTAAAAAGTTATTAATAACAGGAAAAGGAAGATGTAATATAACAAGTTCTTTAGATATATCAGAATTTATACAAAACATTCCTGGAAATGGTAAGTTTTTATATAGTGCATTTAAGAAATTTGATAATAAAGATATAGTTAATCTATTATCAAAAAATAATGTTAAAGTAAAAGAAGAGAGAGGAAATAGATATTTTCCATGTTCTGATAAATCCATAGATGTTAGAGATGCTTTAGAAAGAGAATTAAAAAATAAAAAAGTAAATGTAATACTAAATACAAAAGTAAAAAGTATACTAAAAGATGATAAATTAAATAAAGTAATAGGGATTAAATTAGAAAATGGAGAAAAAATTTATGGAGACAAGGTAATAATTGCAACAGGAGGAAAAAGCTATCCATTAACAGGATCTACAGGAGATGGATATAAAATGGCAAAACAATTGGGTCATACAGTAAATACTCCTACAGCATCATTAGTTCCAATGACTTCAAATGATTATATATGTAAAAAACTTCAAGGTTTAAGTTTAAGAAATGTAAAAATAGTAATTAAAGATATTACTAAAAATAAAAATATATATGAAGACTTTGGAGAGATGTTATTTACTCATTTTGGAGTAAGCGGTCCTACAATATTAAGTGCATCAGCACATTTACTAAGATATAAAAATATAGATAATTTATTAAAAGAAAATAAAATAAAATTATATATTGATTTAAAACCAGCTTTAAGTAACGAGCAATTAGATTTAAGAATAAGAAGAGACTTTGAAGAAGTAAAAAATAAACAATTTAAAAATTCATTAGATAAATTATTACCTAAAAAACTTATAAATCCATTAATAGAAGTTTCAAAAATAAACCCAGATAAAAAAATAAATGAGATAACAAAAGAAGAGAGAATCAAACTTACAGAAATTATAAAAAAATTTGAAATAACTATAAATGGGTTTAGACCCATTGAAGAAGCAATAGTTACAGCAGGAGGAATAAAAGTAAGCGAAATAGATCCAAAAACAATGAAATCAAAATTGATAGATAATTTATTTTTTGCAGGTGAAATAATTGATGTAGATGCATATACTGGAGGATTTAATCTTCAAATAGCATATTCTACGGGATATACTGCTGGAAAAAATTAATTAAATTAGAATAGGAGATAAAATGTTTAAGACTATAAAAGAAGATGCAAGTGGAGAAATAATTGAGAAAAAATCACGATTTATAGCCAATATATTTTATATAGAATCAGAAGAAGAAGCGGAAAAAATAATTAAAAGTATTAGAAAGAAATATTATGATGCAAGACATAATTGTTTTGCATACAGAATAGATAAGGAAAATATTTCTAAATCTAGTGATGATGGAGAGCCTTCAGGAACAGCAGGAGCACCAATTTTAAATATAATAGAAGGAAAAGAGCTAAGTAATATATTAGTTATAGTTACTAGATATTTTGGAGGCATATTACTTGGAACAGGTGGACTTGTTAGAGCATATTCTAATGCTACAACAGAAGCTTTAAAAAAAGCTAATATAATAAAAATGATATATGGAAAAATCATTAGATTAGAAATAGAATATAAAGATTTAAAGACAATAGAATATTATTTAAAAAGAGAAAAAATAAATATATCAAATGTAGAATATAAAGATAAAATAAGTTTAAACGTAGAAGTTACAGAAGAAGATACTAAAAAGATAGAAAATATGATAAATAATAAAATAATATTAGCAAATAATATAGAAATTATTGAAGAAAAATACATAACGAAAAATATTTAGAAAATTAAATTGCAGATAAATAAAAAATAAAAGGAAAAAAATAGAAAAATTTATAAAATACTATTGAAATAGATGAGATATGCCTTTATAATAGATGTTGTAAAAAATTTACAATAATTTAGAAAGGAGAGGTAATGAAAGAGAAAATTACAGTATTGATTGCAGATGACAACGTGGAGTTTGCAACAACATTAAAAAGTTATTTTGATAAGAACGAGAACATGGAGGTAATAGCCGTTACAAAAGATGGAAATGAAGCAGTAGAAAAAATTATTGAATTAAAACCAGATGTAATCTTACTTGATGTTATAATGCCGCATTTAGATGGAATAGGAGTATTGGAAAAATTGAATAATAGTAACCTAGAAAAATATCCATTTTGCGTAATGATATCAGCAGTAGGACAATATAATATAACAAGAGAGGCACTAAAATTAGGAGCACAATATTATGTAATGAAACCTTTCGATATGGATGTATTAATTAAAAGAATAGAAGAACTTAAAGATTATAAAGTAGAAGAAGTAAATAATAATTTTATAGTAAAGGAATCAAAATCAAGTTACATAGAATTAAATTCAAATACTAAATCAAAAGAGAATCTAGAAGCATTAGTTACAAATATTATTCATGAAGTTGGTGTTCCAGCTCACATTAAGGGATATCAATACTTAAGAGAGGCAATAATGATGACAGTAGAAGATATTGAAGTTATCAATCAAATAACAAAGCAATTATATCCAGATATAGCACATAAATATAAAACTACTTCAAGTAGAGTAGAAAGAGCAATTCGTCATGCAATTGAAATTGCTTGGGGTAGAGGACAACTTGAAACAGTACAAAATATATTTGGATATACAGTAAATGTATCTAAAGGAAAGCCAACCAATTCAGAATTTATAGCTATGATAGCTGATAAGTTGAGACTAGAACTTAAAAGTGCATAAATTGGTATATATTTTAGTTATTAAAATATATTACAGTCGAATAAGAAGTAATTTTTCAGATTACTTCTTATTTTTATTTATGTAATAGCGAAAATTAATTTTCACTATTTTCATTTAGATTATTTATTCCATATTCAATAATTTGATTTATTACATTATTAAAACTTAAGTTATTTTTTTCTGCTAATTCATTTATTTTATCGAATGTTTTTCCACTTATTCTAATAGTTCTAGTTATTGTATCATTATTTTTCTTAGAATTTTCTATTATTAATTTTTTCATATATATCACCTGTTTTTATTATCACCAAAAATAAAATTAAAATAAGTGTACAAATATGTGTACAAAATAATCTATTTATGTTATTATGTATATATATTTGTATAAGGGAGGAGAAAAAAGTGAAAAAATGTAAATATTGTCAATCAGAAATTGATGATAAAGCAAAAATATGCCCAAATTGTAATAAAAAACAAGGACCAAAAGTTTTAAAATGGGTCATATTAATAATTATTATTGCAATAATTGGTGGTGCAGTTTCAGGAGGAAAAAAAGAAAATACACCAATTAAGAAAGATTATATGCAAAATGAAGTTGCAAAATATAAGGACATTGAGTACTCAATTAAAAAGGTTGAAAGAACTAAAGGAAATAGTGATTGGATAAAACCTAAAAAAGGATATGAATATGTTAAAGTAACTTTGAAGATTGAAAATAAATCTGATGAAAAGATTTCTTATAATGCACTTGATTGGCAGATGGTAAATGCTGATGGTGTAGAAGATGCATGGGGAACATATACAGCAGATGAAGATACTATTTTATCTTCTGGTGAACTTGATGCAGGAGGAAAAATTGAAGGAGTACTTATTTGGGAGGAAAAAATAGGTGATAATAACTTAAGATTAAGATATTATGATAATTTATTGATGGATAATAACTATACATTACAATTTAAATTAGATAATAAAAAATAATTTTATAAATGTGATATTTTAAAGATTAAAAACAGTAACTGAGTGTTCGGATACTGTTTTTAATTTTATATAGAAATTAAAATAATCAATAGAAGGAGATAATATTAATTATAAAAAGAAAATTATAGAATATATTGATTAATAGGAATATTGAAAAAAAGCCTATAATATGATATAATTTTTAATCAGTAAAATTAAGGAGCGAGTAATGGAACCATTATTAAAGATAGTACCAAATGTCAAGAAATTTAATAGTTACTTTTCTGATGTAAAAAATAAAATAAGTCCAATAATGTTATCAGGATTAACAGATAGTGGAAAAGCACATCTATCATATGCTACATCTTTTTATGAAGATAGGCCAATATGTATAATAACATATAATGAACTTCAAGCAAAAAAGCTAGTAAAAGATTTAAGCTTTTTTACTGATAAAATAGATTTATTTACCAAAAGAGAAATATTTGCATATGATTATATTGCTGAAAGCAAAGATAATTTATATGAAAGAATAACTACTTTAAATAATATTATGAATAAAAAGACTAACGTAGTAGTTACGACTATTGAAGCAATAATGCAACCAATGATAGATAAAAAACAATTATATAAAAATAAGTTATATTTAAAAGTGGGAGATGAATGTAATCTTGAAAGAGTAAAAGAAAAATTAGTTCTTTTAGGATATGAAAGATATGAATTAATTGAAGGTAGAGGACAATTTAGTATTAGAGGCGGAATACTAGATATTGCAATAAGTGAAAAAGAAGGTATAAGGATAGAATTCTGGGGGGATCAAATAGATTCTATTAGAAAATTTAATATTTTAAATCAGAGATCAACAGACATGGAAGAAAAAGTGGATATCTATCCTGCATATGAATGCATAATTGAAAACTCATTAGAAGAAGTTTGTGATAATATAAAAAAATGTAGATATACAGGAATATTTAGCGAGATTGCAGAAAATGATATAAAGGAAATAAAAGAAGGAAACTACTTAAATAAAATAGACAAATATTTTAATTGCTTTTATAATAATGCAGTATCATTTTTAGAATATCTATCAGATGATTTTATAATATTTTATGATGAAGTAGGAAAGATAAAATCAAGAGCAGAAAATGTTTTAAAAGATAATAAGCTAATTATAAAATCAGTTACAGAAAAAAAGAAAATAGCACCTCAAATACTAGACAATCTAAAAGATTATGATAGTATAGTAGAACAAAATATTGATAGACAAATAATATATCTTGAGAAAATGGATATAGGATTTGTTGATAAAGAAAGTATGCATGCAAAAAGAAACGGATATAGCTTTAGCTATAGGGAGGTCAACTTTTTTCGTAGTTCAATGGATCTATTATTTGAGGAATTACAAAAAGCAGAAAGAGAAAAGAAATATATAGTACTTCTATCTGGTAGTGACGAAAATTCAAAAAAAATATCAGAATTATTAGATGAGAAAGAAATAAAAAATAGATATTCTAAAATATTAAAAGAAGATATGGTTCCAGGGGTTATAGAAGTTACAACTGGAACTATTTCTGCTGGATTTGAATGCTTTGATTTAAATTTAATTGTAATACCAATAGAAGAAGTATTTAATACAAAGCAAAAAAGGAGAAAGAGTTCTTCTACATTTAAAGAAGGGGAGACTGTAATATTTAATGACTTAAAAATAGGAGATTATGTAGTACATAGAACTCATGGAATAGGAGAATATATAGGAGTAAACACTATAAAAGCAGATGGTATTACAAAAGATTACATTAAAGTTAAATATAAAGATGATGATATTTTATATATACCAACTAACTCATTAGATAATATTAGAAAATTTATTGGTTCTGGAGATTCAAAACCAAAACTTACAAGATTAGGAACTAAAGAATGGGATAATACTAAAAACAAAGTTAAATCAAATTTAAGAGAAGTTGCAAGAGAACTAATTGAGCTATATGCAAAGAGACAGAAAATGACTGGATATGCATTTTCAAAAGATTCTACATGGCAAAGAGAGTTCGAAGATGATTTTAAATATCAAGAAACAGATGACCAATTAAGATGTATAGATGAAATGAAAAAGGATATGGAATCACCAAGACCAATGGATAGACTTCTTTGTGGAGATGTAGGGTATGGAAAGACAGAAGTAGCAATAAGGGGAGCTTTTAAAGCTGTACTAGATCAAAAACAAGTAGCATATTTAGTTCCAACAACAGTACTTGCAAACCAACAATATGAATCATTTAAAGAAAGAATGGGAAAATTTCCTATAAAGGTAGAATTATTAAATAGATTTAGAACTAAAAAAGAACAAGAAAAAATAGTTAAAAAATTAAAACTTGGAGAAATTGATGTAATAATAGGAACACATAGATTATTAAGTAAAGATGTTATTTTCAAAAATCTAGGATTACTTATTATTGATGAAGAGCATAGATTTGGAGTAAAAGACAAAGAAAAAATCAAAGAAATGAAAAATAATATAGATGTTCTTACAATGACTGCTACACCAATACCAAGGACACTTCACATGTCAATTGTTGGAATTAGGGATATGTCTGTTATCTATGAACCACCACAAAATAGAAAACCAGTTCAAACATATGTACTTGAGTATGATGATGAGGTTATAAAAGAGGCGATTATAAAAGAACTTGAAAGAGATGGTCAAGTATTTTATTTATATAATAAAGTAGAGAGTATTTTAAAAAGAGCTGATGAAATATCTAATCTAGTTCCAGAAGCAAAAGTAGGAATAGCACATGGAAAAATGACTGGAAAAGAAATAGAAGAAATTATGCAAGATTTTGTTGATAAAAAAATAAATGTATTAGTATGTACAACAATTCTTGAGTCTGGAATTGATATTCCAAATGCGAATACTATAATAGTTGAAAATGCTGATAGATTAGGATTAGCACAGCTTTATCAGATAAGAGGAAGAGTAGGAAGAAGTGATAAACAAGCATATGCATATATTACATACAAAAGAGACAAATTATTATCAGAAGTTGCTGATAAGAGATTAAAGGCAATAAAAGAATTTACTGAATTTGGTTCAGGATTTAAAATAGCAATGAGAGATTTAGAAATAAGAGGAGCAGGAAGTATACTTGGAGAATACCAACATGGTCATATGGAGCAAGTTGGATATGACATGTATTGTAAATTATTAGATGAAGTTATAAAAGAAATGAAAGGAATAGAAGTTGCTGAAGAAATAGATGTTCAAATAGAACTTAATATTTCAAGTTATATTCCAGATGATTTTATAAGTGATTCTGCACAAAAAATAGAGATATACCAAAATATTGCATTATGCAAAAATGAAGATGATATAAATGATATAACAGATGAGATAATTGATAGATATGGTAGTATACCTACTGAAATTGAAGAATTATTAGACATAGCAAGAATAAAGAATATGTCGAAAGAAAGATATATATTAAAAATATTGCAAAGAGAAGATAGAATTATATTTTATTTTGATGAAAAAAATTTTGATTTATCTATAGTAAACAAATTAATAAATTTATATGTTAATAGAGTCAGATTCTCACCAGCTAAAAACCCATACATAACTTTTGATTTAAAAGAAACATTAAATATTACAAAAGAAATAAAAGAATTTTTAAGTAATATATAATGAAAAATTGTTAAAAATAAACTATAATAAGAAAAGTAATAATTATAAAGGAGAAGTTAAAAGATGGTTATTACAAGTAAAGATAATGAGCTAGTAAAGCATATTAGAAAACTAAGAGAAAAGAAACATAGAGATGAAAGTGATGAATTTATTATTGAAGGAATAAAACTTTTAGACGAAGCGATAAATGAAAATGTTATAATAAAAAAAGTTATAATATGTGATGATTGTAATTTAGAAGGAGAAATATACAATTCATTAAAATATGAAATTGCAAAATTAGATTGCATATATGTTTCAGAAAAGATATTTGATTATATTTCAGATGTAAAAACTCCCCAAGGCATTATGGCTGTTATAGAGAAAAAGAAAAAAAATAGTAAAGAAATAAATTTTGATGATGATATAATACTTATATTAGACAATATACAAGATCCAGGAAATATGGGAACAATACTAAGAACAGCAGATAGTTTAAATATAAAACAAATAATAATTTCAAAAGAAAGTAATGATGTATATAGTCCAAAAGTAGTAAGATCAACAATGGGAGCAATATTTAGAATTAATATTATTGAAAGTGATGATTTAGAAAAAACAATTAAAGAATTAAAGAAACGTAAAATAAATATTATATCCACATCATTAAACACAGATAAAAGTATGTATGATGTGTCATATGATAAGACAGCAATAGTTATAGGAAATGAAGCAAATGGAGTATCAAAAGAAATACAGGAGTTATCAGATAATAAAGTAAAAATTCCAATGCTTGGAAAGACTGAAAGTTTAAATGCAGCAGTTGCAACATCAGTTATATTATATGAAGCAATGAGAGAAAAATTAAAATAATAAGTAAATGAGGTATATAAATGGAAGAAGAAGTAGAGAGAAAAGTTTTTTATAAAAAGAATTATAATAATGTAGAAGAACTAGAAAAAGCAGCAGAAAATTTTGCTAAAAAAATGAGAAAACAATATTCAGATTGTTTAGTCACAAAAGAATATACTCATGTTGTTGATATATTAGTTAGAGTTACTACTGTAAGACAATTATATAGAACAGATAGAATTTTAGAAAGAGAAAGAATTAGACAAAGAGAAAAAACAATGGAAATTGGAAGAGGATCAAGAGGTAGAGGTAGATCAAGGAGTAGATAAAAAAAGGGGGCTGTAAAAAAAGTCCCAACGAAAAATGAGTTCATATTTTCACTCATTTTTC
>CANOSM010000019.1 GCA_947569365.1 uncultured Clostridium sp. | reverse complement strand
AAATCGGCAAATATTATTTTCTCTTTTTTGGTCACTTTTTTATTGACTTTTATATCTTTTAATTAATTCCTTGATATTTTCATGAGGAATACATAAACAACATTAGGAGGGATTATAAATGGAAAAATGTACTGCTGAATTAGTATCTGAAAGGTTTGAGAAAAATGGTTATTGTACTCTAACTGTTTCTGAAATTATGTCTATGTCATTTATTATGAAAGATGGTAATTATGATGTATATGGTATCGAAAAAAATGGCATAACATATTTTGTATGGATATCTAATAACAGGATACAAAACATTAGAATACAAAAAGTCGATTGGTGGTGATGTTTTTCTAAAAAAAGATGTATCTTTCTTTCTACATATAGAAAGTTTTATTTTATAATAATAACTAAAAAAGTGCTATTTTTAGCACTTTTTTAAATTCTATATTTGTAAATTCAATTCAAATCTTTCTATAAATCCTATCCATTCTCCGTTTTTGTTTTTAACACCTTGCATATAAACTCTTTGATTTCTAGAAGTTACACATACAAAAATCTCTTTTCCATTGCTTTTAATTGACTCATAACCTTTTTGTATCCTTTCAATAGATTTTTTATTACTATGACAATCAAATAAACTTTTTCCTATTAAATTTTTATACCCTCTTTCTTCATGATAATGATATTCTGTATTTTTATTCATAAATCTCATTATAATATATATCGTTTTTAATATTTACATTTCTTCAAATTGTGAATTATATAATTCAGCATAAAAACCATTTTGATTTATAAGTTCATCATGATTTCCTTGTTCTATTATATTTCCTTCATTCATAACTAATATTAAATCAGCATTTTTAATTGTAGATAATCTATGTGCTATTATAAAAGATGTTCTACCTTCCATTAATTTATCCATTGCAGCTTGAACTAATTCTTCTGTTCTTGTATCAACATTAGATGTTGCTTCATCTAGTATTAAAAATGGAGCATCTTCAATCATTCCTCTTGCAATAGTAAGTAATTGTCTTTGTCCTGCTGATATATTATCATTTTCTGAAACTACTGAATCATATCCTTTTGGAAGTGTTTTTATAAAGTGATGAAGTCCAACTTCTTTGCATACTTCTTTTACTCTTTCGTCACTAATATCTTTTCTATTATATATAATATTTTCTTTTATTGTTCCATTAAATAACCATGTATCTTGAAGCACCATTGTAAATAACTCATGAATATTTTCTCTTAATAATTCTTTTGTTGAAATTCCATCAATTTTTATATCACCTTCATTAATTTCATAGAATTTCATTAAAAGATTTACCATTGTCGTTTTTCCTGCACCTGTAGGTCCAACTATTGCTATCTTTTGTCCTTGTTTTGCTTTTGCAGTAAAGTTTTTTATTGTTGGACTATCTGAATTTGCATACCTAAATACTACATTGTCAAATTCTATATTTCCTTTTATATCATCTTTGTCTAATTTCTTTGTAATCTCTTTTTGATCAAGCATTTCCTTTTCATCTAGAAATTCAAATACTCTTTCACTTGCAGCTCCAGTAGATTGAAGTGATGTCATAGATTGTGCTATTTGTGAAAGTGGGTTTGTGAATAAACGTATATAAGTCATAAAAGCAACTATTACACCAAATGAAATCACATCATTTACTGTAAGTACAGCACCTACAATACATACAGCAACATATCCAAAGTTTCCTATAAAAGCCATAAGTGGATGCATAAGTCCTGATAAGAATTGACTCTTTTGATTGCTTACACAAACTCTTTTATTATATTTATCAAATTTCTCATCAGCTTCTTTTTTACCATTGTAAGCTTTTACTACATTTAATCCTGAATATATTTCTTCTATATGTCCATTTAGATTGCCAAGTTCTCTTTGTTTTTCAGCAAAATATTTTTGTGAACTTTTTAATATTGCTCCCATTCCAGCAAAGCCAATTAAACTTGAAAATATTGCTGTTAAAGCTAATATCCAATTTGTATAAAACATCATTACTATTGTTCCAATAAATAATGTTACACTACTAACTAATGTTGCTAATGATTGATTCATAGATTGGGCTATAGTATCAACATCGTTTGTTATTCTAGATAATATATCTCCTACTGAATGATTATCAAAGTACATAAGTGGTAAAGTATTAATCTTGTGAGATATTCTTGTACGTAATCTTTTAGCAAATCTATTTGCTACTACTGTCATTGATATTGATTGAATATATGTACATAATGCACTTACTCCATATAATCCTATTAAGAAGAATACTATTTTCTTAATTGCCTCCATATCCATTTTAGGTTCTATTAATTTTCTTATAGACTCTGGCATTTCATCTATTTTTGAATACATTTGGTTAGCACTTGAGTCTTTAGATAATGAACTCATAATAGTCATAAATTTATATTGGTCTTTAGAAGATATTTTTATTCCATCTATTTCAATTTCACTAAATATAAAATCTTGCAAACTTTCTGGTATTTGTATAGTTGTCATTTCATTTTGATTGAAATCTTTAACTAAATTTATGATTTGTATTTTATCTTCATAAGATATTTTTTCTCCATTATATTCTGTTTCTTTTAACATTATCTTTTTTATATCTTCAGGAAGTTCTAGTATATATCCAAGTCTTTTTTGCATATCTTTTTCATTTTGCATATTTTTCATTATAGCTTGCATATTTTGTTTGTCTTTAGTAGAAATATTTTTATCTTTCATTATATTAGAAATCGTTTTATTGGATAAATCCATTTGAAGTATATTTGGTATCTCTTCTATTATTTTAGTTGTATCTAAATTGTTCTGAATTTCCTTAGGTAATTTTTCTAGATTTTCCTTATTTGGTATTAATCCTTCAGAGATTTTATCTGTAAGTTCAGACAATCTATTTGGAGCAGAAATAGAAAGTATAGCTCCTATTATTGCAAGAGAAAATGCTATTATTAATAAAATTCTATATATTTTTAACTCTCCAAATAGTCTTTTCATAGCTCCTTTAAAATCTTTAGCTTTTTCAGTAGCACCTCTCATACCTGGGCCATGTGCCATAGGACCTCTTCTAGGAGTTTTTGTTTCATTACTCATTTTCTAATTCCTCCTTTGATAATTGAGATAAAGCTATTTGTTTATATACCTCACAATTTTTTAATAATTCTTTATGTGTTCCAGCTCCTACTACTTTTCCTTCATCAAGTACTATAATCTTATCTGAATTCATAATAGTTCCTATTCTTTGTGCAACTATCAAACTTGTTGCATCTTTTGTGTATTCTTTAAGTTTTTTTCTAAGTATAGCATCTGTTTTATAGTCTAAAGCTGAAAAACTATCATCAAATATATATATTTCAGGATCTTTGGCTATAGCTCTTGCTATCGCAAGTCTTTGTTTTTGTCCTCCTGATACATTAGTTCCACCACTTGCCATATGTGAGTCATATTGATTTTCCATTTTTTCAACAAAGTCTTTACCTTGTGCAACTTCTATTGCTTGTTTTATCTTTTCTTCTGAAATCTCTCCTTTTCCATTATCTCCATATCCAACATTAGATTTTACTGTACCATCAAACATAACTGCTTTTTGTGGAACATATCCTATTTTGTTATGTAAGAATTCTTCTGAATATTCTTTTACATTAACACCATCTATTAATACTTCACCTTCTGTTGCATCATAAAATCTTGGAACCAAATTTATTAATGTGGACTTTCCACTACCAGTAGATCCAATAAATGCTACTGTATCTCCTCTTTCTGCTTTAAAAGAAATATTTTCTAGTAAATATTCATCAGCATCTGGATATTTAAATGATACATTTCTGAATTCAACTGTTCCAATTTCATTTGTCTTATTTTCTTTTAAATGTCCATCTTTTATACTAATTTCTGTATCTAATACTTCATTAATACGATTTGCAGATACTCCTGCCCTTGGTATCATCATAAATATCATTGCAAGCATTAAAAATGACATTATAACTTGCATAGCATATGAACTAAATACTACCATATCTCCAAATAGAGATAACTTTTCTACCATCATTGCATCTTTTATTAAATATGCACCCATAAAATAAATCGCAAGCGTTAGTCCATACATTACTAAATACATTACAGGTTGCATAACAGCAAATTTCTTTTGATTGAATAATTGTAAATTTGTAAGTTCATCATTTGTTTTTTCAAATTTTTCTTCTTGATATTTTTCTGCATTAAATGCTCTTACTACTCTTATACCAGTTAAGTTCTCACGTGTAATTCCATTTACTCTATCTATTAATTTTTGAACTACTTTAAATCTTGGAAGAACTATAACCATAAGTATTGCAACTACACTAAGTAGTACCATAACTGCAACTCCTGTAATAAGGCTCCATTGCCATCCTTTATTAAGTATCTTCGTAATAGCCCATATTGCTGTTATTGGTGCTTTAATTAATAACTGAAGTCCCATAGCAATTAACATTTCTATTTGTGTCACATCATTTGTTGTTCTAGTAATTAAACTACTTGTAGAAAATTGCTTAACTTCTTGCATTGCCATGCATTCTACTTTATCAAAAATTTTTTTTCTAATCTTCATTGAGAAGTTTGCTGATATCTTAGATGCAATATATCCAGATATAACAGCCATAACCAAACTTCCTAAAGCACAAAGTAACATATATCCTCCATTAATTAGGATATCTTTCATTTCACTTCCCTCAGTTTGAACTAGTACAGTTATTTCTGACATATAATCTGGCATTTTTAGTTCAAGTGCAACTTGAAAAACTACTAGTAAAAAGCATATTACAGCCAAAAGCCATTCTTTTTTCTCAAAGCTCTTTAATAATTTAATCATTACTTTTTTTCCTTTCACATATTTTTAATATTTTCTTTCATCTTGTCAATAATATTGCAAAAAATTTCGATTTCTTCTTCTGGTATATTTTTAGTTATGTTATTTTCTATTTCAAGCATTAATTTCTTATGTCTTTTAAAAATATTTATTGCTTTTTCTTGCAAGATTATTTTTTTCGATCTTGTATCATTATTATCAGTAACTCTTTTAACAAGATCATTCTTTTCCATTGTTTTAAGAACTCCTGATACTGTCGCTCTTCTTAAATTTAGAACCTTCTCTAAATCTCTTTGATAAATTTCTTTATCTCTACACTCTAAAATATATGCTAAAATTTGCATTTGTGTTGGTGTAGCTTTTACAATTTTTTCTCCTTTATTAGTCTCGCAATTTTTTCCTATTTCTCTAAATATTAAAGTATTTAAACTTTTTATTTTGTATAATACTTTCTTATTTTTCATATTCCCCTCTTTTTATTTTATAAAGCTCTATACTATTTTAATACTATAAAATAAATTGTCAATCCCCTTACAAAATATATTTAAAAATAGATAGTGTTTTTTATGTTCACTATCTAATAATTACTTATACTGTTAATTCTTGCATTAGTTCTTTTACTGTAACTATTTCTTTTATTTTATCTACATTACTTCCGCAAAAAACTAAAGCCTCATTAATATTTCCTTTGACTGCATTTACTAATGCTTTAGTTATACAATATGGTGCATCTACTCCATTACAAGTTCTTATACAACCATAGCATCTCTGTATTTTACTTTTATTTTTCTCAGTATCTTTAATAAATTCATTATATATCGCTCTACCTGGCATTCCTACTGGACTTTTTATTATTTTTATATCTTCTTTTTTAGCATTTACATATGCATTTTTAAATTCTTCTGATGCATCACATTCTTCTGTTGCAACAAATCTTGTAGCCATTTGTACTCCTGATGCCCCAAGTTTTAAATATTTCTCTATGTCTTTTTTATCCCAGATTCCTCCTGCTGAAATAACTGGGATCTTTTTTCCTGTTTCTTTTTCTATATCATTTATATAATCTACTACTTCTGTTGTTATATCTTCAAGTTTTGGTTTATTTTCTTCAGTTAATTCTTCATTTTTAAATCCTAAATGTCCTCCTGCTTCTGGTCCTTCTATAACAATCATATCTGGAACATAATCATATTTACTCATCCAATGTTTTACTATAAGTTTGCAACATCTTAATGATGATACAATTGGAGCAATCTTTGTATCTGATCCTTTAACATATTCAGGCAAGTCCTTTGGAATTCCTGCACCTGATATTATTAAATCTATTTTTTGTTTAACACATTCTTTTACAATTTCAGCATAATTTCTTAATGCTACCATTATATTTACACCTAATATTTTATCTTCTCCTGCAATTTCTCTTGCTTTTTTTATCTCTTTTCCTATTGCTCTTAAATTTGCTTTTAATGGATTTTTTTCAAAGTCTTCTTCTTTATATCCAATATCTGCTGTAGATATAATTCCGATTCCTCCTTCTTTGCTTACATTTCCTGCTAATCTATGCATTGATACTCCAACACCCATTCCTCCTTGAATTATAGGAAATTTTGATGTTTTATTACCAACTTTTATTCCTTCCATTTAGTTCTCCTTTCACTCAATCTAGTTTTCTATACTAGATTATCATTTTTTCCAGAACTTATCAATTGAATTGACTGTTCATTACAAAAAATCTGGTATAGCCTTTGATATGTAAGCTTATTTCAAGAAATTTCCATTTATTTAACTTGAATACTAAACTTAAAAAATTATTATTTCATTTTTCTATTTCTTATTTTACCTTCCTTCATCTTTTTTATGTTTTATTTCTCTTTTTGCTTGTCTTAAACGTAAAATTCCTTGCATATTTACCAATCCATTTAATGTCTCTTCAGCGAATTCTTGAATTGTCATTTTGCAATATCTATTTTCTTCTACTGAATACATATAAATATCTGTCCCTCCTGATCTTTCGACTGCTATACAATTTTTAAATTCTCTTTCGTCTCCCTCACCTTCATAACAATCTATTAGATGTATTTTCTTTAATTCTTCTTTAGAAAAAAGTTGTTTTAAAATTTTATCATGATGCCATTTCCTTTCTTGGTATTTAATATCTTTATTTTCATAAATGTCTATATTTTCTAATACAAATTGAACTTTTTCTGCAAAATCAGTAAAATACCCTATATCTGACTTTAATAAATATAAATATTCATCTGCATAATAGTTTTCATCATCTATAAACCCTAGCTCTCTATCCATTTGCTCAATATTAGATCTTTTTATTACAGAAGTCTTTCCATCTTTAATTGATAGTCCAAAATTTTTGGTAAAATAATGTGATTGTATGTTTTCCATATCTTCTTGTAAATCTATTATATATTCTTTACCTTCTTTTGGTATTACTATATTATACATGTGTGGACATTTTCTCGTATCTCTTGGATCAACTACTGTTATAATATTTACACCTACATTTTTTAATATATACTCTAGTATATATGCTGCTGATTTACAAATAACAATATTAGATTCCATTGCTTCATTTAAATTCTCTTCACTTTCGCTATTAGCATATATCTTTTTTTTGGTTCTTCTATTTGTGAAAAAGAATTTCAGATTAAAAGAAAATTTTTGTCCTAAATCTAAATATACATATCTAATTAGCTTTTCTTCTGAAATACCTGGATTTTGATTTTTATATTCTTTTACTTTTTCTATATATTTACTTAAATTACTCATACACTACCTTTTTTCTATCTCTTTGATTTCTATAATAATAATATAATATATATACCCAATAACCTTTAAAGTTACTGGGTATATATTAGCTATAAACAGAACTGTTTTTGAAAGCTAGCATTTTTATACTTCTTTTTCCTCATGTTCTATAAATACTTTCAAACATTCAATAGCTACTCTTATCTCTTTTTCTGTAGATTTATCTGTCGTAAATCAAAGAAGTAGATTACTTTGAAATAAACTTGAAATATTAATTTCAATCATAATCTACTTATTTTTTTATATATTATTCACTTCTTAATGATTCTACTGGGTCTTTCTTACTTGCCATCTTAGCAGGTATTAATCCTGCAATCATAGTTAATATCATACTTATTACTACTAATATAATTGCTCCTACTGTTGGTAATTTTGCAATGTTAGATACATCTGCAACATTCTTTATTAGTATATTTATTGGAATATTTAAAAGTATTGTTATTCCTATTCCAAGTAGTCCTGCAACTAATCCAACAATAAATGTTTCTGCATTAAATACTCTTGAAATGTCTTTCTTTGATGCTCCTATACTACGTAAAATTCCAATTTCTTTTACTCTTTCTAGAACTGATATATATGTTATTATTCCAATCATTATTGAAGAAACTATTAACGAAATTCCTACAAAAGCTATAAGTACATAACTAATCATGTTTACTATTACTGTTACTGATGTCATCATTGTTGCTACCATATCTGTATATTGAATTACATCATTTTCTTTTCCTTCTTTTCTCTTATCCTCATTATATTTCTCTATTGCAGCTGTTATTTTGTCTTTGCTTTCAAAATCTATTGGATAAATATTAATATAAGAAGGATTATCTAAATCACATATTCCTAACTTTGATATATTTTCTTCATATGTTGCTGACATCATTTCAGTATAAGATGCTATAGCTGCAGCAAGTTCTTCTTCACTTAATTTTGACATATATTCTTGTTCTTTTTTAGATAAATTTGAAAAATTAAAATGTGAATTTGATTTTGCTTGTGGTGAGAATTTCTTTCCTGTAAATACATTTATTTCAGAATTTTTTAATTGTTCTTTAGCAATTTTTGAATCATTAATTCCTTTTACAACATACTCAGTTAATTCTTTTCTATATCCTATCATTCCTGTATCTCCCATTGATGTAGCTGTAGCCTCTTTCTTAGGTCTTACTATTCCAACAATTTTTACCTCTAATGCATCTTTTAATTTTGATTTCATGTATTTCTCATTGTCTTTTTTATTTATCCATGTATTTCCTTGTTTTTCATAATAATCTGTATTTAAAAGTACTTTATATTTAAGTCCAAGAAAGTCTTCATATGAATATGATTCATCTTGTAATTTTTCTATTTTCTCTCCTGATTTAATTTTATGCATTTTTTCTGCAATTTCATTTTGATCTTTTATACCTAAAGAGTATAAAGTATAATCACTTATTTCATTATTTTCATTTACTATAAGCATTACTTCATTATATTTCTCTGGCCATGCTCCTGATATTACATCATATTGTGATTTTAACAGCTTATCATTATCAATCATTTCTGACCATACATCTGTTGATTGCCCCATAACATATGAAGATTCATCTGAAGATGATGTCATTCCAAGTTCTTCAAATGTAGTAGGCGGATTTACTTGCATTATTTTATTTTTATCATCATCTTTATATACATTTAATGTTAAATCATATCCATATTGAACTGCATTAGAATATTTTTTTATATCATTATCATTTTTATCTATGTATTCCTTAAATGCTTTTAAATTGTTTCTTTTTACTTCATCTGATATCTTTTCAAATATTTGACCAATTACTTGTTTTGAATGAATTTTATCGTCATCATGTTTTTCACCATTATCATCCATAAATATTCCAATCATTGAACTTGCATCAACACTTTCTTTTTGTATTGTAAGTGGATAGTTTGATAAAGTGTCTTCTTGAACTTTATTTATGTATTCCTGCACTCCATTTGAAAGTGAAAGAATTAAAGCAATTCCTATAATTCCAATTGATCCAGCAAATGCTGTAAGTAGAGTCCTTCCTTTTTTAGTCATAAGGTTATTTAAACTTAATGATAATGCTGTTCTAAATGACATACTAGTTTTTTTAGTTTTCTTTTTGTTTTCTTTTTCAGATGTATTTTCATCAGTGCTTTTTTCTTCTTCTTTTCCATCATATGGGTTTGTATCATCTAAAACTACGCCATCTTTTACTTTTATTATTCTTGTAGAATATTCTTCTGCAAGTTCAGCATTATGTGTTACCATAATTACTAGTCTATCATTTGCTACTTTTTTAAGTAATTCCATAATTTGAGTACTTGTTTCAGAATCTAGTGCTCCTGTTGGTTCATCTGCAAGTAATATGTCTGGATTATTTACTAATGCTCTTGCTATTGCAACTCTTTGCATTTGTCCACCTGATAATTGGTTTGGTCTCTTTTTTAAGTGGTCACCAAGTCCTACTTCTTTTAATGCTTCTTTTGCTCTTTTTCTTCTTTCTGATTTTGATACACCACAAAGGGTTAAAGCAAGTTCAACATTTGAAAGTATTGATTGGTGTGGAATTAAATTATAACTTTGAAATACAAATCCTACACTATGATTTCTATATGTATCCCAATCTCTATCTTTATATTTTTTTGTACTTATGTTATTTATAATCAAATCTCCTGATGTATAATTATCAAGTCCTCCTATAATATTTAAAAGTGTTGTTTTTCCACTTCCAGAAGGCCCAAGTATTGATACAAACTCACATTCTCTAAAGTTCATGCTAACTTCATCTAATGCTGTCTGTTTAAAACCTGCTGTATCATAAATTTTAGTTATCTTTTCTAGTTTTAACATAATGTTCCTCTCTTTCTTACTTAAAATACCACATATTTTTTAATACTTAAAAATACTTCATGTCATTATATTATATTCTATTCTTTTATTTATTTAACTTATATCATAAAAAATACAAAAAATAAAGGCAAATAATAATAATTTTCCTGTATTTACCTTTACTTGATTTATCTATTTTCTATTAAACTCTTTGTATTTTCCTATAGTTCTAAACTTATCATATCTTGCATTTACTAATTCTTCCTCTGACATATTAAGCATCTCTAAAGTGTATTTTTGGATCTCTTCTTTTAAATTTTTAGAAACTTTAATAAAGCTTTCTTCAGAATTAATATTCTCTCCTTCTTCTATTATTTTATCTATAACATCTAGATCATATAAATCTTTAGCAGTTAGTTTCATTTTTTCAGCAGCTTCTTTAGCTCTAGACGAATCTTTCCATAAGATACTTGCATACCCTTCTGGTGAAAGTATTGAATATATAGCATTTTCAAGCATTAAAACTTTATTTCCAAGACCAATTGCTAGAGCTCCACCACTTGATCCCTCTCCAATTACTATTGATATTATTGGAACTTTAAGTCTTGCCATTTCAAACATAGATTTTGCTATTGCTTCTCCTTGTCCTCTTTCTTCTGCTCCTATCCCAGGATATGCTCCTTTTGTATCTATAAATGTTATAATTGGTCTATTGAACTTTTCTGCTTGTTTCATAAATCTTATTGCTTTTCTGTAGCTTTCAGGATTAGGCATTCCAAAATTTCTTTCTATATTTTCTTTAGTAGTTCTTCCTTTTTGTTCAGCAATTACAGTAAAATTTTGATTTTCTATTTTTGATAGACCACATACAATAGCTTTATCATCACTAAAATTTCTATCTCCATGTAGTTCTATAAAGTCGTCAAAAATATTTTCTATATAATCTAATGATGTCTTTCTTTTTGGATCTCTTGCAATTTCAACTCTTTCCCATGCAGTAATTTCCTTCATTTTATTTCTCCTTTTTATGAAATTTTATAAGCTTGCTTAATGTATCTTTTAAATCTTTTCTCTCTACTATTTTATCTACAAAACCATGTTCTAGCAGAAACTCTGCTGTTTGAAAGCCTTCTGGAAGAGATTCTCCTATTGTTTGTTCTATAACTCTTTTTCCAGCAAATCCAATCATTGCTCCTGGTTCTGCTAGAACAATATCTGCTATACTTGCAAATGATGCTGTAACTCCTCCATAAGTTGGGTCTGTTAATACTGATATATACAAAAGTCCTTCACTATTTAGTTTAGATATTGCAGCAGTAGTCTTTGCCATTTGCATAAGAGATATAATTCCTTCTTGCATTCTTGCACCACCAGAAGTACAAAAGATTATTAGTGGAAGTCTAAGTTCTATTGCTTTTTCAGTTGCAAGTGTTATTTTTTCTCCAACAACACTTCCCATACTGCCCATTAAAAACCCACTATCCATTATACATATAACAGCTTCTTCTCCATTTATTTTTCCTATAGAACAATCAACAGCTTCATTTATCCCTGTTTTTTTTCTTAAATCTGAGAGCTTTTTCATATAATCATCTAATTCTAATGGATTTACTGTTTCTATATTAAAATCTAATTTTTGGTATGTTCCTTCATCTATTATAGTTTCTATTCTTTTATTAATATGCATTCTAAAATATGCACCACAACTAGGACATACACTAAAGTTTTTTCTTACATCTTCTTTATATAAAATCTCCTGACATTTATTGCACTTTATCCATTTTCCTACTGGTATATCTACTTTATTTGTTATTTTTTTAGCAGTAGGACCTCTTTTTTTCATTTTATCAATAATCATTTTTTATTCCTCTTTTTTCAAAATTTCCTTTTCTATAAATGAGGTATCAAAGTTTCCTCTTATAAAATTAGGATTTTTTATGATTTTAAATAAAAAGTCTATATTTGTATCTACTCCTTCTATTACTATCTCTTCTAAAGCTCTTTTCATTTTACTTATTGCTTCATTTCTATTTTCTCCATGTGTTATTATTTTCGCAATCATAGAATCATATGTTGGTGGTATAGTATATCCTTCATAAATTGCACTATCTATTCTTATTCCATTTCCTCCTGGAAGATTTAGTCCTGTAATTGTTCCTGGACATGGCATAAACTTTTTAGAAGGATTTTCTGCATTTATTCTACATTCTATTGAGTGTCCTCTAAATTCAACATCTTTTTGTTTTATTTTTAATTCTTCTCCTGCTGCAATTCTTATTTGATTTTTTACTATATCAATTCCTGTTCTCATTTCAGTAATTGCATGTTCTACTTGTATTCTAGTATTCATCTCCATAAAATAGAAGTTTTTATCTTTATCTACTAGAAATTCTATTGTTCCTATACTTGTATATCCTGCTGCTTTTGCAGCTTTTATCGCAGCTTCTCCCATTTTATTTCTTAATTTTTCGTCAATTGCAGTAGATGGTGTTTCTTCTATAACCTTTTGATTTTTTCTTTGTACTGAACAATCTCTTTCACCTAAATGAATTACGTTTCCATGCTCATCACACATAATTTGCACTTCAACATGTCTAGGATTTTGAACAAATTTTTCAATATATATCTCATCATCATTAAAAGATAATTTTGCCTCTTGTTTTACTATATTATAGTTTTCTTCTAATTTTTCTTTTTCATATACTATTCTAATGCCTTTTCCACCACCACCAGCAGCAGCTTTAAGTATTACTGGGTATCCTATCTTATCTGCTGTCTTTTTTAGTTCTTCTATATTTTTTATACTTCCTTCTGAACCTGGAATTACTGGAACTCCTGCTTTTTTCATAAGTTCTTTAGCATTAGATTTATTTCCCATTAAATCTATTACCTTATAACTTGGTCCTATAAATTTTATGTTTGATTCTTCACATATCTTTGCAAATCTACTATTTTCTGATAAAAATCCAAATCCAGGATGTATACTGTCTGCTCCTGTGATACTTGCTGCTTCAATTATATTCTTAAAATTTAAATAACTTTTTCTAGGATCTGCTGGTCCTATACAAACAGATTCATCTGCAAGTATTGTATGCATTGCATTTTTATCTATTTCAGAGTAAACAGCAACTGTCTTTATGTTCATCTCTCTACATGCTCTTATAATTCTAACTGCTATTTCTCCTCTGTTTGCTATTAAAACTTTATTTAACATTTTTATTCTCCTTACTTTAATTTGCATTTTTTATTACATCATGCATTTCGCTTTTTAAGAATAGTTTTTCTAGCATTATCCAAATAGTTGTGCATCCAGAGTTGAAAACTATTTTAGAAAGATCTGAAAAGCCGATTACAAAATATCATAAAAAATTCAGCTTACGTCATCCAACATCTGACGAACTCGAAGATTCTTGGAATATCATCCAAAATAATATAAATAATAATTCAATCTCTGATGGTACAGATACAACGTATATTCTCAGTAATACTAAAATAGATATTTTATTCTAATTTCTAAGGAATTTTCTCTTTAGTCTTACTTTAATCATTCATGATTAGAGTAAGGCTTTTTTTATCCAACTATTGCAAATGTAAGTTCACCTCTTGCTACAAGACTTCCATCTATTGTAGCTATAGCTTCTCCTATACCAATTGGTCCTTTTTGTTTTATTATTTTTACTTCAAGTTTTAGTTTATCTCCTGGTACTACTGTCTTTTTAAATCTCATCTTATCTATTCCGCCAAATAGAGCATTTTTTCCTTTATTTTCTTCTAAACTTAAGATTGCAATTGCACCAGTTTGTGCTAAACTTTCAGTAATAAGTACTCCTGGCATTATAGGATTTCCTGGGAAATGTCCTTTAAAATACCATTCATTTTCATTTACATATTTATAAGCTATAGCACTTTGTCCTGGAACATATTCTTCTACTTCATCTATCATAAGAAAAGGATCTCTTTGTGGAATAATATTTTCGATTTCTTTTTTATTTAACATTTTCTATCTCTCTTTCTATACAATTCTAAATAGTGGTTTACCATATTCTACACTTTCGCCATCTTTTACTAAAATTTCTTTTATTTCTCCATCAAATTCTGATTCAATTTCATTCATAAGTTTCATTGCTTCTATAATACAAAGTGTATCACCTTTTTTGATTTTATCTCCTATAGAAACATAAGGTTCTGCATCTGGAGCTGGTTTTAAATAAAATGTTCCGACCATTGGTGATTTTACAATATTACCTTCTGGAATTTCCTTGGTAGTATCATTTAAATCATATTCTTCTTTTACCTTAATTTCTTTTTCTATTGTTTGTGGAACTTCTATTACTTTTTTAGAAGTTATTTCTTTTTTCATACTTATTTTAGTACCATCTGGAAAATCAATATCTATTGATTCGAGTTTTGAGTTTCCAACATCTTCTATTAGTTGTTTAATTTTATCATACTCCATTTTAAATTCCTCCTAAATTAAATAAAATTAATCTATATATTTTTTCATAATTATACTTGCATTATGACCGCCAAATCCTAAAGAATTTGACATTACTACATTTAATTCTTTATTTCTTGATTCATTTGGAACTATATCTAAATCACATTCTTCATCTTTTTCTTTATAATTAATTGTTGGTGGGACTATTTTTTCTTCAATGGCTTTTGTACAGAATATTGCTTCTACTGCTCCAGCAGCTCCTAATAAATGTCCTGTATTTCCTTTTGTAGAACTTACCATTACTTTTGAAGATATCTCTTCTCCAAGTGCTTTTTTTATAGCCATAGTTTCACAAACATCATTTAGATGTGTAGATGTTCCATGAGCATTTATATAGTCTATATCTTCTTTATTTATTCTAGCATCTTCAATAGCTCTTATCATTGCTTTTGCAGCACCTGTTCCTTCTGGGTCTGGTGAAGTAATATGATAACTATCTGATGTAGCACCATATCCAATCACTTCCGCATATATTTTAGCATTTCTTTTTTTAGCATGTTCTAATTCTTCAAGTACAAGTACTCCAGCGCCTTCTCCCATTACAAATCCACTTCTTTCTTTATCAAATGGGATACTAGCTCTATCTTTATTATCTGAATATGATAAAGCTTTCATATTTTCAAATCCACCAATACCAACTTCACAAATAGATGCCTCAGCTCCTCCTGCAAATATTACATCTTCAGAGCCATACTTAATTGTTTTATATGCTTCTCCTATTGAATGTGTAGATGATGCACATGCTGTAACGATTGAAATAGACTCTCCTTTAAATCCTAGATCGATTGCAATATTTCCAGCTGGCATATTTGCTATTGCCATTGGTATAAACATTGGTGAAATTCTTCCATGTCCTTTATTTACATTTACTTCACATTGCTCTTGTATTGTTCTAAGTCCTCCTATTCCAGAGCTTACAAATACTCCTATCCTCTCAAAATCAGTATTTTCTTTTGTTATTTTACTATCTTCAAAAGCTTCCCTTGCAGCTATTATAGCAAATTGTGATGACCTATCTAATCTTTTAGATTGTTTTAAATCAAAATGGTCTGTTGGCACAAAATCTTTAACTTCTCCAGCTAAAGTTGCTTTATATGTTTCAGTATTAAATAATGTTATTTTATCAATACCATTTTTCTTATTTTTAATTCCTTCCCAATTTTCTTTTATGTTATTTCCAATAGGACTTATAGCTCCTAAACCTGTTATAACTACTCTTCTCTCCATCTTTATACTTTCCTCTCTATTTATAAATTACATTACCATTCCGCCATCTATATTTATAACTTGACCTGTTATATATGAAGCATCTTCAGATGCTAAAAATTTAACAACATTTGCTACATCTTTTGGAGTTCCCATTCTTTTAAGTGGTATTGCTTTTTCTATTTCTTCTTTTATATTATCTTTTAATACATCTGTCATATTTGTTTCTATAAATCCTGGAGCTACTGCATTAACTAAAATATTTCTAGATCCAACTTCTTTTGCTAAGCTTTTTGTAAATCCAATTATTCCTGCTTTAGATGCAGAATAATTTGTCTGTCCTGCATTTCCAGAAACTCCAACTACTGATGAAATATTTATTACCCTGCCTTTTCTATTTTTAATCATGTGGCTTATTACATTTTTAGTAACATTAAATGTTCCTACTAAATTAACATCTATTACTGACTCAAAATCTTCTTTTTTCATTCTAGCTATTAATGTATCTTTTGTAATTCCTGCATTATTTATAAGTACATCTATTTTTCCAGCCTTTTCTATTGCCTCTTTTACAAATCTTTCTGAATCTTCATAGCTTGATACATCTCCCTTAACTGTATAGAATTTGATATTTTCTTTTTTTAATAATTCTATAGTATCTTCTAAATCTTGATTTTCACTTCTATAGTTTATAACTACTTCATATCCATTTTTTCCAAGAGTAAGAGCTATTTCTCTTCCTATCCCTCTTGTGGCTCCAGTTATTAAAGCAACATCACTCATATTTATTCTTCCCTTCTAATTATTATTTTTTATTTGACTTACTGTATTATTTAAAGTTTCAACATCATTTATATTGAATATTTTTATTTCTTTATCTGTCTCTATTCTCTTTACAAATCCAGATAAAGTCTTTCCAGGTCCTACTTCTATAAATGTATCTACTCCCATATCTATCATTTTTTTAAGTCCCTTTGAAAATCTTACGGGAGATATAATATGTTTTGCTAATATATCTTTTATATCATCATTTTGTTTATACATATCCCCATCTAAATTTTTAATAACTTCTGTTTCAAATTTTCCAAATTCAATATTTTCCATTTCTTTTCTTAAAGCATTTGATGCTTCTATTAATTTTTCTGTATGAAATGGTCCTGATGTTTTAAGTACTCTTACTTTTTTAGCTCCAACTTCTTTTGCAATTATTTCAGCTTCTTCTACTGCTTCTTTCTCTCCTGATATAACTATTTGTTTTGGTGTATTATAATTTACTGGAACTACAAATCCTTTTGTAACTTTTTTACATACATTTTCTACTTCTGTTTCATCAAGTCCCATAATAGCAGCCATTGACCACTCACCTTCTGGAAGAAGGTTTTGCATATATTCTCCTCTTTTCTTTACAAGGTAAGCTCCTATTTTTATATCTAAAACTTTGCTATATATTAATGCAGAATATTCACCAAGACTTAGTCCTAAAGATACATCTGCTTTTATTCCTTCTTTTTCTAATAATTTAAGTATTGCTAAAGACATTGTAAGTATACAAATTTGTGTATTTTTTGTTTGGTTTAATTCTTCTTCTGTGCTGTCAAAGGTTAGAGATTTAACATCTACCTCTGTACTTTCTTTTATAATTTCATAAATATCTCTTACTTCTTTATAATTTTCATATAAATCTTTTCCCATTCCTACTGTTTGAGCTCCTTGCCCTGGAAATAAAAATCCTATTTTCATACTTTTTCTCCTATTATTATTTTTCTATTTTTTCTTTATAGCTTTTCTCAAATTGATTACAAAACTCTTCAATTACTATTTGTCTATCTACTATAACTCCAAATTCTTTTTTTATAGAACTTGCTATATCACATATTTCTTTATTAAACTTTGTTTTATTTGCATTTATTCCTATTCCTATTACCATATATTTAGCTATTTCTCCATTTAGTTTTGTTTCTGTTAAAATGCCTCCTATTTTTTTATTGTTTACTACTAAATCATTTGGCTTTTTTATTTCAAGTTTAATATTATATTTGTCTTTAAATATATTTACTAAAATTTGTGCAATTTCTATTGTTATTCCATTTAGCTTACTTACTATGCAATTTGGTTTTAAATAGATAGAAAATGCTATATTATTTTCTTCGTCTGTATACCAGATCCTTCCATGAGTTCCTATTGCGCTACTTTGAATATCTGCAATTATAATTGTTCCATCTTCTATTTTTTTATTTTCTATTCTTCTCCAAATTTCTTTTTGAGTTGAATCAATTTCTTTATAAAAAATCTCTTTTCTACCAATAAATTCTGTTTCTAAATTTTCTAACATACTACTTCCTTATTTATTACTTCTAAATTCATTTGTCTTTTTATTTTTCCAGTAGATGTTTTTATTAATGCTTCTTTAGATAAGCTAATTCCTCTTACTGATTTATATCTTGGCATCATTTTGTTTATATCTTTTACTTTTTCTAAGATTGCTTTTTTTATTTCTTCTTCACTTTCTACTTTGTATACATTTTTACAAATTTCTTCATTATATACTAATTTTGCATTAATTTTTATATCGTTTTCATCTTCTTCTGACATTCTTTTTCCATAGACAAATGATTCTTCTATTCCTTCAATTTTATTTAGTAGATTTTCCATTTCTTCTGGGAATATATTTTTACCATTTTTCAGTACAATAACACTCTTTTTTCTACCACAAATAAATATGTATCCTTCATCATCTATTTTAGCTAAATCTCCTGTATAAAACCAATCATCTCTAATTGCATCATTAGTTGCTTCTTCATTTTTATAATATTCTTTCATGACAATTGGCCCTTTGACTATAAGTTCTCCCATACCAGAATCATCTTTATCTGAAAGTGCTACTTTAATTCCTGGAATAGCTTTTCCTACTGAACCTAATTTATAAGTTTCGTTTGTTTCTATTGCTACTACTGGTGATGTTTCTGTAAGTCCATATCCTTTAATTAGATTAAATCCTAGCTTTCTGTATTTTTGCTCTATATTTACATCTAAACTTGCTGCTCCACTTATCATAAGTTTTAGATTTCCTCCAAGCATATCATGTATTTCTTTAAATGCTTTTCTTTGCTCTTCAATAGTTTCATCTTTATATTTTTCCATATCTTCTTGTATTTTCTTTAAGTTACCTTTTTTTTCTATTTGCTTTCTTATATTTTTAAATATTCTTTCATATATTGCTGGAACAGATATCATTACTGAAACTTTATATTCAAGTAGGTTGTCTACTATATGCCTTATCCCATCACAAAATACTATTTGTGCTCCTGAGTAAAAAGCAAATAAAAATCCTACTGTACATTCAAATACATGATGAAGTGGCAAGAATGATAAAAATATATCTGATGAATTTATATCTAATAAATTAGATATTGCTGTTAAATTTGAACATATATTCTTATGTGAAAGTGCAACTATTTTAGAAGCGGATGTAGTTCCTGACGTAAATAGCATTATACTCATTTTATCTTCATCTATTTTTGCATCTATAAATCGTCTATCTCCTCTTTCTATTAGTTTTTTTCCTTTTTCTATTAATTCTTTTTCTGAATATATTCCTTTTCCATGAATCTGTAGATCCATAGAAATTAAATGTTTTAATTTTCCTATTCCTAAATTTTTAATTTTATTTAGTGATTCTTCATATTTTTCTGCATAGAATATTGCCTCAACTCCTGATCTGTCTATTATACTTCTAAGTTCATTTTCTGTAAGTGATTTATCAAGTGGTACTACTATTCCTGTACCACATACAATGCTTAAATATGCAATCTCCCATTCATATCTATTTTCTCCAATTATTGCTATTTTTTTATCCTTTAGTCCCATATCTATAAGAGCTGTTCCTAAAGCATTTACCATATCTCTTGCTTCTTTATGTGTTATTAATTTGTATTTTTCTGGTTCTGTTTTTATTTTGTATGCTATATTGTTTCCAAATTTATCTTCTGTTTTATTTATAATTTCTTTTAAATTATTTATTCTTTTGAATTTATTATTCATACTAAAAAAATCTCCTAATCTTTTTAATATTTATATCATTTTATCATTTCAAAGTCATTAGACTGAAAGGTCAGTCTAAAATATGGTAATTCCATTTTTCTTAAGTATAAATCATTTTTTTACAAATTTTATATACCTTCGTTTTTTATTGTCATAATGTAACTTTTTTGTTATAATTTTATATTGATAATAATTTTATTTTTAATACATTGGAGGTTTTTTTATGAGATTTTTAATACTTAGTGATATTCATGCAAATTATACTGCATTAGAAGCTTGTATTAATGAAATTAAAAATATTAATTTTGACGCAATAATTTGGTGTGGTGATTATATAACAGATTTTCCAGATTCTCATAAGGTAATAAATTTAATAAGAGAATATGAAAAAAAATATACATGTTATATCATCTCTGGAAATAGAGAGGATTATATAATTGATTTTGATAAACATAAAGATCCAAATAAAGTAAATATAAGAACAAGAAACAATATTGTATGTACATACAATTCATTAAGCAAAGAAGATCTAGAATGGATTAAAAATCTTCCTTCATCTTTGACTATTAATATTGATGATAAAAATAAAATATATGTATCTCATAAATGCAATTACGAATATATAGAAAACTGCAAATATAAAATATTTGGTCATGTACATAAGCAATATACTTTTAGGAAAGATAATGTAAAATATATCACTCCTGGTTCAATTGGAATTAGTGACGCTGGAACTACTGGTGCTCAATTCTCTGTTTTAGAGATAACACCAAATATTGAAAAGGTTGAACAATATGTTATTAATTATGATATCAATAAGGCTATACAAATATTAAAAGAAACAAAAATTTATTCAGATGAAATTGGTTGGGGAAAAATGATAGAAAAAGAACTTTTAACAGGATTTAATTATCTAGATGAAATAATAAAAGAATATAATATACTTAGAAAGCAAAAAAATGTACTTGATGAATCTCTTGAGCTTTGGCATATAGCACAAGAAAATATATATAGAAAATTTGATGTAACCAAATTAAGTAAAACTTTATAATTATCCCTTCTTCTGAAAATATTACTATTCTTAATGCAATAGTAATATTTTCCATATTTTATTATCACTATTTTACTCCTTTCTATAAAAAATATGGGATCTATTTTAATTTAATAGAACCCATATTTTTTTCATCTATCCATTTATTCAATGCAAATAGGATTGCAACTCACATTTTTATATAAATTATCTACTCTTCATCAAATATAAACTTATGAATTGCTTTTGCAACTCCATTATCATTATTACTTGCAGTTACAAAATCTGCATTTTCTTTCAAATATTCTTCTGCATTTTCCATTGCTATTTTTAGTCCTGCACATTCAAACATTGATATGTCATTTCCTCCATCTCCCATAACTATTATCTCTTCTTGTTTTATTCCTAATTTATCTGCTAAGATATTTATGGCATTTTTCTTACTACAACCTTTTTTTACTATATCTATATATCTTGATTCAAATGTGTGATTTTCATTTTTGTATAAATATCTACATATAACTGGTTTTTCTATCTCAATATCTAATGTATTTATCTTTTCTATTATCTTTTGAAGTACTAATGTATTGCCACCTATTAAACACAATAAATTAATCATATCTGGATTTTTCTTTATTGCATTTTCTATATTTTCTGTTTGAGTTTTACTGTTATTTATATTTATTCCTGCATCTTCTAAAGTTTTACTATTTTTTGCTTCATTTATAGTATTTTTATCAGTATAAAGCATCATAAAATCTGTATTTTCATTTTCAAAAAATTTCTCTCTTATATTTAATACTTCTTTATTTGTAAATGGGACTTTATGTATATATTCATTATTTTCAATATTTTTTATAATAGCACCATTACAAGCAATTACATAACTTGCAAAACAATTGCCATATACACTAAATAGTTCATTTACATATCCTAATGGTCTTCCTGTTGCAATTACTGATATTACACCTTTTTCATTATATGCTCTTTTTATTGCCTCTGCATTTTCTTTGCTTATTTTTTTATAATCATTTAGTAATGTTCCATCTAAATCCAAAACTATCATCTTATACATATATAAATTCTCCTAATTAAAAAATTTGATTTAAGTTTATCATTTCTATTGTTTTTTTCTTTATTTCTTCATCAAATTCTAAAATTTCATCAATTGTTTCTAATTTTCTTTTTTCATATAGATTCATTATTTTTTCTATTCCTTTTGGAATATCTGTATATTTTATTTTTTTATTTAAAAAGCTGTCTACTAAAACTTCATTAGCTGCATTTAATATTACCTGATAACAATGTCCTTTTTCAATTGCTTTATATGCTAACTCTAAACATTTAAATTTATTTAAGTTTGGTTTTTCAAATTTTAAATCTGATACTTCAAATAAGTCTAATTTTTCTATATTATTTGATAATCTATCTGGATAATTTAAAGCATACGCTATTGGTATTTGCATAGATTTTGGTCCTATATTAGCCATAATAGTTCCATCTTTAAATTGAACCATAGAATGTACTAAACTTTTTCTATGTACTACAACTTCAATTTGATTAGGGTTAACACAAAATAACCACTTTGCTTCTATAACTTCAAATCCTTTATTCATCATTGTTGAAGAGTCGATTGTAACCTTTTTTCCCATATTCCAAGTTGGGTGATTTAATGCTTCTTCTACTGTAATATTATCTGTTATTTCTTTATCAAAGAATGGTCCTCCTGAAGCTGTTAGTAATATCTTATCAATTTCATTACTTTCTTCTCCATTTAAACATTGCATTATAGCACTATGTTCACTATCAACAGTAAGTAATTTAGCTCCATTTTCTTTTGCAGTTTTCATTATTATTTCTCCACCTGCTACTAGAACTTCTTTATTAGCTAATGCTACTGTCTTTCCATTTTTTATCATATTATAAGTTGGTTTTAATCCTGCTATTCCAACTAATGCTGAAACTGAAATATCAAAATCTACTAATTGTGATATTTCTTCCATTCCCCCTTCTCCATAATATATATTAATATCATTATATAACTTTCTTAATTTATCTGCATTTTCTTTTTTAGTAATATAAACATTTTTAGGATGGAATTCTTCTATCTGGTCTATTAACTTTTCTATGTTCTTTCCTGCAACTAATGTTATTACTTTAAATAAATTCCTATTTTCTCTTACTACATTTAATGTATTTTCTCCAATTGAGCCTGTTGAACCAAAAATCGCTATATTTTTCATAACTTTCACTCTCCTTTTACATTAATTATATGTTTTTTCATACTATCATAAATGTAAAAAAAAAGAAAGTAATTGTATTTAAAAAACTTTCTTTTTCTCTATATATTTTTATTTGAATTATTACTTAAATTTTTTGAGTTACCATTATAAGTATCTAGAAAATGATGTATATTATCTTGTTTTTTGTATGAAATAATTGTATCTAAATTTACATTTTGAACACTACTGAAAATATTAACATCAATATTTTCATAATCTTTTTTCAGTTCTTTTATTAGTGATTTCATTTTTTCTCTTTTTGATATATCATTTTTATTATTATTTTTTTCATACTCTTCTGTAAATCTACAAGCACATTGTATAAATTCTAAGTTATTTTTATCCCTCCAGCTTATAATGTCTTCTTCTCTTACAAAGTATAATGGTCTTATAAGCTCCATTCCGAGGATGTGATGTGCTACACACTTTTGGCATCATTGTTTGTATCTGAGCTCCATAGAACATACCCATTAAAATTGTTTCAATAACATCATCAAAATGATGTCCTAAAGCTATTTTATTGCAATTGAGTTTTTTTGCTTCTTCATATAAATATCCTCTTCTCATTCTAGCACATAAATAACATGGACTATCTTCTATATTTACAACTCTATTAAAAATATCTGTTTCAAATATATGTATTGGGATATTTAATATTTGTGCATTATTTATAATTTTTTCTTTGTTTATTTCATTGTATCCAGGATTCATTACAATGAATTCTAGTTCAAAATGCATCTTTTTATGTTTTGTTAGCTCTTGCATACATTTTGCAAGAAGCATTGAATCTTTACCACCAGAAATACAGACAGCAATTCTATCACCATCTTTTATCATTTCATATTCTGATATTCCTTTTATAAATCTTTTCCATATTTCTTTTCTATAACTAGTTCTAATGCTTTTTTCTATCTCTTCATATCTTTCCAATTTATTTGTGCCCTTTCATTATTACATTATCCAACTTTCAACAACTCTCCAACCTTTAGTAACATTTGAGAAAAACTATTATTCTTATCATCTAAATCTATAAGATCAAATTTATTTTGAAGTTCAAACATTAATATACTTGCAACTCTATAAAAATCCTTTTCATTTAATCCTTTGACCGCAATATCTATATCAGAATTTTTATTAAATTTTCCATTTATAATAGAACCAAAAATAAATACTTCTTTTGCTCCATTTTCTTTTAATATTTTGGTTGCTTTTTGTATATCTTCTTTATAAGAGTATGGTAAATTATTTAATTTCTCTTCCATTACATACCTCCTTCTTTTAAAAAAGTATATCACATCTTTATTACAAATAATACAATTTAATAAAACTTTATTTGTTTATTTTATTAAATCTTTTACTACTTCTCCAGCAATTATTAATCCTGCAACTGATGGTACAAAAGATATACTTCCTGGAACTTGCTTTTCTTTTAAGTTCTTTTCTATTTTTATTGGATCTTCTTTTGAATAAAGTACTTTTAGTCCATTTATATCTCTTTTTCTTAGTTCTTTTCTCATAACTTTAGCTAGAGGGCATACACTAGTTTTATAAATGTCTGCTACTTCAAATTTAGTAGGATTTAACTTGTTTCCTGTACCCATACTAGATATAATTTTAATATTTAGTTTTTTAGCCCTTACAATTAGTTCTATTTTTGCAGTTACTGTATCTATTGCATCTACAATATAATCTATTGATTTATCGATTATTTCTTCTCTAGTATCTGGCATAAAAAATTCTTTATATATTTCAATATTTGCATTTGGATTTATTTCTAAGACTCTTTCTTTTGCAACTTCTACTTTAGGTCTACCAATTGTTTTAGTAGTTGCAACCAATTGTCTATTCAGATTAGATTCAGAAATTGTATCATTATCTACAAGTATAAATGATCCAATTCCTGCTCTTGCTAATCCTTCTAATACAAAACTTCCAACTCCTCCAATTCCAAATATAGCAACTTTAGAGTTTTTTAAAATATCTACTTTTTCTTTTCCTAATAACAATTCTGTTCTTGAAAACATATCTGACATTATATTTTTCCTCTATACTTTATTTTATATTAACTACTTCAAAACCTTCTTCTTTAATAGCTTCTTTTATTTTATCATCACTTAACTCTTTGCTACAAGTAATCTTAGCATTTTTATTTTCTAAGCTTACCTCTACACTTTCTACTCCATCTAAAGCACCTAATACTTTTTCAACACTCATTTTGCAGTGATTGCATGACATTCCTTCAATTTCTATTACTTTTATACCTTCCATATTTTCATTATCCTCCTTAATATTTTTATTATAATTATTATTATCATTTTCTATCTTATAATTCATTTTAAATTTTCTAAGCCTTAAAGCATTTGTTACAACACATACTGAGCTAAAACTCATAGCAACAGCTCCTATCATAGGATTTAGTCTTAATCCAAAGCTTAAATAAAATGCTCCAAATGCAACTGGTATTCCTAGACAATTATAGAAAAATGCCCAGAATAAGTTCATTTTTATATTATTTATAGTTTTTTTACTTAAAGAAATTGCTGTTGCAACATCTAACAAACTATCTTTCATAAGTACAATATCTGCTGCTTCTATTGCAATGTCAGTTCCATTTCCTATTGCTAATCCTACATCTGCCTTTGCCAGTGCTGGACTATCATTTATACCATCTCCTACAAAAGCAACTACTTTTCCTTTTTCTTGGTATTTTGAAACAACACTTTCTTTATCTTGTGGTAATACTTCTGAAACAATATTTTCAATTCCAGCTTCTTTTCCGATTGCTTCTGCTACTTTTTTATTATCACCAGTAATCATTATAACTTCTACATTATTCTTTTTAAGTTCTTCTACTGCCTTTTTGCTTGTTTTCTTTATAATATCTGAAACTGCTATAATACCAATTACCTTTTCTTTATTTGAAAAGAATAGTACAGTTTTTCCTTTACTTGATAAAGCATTATATCTATTCTCTACATCTTTTACATCAATATTATTCTCAGTCATAAAGGCATAATTCCCACCTAAATAAATCTCTCCATCTATTTTTCCTTTTACACCTCTACCAGAAATATTTTCAAATTCATCTACATTTTTTAAATCTACAATTTCTTTTTCTACTTTTTTGTTTATAGCCTCTGCTAGAGGATGCTGAGACAATTTTTCTAAACTTCCTGCTATTTCTAACAATTCATTTTCCTTTATTATACTTAATATATCTGTAACTACTGGTTTTCCCTCTGTAACTGTTCCTGTTTTATCAAGCATAACAGTATTTACTAAATGTAATCTTTCTAAACTTTCTGCTGATTTGATTAATATTCCATTTTCTGCTCCTTTTCCTGTTGCAACCATTATCGCTACTGGTGTTGCAAGTCCAAGTGCACAAGGGCATGATATAACAAGTACTGATATTGCTGTTGTAAGTGCAAATTCAAAGTTCTGTCCTTGTATAATCCAAAATATAAATGCTAATATTGAAATTAAAATAACTACTGGTACAAATACTGCACTTACTTTATCTGCAAGTTTAGAAATTGGAGCTTTAGAATTACTAGCCTCTTCAACCAAATTTATTATCTGTGAAAGAGTTGTATCTCCTAAGACCTTTAAAGCCTTTACTTTCAGATATCCATTTTGATTTATTGTTCCTGATATTACATTATCATTTATAGTTTTATATACTGGAATACTTTCTCCTGTAATTGCTGATTCATCTAAATTTGAACTACCGCTTATTATAACTCCATCTACTGGTATGCTTGTTCCTGGTTTAATAATTACTATATCATTTACATTTATTTTATCTGTTTCTATCTCTATTTCTTTTCCGATCTTTTTCAATTATTGCTGTCTTCGGTGCTAAATTTATTAACTTACTTATAGCATCACTTGTTTTGCCTTTTGATTTAGTTTCTAAGTATTTTCCAAGTGTTATTAATGTAAGTATCATTCCTGCTGATTCAAAGTATAAATCCATAGAGTATTTATCTACTAATTTTAAATCATTTATATTAAATCCATATATAATCATTCCTATTGCAAATAAGCCATATAATGTTGCTGCACCAGATCCAAGAGCAATTAATGAATCCATATTAGGACTTCCTTTAAATAATCTCTTAAATCCGAATTATAAAGTAATTTCTATTTACAAACATTATTGGTATAAGCAATATAAATTGAGCTACTGCAAAATTTAATGCGTTTTTAGTCCCATGAAAAAGTGATTTTATAAAACTTGGTACTGGTATTTTAAACCACATATAAAACATGTGATTCATCGCAATATACATAAGTGGAATTAACAAACAAATAGATGTTATTAATCTTTTTTTCATGCTTTTTAACTCTTCTGTACTAGCACTATCATTTTTTTCTTCTCCACTTTTTCTTTCAAAAACTTTAGCACCATATCCTGCATCTACTACTGCTTTAATTATATCTTCATTATTTAATTCTTTTTCATCATATTCAACTTTCATATTATTTGAAAGCAAATTAACTTCTACTTTTTTTGTTCCACTTAATTTTTTTACAGCTCTTTCTACATGAGCTTGACAACTACTACAAGTCATCCCTTGAATATCAAATTTTACTTTTCTCATATTTTAATATTCTCCTTAAAATAATATTTTTATTTTAAATTATCTTTCCTCCACCTACTACAATATCATCTAAATAAAATACTGCTGATTGACCTGAAGTAATTCTTGCTACTGGTCTTTCAAATACAACTTTTATAGTATCATTATCTACCATCTCTATTGTCGCTTTTTCTTCTTTGCTTGAATATCTAGTCTTTACTGATACATTCATTTTTTCATCTAATTTATCTATAAGTAAAAGATTTATATTATTTACATACATTTCTGTTTTGTATAATTCGTTTTCTTCTCCAACAATTAATTGATTTTTTTCTTTATTAAAACCTATAACAAAAAGTGGAACTTTATAACTTATTCCAAGACCTTTTCTTTGTCCTATTGTATAATTATATAACCCATTATGTTTTCCTAAAATTTCCCCTTTTTTATCTATTATATATCCAGTATTTTGTTTTAATTCTGAATTACTTTCTAAAAATTTCTTATAATTTCCATCTGGAATAAAACATATATCTTCACTATCAGGTTTATTTGCTACTATAAGTTCATTTTGTTTTGCTAAATTTCTTACTTCTTCTTTACTTTCAAATTCTCCAAGTGGAAAAATAACTTTATCTAATATATCTTTTGGAATGCAATACAAAACATAACTTTGGTCTTTTAATAAATTCTTGCTTTTTTTAAGTACTACTCTTTTATATTTATCACTATATTCTGTTATTGCATAATGTCCTGTTGCTATATAATCTATTCCCAGCTCTTTAGCACTTTTATACATTTCGCCAAATTTTAAATGTCTATTACATTCTATACATGGATTTGGTGTTCTCGAATTTCTATATTCATCTATAAAATTGTCTATAACACATTTTTTAAATTTTTCTTTATAGTTTAATGTATAATGTGGCAATTTTAATTTATCACAAATTCTTTTTGCATCATTTGTAGCCTCCATGCCACAACATTCTGAAGTTTCTTCTTGTTTTTCTGATTCCCATAACTTCATAGTAATCCCATAGACATCATATCCATTTTGCTTTAATAATAATGCTGATACACTACTATCAACTCCACCACTCATTCCAATTAGTATTTTTTTATTTTTACTATTTTCCATTTAAAAAATGCTCCTATTATATAAAATTATTAGACTTTTTTTATCTTTTACATCTTTTTTTACAACATCTACATCTTTCATTATTTACATTATAATTGCAATTTAGTTCATTTAGTCCTAAAACTTTATGTACATATTTTGCAAGTTTATTTGTTGTTTCATCTGATATAACCGACTTTATTTTCTCTGCTTCTTTTTCTGCCTCTTTTGAATCTATATCTAAAACTTCATTTAAAAATAAATAAACGATATCATATATTTCCAATGTTTTTCTTGCTAAATTAATCCCTTGCTCTGTTAATTCTATTGTCCCATAAGATTCATAATTAACATATCCTTTATCTTTTAAATTATAAAGTGCCTTGTTAACTCCTGACTTTGTATATCCCATTTTATTTGCAACATCTGTAACTCTAATATTACCATTTTGCATTTTTAGAATATACATAGTTTTTAAGTATTCTTCTAGTGATTTCGATATCATCTATTCCTTTTTTCTCCTTTTGTTAACTTTAGTTAACATTATAATAGTATAAAACATCTTTGTCAATATAGATAATACTATAAAACTAGAATAAAAATACATTTAAGATATACAGGAAAATTTTTGAATTAATTTTTCTTCATATCTTAAATGTATAGTGTCATTATATATATTAATTATTTTTTTAATTATATCTTTATTTTCTTATCTATAAGTTTATTTCTTTTAGCATGATTTCTTTTTAAATCTAAACCTTGAAGCTCTAAGGATATCATAATGTCTTTAATTTCTTCGTTATTAAAATCTAATTCAGATAATTCCATTCTAGAATAATTACAAAGTTCAGAAACTGATCCTATTTCTCTATTTATTAGCTTCTCCTTTATACCTTTGTTTAAGTTTAACACTTCTACTTCCTTTTTTAAGATTTCTCTCATTTTACTTATCACCCATTCTAATATATTTTTTTCGAAAAAATAAAAACAGTATATAATCTATTTATAGCTGACTACACACTATTTTTTCTTTCGTAAATTTATATTTTTATTACACAAAATGTATATTAAAAATAATAAAATTTATAAATAATTCCTATTAAAAATTATTCATTCTCTCTATATATTTATACCATTTTTATCTTATTTTGTAAACCAATGTAACCAAATTTTTAATATTGTTTTTCTTATTTTATTTCCTTGTTTCTCCATTTTTCTAAAAATATCTTTGTTTTTCATTTTTATTATTTAGAATATTTAATTATAATGGTATTACTTTAACACAAATATATTCTCCATCAATAATTGTAGATATTTTTATTCCTGCTAATTTTGATTCTAGCTGATTATCTATATATTCAAAATCATTAAATATCTTATCTAATTCTAAATATTTTACATACTTTCTTAAAGTACTTTCATTTATATCTACATACTCTTTTTTTACTTTATATTCTATAATTTTATTTGTTTCTTTTTCTATTTGTACACTTGCTATTGCCTTTTTATAATCATTACTTGTAAATATATTCGTTTTAGAATACTTTATTTCTCCATTATCATAATCCCATGTTCTATAAATAAAATACTTACTAGAAAACTGATTATAAAAGTCTTTTTTTACTATATTTGCTTTTATTAATTGATGTATATTATCTAATATTCCTTCTTCATCACTAATTATAATATCTGAATTTGCTATCTCTTTTATGTTATCACTTGATATTATTATCTCTTGTGTTTCTTTTAAACTATCTGAAACTGTAATATTATATTTATCTGTATTATATCTACTATAAATTGTGTATATTAGCTTTGTATTCTTTACATTTTCATTTAGTGTTTTAATATTTCTATTTATTGTATAAGATTTTGTAAATATTTTCTTATCTTGCACCTTCATTACAATTTTAGGTATAGCAAATGAGCATATAATAAAAATAAAAATTATTATATAAGTTATATTAATCTTATTTCTCATTTTCTACCTCCAAATACAAACTTATACTAGTTCCTTTGTCTACTTTACTTTCGATTTCTAACTTACTATTATGGAGTTTAGCAATTTTTTCACATATACTTAGTCCTATACCGCTTCTTCCATTAGTTTTTGCTCTTACTTTATCTACCATATAAAAACTCTCTGTAATCCTTGGCAAGTCTTCCTCTGGTATCCCACATCCTTTATCAATAATAGATATTTTGTATTTATTATTTTCTACTTTTCCTACTACTCTAATAATCTTATCTTTTGGATTTGCTTTTTTACTATTATCTATTAAGTTTCTTAAACAAGATTCTAATAATACTTTATCTGCAACTACATAAGCTTTTTCAATATTTAACTCTAATTTTATTTCACCTAAAGTATCGTTTATATCTTTATATAGATTATTCATAAACCATACTATATCTAAACTCTCTAATGTAATATGTTCATTTGATAACTCCATTAAATCCATTAATTTGTGAGCCAATGTCTCTAATCTTTTTGCCTCATTAAATATATAATTTGCAGCTCTTAAATTTACATCATTATCATATTTTCCACTTTTTAAAATATCTGCATATCCTATAATTGATGTCATTGGATTTTTAAGTTCATGAGTAAAATTAGTTATAAATTCTTCTCTTTGTTTTACAGATAGTTCTAACTCATTTATTTTATTTTCAATAGTATCTATCATTATATTAAAACTTTTTGCAAGTTCTCCTATCTCATCTTTTGACTTTATATCAATTCTTTCATTATATAAACCTTGTGTTATTTTTTTACTAGTTTCATTTAATTTAATAATTGGCTTTGTTAAAAATAATGATAATATGCATATAGAAATTGCTGATACTAATATTACTGCTACATCGATTTTATAAAAGTAATTAAGTTGTCTGTTTCTTTCTGTAAAAACATCTGTTATATCATATCTACTAATAAGGAGTATTTTATAATTATTTATCTCTATACTAGAAGATACTAGCATATATTTGTAATTTTTAATATCTTTTAAAATATATTTTATTTCTTTGTTATTATTTAAATTTTTAAAAGTATCATCATCTATTTGGATATTTGAATATAATTTTTCATCATTTATATAAATAGAAATTTTTTTATTATTTTCTAAATAATATACTAAGCTTCTAGCATAACTACTTAATTGCTCTTTTGATATTTCTCCTTTTTTATTAATATTAGCATCAATATTATTCTCCATTCCATATCGCTCTAATGTATGGGCTTCAATGTTTTGATTAATTGTCTTTTCAAGAGAATGTTTAAAATTACTTTTTATCATAATTATACCTGAAATAGAGAAAATAATTGATATAATTGCTACCACAGATATAATTATCTTTAATGTAAATTTCATTTTACTTTCATTCCTTCCCTTTAAAAATATATCCTACTCCATGAATCGTTTTTATTCTATCTTTTAAATCTAACTTTTTTCTTATTCTTTGTATATGGAGTGTAAGTGTTTTAGTATCTAATACCTCATCAGCCCATACTCTTTCAAATATATTTTCTCTTTTTAAAGCTTTATCTTGATTTTCATATAAATATAAAAATAATTCAAATTCTTTTGGTGTTAATTTTACTTCTTGTCCTTGTTTTTTTATGACTCTATTTTCTAAATTAATTTCTATATCTTTAATATTTACCTTTTTATGGCATCTTCTAATTACTGTATTTACTCTTGCAATTAGTTCTTCTATTTCAAACGGTTTTACAATATAATCATCTGCTCCTAAACTTAAGCCTTTTACTCTGTCTTTAAGTTGTCCTTTTGCTGTTATAAATATGACTGGAATTTCCATTGTTTTGGCATATTCTAATAGCTCATATCCATTAAATTTTGGTAGCATGATATCTAGTAATACTAAATCATATTTTCCTGTTTCTATTAGATTTGCTCCTTTTTCGCCATCTAAAGCATAATCTACCTCATATCCTTCATTACTTAAAGAAATACTTATTAAATCTACTATTGGAAATTCATCTTCTACTACCAAAATTTTATTCATTTATTTCTCACTCTCCTATATAAATTTTTTAAATTTATATTTTCAATCTATAATTATTCAAATTTATTACATAATTTATAAAGACTGTATATACCAATTATAATAGGAATTACAATATATATCAAATGTAAGTTTTTATCTAAAAGTATTATTTTAGATAAATTTAAAAATCTATTTATACTTACATAGTTTGCAAATTCAAATCCAAATTGAACTAAAATAACTGGTACTAATAATAATGTACTTAAAGCTAACATTGAATATGTTGTATTTTTTATTTTTAATGAAATCCATAGTATTAATAATATAATACTTGTAAAAACCATAAATCTAAATAAATATGATATTATTATAAATTGTAATATATTTATACCTTGTGGTAAGTTATTAAAAAGGCTTATACTTACTATACTAGCTTTTATATTATCAAATCCATATACTTCTTTTATTTTCATTATTTCTGGTATAATACTAATCGTAAAAATTATTATTCCTGCAAATATACAAGAAATTATTTTATTTACAACTGTATATTTCTTTCCTTTAGGAGTACTATTTAGTATTTTTATAATTCCTGTTTTATACTCCATTACAATTATTCCTGCAAAACACATAATGCTAACAACTTCTAAATATATATCACTTTGCAAAAAGGCGTTTTTATTTATTCTTAATAATTCTTTATATCCTGTATCGTAAACAAATTCTGCTTTTGGATTTTCTTTTATATATTCATATTGATCTAATATTTTCATAAATATTTCTTTTGTAGCTAAAATATTCTCATAAGGTTCTTCATAATATATTGCCTCTTTTTTAGATATTTCTCCTTTTGCTACTCTTTCTTCTATCTTCTCTATTGCAAGTTCTGCTTCTTCAAACTTTTTTTGCTCGATTTGGATAAACTTTTCTTTTTCTTCTGTCAATTTTCCACTTAAAATTTGCATATAGTTTTTATAAATGCTTTCATTAAAAGAAATTGCTTTATTAGTAGTTTTATAATTGTATGTTTGTAGTATTGCAAATAAGATAATAATAACTAACACTTTGTTTGTTATAAATAATTTATAAACTTCGGCAGTAAATACTTTACTAAATATTCTAGCTTTGTAAATATTTATTTGTTTTATCTTTCTTAGTATATAACTTTCTCTTATTTGTAAGTCTTTCTTTTTATTAAATATCAATATATTTGATAAGCTTAAAGTTACTACTAATATTATAACAGAATATATACTTAAAACTAATACATTCTCCATAAATCCAAATATCTGTAAGTTCATATAGTTTTCATATATTTTATTTGTATCTATTAGATTTATAATATTAATTACTCTAAATATATTGTATTTTGAAATTGGGTCTATTGTTTTGTATAATATAAAACTTATTCCAAAAATTGCAATAAAAACTATATAACTTGACACATTATTTTTAGCTATGCTAGATATTAATAGTATTATAAGTGAAATGGCAAAAAATACTGCAATTTTAGTAATTATAAATAATATTAAATATTGCATAATATTTATTTGTAATGTACTATAAGAAAATGGATTTAATGATTGCAAAGAATAACTTAAGTTTCCATATCCTATATGTATTCCATAATATATAAAGTTTATAGCATACATACTTAAGGAAATGATTATAATACTAATCATTGTTACTATTATCTTGGATATAATTGTTTTTGTTCTTCCATTTTTTGTACTTTTAATAAGTGTAAGTAGATTTTTTTCTCTTTCTTCATATATAATAATAGTAGATATAACAAATATTATTAAAATAATAAATATATCTGTTACTTGCATTTTTGTAAAGCTTGCTATTCCTTTTGATGGTACAAAGTTTAAAGTTGTATTTTTCATTTTTTCATAGTTTTTAGCTGTATCTTTTATATTTTTACTTGAGAAATCATCTTTTGATTCTTTAAATATAGATATTGTTTCTAAGTTTTCTGCTTTTTCTAATATTTCATCAATTTTTTGTTTATAGTTTTTATTTTCATCATATTCTTTTTTTATTTCTTCAAAAAATGATAATTCTTTTGCTATATCCCCAGTATATTTATAATTTGCATTTTCATATTCGTTTATGTACTTTTCATAAAGCTCTTTATTTTCTTCCTTTACACTTTCTGCATATTCTACCATTAATGGATTTTCACTATTTCTTAGATTCTTGATGTTATCTATTATATTAAGTGAATAATTTCTTTCGTATTCTTTTTGTATTAATTCTCCTTTTTCTTCTTCTGATAAATTTTTTATTTCTTCATTTAATAATTTATAAGCAGAGCTTGGTATTTTTTCTTCTTTTGAGGCAATTTCTGTATAGTGTAAGATAATAATGTTTGCTAATGTGAAAATAACTAATGTATATATAAATAGTTTGCTTGTAAATATTTTTAAAAATTCAAATTTTATTATATCTTTCAAGATTTATCCTCCTCCTCGTTTCCAAAGATACTCATATATACATCTTCTAAATTTCCATTTGGAGAATATTTTTGTATTAAGTTTTCAGGTGTATTTATTTCTACTAAAGTTCCGCTTCTTTAAAATAAGTATTTCTTTTGCAATGTTTTCTATATCTGGCACAATATGTGTTGCTATAATTACAATTCTATCTTTAGATAAATCTTTCATCAGATTTTTTACTCTCACTCTTTCTTTTGGGTCTAATCCTGCTGTTGGTTCATCAAATATAACAAGTTTTGGGTTTCCTATAATGGTACTTGCAATTAACAATCTTTGTTTCATTCCTCCTGAATACATACCAATTTTTTTATTTAGTTCGTCTGATAAATTAACTATTTTTGCTACATTTTCTATTTGTAATGATATTTCTTTTTTAGGAACATCTTTTAATACTGCTATATAATTTAAAAATCTTTTTGCTGTAAATCCATTATAAAGTCCTTGTTGTTGTGGCATATATCCAAGTATTTCTCTATATTTTGCACCTAATGATCTATAATCTTTATTTTCCCATAATACATTACCTGAATCTGGTTTTAAATTATCTGTTATAATATTCATTAAACTTGATTTTCCTGCACCATTTGGTCCGAAGCAAACCATATAAACCATTTTCTAATTTAAAACTTATATTATTTAAAACTTTTTTCTTTCCATAACTTTTATTTAAGTTTTTAACTTCTAACATACTTAAGTTTTCTCCTATTTATTTTTTTTTATTTTGTATTTTTCATATCAATATATTTTGGGTTTGAATTCCAATAATCTTCTTTTCTAATTAAAGCATAATTAGTTTTCTCTATATCTTTTTGTTTTGTTCCTGCCCATGTAGTATATTCTTTTCCAAATTCATAACCTTTTTCAACAAAATAATACTTGTCATTTTGTGCTAAAATATTTATTAAATATTTGTTTTTATCTAATAACTTAAATTCCTTATTTTCCTTTGTTTCTAAATCTATATAATATGCTTTGCTTACCTTTCCTTCATTCCCTGAATAATATAAATATTGTAATTTATTATCATGTATTCCATTAATACTTGCTCCTGTTTTTGTCAAGTTTACTAATGTTTGTTTTTGTTTTGTTTCTAAATCTATATATTCTATTTTTTTGCCTTTACTTCCAATATAATATACCTTACCATTTGCACTTTGAATATCTTCCATATTCTTGCAGATGTCTTTATATATTTCTGTTTCTGAATTTGTAGATAGATTAAATAGGTTTATTTTTTTTGTAGATTTATTATAATTATTTATATATCCTTTATCATCATTTGAATAGTCATCTGGATTTTCTTTATATACTATTTCTTCAAATACTATATTGTTTTTATATACTCCAATTATAGATCTATCTTTACTATCAAATAATTCTTCATATTTTCCAGATGATAAATTTATTTTTACTAGTGTTCTTCCTGTTTCTACTGATGTTATAGCATTTTTTCCTGTTTCTACTGATTTGCTTTTTAGAAAGAATGTATAAAGATTATTTCCTTCTAAAATGTATGTTGAATCAATTTCTGTTCCAGTAGGACATTCAAATAGTTTTGTTTTATTTGTTCCATCTAAATTCATTCTATATATCTTTGGTGTATTTGTTCCTTGTTCCATAACTGTTTCACCACTATCTGATATTGTAGCACTAAAAGTTTGAGTGCTTCCTGATGCTGATATTAAATATATATAGTCTTTATATACAAACATTTCATAAGTTTCTGATGAATCTAAATATGAACTACACTCTTTTGTATTATGTTTGCAGTTTGGCTTGTTACATAAGTAAATTTCTTTTTTTGCTGAATAATCAAAATATTTAATATTAGAACTCTCATCTTCATTTGAAATATAATAATATCCTTTATCACAATAATTTTTTTTCATATTTCCTATTAATACTAATTTATCATTTTTAATTGATTGATTTGATTCGTTAGAAGATGTTTTGTCAGTTTCATTTATTTTGCTATTTGATGTGTTTTCTATTTTTACTTTTTCTTGTTTTGGAAATAGAAAGAGTCCTATTCCTCCAAGTATAAGTATCGCTAAACTTAAAATAATTAAAAATATTTTTTTTGACATGTTTGTTTCCTCCTAAAATAATATAATTTAACATAAAAAATTTGGATGTTAGATTTATTCTAACACCCAAATGTATCTAAAATGTATCTGCTTTTTCTATTAATATTTATTAAATATATATATGTTTTTCCATCTATGAATTGTAATTTCTCGAGATGATTATAACATAAAAGACAGATAATTTCACAGAATCACCTATCTTTTTTTGCTTTTATATAATATTTATTTATTTTTTATTATAAATCTATCTAATATTAAAGTAACCGCTGGTAAAGCCAATATAACCATTACAACTGAACTTACTGTTCCACAAGCTATAATTGAACAGGTTTGTGAAATTACTTTTTGTGTCATAATCATTCCTACAGATAAGCAACAGCTAAATAAAATTAGTGAAGATGTTAGAATTGTTTTTATAGAGTTTCTCATTGCTATACATATTGCATCATGTTTATCTTTATTCTTCCTTTCTTCTGTATAGTTACAGATAAACAAAATACCATAATCAATAGTAGCTCCCATAAGAATACATTGAACAAGTATTAAAGCTATATAATTTACAGACTCTCCTTGAAGAACAGAAATTGCTGTTGTAATATATACTGCTCCTTGAATAACTGCTACTAGCATTACAGAACTTGGAATAGAATGCAATGTAAATAATACTACAAATAATATTGCTATAATAGTAAGTAAAGTTACAAAATTAAGTTCGTCTGTAAAGCCTTCATTCATTTCGTATCCCATAATAGAATCACCAACTAAATAACATTCTTTTTCTACTGTACTAGAAACCTTTTCCTTCATCTTTCCAATGAATTCAAAAGTTTCATCTCCCTCTGATGGAAGGTTAATTGAAATTGCCATTCTATTATAATTTTCTGCAAGCATCATACCTTTATTTTCCTCTATTTGAGTTTTGGCATCTTCAATATCTTTTTTCATATCATCTTTAAGTGCTTTGTTATATGTTTCATTTGTTAAAATATCACTATATATAAAATTTAAAAATTCTTCAAGAGTTATTATATCATTTTTAACATCAAATTTAGACATTCTCACTATTTTTAGCATGTTATTTACGTCTTGAATATTCATATCCATTTCTTTAGATAATTCTTCAGCATTCATTGGTGTTTCATAAACTTTTTTACCATCTTTAAGCTCTTTTTTACCATCTGCTATTTTCTTTTTTCCTGCTTCTAATTGTCTTTTACCATCTGCTATCTGTTTTTTACCTATTTTATAATCTTGCTTTCCTTTTTCAAGTTGATTCTTTCCTGCTTGTAATTGTACTTTCCCATTTTCTATTTGTGAACGACCAGAAACAAGTTCTGCTTTTCCTTTTTCTAGTTGTTCTCTTGCATTTTGCAATTCTACTTTCTTTTTGTTAAGTTCTAGTTTACTATTTTCTAATTGTTGTTTACCTTTTCCTATCTCTGTCTTTCGAGTCTCAATCTGTGATTTTTGATTAGCTAATTCTGCTTCTACTTCTGCTTCAGTCTTACCATTTGCTATCATTTGTTTTTTTGTTTCTTCTAGTTGTGATTCAGCTGTTGCTATTTGTTTTTCTCCTTCTAAAATTTGTTGTTCAC